>NZ_JBYRJB020000006.1:0-347167 GCF_058349865.2 Microbacterium altimontanum | reverse complement strand
CGACACCGTCCTCGAACTCAGCGCATAACCCCTCAGATCGAAGGACACCGCGCTACACCACTACTCGGGACTTGACCCCCGCGTACCTGCCCCGGAGCGATCCTTCTTCGCGCTGTCCCCATTGGCAAGCCTCCTCGCACGTTGATCGTTCCGAATTTCGTATTACGATGGACTCATGAGTCCGGATGAGACGATCAACGGCGCGCCGGTCACGGAGGAGCAGATCACCGCATGGGCGGCGGAGGCTGAAGCCGGCTACGACGCCGAGGCGCTCAAGAAGCGTGGACGAGGCCGACCCGGTCGTGGTGCTGAGCCATCTCAGGTCGTGGCGCTTCGTCTCACGAGCGATGAGCTTGCGGAGCTTGACGCGCGCGCAGCGCAGGAGCACAAGACGCGCTCCGAGCTGATCCGTGACGCGCTGGCTGCATACGCAGCGTGAAGGTCCACGACGCTGCCCGCAGGCACGGAGTCTCCGATGAGGATGCCGTTCAGGCGGCAACCTGGGCGGTCTGGATTGAGAACCTGGATGACGAGTCGCCCGCGCGTCAACTTCGACTGGGGTTCGACACGCAGGGGCGATTGCTGGAGACCGTGGTGCTCGTATTCGACAGTGGGAACGAGCTCGTCATCCACGCTATGAAGGCCCGTCCGCAGATGCTTGACCTCTTGCCGTAGGGCTTGGACGTGGGCCTCAGCGACGACCACGCAGGCCTCGTGCACGACCACCAATCGATGAGCCCTCCTCGACTCCCGCCGCTCGAGCGATCACACTGGATGGTGCCGGCCAGCGTCGGGCGGCGAACCGCGCGTCGGCCGACGGTCGCGGCTCCTCCCGATCGGCGCCTCGCCGATGGAGGAGTCATGATCGTTCAGCCGCCGGCCGCGGACGCGGTCGAGGGCCACGCCGCCGAGATGTACGCGAGCGACATCGCCGCCGACGGATTCGTGTTCGGCTACACGCGGGCCATGGCCGTCAACCCCGACGCCCATGCCGCCTTCGAAGCGCTCGTCCACGCCGTGGTGCCCTCGATCGGGGTTCGTGTGTACGAGCTCGCGACGCTCGGCGCCGCCCGCGGCATCCGATCACCGCACTGCCTCCTCGCGCACGGCCGCAAGACCCTGCGCACCGGTCTCATGGACGAACAGCAGCTCGCCCGTCTCGGCCGGGACTACCGCGACGCCGACCTCGGCCCCGCAGACGTCGCCGTCATGACGTACGCCGAGAAGCTGTCGACGGATGCGTCAGCCATGACCGACGCCGACACCCAGGCGCTGCGCGACGTGGGGTTCACCGACCGGCAGATCGTCGACATCACCCTCGCCGCGGCGGCCCGCAACTTCCTCAGCCGCACGCTGCTCGCACTCGCCGTTCCCGTCGACGAGGTTCCCGGCATCGACGCCGAACTCGCCGACGCGCTGCTCAGCCCCTGTCAGGACTGACGCGCAGCCGGCGCACCTGCCGGTCGAACACCACCTCGCCCGCGACAGGGACGCTCGAGTGCCGTCGCCGGTCGCACACCACCTCACCTGCGACGACCCGGCCCCGCGCCTACCGTTCGAACACGACTTCGCCCGCGACGACCGTGGCGGCCGTCTGCAACGAGGCGAGCGCCTCCGCCGGCAGCTCGAACGGGTCACCGGTCGCCACCGCGAGGTCGGCGCGCTCGCCGACCCGGACGTGCCCCGGCCGGCCCAGCACCAGCTCACTCGACCCGTTCGTGTACGCGCTCAGCGCCTGCGTGAGCGTGAGCGACTGATGCTCGGCGTCGAGCGTCGGCGGATGCGCCCCGGCTGGCAGAGGAGGCACCTCGACTCCGGGAGGGGGCGGCGCCCAGCGGTTCACCGTGACGTGGATCGCGAGCCACGGATCGGCGGGCGACACCGGCCAGTCCGACCCCATCGCCAGCGCGGCACCGCCCTCGGCCATCGTGCGGAACGGATACCCCTGCCGCATCCGCTCCTCACCGATCAGCGTCACCACGAACGGATCGGGAGCCGCCCACAGCCCCTGGATGTTCGCGGTGACGCCCAGCGGGCCGAACCGCTTCGCGTCCTCCGGCTGCACCATCGAGAGGTGCGCGATGTGGTGCCGCGGCCCTGCGCCGTTCGCCACGCGGGCCGCCTCGATCGCGTCCAGCGCCACCCGGATGCCGCGATCGCCCATGATGTGCAGGTGCAGCGCGAACCCGGCCGCGTCGAGCTGCAGGACGAACGCGCGGATCGTCGCCTCGTCGAAGTGCAGCTCCCCGGCGAATCCGTCGGCGCTGTGGTTGCAGTACGGCTCGAGGAGCGCCGCGGTCTCCCCATGCGGCACGCCGTCGATCATCGCCTTCGCCGTCGAGGTCGGAAACCCCGCTGCGGCGTTGCGTTCGCGCAGCTCCACGAACCGTGCGACGAGCGCCGGCACCTCCTCGCGCTGCAGCCCCGGCCCGAGCCACAGCGCGCCCGACGCCTCGCTCTTCAGCGTCGCTGCGGCGATCCCGTGCAGGTACGCCGGCGTGCAGTCGGCCTTGCCGTTGTACTCGCCGAGGATCGCCTCGTGCCATCCGGTCACTCCGAGAGACCAGAGGTACTCCTGCGCGTTGAGCAGCCCGGCGTACATCTCGTCGTCGGTCGCGGGCGGAATCACGCGACCCACGAGCTCGGCCGCCGTCTCGTTGAGGTAGCCGATCGGATTGCCGTCGTCGTCCCGGTGGATGTGGCCGTTGTGCGGCTGTGGAGTGTCGCGGTCGACGCCGGCGAGCTCGAGGGCGCGAGAGTTGACCCACAGCGTGTGGTGCCCCGCGTCGCTCAGCGCGACCGGGCGGTCGCGCACGATCTCGTCGAGCTGGCGCCGCGTCGGCATCGGGAACAGCTCGTGACTCCACCCGCCGCCGGTCAGCCACTCGCCATCGCTGCGCTCCGCCCCCTCCCGGATCAGCGCGAGAGTCTCCTCGACGGTGCGCGCGGGCGTCAGATCCAGGCTCAGCCGCTCGACTCCGGCGAAGACCGCGTGCGTGTGCGCGTCGACGAATCCCGGATGGATGAGCCCGCCGCGCGCATCGACGCCGCGGGTGGTCCGCCCGGCGAGCTCCTGCACGGAAGAGTCGGATCCGACGCGCACGATGCGACCGCCCGCGACCGCGACGGCGGTGCTCTCGGTGCGCACCGTCCCGTCGAAGACGCGGCCGTGGATGATGACGAGATCTGCGGAGTCGGGCACGATGCGCCTTTCGGTGTGGGGGACGGATGTCGCGGCTCAGACGAGCCGGAACACGCGGATGATCACAGAGCCCGGCTCGGCACGGGCGTAGCCGACGAACTGCGACTGGGTGAGCCACTGCAGATCGGGATGGTCGGTGCGGAACTCGAACGCCGTGCGGTAGTACAGGTCCTCTTCGCCGACGGGTTCGCCGGCCAGCATCCGCTCGAAGGTCGCCGCATCCGTCCGCCAGATTCCGCGGTTGATCACCTCGACACCGGCGGTCCCGTCGTTCAGCTCCGCCTCGATGACGTAGCGCGCGTCGAGGGCGACGGTCAACCCACGGCCGCGCCACCAATCGCCTCCGCTGTTCAGCACGGTGCCGCGGAGCCTCGGCCCGTCGAACGTGCCGCCCGACACGGGGGCGAAGTGCAGTCCCTCGCCGGGCGTCTGTCCGCCGAGCGGCAGCGCCTCGTCGACCTGGCAGCGCAGCTCGAAGCAATACTCGAAGGCGGGTTCCATGAGGCCGGAGGTCATCTGCGTTTCTCGATTCACTCGGGGATGCGGCCGCCGCGCGTGACGGTCGCGAGGGCCTGCGTCCGACCCAGTCGCCGTCGACGCGGCGTCCATCCCTCGCGCGGGATCGAGTCGAGCAGCAGGCGCGTGTAGTCGGCCTGCGGGTCGTCGAGGATCGCTGCGGCGGTGCCGCGCTCCTCGATTCTGCCCTCCCGCATGACGACGACGTGATCGCACAGTCGCCGGATCACGGTGAGGTCGTGCGTGATCATCAGAAGGGCGACGCCGGTGTCGCGGCGGATGCCGTCGAGCAGAGTGAGGATCTCGACCTGCGTGGTGACATCGAGCGCCGAGACCGCCTCGTCGAGCACCAGCAGCACCGGGTCGGCCGCCAGCGCGCGGGCGATCGCGACGCGCTGGCGCTGACCGCCCGACAATGCCCGGGGGCGGGTGTCGAGGAGGTCCTCATCGAGCCGCACCTGCGCCATGAGCTCGCGGACGCGGGCTGCGACATCCTCGCCGGAGTTCTTCGGGCGGTGCACGCGGATCGCCTCGACGAGGCACTGCCGCACGGTCTGGCGTCGGTCGAGCGACTGGTACGGATCCTGGAACACCATCTGCGCGATCTTCGCGCGGCGCCGGCGTTCGCGTCCGCCCCGCGCCGGGAGGCTCCAGTCCTCGCCGTTCACGGTGATTGTGCCGGCGTCGGCCCGTTCCAGCCCGAGCAGCATGCGGGCCGTGGTGGATTTGCCGGATCCCGACTCTCCGACGATGCCGAGCGACCCGCCGGGAGCGAGCGCCATCGACACGCCGTCGACTGCGCGCAGCGTCTCCTTGCCGCCGCCTGCGGAGCGCACCCGGTAGCTCTTGCGCACATCCGCGATCGTCATGATCGGCGCCACGGCGTCTGTCTGCGGGGTGAGCGGCGGCGCCTCGTCGAGCGTCGCGGACATGAGGGCCTTCGTGTACGGATCGGTCGCGTCGCGCCGCATGCCCTCGGCCGCGAGCGTCTCCACGATGCGGCCGTGCTGCATCACGTTCACCCGGTCGCAGACGGCGCCCGCGAGGGCGAGGTCGTGGGTGATGAACAGCAGCGACAGCTCACGATGCCGCCGCAGATCGGCGATCACCGCCATGACCTCCTCCTGCGTGGTCACATCCAGTGCCGTCGTGATCTCGTCGGCGAGGAGGATCTCCGGATCCATCGCCAGCGTCGCCGCGATCATCACGCGCTGCAGCAGACCGCCCGAGAGCTCCGCGGGATGCTGCCGCATCCGCCGTCCCGGATCGGTGATCCCGACCTCGTCGAGCAGCTCGCGCGCGCGGCGCTCGGCGTCCTGCCGGCGCGCATCGGCGACGTGCACCAGCGCTTCCGTCATGAAATCGCCGATCGTGCGCAGGGGATTCAGATGAGCGCGCGGCGTCTGGAACACCATGCCGAGCCGGCGGGCGCGCAGCTCGCGCAGTGCTCGGGGAGCGAGATCCGCGACGTCCTGCCCGTCGAACCGGATCGCCCCGCCCGTCGTGAAGCCGTCGGGAAGGAGGCCCGCCACCGCGCGGACGGTGAGCGTCTTCCCCGAGCCCGACTCGCCCACGAGCCCGACGGCCTCGCCCCTGCCGACCGACAGCGTGCTGCCGAACACCAACTGGCGCGGGCCGTCCGCGCCGGGCGCGAAGATGTCGATGCCATCGATCTCGAGTACCGGGTTCATCGTTCCTTCTCCTCGGCCCAGACCGTGACCCTGCCGCCGACGATGCCCACGGCGAGCACGGTCAGCACGACGAGGATCGCCGGGAACACCGACTGTTCGGGGGCGCCGGCGAGGATGCCCGCCTGGCCGTTCGCGATCATCGAACCCCAGTCGGGCGCCGGCGGCTGCTGACCGAGGCCGAGGAAGGAGATCGCGGCGAGGTCGAGCATCGCGTAGCCGAAGCCGACCGCCATCTGCGCGGCGACGATCGGGACGAGCGCCGGGATGAGATGTCGGAAGCAGATCGCGAGGCTGGAGACGCCCTGCACCCGCAGTGCCGCGGTGTACGGTTTGCCGAGCTCGCGCGCGGCGGCCGTCTGCGTGAGGCGCGCGACGATCGGGATGTACGCGATCGACAGGGCCACGACCGGAGCCGCGAGCCCCTTGCCGAAGATCGCGACCGCGAGCACGGCGATCACGAGTCCTGGGATCGCGAAGATCACATCCACGAGGCGGGCGATCCCGCCGCTCACCCAGCCGCCGAACCATGCACCGGTCACGGCGAGCACGATGCCGAGCAGAGAGGAGAGGATGACCACCACGATCGGCGCGAAGACGCTCGCCTGCGCGCCGACGAGCGCGCGCGAGAGGATGTCGCGACCGAGGTCGTCGGTGCCGAAGGGGTGGGCGATGCTCGCCGCCCCGTTCACCGGCCCGACGTACAGCTGGGCCGGATCGTACGGCGCGATCCACGGGCCGAGGAGCGCCCCCACGACGATGACGCCGAGGACGATGAGGGCGCTCAGGACGAGCCAGTCGCGCTTCGCAGCGCGCTTGGCCACCGCGGGTGCGGCGCCGCCGGCGATCTGTGCGACGCTCATGCGCTCCTCCCTCCGGCGACGCTCGACGGGTCGATGAGCGCGCTGACGAGATCGGCGACCGCGTTGAGCACGACGAAGATCGCCACGAGCAGGAGCGACACGATCTGCACGACGGGCAGGTCGGCGCGCGCGGCCGCCTCGACGAGCAGCGAACCGATGCCGCCGATGCCGAACGCGACCTCGGCGATCGCCGACGCCGCGAACAGTCCAGCGATCGTCGTGCCCGAGATCGCGAGGATCTGCGGCGCGGCGTTGCGGAACACGTGCACACGGAAGATGCGGCTGCGGGGGATGCCGCGGACCCGCGCGGTGTCGACGTGCTCGGAGTGCAACTGAGCCACGAGCGAGGCGCGCGTGATCCGGCTGATGTAGGCCATGAAGAGCACCGCCAGCGAGATCGCGGGGAGGATGAGGTGCCAGAGCCGATCCCACACCCCGTCGCCCTCGCCGTACACCGGGAACCAGCCGAGGCTCTTCGCGAAGATCCAGATCAGCAGGATCGCGACCACGAACGTCGGCAGCGCCATCCCGAGCGACGTGAGCACCGACACGGTGCGATCGACGGCGCGCCCGCGGGTGGCGGCGAGGATGCCCGAGCCCACGCCGAAGATCAGGATGAGCGCCACCGTCAGCAGCACGAGCTGGAACGTGACGGCGAAGCGGGGACCGACGAGGGTCACGACATCCGTCTTGTAGACGAACGAGCGCCCGAAGTCACCGTGCAACGCATCCGTCAGCCACAGCCAGTACCGGGTCCACACCGGATCGTCCAGGTGGAAGTCCGCACGGATCTGAGCGATGAGCTCCGGCGTCGGCTTGGCGCCGCCGGCCAGCGCCGCGATCGGATCGCCGGTCACCAGGACCGCCGAGAAGATCACGACGCTCGCGAGGAACAGCGTGAGCAGCAGTCCGCCCAGCCGCCCCAGCAGCGTTCTCGTCACCGCATCCACCGTACGGACTCCCGTTCTCCCTCGGTCGCCGAACTACTTGCCGCCCAGGTGCAGCGCCCACGGGCTGCTGTAGGCAGCCACGGACGTCGTCACTCCGGTGAGCTTCTTGTTCAGGTAGGTGAGCTGGTACGTGCCGGCGAGGGTGACCTGGAGCACATCGGGCGCGAAGATCTCCTGCGCCGCGACGAACTCCTTCGCGGCGGTCTCCGGGTCGGTCGCGTTCCGCGCAGCCAGCATCTTCGCCGTCACGTCGGGGTTCGAGTAGTTGCTCCAGTTGAAGATCCCGCCCTTGTCGGCCGGCAGCAGGAACAGCGACGGGTAGCCGAGCACGCCGGGCGTCTCCAGGTACCCCTGGGTGGCGACGAAGTCGACCCCCTGCCGCTTGCTGGGGTCGTAGAAGAGGGCCCCGAAGTCGGAGGCCTGCATCTCGTTGATCGTGACGTCGAGGCCGATCTGCTTGCCGGCGCTCTGGATGATCGCCGCGGTCTGCTGCAGCTCCTTCGAACCCGCCGGAACCGCGAGGACGATCGGCGTGCTGGTGCTCTCCCCGCTCTCCTCGACGAGCTTCTTCGCCGTTGCGATGTCGACCTTGGGAGCCGGGAGCGCGTCGTAGCCGGCCTGATACGTCTTCGCAGCCTCCATCGACTGGAACGAGAACGGTGGCACGATCGTCTTCTGCGTGTAGCCGAGGCCGTTGACCACGGTCTTGAGGTACTGCTCGCGGTCGATCGCGAGGCTCAGCGCCTGTCGGATCTTCGGATTCGCGGCAGGGCCGGTCGCCGAGGCCGGGCCGAAGCTGTACGAGGCGGTGGAGTGCCCGATCGTCAGCGCACCGGCGCCGTCGCCCTGGAACGCCGCGAGGGAGCCCGGGGCCACGTTGATCGCGCCGTCGATGTCGCCCTGGGTGAGCGCGGTCGTGAGCGTCGACCCGTCGGAGACGAACGTGTATTTCATCGTCTTGACCAGGGGAGCGCCGTTCCAGTAGTCGGGGTTCGCGGTTGTCACGATCTCGCTGCCGGGCTTCCAGCCGTCCTTCGCCAGCTCGTACGGACCCGTGCACATCAGACCGCCCTGCGCGGTGCCGAGCGACTGGCCCGCCGCCTCGCCGTACGCCTTCTCCATCACCGCCGAGCCTTGACCCGCCAGGGCGTCGCGGAACGTCGAGTCGGGCGCGACGAAGTGGACGGTGACCTCATGCGGCCCGGTGGCGACGATGCCGGCCTTCGGGTCGGGAACGACGAGGGCGAACGCGCCGAACCACTGCGAGGTCGGGTTCATGCTCTGCTGCAGGCTGTACACCACGTCGTCGGCGGTGACCGGGTGGCCGTTCCAGAACTTCACGTCGTCGCGCAGCGTGATGACGAACGTCGTCGGGTCGACGAACTCGGCGCTGGTCGCGATGCCCGGCTTGATCGAGAAGTCGGGCTGGAGCGACAGCAGGTTGTCGCAGAGGTTGGGGATGATGAGGTTCGCCGAAGACGCCGGGTTGAGGGTGGCCGGCTCGCCTTCGACGATGGCCCAGGTGACCTCGTCGACGGGCTTCGTGCCGGCCGGCTGCGAGTCGACGATCGTGAGATCCTTGCCACCGCCATCCGTGGTGGTGCTGTTCTCTCGGGGAGCGCAGGCGGTGAGTGTGAGCGCTGCCACGCAGGCGAGCGCCGCGACCGTCAGTGCGGTTCTGGTCATGGTCTTTCCGTCCTGATCTGGGTGGGTGGGTGCGGAGGAGTCGACGTCGACTCGTCAGGTGAGCAGGTAGACGCGGATGCAGACGTGGCCGTCTTCGTCGCGCGCGAGTCCGATGAACTGGTTCTCGGCGAGCCAGCGGTGCTGCGGGGCGTCGGTCTGGAAAACCGGCGCGGTGCGGAAGTAGAGGCCGGGTTCCTCCTCGGGAACGTCCTCCCCTGCCTCCATGCGCCTCATGATCTCGGGGGAAGCCCGGAAGTAGCCCCGGTTCAGGATGTCGATCACGGCGCCGTCGTCGGCGCGGATGAGATAGCGCGCCTCGAGCTGGGCGGTGCCGAAGCGTTCGACCGCCCAGTCGCCGCCGCCGGAGAGCACCTCGCCGTTGAGCCGGGGGCCCGTCACGCTGCCGCCCGAGATGGGGGTGAACGAGAGCCTCTCCTCCGGACCGCGGCCGATGTGGAAGTCGGGGTCGACGCGGGCGCGGATCTCGAACACGTACTGCAGGACGGGCTCCATCACGGCAGTTCTCCTTCCAGGACGGTGAGGGTCAGGGCGAACGCGTCGGCGCCGCCGATGACGAGGGACTGCGTGTTGCGTCGGGTCTCGCCCCACGTCCACGGATCGGCTCCGGTCCCCGTCTGCGGCAGGAACTCCGGGAAGTCGCTGCTGGCGACGTGCACGCGCAGCCGGTGACCGGCCGCGAGGCGGTAGCCGATGTGGCCGAGGTCGACCTCGAGAGTCGTCGCCTCGGTCGCATCGGTGAGCTGCAGCTGGCCCCGTGCGATGCGCAGCGCCGTGCCGTCGGGAGCGACATCCAGCAGGCGGACGAAGCAGTCCATCACGGGCCCGTCGGACGCGACGCCCATCCGGGCGGAGACCGGTCCGGCGAGGTCCACATCGCCCGTGGCCGGCGCCGAGTCGAAGCGCAGCACGTCGGCGCGCTCGCCGATCGGAGCCTCGTCGGGCCGGTAGAGCAGGTAGGAGAAGGCGTCGGGCACACTCGACGGGACCAGGTCGCCGGGGTCGTGCGTCCACGTCAGCGTGGTGGAGGCGGTCGGGCGGTTGCTCTGGAGTCCGCCGCCTGGCGTCGCGAACCTCGTGGCGCGGCGCACCCCCGTCGGCGGCCACGTGTCGCCGGTGCGCATCCCCTCGGTGCCCGCGAGGTTCCACGAGACCCGGGGCAGGGCGGCCGCGGGGCCGTTGCCGCGGACGAAGACGTCGAAGAAGGCGAGGGCCGGATCGAGGGTGCGCGGCAGCAGATCGCGGATCTGCTGCTCGCTGCGGTCGGCGACGCGATCCTCATCGGCGTCGAGCAGCTGGAAGCTCTCGTGATCGAGTGATTCGATGCGCAGGTAATGGTGGGCGTCCCAGTTCGGGTGGCGACGGATGCGGTCGACATCGGCCCACGACAGCGGCGCGCAGTTGTCCCACCAGCCGATCGTGTGCAGCGTCGGCACCGAGCGTCCCGCGAAGGGGTCTCCGGCGGGGAAGCGCGGCAGCAGCACGGGATGCGGATACCACTGGTCGTACGAGAGTCCGCGGTAGCCGACCTGCGCCATGAACTCCTCGGCCTGCGCGGCGAAGTCGCGCCGCGACCAGTCCGGCTCCCAGATCAGCATGTCGCGGTCGAAGAACTGCGTGAGCGGGTACATGTACGTCACTCCCCACTCGACATCGCGGGTGCGCTGCCCGGGTTCGCGGCGGACGGGTTCGCCGAGGCCGGTCCCGGTCACGCGCGGCGAGATGGCCTTGAGCGCGGGATGGCCGCTGGCCGCCGCCGCCCACTGCGTGTAGCCGTAGTAGCTGTCGCCCCACATCGCGACGCGGCCGTTCGACCACGGCTGGCGGGTGATCCACTCGATCGTGTCGTAGCCGTCGTCGACTTCGTTCACGAACAGGAGCGCGTCGCCCTCCGACCGGAACTTGCCGCGCACATCCTGCGCCAGCACGCGGTAGCCGTGTCGCGTGAAGTACTCCGCGATCAGCGGGATGAAGCAGTAGTCGCCCGATTTGTCGTACGGCAGCCGGATGAGGACGGTGTCACCGGGCGTCTCGTCGGCCTCGTCCGGTGCGCCGGGGAGGTAGACGTCGCCGGCGAGCACGACCCCGTCGCGCATGCGGATCCGCGCCGAAGACGAGAGCAGGCTCTCGGGTGCCGGGGGGATGCGCACCACGTCAGTCATCTCACTCCTTCGTCGTCGTCGACTCGCCGGGTGGCGGCGGGGTGACGGTCACGCTACGGGAGTGGGCCGAAGATAGTCAAGTCTGACTAGACTAAAATTTACCCCGTCGTTACACTCGACCCGAACGCGGGCCGCGAGTGTGCATCCCGCGGTGAGGAGTTTCGATGCCACGCACGTCCGTCGCAGCCGTTCGTCGCGAGCAGATCATCGACGCGACGATGACCACGATCGCCGAGCACGGCATTCGCGGCACGACCCTCGACCGGATCGCCGAGGCCGTGGGGATGTCGCGCGGACACGTGCGGCATTTCGTCGGCAACCGCGACCGGCTGCTGCTGGACACCGCGCGGGCGGTGTTCGCCGACGAGAACGACGAGGTCGGGTCGATCCTCCCGGCTGCCGTCACCGACATCGGGGGAGCCCTCGACTACCTGTTCGGGCCGGAGTTCAACTCGCCCGATCGGGAGAACGCCGTCGTCCTGGGGCTCGTCGAGCTCTCGCGCACGACGCCCGACATCGCGGACGTGCTCACGACCGCGTACACCGCGACCCGTGAGCAGCTCGCCGAGCTGGTCGCCGCCGCCAAGCCGCACGCCGCGAGCGATGCCTGTGCGACGATCGCGTACGGCATCCTCACCTGCGCGCTGGGTTCGGTGTTCCTCGGCGACTTCGACGCCGACCCCGCCCGGATGGAGCGTTCGCGAGGAGCCGCGGAGGCGATGCTCGCCGCGTTGTGAGGCTCACTGTGGCACGGTCGTCGCGCGGATCGCGGCGGCCACGGTGCGCGGAGCCGTGTGCTGGACGACGTGGTGACGATGCGGGATCTCGACGAGCGCGCCGTCGCGGGCACGGTCGCGGAGGAGTCGGCACCACGTGCGGCCGGCGATCGGGTCGCGCGCCCCGCGCATCACGAGCAGCGGCATCTCGAGCAGCGGCACGCGCTCCTCGATCGGATACGCCACCATGTGGCGCGCCTGCGTGAGATACCACGTCGGGCCGCACCGGATGTAGTCGGCGAGCACGAGCGCGTTGGCTGTCCACGACTCGAGCAGCGTCTCGACGGCCAGTGCGCGGAACTGCGCGAGGAGTGTGCGGTGCTGCGCATCGGCCACGGGGCCCATGGCGACGACATGAGCGACGAGTTCCGGCCGCTGGACCGCGAGCTCCACAGCCCATTGAGCGCCCATCGAGTGGCCGACGAGAACGACGGGATCGGTGCTCGACCCGGCGACGACGTCGCCCAGCGCCGCGGCCATCTGCGCGATGTCGACGTCGTGCGGCGGGGTGGGAAGGCCGCCGTGGCCGGGGAGATCGACCGACCACACCGGCCGCTCCTGGGCGAGCGCGTCGTGCAGCCGGGACAGGTATCGGTGCGACATCCCGATGCCGTGCACGAGCACGACGGGAGGCCGGCCGCTGCCGTGCGGCTGAGGTCCGGCGACCACCCGGAAGGCGAGGTCCCCGATGTCGAGGTGCTGGAAGGTGCGATCCACCACGCCAGTCTGGTGGGTCCGGCAGCGTCTCACGGGTTCGCACGCCCGCAGGAGCCCGAACACTGGGCCTGCTACCGTGACCGGAATGGAGCGGGCTGGAGCAGAGGCGGCCGATGCGGCCGCGGCCCTCGCGGCGGACTTCCGTCCGGACGACGACGGGCTGCATGAGGCTCTGCGAGCGCTGATCGAGGCGAAGCGGATGCCGGGAACGCCGCACGGCGACCCGCGCGCCGGCCTCGCGCTGCCGCGGCGCTGGCCCGACGATGGGATGGGCGCGCGAGCGGCGCTCGCCGCCCTCGCGAGTACCGCGCTCGACAGGCCGACGCGCCTCGATCACGCCGGCTTCTTCGCCCACATGGACCCGCCGACGCCGTGGGTCACGTGGGCGGCTGCGCAGTGGGCGGTCGCGATGAACCAGAACCTGCTGCACCCCGACACGGCTCCGGCGGCCCGGCAGCTCGAGCGCCTCGTGGTCGGGTGGCTCGCGCCGGCGTTCGGCATGGACGGCGGACATCTCGTTCCCGGGTCGACCGTCGCGAACCTCACCGCGCTGTGGGCGGCGCGCGAACTCACCGGCGCCCGGCGGGTCGTCGCGACATCCGCCGCGCATCTCAGCGTCGCGAAGTCTGCGCGCATCCTCGGCCTCGAGTACCACGCCGTTCCCGTCGACGAAGCGGAGCGGATGCGTCTCGACGCGCTGCCGAGCCGCCTGGACGACGCGATCGTCGTGCTCACCGCCGGGACGACGGCGTCGGGTGCCGTCGATCCGCTGGAGGCGGCATCCGGCGCCGGCTGGCGTCACATCGACGCCGCGTGGGCGGGCCCGCTGCGGCTCTCGTCGCACGGTGGGGTGCTCGACGGCATCGAGGGCGCCGACTCGGTCGCGGTCTCCGCGCACAAGTGGCTCTACCAGCCGAAGGAGAGCGCGCTCGTCCTCTTCGCCGACACGGCACCCGCGCACGCGGCGGTCAGCACGGGCGGCGCCTACCTCGCGGCGCCGAACGTCGGTCTGCTGGGCTCGCACGGTGCGGCGGCGCTCCCGCTCGCCGCGACCCTGCTCGCCTGGGGTCGTGACGGACTGCGGGTGCGGATCGACGCCGCCATGGCGCTCGCGGAGCGCCTCGCCGACCGCGTCGTCGCGGAACCGGCGCTGGAGCTGTTCGCCCGGCCGGCCACCGGCGTCGTGGCATGGCGCCCCCGACCGGACCTGATGCGCGACGGCGACGTCGCGTCGGTGCGCGACCGGACGACCGACGCCTGGGTCAGCACCACGACCATCGGCGGCCAGACCTGGCTGCGGTCGGTGGCGGCGAATCCCCTCGCCGACCCCGACCGCGTCGTCGACGCGGTGCTCGCCGCGCTCTGACGCCGGCGCGCCGCGTCGACGGGCAGGCCGAGTCGAGGGATGCCGGATCAGGCGACAGCGCCCTGGAGCGCTCCGCGGGCGAGCGCGTCACCGGCGGCGCGCACGAGGCGCATCGCGCCGAGCTCGCGGCGCACGACCCAGCCGCTCTGATAGCTGCCGTCGGGCAGCGTCTCGAGGTGTTCCAGGTCGTGCCACGGCAGATCGTCCCTGATGCCCTCGCGCAGCAGGTCGTCCTTCGTCGCCGGGTACTCCATCTCCGCGAGGAACCGGGTGAGGGTGTCGGAGATGTGCATGGGGTCTCCTCTCGAGAAGCAGTGTGGATGTGTATATCGGGGCAAGCGGATGCGTCGGCCGCGCGACTGCGGCGGCCGACGCATCCGGTTCAGGGCCGACTCACGCGTTGATCGCGTGAGTCTCCTGGGCGGCCTTGCCCACGGCGATCTTGCGGGGCTTGGCGCGCTCGCTGACCGGGATGATCACGGAGAGCACGCCGTTGTCGTACGAGGCGCTGATGCGATCGACGTCGACACCGTCGCCGAGCGTGAACTGGCGCAGGAACGACCTGCCGCCGCGCTCTCGCGCGAGCCACTTCACCCCCTCCCGCGTGTCCGCCGTCCGCTGGGCGCGGATGGACAGCTGCCCACCGTCGACGTCCACGTCGATCGATCCCGGGTCGATCCCGGGCATGTCGGCGTGGAGCACGTACTGGTCGCCTTCGCGGAACAGGTCCACCGGCATCAGCCGAGGAGCGCGAATGGAGTCCAGCATCGACGCAGCGAGACGGTCGAACTCGGTGAAGGCATCGGAGGTCATCGTCATGTCGTTTCCTTCCTTTCGTCCTCGAATGAACAACAGACCGAGATGCGGAACGCCAGGGTCACGCCGCCGGAGGGGAGCGCACGCGCGCGAGCGGAAGGGCGGGCGTCGTCGGGAGCGACCCAGAGGGCCGGCGGCACACGGGCAGTGCTCGTGCGGAGTCCGTCGGCGCTGTGGGGCACGTCTCGATGCGGTGCGGGAACGACCAGCGGATGATGTCGAAGAACATCTCGTCGATCAGCTCCTGATCGATGTCGCGCAGGTCATCGGCGGACGGCGTCTCGCGCAGCACGATCTCGGCTTCCGCCATCACCGGAATCACCTCCTTTCGACTGTCCACCTGCTCGTGGAGAACCGGTAACGTATGACGGAGATAATCTGTGTTTGTTGCTGTAGATTTGTTGTACCTGATCCCGACCCAACGTGCAACAGCTCTAAGGAAACTTGCAGGATGGCAACGCGCGACTCGTCCACCCCGCTGTACGGCATCGCCGTGGCGGCCGAACTCGTCGACCTTCCCGAGCCCACGCTGCGGCTGCTGGAAAGCAAGGGGCTCCTCACGCCGTCCCGCACCGCCGGCGGCACGCGCCGCTACAGCGAGGACGACGTCGCCCGGCTGCGCAGGATCGCAGACCTGCGTGACGACGGGGTCAACGTCGAAGGCATCCGGCGCATCCTGCACCTCCAGGACGAGAACCAGGAGCTCCGCGACGCGATGGAGCCGGATCGGTAGGGCCCGACGGGCGAAGGGCGCCCGGCGGTGACAGGAGGTGCTGTCGTCAGCCGGCGGTCGACTGCCGCACGACGAGTTCGGGGCGGAACAGCACATGCCGCCGCTCGCCGCCGGGGTCACGGGACTGGCCGATGAGCAGCTCGACCGCCGTGGACCCGATCTGCGCGGCCGGCTGCCGCACCGAGCTCAGCGGCACCACGGCCGCAGCGGTGAAGTCGATGTCGTCGTAGCCGATGAGCGCGATGTCGTCGGGCACCCGCAGGGAACCCGTCATCACGAAGCCCTGCAGGAGACCCATCGCGAGCAGGTCGTTCGCGGCGAAGATCGCCTCCGGCCGCGCCGACGCGGGCCGCTGCGCGATGCGCTCGGCGGCACGCCTCCCCTCCTCGACGGTGAGCCCGGCGGTGCCGACGAACTCGAGAGTCGCGTCGTCGACCGCCGCGACCGCGCTTTCGGCTCCCGCCAGTCGGTCGCTGACCTGGCGGATCGACGTCGGTCCGCCGACGAAGGCGAGCCGGCGCCGTCCGATCGAGAGCAGGTGCTCGGCGGCGAGCCGTCCTCCCTCGACGTCGTCGACGGCGACCGACGAGAACGCCCCGTTCTGCGCCTCCCGGTCGACGAGCACGACGGGGATGTCGCGCTCGCGCAGCTGCTGCAGCCGGGGGAGGTCCTCCGCCACCGGTGTGACGAGCACGCCGAACACGCGATGCTGCTCGAAAAGGTCGAGTGCCGCGCGCTCCCGCTCGGCGCGGTCGTCGCTGTTCGCGACGAACACCGACAGCCCTTGCTCGGCCGCCCGCTCCTCCGCGCCGCGTGCGACATCCGTGAAGAACGGGTTCCGAAGATCGAGGACGACGAGCCCGATCGCCAGGCTGTGGCCGGCCCGCAGCTGCCGCGCTGCGTCGTTGCGCACGAAGCCCAGACGCTCGATCGCCGACTGCACGCGCTCCACCGTGCCACTGGACACCTTCTCGGGCCGATTGAGCACATTGGACACCGTGCCCACGGAGACGCCGGCCGCTTCCGCCACATCGCGGACGCTCACTGTCATCAGAACTCCTCGGCGCTGGGGCGGCAACGTATGAAGCCGACCGTATGAAACGAATCAATCACAGATCGTCCACGAGGGACGGTTCCGCTTGACACGTCGACCCTCGCCATTCTAGTGTGATGCTCACCCGAAATGAAACGATTCATTCCTTCAACGGAGAGGGCAGTACGCAGATGACCAGCACGCCCGTGCTCGAACTCGCCGATGTGCAGAAGGCGTTCGGCGCTGTGATCGCGCTGCGCTCGGGCACCATCAGCGTCGACCCGGGATCGATCCACGCGCTGGTCGGTGAGAACGGCGCCGGCAAGTCGACTCTCGTGAAGATCGTCTCGGGCCTGTACCAGCGCGACGGCGGCACGTTCCGCCTGAACGGCGAGGACGTCGACTTCACCTCCACCGCGCAGTCGAAGGCCGCCGGGGTCGCGGTGATCTACCAGGAGCCGACGCTGTTCCCTGATCTGTCCGTGACCGAGAACATCTTCATGGGCCGTCAGCCCATCGGCCGGCTCGGGCGGATCGACCGCAAGAGCATGCGCCACGAGGTCGAGCGGCTGTTCACCCGGCTCGGCGTCGTGATCGATCCCGACCGTCCCGCCGAGGGCCTCTCGATCGCCGACCAGCAGGTCATCGAGATCGCGAAGGCCGTGTCGCTCAACGCCTCGCTGCTCATCATGGACGAGCCGACGGCCGCCCTCTCCGGCACCGAGGTGGAGCGGCTGTTCACGATCGCGCGCAGCCTGCGCGACGAGGGCCGCGCGCTCATCTTCATCTCGCATCGCTTCGACGAGGTCTTCGCGCTCTGCGACACCGTCACGGTGATGCGCGACGGCGCGTACATCGCGACCGACGCGATCGCCGACACGAGCGTCGACGAGATCGTGCGGCTCATGGTCGGTCGCCAGGTGACGGAACTGTTCCCGAAGGAGGAGGTTCCGATCGGCGAGCCGCTCCTCGAGGTCGACGGCCTCACCCGCGCGGGCGTCTTCCACGACATCAGGTTCACCGTGCGCGCCGGTGAGATCGTCGGCCTCGCGGGACTGGTCGGCGCCGGACGCAGCGAGGTCGCGCGTGCCGTCTTCGGCGTCGACCCGTACGGCGAGGGCACCGTGCGCGTCGCGGGGAGGACCATCCGCCGCGGCCAGCCGACCGACGCGATGGCCGCCGGAATCGCGCTCGTTCCCGAGGATCGACGCAAGCAGGGACTCGTGACGGAGTCGGGCGTCGCCGAGAACATCACTCTCGCGATCCGCCGTCAGCTGTCCCGCTTCGGCCTCATCACGACCGGGGTGGAGAACCGCGCGGCGAAGGAGTGGGCGAGCCGCCTCGAGGTGAAGGCGCACGCGCTCGACACCGTGGCCGCGACGCTCTCCGGCGGCAATCAGCAGAAGGTCGTGCTCGCCAAGTGGCTCGCGACGAAGCCGCGCGTTCTCATCATCGACGAGCCGACCCGCGGCATCGACGTGGGCACGAAATCCGAAGTGCACCGTCTGCTCTCGCAGCTCGCCGGCCAGGGAATGGCGATCCTCATGATCTCCTCGGAGCTGCCGGAAGTGCTCGGGATGGCCGACCGGGTGCTCGTCATGCGCGAAGGGCGGCTGACCGCCGACATCGCACGAGCGGACGCCACCTCCGAGAACGTCATGTTCGCCGCCACTCATGCAACGGAGCTGCACCCGTGACGACCACCAACATCATCCGCACGTCGGCGCTCACCAAGACCGTCGGCGCCATCGGACGCGCCCGGGAGTTCGGCATCCTCCTCGCCGTCCTGCTCGTCGTGGCGGCGGCGACGATCAAGAACCCGGCGTTCCTGTTCACGGCCGACGGATGGCGCGATCTGCTGCTGACCCCGTCGATCCTCGTGCTCGTCGCGATCGGCCAGGCCATCGTCATCATCACCCGGAACGTCGACCTCTCGGTCGGCTCGGTCATCGGGCTCACCGCCTACCTCACCGGGCGCCTGTTCAGCGACATCCCCGGCATTCCGATCGTGCTCGTGGTCGTGCTGGCCATCGCGCTCGGTGCGGCGCTCGGGCTCATCAACGGCGCGATCGTCGCCTTCGCCAACGTGCCGTCGATGGTCGTCACCCTGGGCACGCTCTACGCCTACCGCGGGATCAACGTCGTGTGGGCCGGCAGCAGCCGGGTGAACGCCTCCGACATGCCGCCGTCGTTCCTCGGCCTCGGCACGGCCCAGGTGCTCAGCATCCCGGTGCTCGCGATCGTCGCCCTCGTCGTCCTGGCCGTCGCCGCGTGGTACATGCGCAACACCCGCAGCGGCCGCGAGCACTACGCGATCGGCTCCGATCCGGCCGCCGCGCATCTGTACGGTCTGCGCGTGACGCGCCGCGTGCTGCTCGCCTTCGTGATGTCGGGTGCCCTCGCCGGACTCGCGGGCATCTTCTACGCCGCCCGCTACGGCACGGTCGACTCGCAGGCAGGCTCCGGATGGGAGTTGCAGGCCGTCGGCGCCGCGGTCATCGGCGGTGTCGCGATCATGGGCGGGGTCGGCACCGTCTGGGGCGCCGCGCTCGGCGCCGTGCTCCTCATGACGATCAACCGCGCGCTGCCCGTGCTCGGCATCCCGGACTTCTGGCAGGGAGCCGTCGTCGGCGCGCTCATCATCGGCGCGATCGTGCTCGACCGCGTGCTCGCCGTGCGGCAGCGACGGCGCCTCATCGAAGCGAGGGACGAAGAATGACCACGGCAGCAGTGCGCACCTACCGCGACTACACCCAGCCGTTCTGGCGGCGCCTCATCGTCTCGCGCGAGTCGGCCATCGTCGCCCTCCTGATCATCGTCGCCGTCCTCGCCGCCGTCGGCGTGCGCGGATTCAGCCAGCCGATCACCCTCACGTTCCTGCTCCTCGACGTCACCCCGATCCTGCTCATCGCCCTGCCGATGACGCTCGTGATGGTCACCGGCGAGATCGACCTGTCGGTCGGCAGCATGGTCGGCCTGTCGAGCGTCGTCACCGGAGCGCTCGTGCAGGCGCACTGGCCGTTCGGCCTCGCCGCGATCGCGGCGCTCGTCGTCGGCGTGGTCGGGGGAGCGGTCAACGGCTTCCTCGTCACCGTCGTGGGACTTCCCTCCCTCGCCGTCACGATCGGCACGCTCGCGCTGTTCCGCGGCATCGCCGTCGGCACGCTCGGCACCACGGCCGTGACGACGTTCCCCCACGAGTGGACCGCGCTCGCGCAGGCCAAGATCGCGGGAACCACGATCCCGTACATCATGATCCCGTTCCTCGTGCTGCTGGCGATCTTCGCCGTCCTGCTGCACTTCACGTCGTTCGGCCGGGGCATCTACGCGATCGGCCTGTCGAAGGACGCCGCGCGCTTCTCGGGCGTGCACGTCGAGCGCACGAAGTTCATCCTCTTCATCCTGACGGGGATCGTCTCGGCCTTCGCGGGCATCTTCTACACGCTGCGGTTCGGCAGCGCACGCGGCGACAACGCGACCGGACTCGAACTCCAGGTGATCGCCGCCGTCGTGCTCGGCGGAGTCTCGGTGTTCGGCGGCCGCGGCAAGATCTACGGTGTCGTCGCGGCGGTGCTGCTCATCGGCGCCCTGTCCAGCGCGCTGCGCCTCGCCAACGTCACCTCCGACGTCATCAACATCATCACCGGCGTCCTGCTCGTCATCTCCGTCGTCGCGTCGAGCGTGCTCGCGTGGCTGCAGAAGGCGCGCCGCAGGCCGCCGTCGATCCCATCCGTCGCGGCCCCCACAGCAGGATGACCAGGCCGCTTCCGCCGACGACGCTCGTCGCGGCATCCACCCCGAAAGGAACAGAACAATGAAGTTTGCACGCAAGCGTGCCGGCGCCGTCGTCGCCGTCGCGATCACCGCGGTGCTGGCCCTCGCCGGCTGCGCCGACACCGGCAGCGGAACCGCCCCGACCGGCGGCGCCGGCGGCTCGAGCGACAACCTCGCGGTCACGTTCCTGCCGAAGAACCTCGGCAACCCGTACTTCGACACCTCGGCCAAGGGCGGCAAGGCCGCCGTCGAGGAGTTCAAGGGCACCTTCAACCAGGTCGGCCCGGCCCAGGCCTCGCCCGACGCCCAGGTGAGCTACATCAACACCGCGACGCAGCAGGGCGTGGGCGCGCTCGTCGTGTCGGCGAACGACCCGAAGGCCATCTGCGACGCACTGAACCAGGCGCGCCAGAGCGGCGTGAAGGTCGTCACGTTCGACTCCGACACCGACGCATCCTGCCGTGACCTGTTCGTCAACCAGGCGAGCGCCGACGGCATCGCCAAGGTGCAGGTCGACCTGATCGCCAAGCAGATCGGCGACACCGGCGAGATCGCGGTGCTGTCGGCCGCGGCGAACGCCACGAACCAGAACGCCTGGATCGAGAAGATGAAGACGCTCCTCGCCTCGGACCACCCGAACATCAAGCTCGTCGACGTCGTGTACGGCGACGACGACGACCAGAAGTCGTTCGACAAGACGGCGGCGCTGCTGCAGTCGCACCCGCAGCTGAAGGGCATCGTCTCGCCGACCACGGTCGGCATCGCGGCCGCCGCCCGGTACCTGTCGACCTCGTCGTACAAGGGCAAGGTCGCGCTGACCGGCCTCGGCACGCCGAACCAGATGCGCGAGTACGTCAAGGACGGCACCGTGCAGGAGTTCGCGCTGTGGAACCCCGAGGACCTCGGTTACCTCGCGGCCTACGCTGCGAAGGCGCTCATCGCCGGCGACATCACCGGCAAGGAGGGCGACACGTTCACCGCCGGAAAGCTCGGCGAGTACAAGGTCGGCGCCGACGGCACCGTGCTGCTGGGCGACCCGTTCGTGTTCACCAAGGACAACATCGACAAGTTCGACTTCTAGTCGAACGGCCCGGCCGGCGTGCGCGTCGGCCGGGCCCACCCCGGAGGCTGAGATGACCCGCGTCTGCTTCGAGCTGCAGATCCGCCCCGAGCTCGTCGACGAGTACGTCGCGCGGCACCGCGCGGTGTGGCCCGAGATGCTCGCCGAGATCGCGGCGGCCGGCCGGCGCAACTACTCGCTGTTCCTCGCCGACGGCGGCCGGCTCGTCGGCTACTACGAGACCGACGACGACGCCGCGGCGCAGGCCCACCTCGCCGCCTCCCCGATCGCCGCCCGCTGGGAGGCCGACATGGCGCGCTTCTTCGTCGCGCTCGACGGGCGCGCCGACCAGGCCGCGACATCCCTCACCGAGGTGTTCCACCTCGACGGCCGGGCCGCGGCATCCGACATCGACCACGCAGAAAGCACCGCATCATGACGACGCTCACCCCCGACATCCGCTCCGCGCTCGAGCAGCAGGCGATCGAGCTGCCGAGCTGGGCGTTCGGCAACTCGGGCACGCGCTTCCGGGTGTTCACCACGGCCGGCACCCCGCGCGATCCCTTCGAGAAGATCGCGGATGCCGCGCAGGTGCACAAGTACACCGCTCTCGCCCCGAGCGTGGCGCTGCACATCCCTTGGGACGTGGTCGACGACTGGGCTGCGCTGCGCGCCCATGCGGAAGACCTCGGCGTGCGCCTGGGGACCGTGAACTCCAACACGTTCCAGGACGAGGACTACAAGTTCGGGGCCCTCACCCACCACGACGAGCGCATCCGCCGCAAGGCGATCGAGCACCACCTGCAGTGCATCGACGTCATGGATGCGATCGGCTCACGCGATCTGAAGATCTGGCTCGCCGAGGGGTCGAATTACCCCGGCCAGAACGACATGCGCGCCCGCCAGGACCGCCTCGCCGACTCGCTGCAGCAGATCTACGCGCGCCTCGGCGACGACCAGCGCCTCGTGCTCGAGTACAAGTTCTTCGAGCCGTCGTTCTACCACACCGACGTCCCCGACTGGGGCACGTCGTACGCCCAGGTCGCAGCCCTCGGCGACAAGGCGATGGTGTGCCTCGACACCGGTCACCACGCGCCGGGCACGAACATCGAGTTCATCGTGATGCAGCTGCTGCGCCTCGGCAAGCTCGGATCGTTCGACTTCAACTCGCGCTTCTACGCCGACGACGACCTCATCGTCGGCGCCGCCGACCCGTTCCAGCTGTTCCGCATCATCGTCGAGGTGATCCGCGGCGGCGGGCTGAACAACCCCGACGTGGCGTTCATGCTCGACCAGTGCCACAACATCGAGGACAAGATCCCCGGCCAGATCCGCTCGGTCCTGAACGTGCAGGAGATGACCGCGCGGGCCCTCCTCCTCGACCGCGACGCGCTCGCGGCCGCCCAGCAGGCGAACGACGTGCTGGCCGCCAATGCGGTGTTCATGGACGCGTTCCAGACGGATGTGCGCCCCGCGCTGGCCGAGTGGCGCGCGTCGCGCGGACTTCCGGCCGACCCGATGGCCGCCTACGCGGCATCCGGCTACCAGCAGAAGATCGCGGCCGAGCGCGTCGGCGGCGTGCAGGCCGGCTGGGGAGCCTGACCGAACCGCTCACCTGTCGCAGATCGACCTTCGTGGGCGCCACGGACGTCGATTCGCGACAGGGGAACAGACCGAAGAGAGACACGATGACGAACACGACCGTCGCTGAGCTGATCGCGCGCAGCAACCGCCTCGGGGCGAACCCGGCCAACACGAACTACGCCGGCGGGAACACGTCGGCCAAGGGCACCGACACCGATCCCGTGACCGGCGAGCCGGTCGAGCTGCTGTGGGTCAAGGGCTCGGGCGGCGACCTCGGCACGCTGAAGCCCGAGGGCCTCGCGGTGCTGCGGCTCGACCGCGTACGTGCGCTCGTCGACGTCTACGCCGGCATCGACCGGCCGTGGCTCGACAAGGACGACGAGATGGTCGCGGCGTTCGACTACTGCCTGCACGGCCGGGGCGGCGCCGCGCCATCGATCGACACGGCGATGCACGGGCTCGTCGACGCGGCCCACGTCGACCACCTCCACCCCGACGCGGGCATCGCGATCGCCACCGCCGCCGACGGCGCCGCACTCACGGAGCGGATCTTCGGCGACAAGGTGGTGTGGGTGCCGTGGCGTCGCCCCGGCTTCCAGCTCGGCCTCGACATCGCCGCGATCAAGGAGCAGAACCGGGCCGCGATCGGCTGCATCCTCGGCGGCCACGGCATCACCGCGTGGGGCGACACGAGCGACGAGGCCGAGGCGAACAGCCTGTGGATCATCGCCACCGCGCAGGCCTACATCGACGAGAACGGCGCTTCCGAGCCGTTCGGCGGCGTGCGGCCCGGCTTCGAAGCGCTGCCGGAGACCGAGCGGCGTGCGAAGGCCGCGGCGCTCGCCCCGACGATCCGCGGGCTCGCCTCGACCGACAAGCCCATGATCGGCCACTTCACCGATTCCGCCGTGGTCCTCGACTTCCTGGCGTCCGAGAAGGCGCCGGCGCTCGCCGAGCTCGGCACCAGCTGCCCCGACCACTTCCTGCGCACGAAGGTCAAGCCGATGCTGCTCGACCTGCCCGCCGACGCGCCGGTCGACGCATCCATCGCCCGTCTCACCGAGCTGCACGAGCAGTATCGCGCCGACTACACGGCGTACTACGAGGCGCACGCGACCGACGAGAGTCCGGCCATGCGCGGCGCCGATCCGCTCATCGTGCTGGTCCCCGGCGTCGGCATGTTCAGCTTCGGCGCGAACAAGCAGACGGCGCGGGTCGCGGGGGAGTTCTACGTCAACGCGATCAACGTCATGCGCGGCGCCGAGGCGCTGTCGACCTACGCGCCGATCGACGACGCCGAGAAGTTCCGCATCGAGTACTGGGCGCTCGAGGAGGCGAAGCTGCAGCGGATGCCGAAGCCGAAGACGCACCAGGGCCGTATCGCGTTCGTCACGGGTGCGGCATCCGGCATCGGCAAGGCGATCGCGACGCGGCTCGCCGCGGAGGGCGCGTGTGTCGTGGTCGCCGACCTCGACCTGCAGAAGGCGCAGGATGCCGCGGCCGAGCTGGGCGGAACGGACGTCGCGATCGGTGTGGCGGCGAACGTCGCCGACGCCGATGCCGTGCAGGCGGCGGTCGACGCCGCGGTGCTCGCCTTCGGCGGCGTCGACCTCGTCGTGAACAACGCCGGGCTGTCGCTGTCGAAGCCGCTGCTCGAGACCAGCGAGAAGGACTGGGATCTGCAGCACGACGTCATGGCGAAGGGCTCGTTCCTCGTGTCGAAGGCCGCCGCGAAGGTGCTCATCGAGCAGGGGATGGGCGGCGACGTCGTCTACATCTCGTCGAAGAACAGCGTGTTCGCCGGCCCGAACAACATCGCCTACTCGGCGACGAAGGCCGACCAGGCGCACCAGGTGCGGCTGCTGGCGGTCGAGCTCGGCGAGCACGGGGTGCGCGTGAACGGCATCAACCCCGACGGCGTCGTGCGCGGGTCGGGCATCTTCGCCGGCGGGTGGGGGGCGCAGCGCGCCGCCACCTACGGCGTGAACGAGGAGGACCTCGGCCAGTTCTACGCGAACCGCACGATCCTCAAGCGCGAGGTCGTGCCGGAGAACGTCGCCGACGCCGTGTACGTGCTGACCGGCCCCGAGCTGAGCCGCACGACGGGTCTCCACATCCCGGTGGACTCCGGCGTCGCCGCCGCCTTCCTGCGATGACCCGCCGGCCGCCGTCGCCCCTTCGGCGAGATCGTACGATTTCGCCGAGACCACATCAATCTGGCGCCGGTTTGATGTGCATTCGGCGAGATCGTACGACTTCGCCGCAGCGGCAGCGGGAGGCGGCGTGAGCGCGCGCCGGCCTGGCGCCGTCGCGGCGGTCGATCTGGGCGCGACGAGCGGGCGGGTGATGATCGGACGCGTCGGCGACGACACGCTCGAGCTCGAGCTCGTGAGCCGCTTCCCGAACGGGCCGGTCGCGCGCGCCGACGGGCTGCATTGGGACCTCGAGGCGCTGTGGCGGAGCATCCTCGACGGACTCGCCGAGGCCGTGCGGCGCGAGCCCGGCATCGCGGCGATCGGCATCGACTCGTGGGCGGTCGACTACGGGCTGCTGCGCGACGGCACGCTGCTCGCGGAGCCGTTCCACTACCGCGACGAGCGCTGTGAACACGGCGTCGCCGCAGTGCACGAGGCCGTCCCCTTCGCCGAGCTGTACACGCGCAATGGACTGCAGTTCCTGCCGTTCAACACGCTCTACCAGCTGCGCGCCGACGACCTCCGCGACGAGGCCGACACGATGCTGCTGATCCCCGACCTCCTCGCGCACCGCCTCACCGGCACCCGCGTCGCGGAGCGCACGAACGCCTCGACCACCGGGCTGCTCGGCGTGACCGACCGACGGTGGGATGTCGCGCTCGCGGCGCGCATCGGCATCCCCGCGCGCATCCTTCCCGAACTCGTCGACCCCGGAACGGTCCTCGGCCACGTCGCCGGCGAGGCCGCCGACCGCATCGGCGCGGCGCTGCCGGTGATCGCCGTCGGCTCGCACGACACCGCCTCCGCGGTCGCCGCCGTGCCCCTGTCGAGCCCGAACGCCGCGTACATCTCGTGCGGCACCTGGGGTCTCGTGGGCGTCGAGCTCGAGGAGCCGGTGCTCACCGGCGCGGCGCGCGCGGCGAACTTCACGAACGAGCTCGGCGTCGACGGCCGCATCCGCTTCCTCCACAACATCACCGGAATGTGGCTCCTCAGCGAGAGCGTGCGGCAGTGGGAGGCCGAGGACGGCGCGCCGATCGACCTCCCCGCGCTGCTCGACGCAGCGGCCGCCGAGACCGGGGACGTGCCGCTCTTCGACGCGAACGACGCGTCACTGAGCGCCCCGGGCGACATGCCGGCGCGCATCGCCGCGGTGCTGCGATCGACGAGTGCCGACATTCCCGCGGGGCGCGCCGCGTTCGCCCGCACGATCGTGGAGAGCATCGCGGCGGCGTTCGCCCGCGCGGTCAGCACCGCGGGTCGGCTCACGGGCCGGGAGATCGACGCCGTGCACCTCATCGGCGGCGGGTCGCTCAACGCCGTGCTCTGCCAGGCGACCGCCGACCGCACCGGACTGCCCGTGCTCGCCGGGCCGGTCGAGGCGACGGCGCTCGGGAACGTCCTCGTCCAGGCGCGGGCCGCCGGATTCGTCGAGGGAACGCTCGAGGACCTGCGCGCCCTCGTCGCCCGCACGCATCCGCCCGTGCGGTACGAGCCGCGCGGCTGACGAATCCGCAGCCGACGCATCCACCAAGGCAGCAGGGCCGCGCCGCTGACGACCCCGACGGCCGCTCGCGCTCAGCGGTGGTCGAGGTCGGGACCGATCCGGCGGCGGGCGCGTGCGGGAAGGCGAAGAAGGATGTCGCAGCTGCGGCATCCTTCCCTCTCCATTGTATCGACGGGGTGGGGGCTTGCCGCAAGGGCCCGGTCAGGGAACATAATCGACGTTCCCCTCACCGCATCCCGCTGGAGACCCATGCCCACCACGTCCCTCGACGTCTTCGCCCTCCCCGACCGCCTCGCGTTCAAGGCGGCTCCTGCCCTCATCGATGCCGACCGGCGGCAGTTCGCCGCGATCGCCTCCTCCATCGCCGCAGAGACCGGCGCGCTGCGCGAGCGCCTCGCCGCGCGGCTCGCCTCTCCCGCCGGCTACGGCCAGTACGCGATCGAACGCGACGTCGAGGTGCGGCGCATCGAATCGCGGCTGCGCCTGCTGCAGCGCTTCAGCCTCGACATCTGCCTCGGCCGGATGGACCCCGACGACGGCGAACCGGTCTTCATCGGCCGCATCGGCCTGGTCGACGCCGACGGCGAGCCGCTGCTCGTCGACTGGCGCGCGCCCGCCGCCGCCGCGTTCTTCGCCGCGACCGGGGCCGACCGGCAGGGGCTGCGCAGTCGCCGCCGCTACCGCTGGACGAGGGGGCGCATCACCGACTACTGGGACGAGGTGCTCACCACCGGTTCGAGTGCTCCCACGCTGTCGCCCGACGATCAGTCGGCGTTCATCGCGAGTCTCGGCACGAGCCGTTCGGAGCGCATGCGCGACGTCCTCTCGACGATCCAGTCCGACCAGGACGCGATCATCCGCGCCGACGCCCGCGGCCCGCTCGTCGTCGACGGCGGACCCGGCACCGGGAAGACCGTGGTCGCGCTGCACCGCGCCGCCTATCTCCTGTACAACGACGCGCGGCTGAAGGGTGGAAGCGGCGGCGTCCTGTTCATCGGGCCGCACGAACCGTATCTCGCATATGTCGCCGACGTGCTCCCGAGCCTCGGCGAAGACGGCGTGCGCACGTGCACGATCGCCGACCTCGTGCGCGAGGGTCGGGATGCCGCGCCCGAGGCTGGGCCCACGGATCCGGAGGCTCCGCGCAGCGCGACAGCGATGCGTGGAGGGGATTCGGGGAGGATCGCGGCGGTGAAGTCCGACGTCCGCTGGGAGCAGGCGATCGAGCGCGCCGTGCGCTTCTACGAGGAGCCGCCGACCGCCGAGCTCGTCGTGGCCACCCCGTGGGCCGATCTCGTGCTCGACGCCGGCGACTGGGCCGACGCGTTCGCGGCGCCCGAGCCCGGCACGGCCCACAACGAGGCTCGCGACCAGGTGTGGGAGACGATCGTGGGCATCCTGTACGAGCGCCTCGGCGAGGATGACGTGCCGCCCCGGCTGTTCGCTCAGGCGCTGCGCAGCGACGTCGCTCTCACCCGGGCCTTCGCGCGGGCGTGGCCGCTGGTGGAGGCATCCGTCGTCGTCACGGACCTGTGGACGGTGCCGGCGTTCCTGCGCCGCTGCGCTCCCTGGCTCGGCGTCGCCGACGTGGAGCTGCTGCAGCGCTCCGCCGACGCGCCGGTCACCCTCGAGGACCTGCCGCTGCTCGACGCCGCACGGATGCGGCTCGGCGACCCGCGTGCGACGCGCGTGAAGCGCGAGAGAGAGGCGGCGGCCGCGGCCGAGCGCCAGTACCGGGCAGACATCGCCGAATACCTCATCGCCTCCGCCGACGACGGCGAAGACCTCGTCTCCATGCTGCGTGGCGATGATCTGCAGAACGCGCTCGACGACCAGGCGGCCCTGCCGCCGCTCGACCCCGATCTGCTGGCCGGTCCGTTCGCGCACATCGTGGTCGACGAGGCGCAGGAGCTCACCGACGCGCAGTGGCAGATGCTGCTGCGGCGCTGCCCGTCGCGCAGCTTCACGATCGTCGGCGACCGCGCCCAGGCGCGGCACGGGTTCGCGCAGAGCTGGGAGGAGCGCCTCGCCGCCGCCGGGATCCGTGGCGCGCGTCGCCGGGAGCTGTCGATCAACTACCGCACTCCGGAGGAGGTGATGGATGCCGCGGCCCCCGTGATCCGTGCGGTGCTGCCCGATGCGAACGTTCCCACGTCGGTGCGGCGCAGCGGCGTCCCGGTCGCGTATCGGCCGCTCACCGACCGCGATGCGCTCCTCGACGAGTGGCTCGCCGCGCAAGCGGAGGGCACCGCGTGTGTGATCGGCGACCCCGCCTACGTGGGAACGGACCGCGTACGCTCGCTCGCCCCCGAACACGTGAAGGGCCTCGAGTTCGACCTCGTGCTCCTCGTCTCACCGGGCGTGTTCGCCGACGGGGTGACCGGTGCCGTCGACCGGTACGTCGCGATGACCCGCGCGACGGGGCGCCTCGTGGTGCTCGAAGGCTGACGTGGCTTCCGTCCCCGGTGTTCGCGGACACCGGGGACGAGCGGCGGCCGATACGCGGGTGGGATGATGGCGCTGTGCGCACCGAGACGAACTGGGCCGGCAACCACCGCTACCGGGCGCAGCGCTACGTCGAGCCCGAGAGCACCGAGGAGCTCGGCGCTCTGATCGCAGGAGCGCATGCGGTGCGGATGCTGGGCACGCGGCACTCCTTCAACGACATCGCCGACAGCGATGAACTCCTCATCGGCGTCTCCCGGCTGCCCGCCCCGATCGAGATCGACGAGGCCGCCCGCACGGTGACCGTCGGCGCCGGGGTGCGCTACGGCGAGCTCGCCCTCGCGCTCCAGGAAGCGGGATGGGCGCTGCACAACCTCGCATCCCTCCCGCACATCTCGGTCGCCGGGGCGATCGCGACCGCCACCCACGGATCGGGCGACCGCAACGGCAACCTCGCGACCGCGGTGCGTGCGCTGCGCCTCGTCACCGGAGCCGGTGAGACGATCGACCTCCGTCGCGGCGATGACGGATTCGAGGGCGCCGTCGTGTCGCTGGGCGCCCTGGGCGCGGTCGTCGAGGTGACGCTCGACATCGAGCCGTCGTTCGCCGTGCGGCAGCGCCTGTTCGGCGGTCTGTCGTGGGATGTCGTCTCCGACCGGTTCGACGAGATCATGGCGACGGCCTACAGCGTGTCGCTGTTCACCGTGTGGGATGAGCCCGCGGTCTCGCTCGCCTGGATCAAGGAGCGGGTCGATGAGCCGTCGCGCGTCGGCGAGGACTTCTTCGGAGCGGTGGCCGAGGCATCCCCTCGCCACATGATCGCGGGGATGGATGTCGCGAACACGACGGAGCAGCTGGGTGTCGCGGGGCCGTGGAGCGAGCGGCTGGCGCATTTCCGGCTGGAGTTCACGCCGTCGAACGGCGCGGAGATCCAGTCGGAGTACCTCGTGCCGCGCGCTCGCGCGGTGGAAGCGATCGAGGCCGTGCGCGCGCTGGGGCCGGTGCTGCGCGGACTGCTGCAGATCGGCGAGATCCGCTCGGTGGCGGCCGACGACCTGTGGCTGTCGCCGGCATATGGGACGGATGTCGTCGGTCTGCACTTCACCTGGATCCGCGACGCTGCCGGAGTCGAAGGCGTGCTGCCCGCCCTCGAGGCGGCGCTGATGCCGCTCGGCGCACGGCCGCACTGGGGCAAGGTGTACCTCGACGCCGACGGCGTCGTGCCGGAGCGCTACCCGCGCCTGGTCGACTTCCGTGCGCTGGCCGAGCGCCTCGATCCCCAGGCGCGCTTCCGCAACCCGTTCGTCCGGCGCCTGCTCGGCTGAGCGTCAGTCGCGCCGAGCGGCTTCGTCGCGCCACGAGAAGCGCGGCTCGTAGCCGAGCAGTCGTCGGGCCTTCGCGATCGACAGCAGGGTGTCGTGCTCGCCCACCGGCCCGTGTCGCGGCACGTCGGGGAAGACCGCCTCGAGCAGCTCTTCGTTCGTGCGGCTCATCACCGTGTCGGCCGCCGCGACGATGAACCGGTCGAACCCCGCCGGTGCGTTCTCGAGTGCGCGCTGCACCGCCTGCGCAGCGTCGCGGGCGTCGACGTAGCCCCAGAGGTTCCACTTCCGCGCCCAGGGGTCCGCGTCGAACGCGGGGAAGTGCGCGTAGTCCTCCGGCCACATCACATTCGAGAAGCGCAGTGCCGTGATCGAGGCATCCGGGTGCCAGCGCACCAGCTCGGCGGCCATCCGTTCTTCAAGCACCTTCACCAGCGAATACACCGATTCCGGCCGGGGCTCGTACTCCTCGTCGACCGGCACGTACGGCGGCGGAACGTCGAACGGCAGCCCCAGCACGGTCTCGCTCGAGGCGTAGACGATGCGCCGGATGCCGACCCTCGTCGCCGCCCAGAACGCATTGAACGTCGCGATCATGTTGTTGTGGAACGTCGCGACGTCGCTGCGGATCCCCGGCGCCGGGATCGCCGCCAGGTGCACGAGCGCATCGAAACCGTCGTGCCGATCCCCGACGGCGGTCAGCGCATCCACCATCTGCCCGTAGTCGGTCAGTTCGACCTGCACGAAGCCCGGCCCGCGAGCGCCCGCGACGTCCAATCCGATGACCTCATGCCCGGCCGTCCGCAGCTCCCGCGCGACGACGGAGCCGAGCTTGCCCGATGATCCGGTGACAGCGATCCGCATGCCTCTCCCTTCCATCGCTCAGAAGACCACGGTGCCCCGGCGGAACACCCCACGTCGCCCCGTCACTTCGGGGTGTAGTGGATGGTCTGCAGCACGATCAGGCCGTCGTGCACGACGAAACTGTCGGCGCCGTCGGTCACCCGCTCCTCGCCTTCGTCGTACGCCGACCACTGCAGGAACGCGTACGGCCCGGCGATCAGCGTCTCGTTGTAGGTGAACTGGGCGCCGTCGCCGACCAGACGCTTGAGCTCGGCGGCCGCGGCGCTCAGACCGTCGTGGCCATCGTAGCGACCCGATCCGGTGAGAAGGATGACGTCGTCGGCGTAGTTGCGCAGATCGGTCTTCGCGTCGCGGCGCAGACGGTTGCTGAGGTGGTCTTGGATGACCTCGGTGGTGGAACGTGCATCGGGCACGACGGGCCCCCTTACTCGAGAACGCCATCGTCTCTCCGCTCGTCGGCGGCCGCCACCCGGATTGGCGACACGCAACGCCGCCGCGCAAGGAGAAGGCGTAGCGTCGAGTCAGTGTCAGGGTGACAGTGCCGCTTCGCGGTGGTTGGATCCTGATCACCTGGTGTCTGGCTCTTAGGCTGGCTGCCGCCTTCGGGTTGGCGTTCATGCGTTTTGCCGGCGTCGGGTGTGATGGACCGGCCGGCGTGACTTGATAGGAGCGTGGCATCGCCCCCGACTGAGGTTTGTCCGCCGACCGGCCCAACCTGTCCCATTCGGTATCAGGAAGGAGACGATTCCCATGGTGATCGTCATCGGCGCGGATGTCCATAAGGCCACTCACACGTTCGTCGCGGTCGACGGGGTGGGCCGCAAGGTCGGCGAGAGGACCGTGAAGGCCACGACCGGCGGTCACGAGGCTGCGCTGCGGTGGGCGAGGACGCAGTTCAGCGACCAGCTGCGGTGGGGCATCGAGGACTGCCGTCACCTGTCGGCACGGCTCGAGCGTGATCTGCTCGCGGCGGGGCAGGAGGTGGTGCGGGTGCCGCCGAAGCTGATGGCCCAGTCCCGCGCGTCGAGCCGGGAGCGGGGCAAGTCCGACCCGATCGACGCGATGGCCGTGGCCCGGGCGGTGCTCCGCGAACCCGACCTCCCGGTCGCGTCGCATGACGAGTCGACCCGGGAACTGAAGCTGCTGGTCGACCGCAGAGAAGACCTGGTCAGCGAGAGAACCCGTCAGATCAACCGGTTGCGCTGGCATCTGCACGAACTCGATCCCGAGTTCGACGTTCCGGTGAAGGGGTTCGCGATCGGCAAGCAACGTCGACGGGTCGCGGACTGGCTGGACGGTCGCGACGGGCTGGTCGCGGAGCTGGCCCGCGACATCCTTGCCGATATCGACACGGGCAGCTCCCGCATCGACGAGCTCGAGAAGAGGATCACTGCGCTGGTGGAGGACCGTTATCCTCACCTCCTCGCGATCCCCGGATGCGGCGCCCTGACGGCGGCGAAGATCGCTGGGGAGACCGCGAATGTCGATCGGTTCCGTTCCGAAGCGTGCTTCGCGATGAACGCCGGCGTCGCACCCCTGCCGGTCTGGTCGGGGAACACCCGGGGCAGAGTCCGGATGAGCCGCACCGGCAACCGACAGCTCAACGCAGCACTTCACCGCATCGCGGTCACCCAGATCCGCCTCGACGGGCTCGGACGCGTCTACTACCGCAAACGCCTCGGCCAGGGCGACTCCACCGTGGAAGCCCTCCGCTGCCTGAAACGCCGACTCTGCCGCGTCGTGTTCCACGCCCTCCACTCCGATCAACAACCCGCTCACCTCCCCGCCAGCCTCCCCCTCGCCGCCTGACTTGACATAGGAGAAACGCATGAGCGACACGCTGCGCGAGGTGCTCGGCATCGAGCATCCGATCGTCCTCGGCCCGTTCGGCGGGCTCTCCTCGGTCGAGCTCACGGCGGCGGTGAGCGATGCCGGCGGCCTCGGTTCGTATGGGTTGTACGGCTACGCGTCCGAGCGCATCACACAGACGATCGAGGAGCTGCGCGCCGCCACCGCCCGCCCGTTCGCCGTCAACCTCTGGCTGCCGACCGGCGAGGAGGTCACGCCGAGCGAGGCCGACCTGACCGCCGCCGCCGCGGCCGCCGCGCCGCTGTTCGAGGAGCTCGGCGTACCGGTGCCCGATCCTCCCGCCCGCTTCCTTCCGCCGGTCGAGGAGCAGCTGGAGGCGGTGCTGGATGCGTCGCCGGCGGCGCTCAGCCTCGTCTACGGCGCTCCGTCCCGAGAGCTCGTCGCCACCCTCCACGGTCGAGGGATCCGAGTGGTCGGCACTGCCACGACCGTCGCCGAGGCGGTGGCGGTGGAAGCGGCCGGCGTCGACGCGGTCGTCGCGACGGGCGCGGAGGCCGCCGGCCATCGCGTGTCGTTCCTGGCCGCGGCCGACCAGTCCCTCGTCGGCACGTTCGCGCTGGTGCCGCAGGTCGTCGACGCCGTGTCGGTGCCCGTGATCGCCGCGGGCGGGATCGCCGACCGGCGCGGCGTCGCCGCGGCGTTCGCCCTCGGCGCTTCGGGAGTGCAGGTGGGCACGGCCTTCCTTCGAACGACCCAGTCCGCCGCTTCGGACGCCCATCGCGCGGCCATCGCGGGGGCATCCGACACCACCACGGTGCTCACGCGTGCGATGAGCGGGCGCCTTGCCCGGGGCATCCCGAACCATGCGATGCGGCAGCTCGAGGCCGGCGGTGCGATCGCGCCCTTCCCGGCACAGAACTGGCTGACCGGGCAATTCCGCGCCGAGGCGGGGCGTCGCGGGCTCGGCGACTACCAGTCGCTGTGGGCCGGACAGGCGGCCGGGCTCGCGGTCCGCGACGACGCGGCGGCGGTGTTCGAGGAGCTGCGCGCGGGCATCCCGGCCTGAGCCGCAGGCTCGTTCACGCGCGTCTGCGGCCCAGCCACCCGCGGCGCCGGGGCGCGGATGCGTCGGCCTGAGTGCGGGCGGCGGCAGCGGCATCCGCTCGTGCCCGCGCCCGCGCACGCCACGCGGCGACCTCCTCGTCGACGTCGCGCAACGGCGTGACGACGGGCGGACCGCCGAGGAGCTGGCGTCGGGCCTCACGGACCCGCCGGTTGAAGTCCTCGAGCACCTCGCGCACGTCGTCCTCTCGCTGCAGCGCGTCGAGCGTCGCCTCCATGCGCTCGTGCTCGACCCGCAGCATGAGCGCCGGTGGGCCGAGCCCGCTCAGCTGCTCCGTCTGGATCTTGCGGCGGATCCACCAGTCCGGGTCGTGGTGGTCGCCGAGACCCTCGAGGGGCTTGCCGGCTCCCGGCAGATCGTCGAACTCGCCGCGGCGTGCCGCCTGCTGGATCGCTGTCTCGACATATGCCCAGCGCTCGGTCTCGGTCATCGGCCGCGGCGTCGACGGCGGTGCGGTGGCCTCCGCCTGCTCGGGATGCTCGCGCAGCTCCTTCTCGAGCCGGTACCGTGCAGCGGCCTCACGTGGATCGTCGGGCATGTCGACCTCCCGTCCCTTCGAGCGTAACGCCGCGGTCCCGGCGGCGGGCCTCGTGCCGGGGGGCCTTCGGCTGGAGCGGTCGATCCGAGTAGAATCGCGGTTTGTGCCGCACGTTCCCGGGCGGCGCGAACCGCCCCGGCGCTGCGCCCGCCGCGGCGCGGGCCCCCCGGTGGCGCAGAAGGCTCCGACATGGCACGCACTCCTCTGTCCGGCACTCAGCACGCCCTCCGGGCGGGCGACTACGAAGCGGTGATCGCGGGCGTCGGCGCCTCGCTGCGCTGCCTCACCTACCGCGGGCGTCACCTGACGCTCGGGTTCGACGCCGACGAAGTGCGTCCGGGCCACCGCGGTGCGACCCTCGTGCCGTGGCCGAACCGCGTCGTCGACGGCCGCTACACGTTCGACGGCGCGGACTACCAGCTCGCGCTCACGGAGCCTGCTCGCGGCCACGCGCTGCACGGGCTGGGCTCGTGGATCGAGTTCCACCCGGTCGACAAGGACTCGAGCCACGTCACGCTCGAGGCCGTGATCGAGGCGCAGAAGGGGTACCCGTGGCGGGTCGTCGTCCGCACCTCGTTCACACTCGACGCGGACGGTCTCACCCAGTCGGTGACGGCGGTCAACGAGTCGAGCGAGCCGGCGCCGTGGGGCACCTCGGCGCACCCGTACCTCGTGGCCGGAGCCGGCACGGTCGACGATTGGACGCTCGAGCTCCCGGCGTCGCAGGTGCTGCAGGCGACCCCCGACCGACTCATCCCCGACGGTCTCGATCCCGTCGACGTCGACGCCGCGCGCTTCGACTTCCGCGTCGCGCGCCCGATCGGTGCCGTGCAGCTCGATCACGCCTTCACCGGGCTGACAGCTGATGCCGACGGCACCACGACGGCACGGGTCACGGCGGCCGACGGCACCGGCGTGGAGATGGTGTGGGAAGCGTCGTGCCCCTGGGTCCAGGTGTTCACGTCCGACCAGCCACAGGGAGCGGCCGACCCGGCGAACCGTGCCGGTCTCGCCCTCGAGCCCATGACGTGCGCGCCCGATGCCTTCAACGCCGGGAAGTACGCGTATGACACCGGCCTGATCGTGCTGGAGCCCGGCGTCCCGGCCACGGCACAGTGGCGCATCGCCGCGATCGGCTGACGGCGGCGCATCCGGGTCCTCTCGACCGGTTCGTCGACGCAAGCCGGGTCCGCTCACCCGGACGGGATGATGTCGAGTCGGCCGCGGCATCCCGTTATCTTTGGGGGAGAGGACCCGGCCGCGAGGAGCACGAGTGGCGAAGACGAAGCGTGACGACGCGGCGCCCGACGTGCCGTTCTGGCGGCGGACGAAAGGCGTCCGGGTCGCCGACATGGTGGCCGAGGGAGTCTACGTCGCATCGGCCGCGACCCGATTGGCGCTGAAGAACCGCATCCTCGTCGACACGCTCGGCAGTGGGGAGGACTTCGATGTCGAGCGCTTCATCCCCGAGGCGCGCGACACCCTGCTGAGCCTCGCGAACGAGGCGGAGCAGGATGCGCGGCGCGTCGAGGCCGCACGCAAGAGGGCGAGCCGGCGGCACAGCGATTCGTTCGGAACCCACGACTATCGCAGCCGCGATGTGCGGAACCTGCGGAAGCGCCAGCACCAGTCGGAGCGCGTCGCGCAGGAGTTGCGCGAGCGTGCCGACGATCCCGAGGAGCTGCGGACGCTGGTCGAGAGCGCGCGGGAAGCCGCGTGGTCGGATGTCGAGCGCAACATCGACAGCACTCTGCGCATCGAGGCCGCGCGGCCCGACCTCGAGCCCGACTACGAGAAGCTGCGCGAGGCGCGCATGCAGTCGCTGCGCCTCGTCGATCTGCCGCGGCTCGCGGCGCATCGGCGGCGCAACGCCCAGGGCGCGGCCGGCGAACTGCACGACGCCCAGACGTCCGACAAGCCGCAGAAGATCGCCGGCATCGACCTCTCGGAGCTCGAGTAGGCGCGATTCGCGGTGGCGCCGTTCGTCGGTTAGGATGGATGACTGTGCGCGGGAACGTGCACGAGCGCTCGTAGCTCAATGGATAGAGCATCTGACTACGGATCAGAAGGTTGGGGGTTCGAGTCCCTTCGAGCGCGCACTGTGTTGAGACAGTAGAAGACCCCGGTCCCGGCGGACCGGGGTCTTTGCGCTATCGTTGCGCGTTCCCGGCCACGGGAGCGGCCACGCGAGAGGCCATGCCGGCGAAGATGATGCCGTGGAAGGGCTTGAGCGACCACCAGTACAGTCGTCCGGCGAGTCCGCGCGGGAAGAACACCGCGCGCTGCCGGTAGCGGCTCCCGTGAGGCGCCGGTTCCACCTGCAGTTCGAGCCATGCACGGCCCGGGAGCCGCATCTCGGCTCGCAACCGCAAGCGCCGCCCTCGCTCGATCGACTCCACTCGCCAGAAGTCGAGTGCGTCTCCGGTGTGCAGCCGGTTCGCGTCGCGTCGTCCTCGACGCAAACCGACCCCTCCCGAGAGCCGATCGAGCCAGCCGCGCGCGGCCCATGCCAACGGGAAGGAGTACCAGCCGTTTTCGCCGCCGATCGCTTCGATCCTGCTCCAGACGTGTTCGGGATCGGCTGCGGAATCGACGTTGCGCTCGTCCACGTAGACGGTGTAGCCCGCCCACTCAGGGTCAGAGGGAATGGGGTCGCTCGAGGCGCTCGGGACCGAGGCATCGCGCCAGCTGGTGCGCACGGTGCCCTCAGCCTCGCGTCGCAGTGCCAGCCGTACCGCCGCACGGTACCCGAGGAGACCTCCCGGGGGCGGGGGAACCAGATCGTCGATGTCGTGCTCGCGCATCACGCAGTCATGCTGCAGCGATTGGATGATCGGCACGGCAAGGTTACGTGGGATCGGGGTGACGAGGTTCACCCAGTGAGAAGCAAGCCAGGGCGTGAACACCGGCAGTGAGGCGATGGGCCGCTGCGGCAGTCCCGCCTCGAGTGCGTAGGCGTTCATCATCTGGCCGTAGCGCAGGACGTCCGGTCCGCCGACGTCGAACGTGCGGTTGACCTCGCCGGGCAGCTCCGCCCACGCCACGAGGTAGCGCAGGACGTCGCGGATCGCGATCGGCTGCACCCGGTTGCGCACCCAGCGGGGCGCCGGCATGTAAGGGAGCACGTCCGTGAGGTGGCGGATCATCTCGAACGACGCCGAGCCCGACCCGATCACGATGCCCGCCTGCAGCACAACCGTCGGCACAGGACCATCGAGGAGCACCCGGCCCACGGCGACACGCGAGTGCAGATGGCGCGACAGCCTCCCGTCGCCTGGGTGCAGACCGGACAGGTAGACAATCCTGCGTGCCCCGTGGGCAGAGGCGGCATCGGCGAGGTTGTGGGCGGCCTGAAGCTCGGTCTTCTCGAAGTCGCCTCGGGCAGCCATGGAGTGCACCAGATAGTAGACGACATCGACGTCTTCGCATGCCCGCATGCATGCACCGGCCTGGAGCAGGTCGCCCTGCGCCACCTCGACCTCGTTGCGCCAGGGCACATCCGTCAGCCGATTCGGATTGCGGACGAAGACGCGGACGTCGATCCCGGCGTCCAGCAGCTCGGGGACGAGCCGCCCGCCCACGTATCCGGTCGCCCCGGTGACGAGGGCCTTGGTCATCGCTCGCGCTCCTCGCTGTCGTCGATCCGCTTCAGGAATCGCAGACTTGCCTGGTCGACCTGATCGCGGGCGTCGCCGTCTGTGATGGTGGGACTCCCGTCCCCCGGCTGTACGCCGTAGTCGCCGAACTGCGCGTGCACTGCCCCGTCGATGACGACGAACTCAGTATCCGTCGGGAGCGTCGACCGGGACGCCGCGATCTTCTCGGGCGTCGAGAGACCGTCGCGACCACCCGAGATCGACATCACCGGGATATGCAGACTTTCGCTCATGTTCGACGCCGGATATGACGCATACAGCAGCAGTCCTCGGGCCGCGCCACGTGCATCGTTCTGCGCCGACTCCGCCTGGATCGCGGCGACAGTGCCGCCCAGCGAGTGGCCGCCGACGACCCAATCCGCTGCCGCTGGAATGGCTCGACGGGCGGAGTCGAATGCCCCCAGCGCGAGGAACGCTATTCCGAACGGCTGCTTGGCCACCACGACCGGGTAGCCGTCCTCCGCGAGCGGACGAAGCACCGCAGCGTACGCACGGGCGTCGACGAGGGCACCCGGCTGGAAGAACACCGCCGTGGAGGAGGCGTGCCCTCGTGGCGCGAGCTCGATCTGAGTCGGGGTCTCGCTGACCGTGACCGCGCCGTCCGAGTACATCGCCGCCAGCGCCGCGGGACCCACGCCATAGGGGCGCAGCCACACCGTGAGGATGATCCACCCCAGACCGAGGGCAAGCATCATGATCCGCAGCACCCGCCGCGGCCGGGCCCGTCGGCGCAGCATCGGCACGACAGCGACCGCGCCGCCGACGAAGGTGAGCGCCAGCCACACGCCGTATGCCGGATGGCCGTGGATGATCGCGTCGCTCGCCGCAACCCAGATCCAGACCGACGCCGCCACCGCAGCCAGGGCCATGACTGCCTGGAACAGGCTCAACACATCGCTGCGGCTCCGCAGGATGGATGAAGTCGTCGCGGTCATGGCGTGTCCGCTGCTACGCGCACCGGCGACGCGTCCTGCTCGGCCGGCCGGCCGGGAGAGGCGAGGCGGAAGGTCGCCATGAGCCCGATCGCCAGCACGCCGGCGGACAGGAACGCCGAGGCGCGCGTGCCGTCGCTGAAGGCCGCACCGGCGGCGTCGCCGACCGCTCGGTCCCGAGCGACGAGCCCCGGGATCGCGCTGCCGAAGGAAGGGATGATGAACAGGGTGAACGCCAGCAGAGACGGCCGGCCAGCGCGCTCGCGGAGCCTGCCCCGCCGCACGAACGCGGCACCGGCCATGACTGCGAGCGCGAATGCGAATGGGACAGGCGAGACCGTGAGTGGCCACTCCCAGCCGCCGATCCGCGGAGCGTGATGCGCATCGCCGAGCCACCAGCCGTAGGCGCGGCCCTCGCCGCGACCAGCGGGATGTTGATGCCGAACGCCCACCGCCAGGGCCGCGATGGCCGCGGGGGTCGAGTGCGGCTCCGCGATCGTGGCGCCGACGATCCCGATCACGGCGAGGACGGCAACGACCACCTGACGGACGCGGTCCGCCCTGCGTACCGGCTCGTTCACAGTCAGACCTCCAGAGGTGTGGTCGAGACGTCGCCGCGGAGACGCTTCACGACGAGCTCGGCACTGATCAGGCACATCGGCAGCCCGATGCCAGGGATCGTGCCGCCGCCCGCGTAGAACAGGCCATCGACTCGCCGGGATGCATTTCCCGCCCGGAGGAACGCACTCTGCCGCAGCGTGTGGCCGGGACCCAGCGCTCCGCCGCGCCAGGCGTTGAGGTCGTCGGCGAAATCGGCCGGTCCGACGGTGCGGCGCACGACGATGCGCTCGGCGAGATCGGGGATGCCCGCCCAGGCGGCGACCTGCGCGATCGCGGCGTCGGCGACCGCCTCGACGGCGGCGTCGCCCCGCCCGCCCTCGCCGCCCGCGCCGGTCGCAGGGTCGGCGGGTACCGGCACCAGCAGGAACAGGTTCTCATGCCCGGTCGGTGCGACGGAATCGTCGGTGGCGCTCGGGCGGCACACGTACACCGATGCGGGATCCGGGATACGGGGTGGGACGCGGAAGATGGCGGAGAAGTTGGCGTCCCAGTCGGCCGTGAAGAACAGGCTGTGGTGCGCGAGCCGGTCGAGCCCGCCGCGGACGCCCAGGTACACCAGCACCGCCCCTGGTCCGGGGTCGCGGCGTTCCCACCACGGCGGAGGGTAGGTCGCCATCTCGGACGGCAGCAGCTGCGTCTCGGTGTGGTGCAGGTCGGCCGCCGACACCACGATGTCCGCCGGGATCATCGTCTCTGCACCGTCCGCCCCCGCGATCCGCACGCCACGGACCCGGCCGCGTCTGCCCGTGCGGACAGTCTCGATCGCCGTGACGCGTGCATTCGTGTGGACCGCGGCACCCGCCTGCCGGGCGAGGGCAGCGACGCTCGCGATGACCGTGGCGATCCCGCCCCGCGGGTACCACACGCCGTCGTCCAGGTCGAGATGGCTCATCAGGTGGTAGATGCTCGGCGTGGTGCGCGGGTCGGCGCCGAGGAACACGGCGGGATAGCTGAGGATCTGCCGCAGCCGCTCGTCCGCGAACGAGCGTGCCGCGTGGTCGGCGAGCGGCTCGCGCAGCATGCGTACGAGCCGGCCGGCGCGGCGCAACACCGCGCGCGTCATGAGGGGGCGGTAGGCGGCGAACGTTGTGTACAGGAAGCTCTGCAGCGCGATCCGGTAGGTCTCCTCCGCCGAGTCGAGGTACCGCTCCAGGTCGGCGCCGGCACCCGGCTCCAGGCTCTCGAACAGCGCGACGGCGTCGGCGCGCCCCGAGCGCACGTCGACGGGCTCCTCGTGCCCTTCGAAGAACACCCGATACCCAGGATCCAGCCGTTCGAGCGGGAACTGCTCGGCGGCGCTCGTGCCCATCAAACGGAAGAAGTGATCGAACACCTCGGGCATGAGGTACCACGACGGCCCCGTGTCGAAGCGGAAGCCGTCCTTCTCCCACACACCAGCGCGGCCGCCGAGCTCGTCGCGGGCCTCGACCAGAGTGACGGCCACGCCCTCACGCGCGAGCAGGGCCGCCGTCGCGAGCCCCGCGATGCCGCCCCCGATCACGACTGCGCGCGTCATCGCCGCCCCCTGAACGCACCGGACAGCTGCGCGCGCAACAGGATCTGTGCTTTCCGCGCAGCGGGCACGCTGATGCGGGTGGTGAGGATGTCGCGGGCAGGCGTGGCGCGAACGGCGGCGCTGAGCGCGGAGAACAGGTCGTGCGCCGCCAGCACCGCCGTGCGGCATCCGTCGGGAAGATCCGGAATCGCCTGACGGGCGTGTCGCAGATCGTCGTCGATGTCGTCCAGGATCGCCGCCTTCTCGGCGTCGGTGAAGGCCTCCGGGTCCACGTGCGGGAAGTAATTGCGGTGCAGCCCTCGCCAGTCGGCGCCGAAGTCGCGCAGGAAGTTGATCTTCTGGAACGCGGCGCCCAGGCTCCGGGCTCCCCGCTCAAGAAGCGCCCGGCGTGCGGCCGTGCAGTCCTCGCCGTGCAGGAACACGCGTAGGCACATCAAGCCGACCACCTCCGCCGAGCCGTAGATGTAGGTCCCGACCTGGTCCGCCGTGAACGGCGCCTCGTCGAGGTCCCGCCGCATCGATGCGAAGAATGGCCGGGTCAGGGATGCGTCGATCCCGGTCGTGCGCGCCGTCCAGGCGAATGCGTGGACGACGAGGTTGGCGCTGTAGCCGCCGCGGATTGCCCGCTCGGTGTCGGTCTCCAGCTCGTCGAGGATCCGGCGCTGCGCGTCGAGGTCGAGCCCGGCGGCGCCGGCCGCGCCGTCGACGATCTCGTCGGCGATGCGCACGAGCCCGTACACGTTCCGGATGTGCGCGCGGCTCGCACTGTCGAACAGCCTCGTGGCCATTCCGAACGACGTCGAGTAGCGCCCGATCACACGTGCCGTTCCGTCCTGTGCCACGCGCGTGTACTGCTGCAGGTCGCCCGCGTCAGCGGCCTCGGGGCGGCTCATCGCGCGCGCTCCCCGGCGATGGTCGCCAGAGCCATCAGGTGCTCGCCCAGCCGGGGCGGTACATCGGGACTGGCGAGCGCCATGCGAGCGGCCTCCACGTGCTCGGCGATCAGCGCGTGCACGGCGTCGCGGGCCCCGCACCGTTCGAGGAGGTCGCGGGCGCGGGCGTGGTCGGCGGCAGCGGCGTCCATCCCGAGCGCCGCCCGCAGCTCGTCCCGCACGTCGGTCTGCAGCGCGTAGGCGACGAGGGGCGTCATCGTCGCCCGGCGCAGGTCGGTGCTCGTGCTCTTGCCCGTCTGCGCCGAGTCGCCGAAGACTCCGAGCAGGTCGTCGCGAAGCTGGAAGGCGATCCCGGCGTTGCGTCCGTACTCGTCGAGTGCGACCAGCGTGGCCTCTCCGGCCCCGGCGAGGATGGCGCCGGCTCGCACCGGCGCGCGGAAGCTGTAGTGCGCGGTCTTGCCGTGTGTCATGGCCAGGACGTCCGGCAGCACGGGCGCCACCACGCCGGCGGTGAGGCCGACGTCCTGCAGCTCGCCGGCGACGGTGACTGCCACGGTCTCCTCGAACAGATCGAGGAGGCGATCGTGACGCGGCCGGTCGAGGACCAGTCGTGCCATCACGCCGTTGGCCGCCTGCACCAGCAGGTCTCCTCCGAGGATTCCGGCCGCCTGCCCCCACGCGACATCGTCGCCGCCGCGGCTGCGTCCGGCCTTCGCGAACGCACCGATGACGTTGGGCGCGCCACGGCGGGTCGTGTCCTGATCGATGACATCGTCGTGCAGCAGGAAGGCTGTATGCAGCAGCTCGAACGCCGCTGCGACGTCCAGCGCCGCTTCGTCCTGTTGGCCACCCAGTTCGTCGTGCGTGCGCAGGACGAGGTCCGGTCGGATGCGTTTGCCTCCCTCGAGGGCACGGGCCAGTTCGTCCAACAGCTGGTCGTACGCTCTCGCGTGCGGCTTGGAGCGGGCCCGCACCCGCTCGAGGACGCGATGCAGGCGATCGCTCAAGCCGGCGCGGTGAGGCAGCGTGTCCGTCGCCAGGTCGGCATCGTTGCTCATCCCGTGGACCCTTCTGCTAGCTCGGCAGATAACTAGCCTAGCATGATTCTTGACGACGGCGTAGGATCGCTTCTATGGAACCCCTCCTCCCCGGAGAAGACGAGCGTCTCGACCGGATGCTCGACCCCCGGGTTCTCGACCCTGCGGGTGAGGTCGTGGACTACGCCCGGATGTCCGACGAGGACATCCGTCAGACAGTGAAGGTGCTCCAGGCTATCCGCAACTGGCGAGAGTCCGAACAGCGGATGAGCCTGCGTTCGCGTAACCAGATGAAGCTCAACGAGACCGACATGAGGGCGCTGCGCTACCTCGTGGCCGCGAAGAACGACGGCCGCGTCGTGACGCCCGGTCTGCTCGCCGAGCATCTGCGTATCTCGTCAGCGTCGACCACCAAACTGCTCGACCGGCTCGCGGCGGCGGGCCACGTCGAGCGCGCTCCGCACCCCAACGACCGGCGGGCGCTCGTGGTCACGATCACTCAGGACACGCACCGCCAGGTCCGCGATACGGTCGGCCACATGCACGCGCGACGGTTCCAGGTCGCGGCCGCTCTCAGCTCCACCGAGCGCGAGACCGTCGCCCAGTTCCTCAATGCCCTCGCCGCGACCGGCGACGACCCGGTGCTGTGACCGTGCGCGCCCGGAACCGCGTCGACATCGTCGTGACGGTCGTGCTGCTCGTCGCGCTGGTTCTCTTCGGAATGCTGGTGAGCTCGTTCGGGAGGGAGCTGCCCGTGGCTGCCGCAGCGTCCGGAACCTGCTCGGAGGGGTGTGGCGCGCTCGTCACCACCCTTGCCGCGGTGGGGGCTGTCGGGGTGTGGGTCGTGGCGGTGATCGGAGGTGTGCTGAGCGCCGCGCTCGTCTGGCGCGGAATGATCGCGTTCTGGGTGCCGCTCGCCGCGGCTGCCGTCATGGTGTGCCTCGTCGTCGCCGCCTACGCGATCGTGGTGGTCAGCCAGTCGGCGTGAGCGCCACGCCCCTGCGGCGCGCCAGCAGACCGGCCATCGGCACCGACCACACGTCGTGCCCCGCCACCCCCCAGTCCGCCAGCAGCCGGTTCGCGGCGAGCAGCCCCGTCGTGGCGGCGCGCTCCATCAGGGCGACCGGGTAGTCACAGCGCACCCAGTCGCCGGCAAGCACGAGTCGTGGCGACGGCGTCGCCACACCGGGGCGATCCTCCCACGGGCCCGGCGTGATCAGGGTGCAGTCGTCCTCGATCAGCACCTCGCGGTGCCGCACCGCCATCCTCGCCGTCTCGGGGAACACGAGGTGCAGCTGCCGCTCCATCTCGTCAACGAGCGCATCGGCGGCCGCGGCGGACGTCGCGACCCCGGGGTCGCACGCGTACGCGTGCAGCTCCACGACCGAGCCCCGGTGGTCCCGCGACCAGCGCGCGGCTCCGTCCTCGAACCGCTCCAGCACCGACACGTTGTCAACCGGGCCGAAGCCGCTGATGCCGAGGAACGCCGCCCGGTCGTCCCGGACCAGGCCGTCCAGCCAGAGGCGAACCACGGCGAACGGCGGCGCGTTCTCGGTCGCGGCCACGCCGACATGCCAGCTCTCGTCGTCGGCGGGGCGCATGGTCGCGATGAGCTCCCGGGCGGAGCGCGGATCGGCCGCGACCACGACGGCGTCGGCGGTGAGCGTCTCGCCGGCGAGGTCGACCTCGGCGCGGTCCTCGTCCACGCGCACAGCATCGACGCGCACGCCGGTGCGCACCTGTACGCCCTCCGCGGCGAGGTGCGCCCCCAGGGGACGCCACAGCGCCGTGTCGTAGTCGTCGTCGGGCACGTCGAACAGCAGACCCTCGGCTGAGCCGAGGAAGTACGTGTGGAACATCGCCACGAGCTCCCCGGCGGCGAACCGGCGCGGGTCGGCGAAGAACGACCGCGCGAACACCTCGAGCGCGAGGTCGCGCGCTGCGGCAGGGAACTGCAAGCGATCGAGGAACGCCGACGCGCTCTCGCCGTCGTACCGTGCGTACGATCCGGGGTAGGCCACCCGCACCAGCTCCAGTGCCGCGGCCACATCGACCCGCGCGAGCGAACGCAACGTGAAGCTGGGGCTCTGCCGCACGAATTCCAGCACGCTCCACGGGGGCGTGCGGGGGATCCGGCGGAACGAGTCGCGCATCCCGTCCGCGCGCAGCAGCGGGTAGTCGCCGATCGGGCGCAGCCGCTCGAGGGCGGGGTCGGCCCGGCGCAGCAGGCCCCGCAGGTTGTAGTACTGCCGGAAGAACGCGTGGAACCCGCGGCTCATGGTCCGGTCGGCCTCGACCGGCCATGCCGCGACCCGTCCGCCGAGCCGTGGCGTCTGCTCGAGCAGCGTCACGCCCACGCCGCGCTCCCGCAGCGCAGCGGCCGCCGCGAGGCCGGCTATGCCGCCGCCGACCACGATCACGCGACGGTCGGCGCCGATGCGGGCGAGACCGCCGGGTGCCCGGTGCCGCACGGCGCGGCGATCCCTGCCGGGTCGGTCGGAGCTGCTCAGGCGGACTCCGGCGTTCGGGCGGTGCACGTCGGCGTGCGGCGATTCAGCCCCCGCTGCCATCGTCGGCGCCCTTTCGTCGTCCGAACCGGATCCAGCAGATGATCGTGAGGGCGAGCATCGCGAACCCGAAGCCGAAATCTTCGATCGGAATGTTCCACGGGAACCGGATGCCCGAGAAATGGCCCGGGTGGTAGATCACGATGGGAGCGTCGAGCTTGGTCAGCCACCCGTCCACGAGCACCTGGAAGGCGAACACGATCGCCATCGTGATCCAGTACCTCGGGGAGCGGAAGATGCCGGTGCGTGCCCACAACACCTCGAGCGCGACGATCGCCACGACCGCGACGATGGTCAGCAGCGTGTACTCAGGCATCGTGAGCCGTCTCCGCGCTCTCGCGCACGAGACCGTCGGGCCATCGCACCCGCAGCCGGCCGGGGGTGTGCAGCAGTCGCAGGATCTTGCCCACCGCCTCGTATGTGAGCAGTGCGCAGACGGGGATGACGATGAAGAAGACGAACTCCTCGAGCGGAACCGGCCCGATCTGGATCCCGGTGACATAGCGCGGCGAGTAGCTCCAATGCCCGCGCAGGATTCCGAACAGATCCCACAGCGCGAACAGGACGAACGACGGCAGCAGCGCCGCGACCAGCCGACGTGGCGAGCGGTACACGCGCACGCCGACCAGGAACTCGAGCGGGAGGGTGATCACCACGCACCCCGCCATCAGGAGGAGGTACTGCGCCTGGTCCATCGTCGCCTCCTGCTCACCGACTGCTCCGGTTCTCACCTAGATTAGAGCCCGACGAGAGGTGGCCGATGCACGACGGCACGGGCGCGCGACGCGCCGTCCGCGCGGAAGAGGGCGACGACCCGGGGGTGTCGCGCGAGGACGGGATGTGGCGCATCCGCTCGCTGTCGGCGGCCCGGCAGGTGCTCGGCGCGCGGACGGAGACCACGCAAGCGGGCTTCACCGCTGAGGCGATCCCTCAGCGAGGATTCCGGCACCGGCCAATCCTGATCGCCGACGGACCGCAACACGACGCACAACGCAAGAAGGTCGGCCGCTTCTTCGCGCCCACCGTGGTCGCCCGCCGCTACACGGAGCACATGCACGACCGTGCGACAGCACTGCTCGACGATGCGCAACGACGTGGAGTCGCGCGCCTCGACCAGCTCGCATTGCTGTTCACCGTCGAGATCACGCGTCGGGCGGTGGGTCTCGAGCATTCGTCGGTGCGCGGGATGGCGCGGCGGCTGGAGCGGTTCTTCACCCAGCCTCCGTTCGACCTCACCCGGCCCGGGCTCGGGCGCACCCGCCGGCAGTGGATGCGCGCGGCGTGGAACGGACTGGTGCCTCTGCTGCGGTTCTGGCTCGTCGATGTGCGCCCCGCGGTGCGGGCGCTGCGCCGCAAGCCTGGGGAGAACGTCGTCAGCCACCTGATCGCCGAGGGCTACTCCAGTGCCGACATCCTGGTCGAGTGCGTCACCTACGGCACAGCGGGCATGGTGACCACCCGCGAGTTCATCGTCATGGCCTGCTGGCACCTGATGGACGACGACCGGCTGCGCGAGCGCTACCTGGTGGCCGATCAGCCGGAGCGTCTCGCGATCCTCGAGGAGATCATCCGCCTCGAGCCGGTCGTCGGGCACCTCTACCGCAGGGTGCGGGAGCCGATCGAGATCACGCACGACGGGCGAACGCACTCCCTGGCGGCGGGAGACCTCGTGGACGTGATGGTGCGGTGTACCAACACGGATGCGGAGACCTTCCCCGCTCGGCCTCATCAGCTGTGTCCGGACCGCGACGTCCCGGCGGGAGTCGATCGGGCGGGCCTCACCTTCAGCGACGGTGCGCATCGGTGCCCGGGCCGCGCTCTCGCGCTCACCGAGACCGACGTGTTCCTGCTCGACCTGCTGCGTCGGCGACCCGCGATGCGCACGCCGCCAGCGGTGGGGTGGGATCAGCTCGTCGCCGGGTACACGCTTCGGGGGATGATCCTCCAGTTTGGGTCGGATCCCGCGCAGTGACCGTCGCAGGAGGGCCGTTGTGTCGTCGTAGTGATCAGCGTCCCGCCGTGCGGGACGCTTCTGCGGGGCTACCCTGTGTCGCATGAGACTCGTCCAGGTCGCGCAGCACGCGGATGATCTCGAGCGTGCGGCACAGTTCTATTCGTCCCTGCTCGAGACGGAGCCGGTCGCCCTTTTCGATCCACCGGGTCTGCTCTTCTTCGCCCTCGACGACGTACGACTGCTGCTCGATCGCAGCGCGCCGAGCGCCCTGATCTATCTGAAGGTCGACAACGTGCATGCGACGCTCGAGCGCCTCGACGGCCGTGTCGAGGTGGTGTCGCAGCCGCAGCTGATCTTCACTCACGACGACGATCTGCTCGGCCCCGCCGGCCACGAGGAGTGGCAGGCATTCGTGCGCGACAGCGAGGGGAACACCGTGGGGCTCGTCGCCTTCCAGCGCGCCTGAGAGTCGCCCGCGACCGAACCCCGTCGCGCAGGACGTAGCCTGGAGGGGTGAGCGCATACGTCTCGGCGTTCGAGCTGTTCTCCATCGGAGTAGGACCCTCGAGCTCCCACACCGTCGGACCCATGCGCGCAGCCCGCGATTTCGTCGCGCGCCTGCGCGCGAGCGGCGACCTCGACCGCACGGCGCGGGTCAGCGGCATCCTCTACGGCTCCCTCGGCGCCACGGGCCTCGGCCACGGCACGCCGGACGCTGTCGTCGCGGGTCTTCGCGGCCTGGAACCCGAGACCGTCGACCCCGCCGAGGTGCGCGCGGCCTGGGTCGACTGGACCGACGGCGCGGAGCTGCCCCTCGACGGCACGCATCCCGTCCCCTTCCGCAAGGAGGACATCGCCTTCGCCGCCCGCACGCGGCTCCCCGGTCACCCCAACGCCATGTCGCTCACCGCGCTCGACGCCGACGGCGCGACGGTCGCCGAGGAGACGTACTACTCCGTCGGCGGCGGGTTCATCCGCCGCGAGGGCGAGCCGACCGCGGTGGCGACGCATCCGTTCCCGCTGCAGTTCGACAGCGCCGGCGAGCTGCTCGCCCTCTGCGACGAGCACCACCTCACGATCGCCGAGGCCGCTCGCCGCAACGAGGAGGCGCTGCGCAGCGAGGAAGAGGTCGCCGCCGGGCTCGACGCGATCTGGGACGCGATGTCCTCGAGCGTCCGGGCGGGGCTCGACACCGACGGCATCCTCCCCGGGATCCTCAAGGTCAAGCGCCGCGCGAGCGCGATCCGCGCACAGCTCGAGGCGGCCGAGACCGACAACGGCCGTGAGATCCCCGGCGAATGGCTCGGCGCGTTCGCACTCGCCGTCAACGAGGAGAACGCCGCCGGCGGCCGCGTCGTCACGGCACCCACCAACGGCGCCGCCGGCATCCTGCCCGCCGTCGCGATGTACTGGTGGCGGTTCCTCGCCGATTCGGGCCTCGGCGTCGGCAACGCGGTCACCCCGCACGGCGAGCTGGTCGGCAGCGCGCTGCTCGGCTTCGGAGAGAAGACCCAGACGGATGCGTCTGCCGCCGCCCGCGCGCGACTCGAGGCCGACGACGCGCTCGTGGCCGAGGCGAACCGGCGCCGCGGCATCCGCCGGTTCCTGCTGACCGCGACCGCCCTCGGCTCGCTCTTCAAGGCGAACGCGTCGATCTCGGGTGCGGAGGGCGGATGTCAGGCCGAGGTCGGCTCGGCGTGCGCGATGGCCGCCGGCGGCCTCACCGCCGTAATGGGCGGCACCAACCGGCAGATCGAGAACGCGGCCGAGATCGCGATGGAGCACCACCTCGGCCTCACGTGCGACCCGGTCGCCGGCCTCGTGCAGATCCCGTGCATCGAGCGCAACGCGATCGCCGCCTCCACCGCCGTCACCGCAGCCCGGCTCGCCCTGCGCGGCGACGGGTCGCACTACGTCCCGCTGGACACCGTCGTCGAGACAATGCGGCAGACCGGCATCGACATGTCCACGAAGTACAAGGAGACGAGCGAGGGCGGACTCGCGGTGAACGTCATCGAGTGCTGAACCGCTAGGATTTCAGAACCCGAACAGCGGTCAGTTTCAGCAAGGATGCCGATGCCCACCGAACCCGCCGCGCCCCCGCGCGCTCCGTCCGTACTTCGCACGCGCCCGAGCGCTCCGCTCCCGGCCCGCGCCTGGGTCGTGGTCGTCGTGCTCGGGCTCGTCGGCCAGCTCGCCTGGACCGTCGAGAACATGTACCTGAACGTGTTCGTGTACGACACGATCTCCACCGATCCGACGGTGATCGCCCTGCTCGTCGCGTTCTCGGCGATCGCCGCCACCCTCGCGACGATGCTCGTCGGCGCCGCATCCGATCGCGTGCGCCGCCGCAAGCCGTTCATCGCCATCGGCTACGTGCTCTGGGGCGTCACGACGGCGATGTTCGGCTTCGTGCAGCCGGCAGGGGGCGTCGACGCCGCGCAGTCGGTCGGCCTCGCCGTCGTCGCGATCGTCGTGCTCGACTGCGTCATGTCATTCTTCGGCTCGGGTGCGAACGACGCGGCGTTCAACGCGTGGGTCACCGAATCCACAGTGCCCGCGAACCGCGGACGCGTGGACGGCGTGCTCGCCATCATGCCGCTCATGGGGATGCTCATCGTGTTCGGCGTGCTCGACGGGCTCACGCACGACGGACAGTGGAAGCTCTTCTTCGGCATCGTCGGCGGAGTCACCGCGGTGGTCGGCGTGATCGCGTGGTTCCTCGTGCGCGAGCCGGCCGAGACCCGCACGCCGCCCGACGGCTACTTCGCCGCCGTCATCAACGGGCTGAAGCCGCGCACGGTGCGGGAGAACCCGCGCCTGTACATCCTGCTCGCCGCCTGGGCCGTCGTGGGCACGAGCACCCAGGTCTTCATCCCGTACCTCATCATCTACATCCAGCGGTATCTGCGCATCGACGGGTACGCGATCGTGCTGGGCAGCACGTTGATCCTCGCCGCGATCATCAGCGTGCTCGGCGGCCGGGTCATCGACCGCGTCGGCAAGACGCGCGCGATCATCCCCGCGACGGCCGTCATGATCGTCGGCCTCGTCGGGATGTTCGTCGTGCGCGACATGGTGCCGGTGATCATCGCCGGCACCATCATGATGGGCGGCTTCATGCTGTCGACGGCGGCGCTGTCGGCGAGCGTGCGCGACGTGACGCCCGCCGATCGCGTCGGCATGGTGCAGGGGCTGCGGATGATCGCGATGGTGCTGATCCCGATGGTCGCCGGGCCGTTCATCGGGGCGTCGGTGATCGTCGGCGCGAACGAGACGTATGTCGATCTCGGCATCGTCAAGCAGGTGCCCACCCCGTGGATCTTCCTCGCAGCTGCGGCCGTGGCGGTGTTCGTCGTCATCCCCGTGCTGCTGCTGCGCAAGGCGCCGGCTCCGGATGTCGCGGACATGGCGTCGTGACGGCGCTCACCCCCTGGGGCGAGGCGCTGGATGCCGCGGCCCCGCTGCCGGAGTACCCGCGCCCGCAGCTGGTGCGCGTGCGCTGGCAGAACCTCAACGGGAAGTGGGACTACGCGATCCGGCCCTTCCGCGACGCCGATCCGCTCGCCGTGGCCGATCCCACCCGCACGCCGGAAACGTTCGACGGGCCGATCGTCGTGCCGTTCTCGCCGGAGACGCCGCTCTCGGGCGTCGAGCGCACGGTGAACGCCGACGACATCCTCTGGTACCGCCGCAGCATCGCCCTCGCGCATCCGCCGACGGCCGGCGAGCGCGTGCTGCTGCATTTCGGCGCCGTGGACCAGTCGTGCCGTGTCGCCGTCGACGGCGTCGAGGTCGGCTCCACGGGAGGCGCCGCCGCGCACACCGGCGGCTACCTCCCGTTCACCGTCGATGTCACCGCCGCTCTCGGCGCCGGCCCGGCGCACGAGATCGTCGTCGCCGTGCGAGACGTGACGGATGCGTCGTGGCTGGCGCGCGGAAAGCAATCGAGCACCCGCGGCGGCATCTGGTACACCCCCCAGTCCGGCATCTGGCAGACCGTGTGGCTCGAGACGGTGCCGCACGTGGCCGTCGACGCGCTCGTCCTCACACCGCACCTCGAGCGCGCCGAGCTCGAGCTGGAGGTGCGCAGTGACAACGCCGCGGCGGGAGCTGCGGCATCCGTCACCGTGCGTGCGGGCGACGACGTCGTCGCGAGCGCCGATGCCCTGATCGGGGCCTCGACGCGGATCGCGCTGCCGACGCCGATCCGGGCGTGGTCGCCCGACGACCCCTTCCTCTACGACGTCGACGTCACACTCGGCGACGACACCGTGAGCTCCTACATCGGGATGCGGTCCCTCGGTGTCGGAACGGATGCCCGCGGCGTGCGACGGCTGCTCCTGAACGGGCGCCCGCACCTGCCGGTCGGCCTGCTCGATCAGGGGTACTGGCCCGACGGCGGGTACACCGCCCCGAGCGACGACGCGCTCGCGTGGGACATCCTGCTTGCGAAGCGCCTCGGCTACACGATGCTGCGCAAGCACATCAAGGTCGAGCCGATGCGCTGGTACCACCACTGCGACCGGCTCGGGATGCTCGTGTGGCAGGACGCCGTCAACGGTGGCGAGGCGTACAAGCCTCGCGTGATCACGCTGCCGGCGTTCGGCGCCCCATCGATCAGCGATCGACGCTACGCGGCGTTCGGGCGGTCGTCGGCGCGGGGGCGCGAGCGCTTCGAGGCCGAGCTCGTCGAGATGGTCGACCACCTGCGATCCGTGCCGAGCATCGTGATGTGGGTGCCGTTCAACGAGGGATGGGGTCAGTTCGACGCCCGACGCATCGCGGCGCTCGTACAGCGGCTCGACCCGGGTCGGCCCGTCGACCACGCCAGCGGATGGCACGACCAGGGTGCCGGGGACCTGCGTAGCCTGCACGTGTACTTCCGCCCGGTGCGCGCGCCGCGTCGGCAGGACGAGCGGGTGCTCGCCCTCACCGAGTACGGCGGCTACAGCCTGGCGGTACCCGGCCACACGTGGGGGCCGCGCACGTTCGGGTATCGCCGGTACCGCTCCAGGATGCGGCTGCAGGCGGCCATCGAGCGCCTGCACGACGGCGAGATCCGGCGTGCGATCGAGCAGGGGATGGCGGCGCTCGTCTACACGCAGCTGGCAGACGTCGAAGACGAGGTGAACGGCCTCGTCACGTACGACCGCCGCTTCGTCAAGGTCGACGAGGAGGCGATGCGCGCGCTGAACGACCGTCTGCGCGCCGCGGCGGGCGAGGACCGGGAGGACACGCATGACTGAACTGACCGCACCGGTCTCGCTGACCGGCCCCGACGGGCGCCTCAACGCTGCCGCCGTCGGCTGGGCGCGGCATCCGCTCGTCGAGACCGCCGGCATCGGCCGCGGTCCGCACCGCACCTGGGGCCGCAACAAGCGGTGGGAGTACTGGAGCGTCATGACGCCCACGCACATCCTGTCGCTGACGGTGTCGTCGATCGACTACGCCGCCGTGCACGGGCTGTGGATCTTCGACCGGACGATGCAGCGCTCGTGGGCGCGCGATGCGACGGTGATCCCGCCTCGCGGCGTCGTCCTCCCGGAACGTCTCGATGCGGGACCGGCCCGCGCGCGGGCGAACGGTCTCGAGATCGACATCGAGCCGGTCGGGGCCCTGCAGGACGGCGCGTCGCGCGTGGTGCGGCTGCAGGCGCGGATCGACGACGCGTCGTTCGACGTCACCGTCACCCGGCCCGCCGGGCACGAGTGCCTCGCTGTGGTCGTGCCGTGGAGCGAGCGGCGCTTCCAGTACACGGTGAAGGATGTCGCCCTGCCGGCGGAGGGGAGCGTCACCGTGGACGGCGTCGTCCACCCCGTTCCGGCGGGATCGTCGTGGGCGGTGCTCGACCACGGGCGCGGCCGCTGGCCCTATGACGTCCGGTGGAATTGGGGCGCCGGATCGGGAATCTCCGGCGGCCGCACGATCGGCGTGCAGGTCGGCGCCAAGTGGACCGACGGGACTGGCCAGACCGAGAACGGCGTCGTCGTCGACGGTGTGCTGCACAAGATCGAGGCAGAGCTCGACTGGCGCTACGACACCGCTGACTTCCTCGCGCCGTGGACGATCACCGGCGGCGGGCTCGATGCATCCTTCACCCCGTTCTACGACAAGAAGTCCGCCACGAACCTCGGGGTGCTGTCGTCGCGGACCGACCAGTGCTTCGGCACGTGGTCCGGCACGTTCACGACCGAGGCGGGGGAGCGGATCGCGTTCGACGGCATAGAGGGATGGGCCGAAGACGTCCACAACCGCTGGTGATTCGGCTCAGTCGACCGAGCCGCGCAGCTTGTCGGTGAGCTCCTTCAGCCGCGCAAGCTCGTCGTCGTCGAGCGGCTCCATCTGGCTCGCGATCGACCGGGCGTGTGCGGTCGCGATCGCGCGGAAGCGTGCCGCGCCCTCCGGCGTCGCGCGCACCAGCGCGCCCCGGCCGTCCTGCGGATCGGCGCACTTGGCGATGAGGCCCGCCGTCGCCATCCGATCGACGAGCCGCGAGACGCTCGGCTGGCTGATGAGCATGTTCGCCGTGACGTCGCGCAGCCGTGCGGTCATCTCCGGCGCGCGCGTGACCGTCAGCAGCACGTCGTACTCCGCCTGCGTGAGCGGCGACCCCTCGAAGTCTCCCGCGATGCGCGCGAAGATCTCGTGCTGGGCGCGGAACAGGCTCTCCCAGGCGGCCACGGCGAGGCGGCGGTCGGTCATCGCACCAGCGTAGCGTCAGCCCTAGGCTGACAGGGATGCGCACATTGACCCGGGCGCTGATCGCGCTCGCCGCCGTGGTGGCGGCATCCGTCCCCGTCCTCCCCGCCGTCGCCGCGACGACAGCACCGCCCGCGGCAGCGGTGGGTCCGGTGGCCGGCGACGTCGACGACTTCACCTTCCGGAGCATGCACGCCGACTACACGATCGGCCGCGATGCCGAGGGGGCGAGCACGCTGAAGGTCGTCGAGACGTTCGTCGCCGTGTTCCCCGAGACGGATCAGAACCGGGGGATGAAGCGCGTCATCCCCGACTCGTACAACGGACAGCCGCTTGATCCGACCGCGCTCTCGGTGACCGACGGCCAGGGCCGTCCTCGGCCCTTCGAGACCGACTCCGACGACGACGGTCTCACCGTGACGTCGCGGGCAGACGGCTACGTGCACGGGCGGCAGACGTACGTCTTCACGTACACGCTGCGGCACGTCACGTGGACGTTCGGCGACACCGATGCCGACGAGTTCTACTGGGACGTCAACGGCGTCGACTGGGCGCAGCCGTTCGCCGTCGTCTCGGCGACGCTGCACGTGCCGGGCGAGCTCGAGCGGGCGCTCACCGGCGAGCAGGCGTGCTACCAGGGCGGGCAGGGTGCGACCGATCGCTGCGAGATCAGCGCCACGACGGATGCGTCGGGGGCGGCCGTCGTGACGGCACGGGCCTCCGACCTCGCGCCGCGGCAGACGATGACGATCGCCGTCGGGTTCCGGAAGGGGACGTTCGTCCCCTTCGACTCGTCGTACCTCGCGTCGCCGTGGGACTGGGTGCAGGGGATCGCCGGGCTCGGGGCGATCGGCGCGGTGATCTTCGCCATAGTGAACCGGATGCGTCGGCTCAAGGACGAACCGGGACGACCGACGATCGTCGCCGAGTACGAGCCACCGAAGGGCGTGGATGCGCTGCAGGCAGCGGTGCTGCTGGGCAAGACGCCGAAGGCGATTCCGGCCGAGGTGCTCGAGCAGGCGCTGGCCGGCAGCATCCGGATCCTGCAGGGCCGGAAGCGGATGTTCGGCGGGTACACGCTGCAGGCGGAGCTCGTCGACGCCTCCCGAGCCGATGAGGACGGACGGATGCTGCTGCGTGGCCTGTTCGGCGAACACGCCGCCGCCGGCGCGCTGTTCACATTCGGTCGAAGCAACACGAGATTCGCCGCGCAGGCGCGCCGCATGCTGAAGTTCGGTGACCGCAGCCTGACGCGGCGCGGGCTGCGGCGGGCTGTGCGCCGGCGCGATCGCGCGGTGCCGATCGCCATCGCGGCGGTCGTCTCGGCGGTGGCGGTCGTCGCCGGGATCGCGGCCCTCGCCGCGTACGTGCAGCCGGTCCTGCCGATCGTGCTGATGATGCTCGGCATCGCCGCGTTCGTCGTCTGCGTGATCATCACCGTGCGCCGCCCCCTGACGGCCCGCGGAGCGGAGGTGAGGGATCACCTCAAGGGCCTGCAGGTGTTCATCGAGTGGGCCGAGGCGGACCGGATCCGGATGCTGCAGTCGCCGGCAGGCGCCGAGCGGGTTCCGGTCGATGTGGACGACGCGCGCCAGATTCTCAAGATCTACGAGCGGCTGCTGCCGTACGCCGTCGTGTTCGGTCAGGAGCGGCAGTGGGCCGATCGGCTCGCGGCCCTGTACCCGGAGGGCTCGTCGCCCAGCTGGTACGCGGGCCAGGCCGCCTTCAACGCCGCCGCGTTCTCGGCGGGCGTCGGTTCGCTGTCGGCCGCTGCATCCTCGGCATCGTCGACCTCGGGCGGCTCGAGCGGCGGCGGGTCGGCCGGCGGCGGCGGGGGAGGCGGGGGAGGCGGCGGCGTGTGACGCAGGCTCGTGGATCGCGCACCGGTCGAGCCGCAGGCGAGTCGAAACGCGGCCTGGACAGAGTAAGAGCCGGTCGGAGAGGCTCCCGACCGGCTCTTTTCCCTTGCACCAAGAGTGTCCTGCAATCACATGACGGCGGCTGCCACAGCAAAACAACCGCCGCAGGAATCACTCTATAACGGGAAGGTAACGGCCGCCAGCCCCGAACGTTATCTTTTTGTGACTCTGGCCGTATTCATAAGATTCGGACGGCGGCCTCGGCGGCCGAACGCTTCGGCGCACACCGAAGCGTCTCGCTCCTACTCTGGCCGCATGACCGATCACCACTACACGACGACCCTCGCCTGGAGCGGATCCACCGCACCCGGATACGCTGCCTACAACCGCGCGCACGACGTGCAGTGCGCCGACGAGATCCTCACGCTCAGCGCGGATGCCGCCTTCCGCGGCGACGCCTCGCTGCCGAACCCCGAGCAGCTGCTGCTGGCTGCCGCGAGCTCCTGCCAGCTCCTGTCGTTCCTCGCGGTTGCCGCTCTCGCTGGCGTCGACGTCGTGTCGTACAGCGACGAAGCCTCGGCCACGATGCCGACGGATGTGCAGCCGATGCGCATCACCCGCATCGACCTCGCGCCGCGCATCGAGGTTCGCGGCGCGGACGTCGAGCAGGTGACGCGTCTCGTGCACGAGGCGCACGAGGGCTGCTACGTCGCCAACTCCCTGGCCGCGGACGTCGTCGTGACGCCGGTCGTCGAGGTGCTGTCGTGAACGACCTCACGATTCCGGTGAACGACGTCGGCGCCGACGTCGCGCGCATCGGCGCGGTGCTCGGAGCGGCCGGGGTCGGCCTGGAGGGCGGCGGCGTCTGGGGCGGCCAGGCCCACTACCTCGTCGCGGACGGCGACACGGCAGTCGCGGCGCTGAACGCCGCCGGAATGCGAGGGGCGGTCGCCGTGCCCGCGCTGGTCGTCCCGCTTCGCGCCGACGTCCCCGGTGAGCTCGGGCGCATGATGACCGCGCTGGCCGACGCCGGCCTGGTCGTGACCGCACAGTACAGTGATCACGACAACCGCAAGGTGATCGTCGTCGACGACCTCGAACGCGCTCGGGAGGCACTGCGATGACCGAACCGGTCTCCCTCGAAGCGCTGGGGCAGGCCCTCGCCGAGCCGCGCCGCCTGCGGATGCTCCAAGAACTGCTCGGCGGCGTGCCCTTGCCCGCCGGCGCGCTCGCCGCGCGGATCGGGGTGGCGCCGTCGACGGTCACCGGCCATCTTGCGCGCCTGCAGGAGGCAGGGCTGGTGCGCGTCGAACAGCACGGGCGTGCCCGGTTCGCGAGCATCGCCGATGCGAATGTCGCAGAAGCGGTGGAGGCGCTGCTGCGGATGACCGGCGAGCCGACCGTGACGTCCTGGTCGGGAAGCGACCGCCGGCTCGCGATGCGCCGGGCGCGATCGTGCTACGACCATCTCGCAGGCGATCTCGGCATCGCCCTCACCGATCATCTCGTCGCGCAGCGCTGGCTGGATCCGGAGGTCGGCGCGGCCACGGCTCCGCTCGAGCGCATCGCCGAGGGGCTCGGGCTGAGCCTCGAGGTGCGCGAGTCGCCCCGGCCGCTCGTGCGCGGCTGCGCCGACTGGACGGCGCGCCGCGCGCACCTCGCCGGTCGGCTCGGCGCCGCGATGCTCTCGGCACTGCTCGCCGGCGGCTGGCTCACCCGTCGCCGGGATGACCGCGCACTGCGGGTCACCGCCCGCGGCGAGGAGCGCTTCGCCGCTCTCGGCATCGCCTGAGCGCGAGCGAGAGTCTGCTTCACTGTGCGTATGCCGCTCTCCTTCCCCGCACCGCTGCAGCCCGGCGACATGATCGGCGTGACCTCGCCCGCTTCCGGCGTGGGAGACGTGGGCCGAGCGCGGCTCGCCTTCGCCGTCGAGTGGCTGCGAGGCCGGGGATACGAGGTGGTCGTCGGGGACTGCATGGCAGCCGACCGCTGGGTCTCCGCGCCGAAGGCCGAACGGGCTGCGGAGCTTCAGGCGATGCTGACGGATCCCGGCATCCGAGCCGTCGTTCCCCCGTGGGGTGGTGCCGGGACGGCGCTGGACATCCTCGACCAGCTCGACTTCGACGCGATCCGCGCCGCCGAGCCGACCTGGGTGGTGGGCTTCTCCGACTCGTCGAGCTGGATGGTGCCGCTCACACTCCGTGCCGGCCTGCCCACCCTTCACGGCGACAACCTCATGGACACGCCGTACGCGGCGCCGGAACCGCTCGCTCATTGGCTTGCGATCGCCACCGCGGTCGGTCCCGTCGCACAGCATGCCAGCGGCATGATCGCTGACTGGCATCCCCTCACCGAGCCGGCCGCGACGACGTGGAAGCAGCGGGCCAGCGGCAACTGGCGTCTGCACGGCGCCCAGGCCCTCGACGTCAGCGGCACGATCATCGGCGGCTGCACCGAGATGATGGCCGGCCTCGCCGGAACTCCCTACGGCGACGTGCCGTCGTTCGCCGATGAGCACGGCGACCTGATCGTCTACCTCGAGACCGCGGAAGAGCCGGCGTTCACCGTCTGCCGTTACCTGCACCAGCTGCGCTACGCCGGATGGTTCGACCATGCGAGCGCGATCCTCATCGCTCGCACGGAGGCGCCGGCGTCGCACGACGACGGCGGACTCTCGCAGGAGGAGGCGGCACTCGACGCCCTCGGCGGCCTCGGCATCCCGATCGTGTTCGACATGGAGATCGGGCACGTCCCGCCGCATCTGCCGCTCCTGAACGGCGCGTCCGCGCGCATCCGTGTCGACGGTGCCCGGCGGGAGATCGTGCAGGCCTGGCCGCAGCCTGCCTAGCGCCTGGCGGAGCGCGCCGCCGGCTCGACGAGGAGCCCCGCGATGACCGTGTCGACGGTCCGGAGCGCGGCGGCGTCGACGTCCGCTGCGGGCAGGCGGCGCAGCGGGCCGCGCAGCACGAGCCGGGCGAACCCGTGCACGGCCGACCAGCACGGCCATTCGGCGCCCGCCCGACGGTCGGCGGGCAGCGACCCTTCGGCGACGAGCGCATCGAGCGCTGCCGACAGCGCTGCCAGCGGCGCCGGGGGAGCGGATGCGTCACCCGGCGCGGTCTCCGACGATGTGTCCGATCCGCTCGGCAGGGCGTCGATCACGGCGAACGCGGTCTCGAACCACCCCGGCTCTTCGCGCGCGAACGCGATGTAGCCCAGTCCCACGGCGCGCAGACGGGCGCGCCCCGACGTCGCGGTCCCGGCGAACGACGCCATCCGAGCGGCCATCCGTTCACGGATGCGGGAGGCGACCGCGGCGATCAGCGCATCACGGTCCGCGAAGTGGCGGTAAGCCGCAGACGGTGACACCCCGGCCCGCCGCGTCGCATCGCGCAGAGTGAGGGCCCGAGCACCGCCGTCACGCGCCAACTCGAGCCCGGCGGCGATGAGCGCCTCGCGAAGATTGCCGTGGTGATAGCTCTCCCGTGTCCTGCTGACCATCCTGCCTCTTGACGCTCGCGAGCCGATGTGTACGCTGTCAACATATCAGCAGATCGCCTGTAGCACCTTCGAGGGGGACCCGATGTCCAGTGCACTTCCGCCCGTCGTCGATCACGACACCTGGCGCTCCCGCCTGGACGAGTTGCGCGTGCGCGAGAAGGCGGCGACCCGCGAGCTCGACGCAATCGCGGCCGCGCGCCGGCGGCTTCCCATGGTCAAGCTGCCTGACTACACGCTGACGGGCGCTCGGGGGCCGATCCGGCTCGCCGATGTCTTCGAGGGGCGCTCCCAGCTGATCACGTATCACCACATGTGGCATGCCGACGCCGAGTGGCAGTGCCCGGGTTGCACGGGTTTCACCTCGCAGTTCACGCGTCTGGAGTTCCTCGACCTGTATGACGCGCGATTCGTCGTCGTCACGCAGGGCGAGATCGACGAGGCGCTCGCATATCGCGAGAAGGTCGGCAACCGGATGGAGTGGTATTCCAGCGCCGGCAGTGACTTCGGGGCCGATATGGGCGCCCCGGTCGATGGCGGCTTCGCCGTGAACGTCTTCCTCCGCGACGGCGATGACGTCTATCGCACATGGCACACGGATGGCCGGGGCGTCGAGCAGCTGAGCCACACGTTCGCACTCGTCGACCTGCTGCCGTGGGGCCGTCAGGAGGAATGGCAGGACGTGCCGGACGGATGGCCGCAGCACGGCACCTACGCCGTCGGACGCAACTCTGCGGAGATCGCGCGTCTCTACGGACCGGCCTCGGCGTCCTGATCCGCGCCGCGTCCCCAGCGAGGGTGACGGAGTGCCGGAACGATGCCTTGGCACGACGCTGCTGGGCCGGTAGTGTGGCGTGCATAATTTGCTAGGGATCCTTCCAATCTCCTCCTCGGGGGCGCGGGCGGATCCCTGCGGCGCTCGCGTCAACGTCGGGTAACGATCCTGGAGTCGGGCTTGACGGACGGCGTGAGCGGCCGCCATGATGCAAGCGGGTGATAAGTTCTGGACGTTGGACCGCGTTTTGAGTCAGGATTAGTCACTCGGACACGGTCGTCCACACTCCTGAGGCGATCGAAACCTTCGGGAAAGAGGATCTCAATGAAGACATCCCTGCGGTGGATCGCCGTCGCCGCGACGGCGACGGTCGCCGTCGGAGCGCTCGCCGGATGCGGCTTCGGCGGCAAGAACGACGCCGGCGGCGACGCACAGACCCTCGAGCTCATGGTCGCGAGCTACTCCGACAACACGAAGGCCGAGTGGCAGCAGATCATCAAGGACTTCGAGGCGAAGAACGACGGCATCAAGGTCAACCTCGACGTCGAGAGCTGGAACGACATCAACGACGTCATCAAGACCCGGGTGCAGGCCGGCAAGCAGCCCGACATCCTGAACATCGACGCGTTCGCGGGCTTCGCCTCCGACGACCTGCTCTATCCGGCCAAGGACGTCGTCTCGAAGGCGACGCTCGACGACTTCCAGCCCTCATTCGTGGAGAACGCCTCGATCGACGGCACGCAGTACGGCCTGCCGTTCATCGCGTCGGCGCGTGCCCTCTTCTACAACAAGGACCTCTTCAAGCAGGCCGGCATCACCGACCCGCCGAAGACGTGGGCCGACATGGAGGCTGCCGCCGCGAAGCTCAAGAAGGCGGGCGTCACGCCGTACGGCATGCCGCTCGGGAGCGAGGAGGCGCAGGCTGAGACGGCCATCTGGTTCTACGGCGGAGGCGGAGGCTACGGCGACGCGTCGAAGCTCACGATCGACAGCCCGGAGAACATCGCCGCGGCCACCGAGATGCAGAAGTTCATCACCCAGGGCTGGACCGAGGCGAACCCGGGCTCGACCGATCGCACGCCCCTGCTGAACGTCTTCATCCAGGGCAAGATCGGCATGCAGGTGGGTCTGCCGCCGATCGTGGGTCAGATCAAGGACAAGAACCCCGACCTCGACTACGCGATCGCGCCGATCGCCACGAAGGACGGGTCACCGTTCACTCTGGGCGTCGCCGACCACCTCATGGCGTTCAAGAACAAGGTCGACAAGAAGGCAGCGATCACCAAGTTCCTCGACTACTTCTACTCGGCCGACGTCTACTCCAAGTGGGTGACCGAGGAGGGATTCCTCCCCACGACGAAGTCGGGCGCCGAGAAGATGGGATCGGATGAGGCGATCAAGCCGTTCCTCGAACTGCTGCCGAGCGCCAAGTTCTACCCGTCGACGAACCCGAACTGGTCGGCCGCGCAGGGAGCGATCCAGGCGCAGATCGGTCAGCTCGGCCAGAAGGCAGACCCGGCGACGCTGCTGAAGGCGATCCAGGCCAAGGCCGACGGGCAGTGATCCTGCCGCGATGACGCAGCTCGCCCCCACCGCCGCGGCGGTCACGGTCTCGGGCCGTGGCCGCCGCAGCGGCCCTCAGCATCGCACCACCGGCGGCGCCGACCTCTGGCACGCCGTTCCATGGACGGCTCCCGCACTCATCCTGATCTTCGGCGTCGTGCTGTTCCCCGCCGGCTACATGGTGTTCAACTCGACGCGGAAGATCTCCGTCGCCGGCGTCGACCACGGCACGGTCGGCTTCGCGAACTACCTCGCCGTGCTGGCACGCCCCGAGCTTCCCGGCATCCTGCTGAACTCCCTCGTCTGGGTCGGCGCTGTCGTCATCCTCACGGTCGTGATCTCACTCGCCCTCGCGAACTTCCTCGACAAGAACTTCCCCGGCCGGCGCTGGGTGCGCATGGCGATCATCATCCCCTGGGCATCGAGCGTCGTGATGACGACGACCGTGTTCGTCTACGGACTCGATCCCTACTACGGCATCATCAACAGGTTCCTCGTCGACGTGCACCTGCTCGCCGAGCCCCTCGGCTTCACAAAGGAGCCGCTGCCGGCGTTCGTCTCATCGATCGCGATCGCGGTGTTCGTCTCGCTGCCGTTCACGACGTACACGCTGCTCGCCGGCCATGCCGGCATCCCGATCGACATGATGGAGGCCGCGAAGATGGACGGCGCGGGCCCCGTGCGCGCCTACTTCGGGGTGACGCTGCCGAACCTGCGCAACGCGATCGCGCTGGCGAGCCTCATCAACATCATCAACGTGTTCAACTCGCTGCCGATCCTCAAGCTCATGACGGGGTCGATCCCCGGATACAGGGCCGACACGACGACCACCTACATGTTCAAGCTGCTGCAGAACGAGCAGCGCATCGACCTGTCGAGCGCCCTCGGCGTGATCAACTTCCTGATCGTGCTGGTCGTCGTCGGCCTCTACCTGTGGATCGTCAAGCCGATGAAGGACGTGTCATGACCGCGACCGCCACGCTCATCGAGCCGCGCCGGGGACACCGCAGGCCGCGGGGGCGGGATGTCTCGACCGCGCGCATGACCGGACGCGTCATCGCCGGCGTCATCATCGCGTTCGTCTTCCTCATCCCGTACCTCATCATGCTCATCGGCTCGTTCAAGAGCCGGTCGAACATCCTCGCCGTTCCGCCGACGTATCTGCCGACCACGTGGCATCCCGAGAACTACCTGACGATGTGGTCGACGCCCGAGACCCCGCTGCCGCTGAACATGATCTCGACGATCGTGATCTCGGTGTTCGCGACGGCGCTCGTGCTCATCGTCTGCGTGCCGGCGGCGTACTACACGGCGCGCTTCCGGTTTCCGGGTCGCGGCGTCTTCCTCTTCCTCGTGATCGTGACGCAGATGCTGCAGCCGACGGTGCTCGCGACGGGTCTGTTCAAGGAGATGGTGACCCTCGGGATCAACGACACGTGGCTCGCGATGATCCTCATCAACGCCGCGTTCAATCTCGCGTTCGCGATCTGGATCATGCACAACTTCTTCGCCGGCGTGCCGAAGGAGGTCGACGAGGCGGCGCAGATCGACGGCGCGGGCAAGTGGACGGTGCTCTTCCGCGTGCAGCTGCCGCTGGTGTGGCCGGGCATCGTCACCGCGATCGTCTACACGTTCGTCGCGTCCTGGAATGAGTTCGCCGCGTCGCTCGTGATCCTCTCCACCGACGCCAACCAGCCGCTCTCGGTGGCCCTGACGAAGTTCGTGGGTCAGTACGACGCCGCGTGGCAGTACGTCTTCGGGGTGTCGGTCGTCGCGATCGTTCCGGTCGTCGTCCTGTTCATGCTGATCGAGAAGCGACTCGTCGGAGGACTCACCGCGGGAAGCGTGAAGTAACCGCGGCCTCGTCGGTGGCTCGGGCGACGAGGTCCATCATCTCGGGACCGCCGTGACCCTCGGTCTCCACGATATGCAGGCGGCTGCCTGGCCACGCGCGGTGGAGGCGCCAGGCCGTCACCGCCGGACCGCTGACGTCGTGGCGGCCGTGGATGAGCACGCCCGGGATCGCTGCCAGCTCCCCGGCCCGGTCGATGATGGGCACCTCGAGGAATCCGTCGTTCGCCCAGTAGTGCGTGACGAGCGTCGCGAACGTCTGCTGCTGTCTCGGGTCGGCCGGATGCGGCGGCCCGGCCGGTCGCAGCGGGTCGAGGCCGACGTGCACTCCCTCCCAGCGGTCCCAGGCGGCGGCGGCTTCGGCGCGCACGTCGGGGTCGGCGTCGCGGAGGAGCCGCGCGTACGCCGCCACGACGCGCTCGCCGGGACGGCGGACCGCCGCGAACGGCTCCCATTCCTCGGGGAACAGCGCGCCGACCGTCTCAGTGATCCACTCGACCTCCTCGCGAGAGGTGGTCGTGACCGCCGCGTTCACGACGCCGGTGACGCGCTCGGGATGGGTGAGGGCGTAGGCGAGAGCGAGCGTCGATCCCCACGAGACGCCGTGCAGCAGCCACCCGTCGACGCCGAGATGCTGCCGCACCGCTTCGAGATCGTCGATGAGCGCCGGCGTGGTGTTCGCGTCGAGGTGCGCGAGGTCGTCGATCACGGTCGGGCGGCTGCGGCCGCACCCGCGCTGATCGACGCCGACGATGAAGTACTTCTCCGGATCGAATCGGCGCCGGTAGCCGCCGGCGCCGAGCCCGCCACCCGGGCCGCCGTGCAGGTACAGCGCCGGGATGCCCGTGGGCGAGCCGGACGCCTCCCAGTAGATCTCCGCGCCGTCGGGGCGCGCCAGCCACCCCGATGCGTGCGGTTCGATCGGCGGGTACATGGCGGTCAGCCTACTGGCGCCGCGCTGTCGAGACGTTCGGGGCGGATCCCTGCGTTCGGGGCGTGATCCTGCGGCGCGGGCTGCAGGATCACGCCCCAATGCCCGCCTCAGCGCCGATGCGCGCGGTAGTAGTCCAGTAGCCCGCGGGTCGAGGCATCCTGTGCGGCCACAGCGTCCTCATCGCCCTCGATCGCGGGTGCGATCTGCAGCGCGAGCTGCTTGCCGAGCTCGACCCCCCACTGGTCGAACGAGTTGATGCCCCACACCGTGCCCTCGGTGAACGTGATGTGCTCGTACAGCGCGATGAGCTGTCCGAGCACGCGCGGAGTGAGCGCGGGGGCGAAGATCGATGTCGTCGGCCGGTTGCCGCTGAACGTGCGCGCCGCGACGAGCGGGCCGGTGGTGCCCTCGGCCTCGACCTCGTCGGCCGTCTTGCCGAACGCGAGCGCCTTCGTCTGCGCGAGGAAGTTCGCGAGGAACAGCCCGTGCACATCCCGATCGCCGTCCTTCAGCGGGTACGCGGGGTTCACGAACGCGATGAAGTCCGCCGGGATCAGCCGCGTTCCCTGGTGGATCAGCTGGTAGAACGCGTGCTGTCCGTTGGTTCCCGGCTCGCCCCAGAACACCTCGCCGGTGTCGGTCGTGACGGGGGAGCCGTCCCACCGCACCGACTTGCCGTTCGATTCCATCGTGAGCTGCTGCAGGTAGGCGGGGAACCGGTGCAGCAGCTGCGCGTACGGCAGCACCGCGTGGGTCTGCGCATCGAGGAAGTTCGTGTACCAGACGTTGAGCAGTCCCATGAGGGCCGGCACGTTGCGCTCCAGGGGAGCGGATGCGGTGTGCACGTCGATGTCGTGGAACCCGGCCAGCAGGTCCTCGAACACGTCGGGGCCGAGCGCGAGCTCGAGCGAGAGGCCGATCGCCGAGTCGACCGAGTAGCGGCCGCCGACCCAGTCCCAGAACCCGAAGGCGTTGTCGGTGTCGATGCCGAAGTCGGCGACCTTGTCGAGCGCCGTCGAGACGGCGACGAAGTGGTGGGCCACCGCATCCTTCTTCGCCTCGTCGGTGTCGTCGATCGCGCCGGACTCCTGGAGCCCGGCCCAGAGCCAGTCCCGGGCGAGGCGTGCATTGGTGAGCGTCTCGAGCGTCGTGAACGTCTTCGACGCCACGATGAACAGTGTCGTCGCGGGGTCGAGGTCGGCGGTGGTCTGCGCGAGGTCGGTCGGGTCGATGTTGGAGATGAAGCGCGCCTGAATGTCGGTGGCATACGGCTTGAGCGCCTCGTACACCATGACCGGGCCGAGGTCGGAGCCGCCGATGCCGATGTTGACGACGTGCGTGACCTTCTCGCCGGTGACGCCGGTCCATGTGCCGGAGCGCGCCCGGTCGGCGAACGCGCGCATGCGGCCCAGCACCTCGTGGACGTCGTGGTCGACGTGCTGCCCGTCGACCACGAGCTCGGGGTCGGCCCCCTCGGGTCGCCGCAGCGCGGTGTGCAGCACCGCGCGGTCCTCGGTCGTGTTGAGGTGGGCGCCCTGCAGCATCTGCGCGAAGCGCTCGGCGACGCCGGTCTGCTCGCCGAGGCGCACGAGGGAGGCGAGGATGTCGTCGGTGACGAGGTTCTTCGACAGGTCGACGTGCAGGTCGGCGGCGTCGAACGTCAAGCGCTCGGCACGGGATGCGTCGGCGGCGAACCATCCGCGCAGATCGGGCCGCAGGTCGGCCTTGTGCTGCTGAAGCTCGGCCCAGGCCGATGTCGTGGTGGGATCGATCGGAGCGCTCATGCCTCCACGCTAGCCCGGTCGGCGCCGCCGCGTCAGAGGGTTGCGCCCGGCCGTCCGGACGGCCCGGACGGGCCAGCCCCTCACCGCTGGGCGGCGGCGAGGTTCGTGCGCAGTTCCTCGGCGTTCTGCCGCACGACGTAGGCCGGCTGGTCGCGCTCGACGCGCCAGCTCTCGCTCAGCGGGCCGATGTTCACGGTGTCGAAGCCGAAGTCGTCGTACAGGTCCGTGACGAGGCGCGCGGCGTCCGCGTCATCGCTCGCCGTGGCCAGGGCGCGCCGGTTCTCGGTGCCGGCGGGGGAGCCGTCGGTGAGGATCTCGCCCGAGCGGACGTGGTTGAAGGCCTTCGCGACCTTCGACGACCGCAGGTGCTCCTGCACGAGCTGCGACGTCGTTGTCCGCTTCTCGTCGAGCGCCGCGATGCGGCCGTCGCGCTCCCAGTAGTAGTTGCAGGTGTCGAGCACGGTCTTGCCGGCCAGCGGCTCGACCGGCACGTCGCCGAGCGCCTTCAGCGGAACGGTGACGATCGCCCAGTCCGCCGCATCCGCCGCCTCCGCCGCCGTCGCAGCGCGTGCTCTGCCGCCGAGCTTCTCGATCAGCGGGGCGAGGGTCTCGGGGTCGCGAGAGTTCGCGATCACGACGTCGTATCCGCGGGCGACGAGCCCCGTCGCGAGGGTGCTTCCGATGTGTCCGGCTCCGATGATTCCGACAGTGGTCATATCAGGGCCAACGCGCCGCGGTGCACCGCATTCCCCGCGGGGCGCCTTCTGCCACGGATGTCACATCGGCAGACACGCTCACATCGGGCGCTCGGGCGGCGGCGTGGGAACCGTCGGCTCCTGTGGCGTCGGCACCTGCGGCTCGAGCGGATTCGGCGCCGGCGGCTCCGCGGGCGTCGGGTCCGGGCTCGGCGGAGCGGGGCTCGGCGTCGGCGGGCTCGGCGAGGGCTGCGGCGGAGCGGCCGGACCGGGCTCCGGTGCGCCCGGCGGAGTGGGGGGACCGCCCGGGATCCCGGGGTCGATCGTCATGTCGTCGGTGTCCATGTCGCCACTCTCCGCCGGTCGGCTGCGTGTCGCCATGGCGTTGACGTGGCGCCCCGGTGGACGTAAGGGCCCGCGTCAACCGGGTGTCGAACCGGCGATCGGCGGCCAGGATGGAGTCATGACCGCGATCCCCACCGTGACCCTCAACGACGACGTCCACTTCCCGGAGCTCGGCTTCGGCACTTACAAGCTGACGGGATCGGAGGGGGTGGATGCCATCGCCTCCGCGATCTCGGCCGGGTACCGGCTGCTCGACACCGCGGTCAACTACGGCAACGAAGCGGAGGTGGGCGAGGCGGTGCGCCGCAGCGACACCGACCGAGACGAGCTGCTCGTCACGACGAAGCTCCCCGGGCGCGACCACGGCTTCGACGAGACCCTCGCGAGCGCGCGGGGCTCGCTGGAGCGTCTCGGCCTCGACCGCATCGACCTCTACCTCATCCACTGGCCGAACCCCAGCGTCGGCCGGTACCTCGACAGCTGGCGCGCGATGATCCGGCTGCGTGAGGAGGGACTCGTCCGCTCGATCGGCGTCTCGAACTTCACCGAAGAGATGCTGGCGCGCCTCATCGACGAGACCGGCGTGACCCCGGCCGTGAACCAGGTCGAGATGCACCCGTACTTCCCGCAGTCGGCGCTGCGCGCGTTCCACACCGCTCACGGCATCCGCACCGAGAGCTGGAGCCCGCTCGCCCGCCGCAGCGAGCTGCTGAGCGAGCAGGCGGTGACGGATGTCGCGGCCGCCCACGAGGTCACCCCCACGCAGGCGGTGCTGCGGTGGCATGTGCAGCTCGGTTCGACGCCCATTCCGAAGTCGGCGCATGCCGACCGGCAGCGGGAGAACGCCGACATCTTCGACTTCACGCTCACCGACGACGAGGTCGCGGCCCTCTCGGCTCTCGAGCGCGGCCGGCTCTGGGACGGCGACCCCGACACGCACGAGGAGATGTAGCCTCCGGCGCGGCGATAGCGTGGGGTCATGCGCACAACGCCGTTCGACTCCCTTGACGACTACATCGCCCTGCCCCGCACCGAGTCCCTCGCACTCTCGCCCGACGGGCGCCGCGCGATCCTCGGGATCGCCACGTTGAACAAGGACGGCACCGGCTACGACCGCGCCCTCTGGGAGGTCGCGACAGACGACACGGATGCGCCGGCCCGCCGTCTCACCCGCTCAGCGAAGGGCGAATCGGCGCCGGTCTACACGGCGGACGGCGACGTGCTCTTCCTCTCGGCGCGTCCCGACGGCACGGCGGACGACGACGACCCGGCGCAGCTGTGGCTGCTCCCCGCCGGCGGCGGCGAGGCGCGTCCGGTGACCCGGCTCGCCGGCGGCGTGTCGTCCATCGAAGCGGTGGCCGAGGCATCCGATGTCGTCATCGTCTCGGCCCCGCTGCTGCCGGCGGCCGACACGATCGACGACGACGCCCGGTTGCGGGCCGACCGTTCCAAGCACAAGGTGGCCGCGATCCTGCACGAGCAGTATCCGGTCCGGTACTGGGACCACGACCTCGGTCCCGACGAGCCGCACCTCTTCGCGCTCCGGCTCGGCGAGCTGGTCGAGGAGGTCGGATCCGCGCGCACCGGTGAGACGGAGAAGGGCGACGATGCTCCCGCCCCGTATCCCGCGCACCTCCCGCGCCCTCGTGACCTCACCCCGCACCCGGGCCGGTCGGCCTCCACGCGCGGAGTCGCGATCACCCCCGACGGCGCGACCGTCGTGGCCGCGATGCTCGCACGCGAGGGCCGCTCGCAGCGGTCGCGGCTCGTGTCGATCGACGTGGCGACCGCTGAGCAGACGATCCTGCATGACGAGCAGCGTGTCGACCAGGAGGAGCCCGTCATCAGCCACGACGGCACTCACCTGGCGTGGATCCGCACACCGCGCAGCACGGCCGACGGCCCTGCCGACCAGGAGCTCCTGACGAGCGCCCTCGACGGATCCGACGTGCAGCGCCTCGCCGCCGGCTGGGACCGGTGGGCGACCGGCATCGCGTTCGACGGCGACGACGCGGCGCTCGTCGCGACGGCCGATCAGGACGGCCGCGGCCCGGTCTTCCGCATTCCGCTCGACGGCTCGGCCGCGGCCCAGCTCACCGACGACGACTTCAGCTACACCGACGTCACGGTCGATCGCGCGACGGGCGATCTCGTGGGCCTGCGCACGAGCTGGATGGTGCCGCCGCATCCCGTCCGCATCGGCGACGACGCCGTCACGGCGATCGCCGGACCGGTGCCGCTGCCCGACGTTCCCGCCATGATGACCGAGGTCGAGGCGACCGCGGACGACGGCGCGCGCGTGCGCGGCTGGCTTCTCCTGCCCCCGGATGCGTCGACCGACGCCCCGGCTCCGTTGCTGCTGTGGATCCACGGCGGCCCCGTGAGCAGCTGGAACGCGTGGAGCTGGCGCTGGAATCCGCAGCTCATGGTGGCCCGCGGATATGCGGTGCTGCTGCCCGACCCCGCGCTGTCGACCGGCTACGGACTCGACTTCATTGCGCGCGGGTGGAACAGCTGGGGAGCGAAGCCCTACACCGACCTCATGGCGATCACCGACGCCGTCGTGGCACGGGGCGACATCGACGAGTCGCGCACCGCGGCGCTGGGCGGGTCCTTCGGCGGCTACATGGCGAACTGGGTCGCCGGGCACACCGACCGCTTCCGCGCGATCGTGACGCACGCGAGCCTGTGGGCGCTCGACCAGTTCGGCGGCACGACCGACGACTCCTCCTACTGGCAGGAGATCTTCACGCCAGAGGCGATGATCGAGAACTCGCCGCACCGGTTCGTCCGCGACATCAGCACGCCGCTTCTGGTCATCCACGGCGACCGCGACTACCGCGTGCCGATCGGCGAGGGGCTGCGACTGTGGTCGGAGCTGGGCGAGCACTTCGCCGCCGAGGACGGCACGCTGCCGCACAAGTTCCTCTACTTCCCCGACGAGAACCACTGGGTGCTGAAGCCGCAGCACGCGGTGGTCTGGTACGAGACGGTGCTCGCGTTCCTCGCCCAGCACGTGCTCGAGAAGGATTGGGCGCGCCCGGACCGCATCGGCTGAACCGGGTGCGGGGTGACGGGGCGCGGGTCAGAGGCGCGCCCCGTCGTCGTCGGGGTCGTCGAGATGCGGGGCCTTGCCGCGCCACGACTCGTACGCCATGATCCAGCCGATCGCGACGATGGCCGCGAGCATGAGCCCCAGCCAGATGCTGGCGAGAACCGCGCCGACGATCGCCCCGAGCGCGATCAGCACGATCGTGCCGACGACCCAGCCGATGCGGCCGCGCGGCCATCCGTTCTTCGTCATGGCCCCAGCGTAGAGGCACCGTGGTCGCGCAGCCGCACGAGCGCCCGCGCCACACGGCGGGCGAGCACGTCCTCGGTCCCAGCGGTGAGCAGAGGATGCAGGATCGAGTACCGGTCCGCGCGGCTCAGCGCGTCGAACGCCGCGCGAGCGGTGGGGTCCGCGGCGAGCGCCTCGACGAGCGCGGCCGGCGGCTCGGCGGACGCGGATCCCGCGTATGCGCGCTCCCAGCGGCCATCGGCCTGCGCGCGCTCGACCTCCGCGACGCCGCGCGGTCGCATCCGTCCCTCCTCGCCGAGTCGCGCCACGTGCTCCACATTGCGCTGCGACCAGATCGACCGTGCGCGCCGCGGGGTGAACCGCTGCAGGAAGGTCGCGGCATCCCGGGAGCGGATCTGTCCGTCGATCCATCCGCTGCACAGCGCCTCGTCGAGCGCCTGGGCGTAGGTCAGCGTCGTGGGATCTGTCGTGCCCTTCTTGGCGAGCGCGAGCCAGACGCCGTCGGAGGTGCTCTCATTCGCGTCCAGCCACCGTCGCCAGGCGCTCGCATCCGCCACGACGAGAATCTCGATCTCGCTCTGCACGTGTCGAGAGTAGTGCCGGCCGCCGACACGCGCGCTAGTCGGTCAGGCTCACCTTACTTGGAGGGGCGATGGTCCGCACCAACATGACCGCGACGCGACGCAAGCCCGAGACGGCTCGCGTGCTCACGGCGCACGCTCTGCGACGGGAGCGGATCTCGCAGAGCTTCGTCCGGGTGACGGTCGGCGGGGGAGACCTCGAGGAGTTCGTGCCGATGGGCTTCGATCAGTGGTTCCGGCTGTTCCTGCCCGTCGGCGAGAAGTCGCTCGCCCGGCTTCCGCGGCGCCTCGACACGCTCTCCTACCTGCGTTACCTCGCGATCGCAAAGACCGAGCGACCGCTCCTGCGGAACTACACGGTGGGCGGGTTCCGCCCCGACGGCACAGGCGGTGCGGAGCTGGACATCGACTTCGTGCTCCACGGGCTCGATGACGGGCTCCGCCACGACGCGGGTCCGGCGGTCGAGTGGGCGCTGCAGTGCACGCCGGGCGATGCGATCGGCCTGCTCGACGAGGGAGTGTCGTACAACGCGCCGCCCGAGTGCGGCGAGAGCACGCTGCTGGTCGCCGACGAGACGGGTCTGCCCGCGGTCGCCGGCATCCTCTCCTCGCTGCCTGACGGGGCGCGGGGCGTCGCGGTCATCGAGGTCCCGGATGCGTCGGACCGCCGGGATCTGCACGCGCCTGCCGGCGTCGAGGTGCGGTGGATCGTCCGCGCCGACCCCGACGCGGTGCCCGGCCGTGCCGCCCTCACCGAGGTGCAGGCGCTCGCCGTGCCGGGAGAGCGCTTCTACGGCTGGGCGGTCGGCGAGCAGTCGCTCGCCGTGGGCGCCCGCCGGCACTGGGTGCATGCGGGTGTCCCGCGATCCGACATCACGTTCTGCGGGTATTGGCGCCACGGCCACTGACGCCGATCGCCCCGCGCCCGCCCGTCCCGCCGCGACACGGCTGCCGAGCCGCCCGTGTCGCCGAGCACGATCACTCCGCCGTCGGACTGATCGTGACACCCCATTCGACACCGAACCGGTCCACGACCATGCCGTAGCGACCGCCCCACGGCACGGCATCCAGCGGCATCGTCACCGTGCCGCCGTCGGCCAGGCGCTCCCAGCACTTCTCGATCTGGGCCGCGTCGTCACCGCCGAGAGCGAGCGAGATGCCTGCCGGCGGGGAGTGGTCGGCCCCGGTGGGGGCGTCGGCGGCCATGAGCACCAGCCCGTCGTCGGTCTCCAGGTGGGAGTGCATGATGCGATCGTCGTCGACGGGATCGTGCGGCACCTGGGGGAACTGCGCGTAGGTCACGAGGTTGAGCTCCCCGCCGAAGACGGACTGGTAGAAGCCCATGGCTTCACGTGTTTCGCCGTTCAAGGCCAGATAGGGGTTGAGCGTTCTCATGCGGCGAGTGTCACGCCGGCCTCCGACATCGGCAAGGGGTCAGCGCGCCCGGTGGTCCTCGGGATGCAGCCGCGGTCCGCGGCGGGGTTCCCGGGCGCCGCTCAGGCGGATGAGCCGCACGACGCGCTGGCGGTGTCCCGCCCAGGGGGACAGCAGCCGCAGCATCCCCTCGTCGTCGGTGCGGGAGCCCGTGAGGGCGAAGCCCACCTCGTGGGCGAGGTGGTAGTCGCCGACGCTGACGGCGTCGGGGTCGCCGAGGGCGCGGATGCGTGCCTCGGCGGCGGTCCACGCGCCGATGCCGCGCACCGACGTGAGCACCGCGTCGCGTGCGATCCCGTCGGCCGCCGCCTCGGTCGCGCGGACGAGGGACGGGCCGCGGCGCGCCGCTTCCACGATCGCGCGCGACTGCGGCGGCTCGAGTCCCGCGCGATGCCACGCCCACGACGGGATCGCCCTCCAGCCCTCGATGGAGGGCGGCGCGAACATCGGCCCGGGCGTCGGTCCTGGCGCGCGCTCGCCGAACCAGGTGACGAGCCGTCGCCACGCGCCGAACGCCTGCAGTCCGGTGACCTTCTGCTCGATGATCGCGCCGACCAGTGCATCGAAAACGAGGTCGGTGCGCGAGAGGCGCAGACCGGGGTGACGGCGGCGCACGTCGGCGACGAGCGGATGCGTCGACGCGTCGAATCCGTCGAGATCGTCGTCCGCCCCGCACAGCGCCGGCACGTGTGCGAGCGCCCAGTCGTTGCCAGGACCCCATGCTGCCGCGCGGATGACCCCCGGGGAGACCTCGCGCAGGGCCAGGGTGGCGACGCCGCACGGCGTGCGGAGCGCACGCCAGATCACCCCGGACGAGACCGCGAACGTCGGATCATGCGCTCCGCGGCGCTGGATGCCGACCGTCAGCAGCAGATCGAGCGGGTGCTGGGGCCGGTACTCGGTCTCGCGGGCCGGGGGAACGCGCGGCACCGTCGCCGGTCGGGCACCGGTCACGGACGGGTGCGGCCGCACGGCGGTCGCCGTCGCCGTGATCCCCGCCCCCGTCTCCATGCCACCAACCCTACGTGGTCACCCCCGACATTCCGAGATGCCAGCGCGCCACACGGAGGGAGGCTCGAAGCTCCCCGGCTGCCGCGTCAGAAGCGGTCGGGCGAGGGCGTCCCGTGACCGTAGTTGATGGTCACGTCGGCGTGCCGGTCGAAGCGGTACCCGACGCCGCGCACCGTGCGCACGACATCTTCGTACCGGCCGAGCTTGGCGCGCAGTCGCCGCACGTGCACGTCGATCGTGCGCTCGCCGGGAGCGTCCTTGTCGCCGGTCTGCCAGAGCGACGAGACGAGCTCGGTGCGTTCGATCGTGCGTCCTTCGCGCAGCACCAGGTACTGCAGGAGCTCGAACTCCTTGAACGTGAGCGCGGCCGATTCGTTGTCGATCACGACGCGCTTGCGGGAGATGTCCACGATGACGCCGCTGCCGGAGGGCTCGTCGTCGATCTCGGGTTCGGGCTGGGTACGGGCCACGGCGCTCGGCTCGTGCAGCGCGAGCCGCACGACGTCGACGTCGCGGCCGCCGGCGCCCACCGGCGCGAGGGCGACCGTCGCATACGTCTCGGCCTCGGGCGCCACCTCGGCGAGCGTGCGGCGCAGCGCTTCCACGATCGCACCCAGCGGAACGCCGGCAGCAGCGGCCTTCGCGTCGTCGAAGCCGACGTAGAGGGCGAATCCGCGCGGCGTCGTCCCCGAGGGAAGGGCGCGCTGCACCACGGCGGGCGCCGGGGCGGGAGCGGCGGCCGGGGCATCGGTGACGAGGCGGAGTGCGGGGCGGGTGGTGGTGGTCGTGGAGGGACGCTCGAGGAGGGCGGTGTTCGACATGATGTGTGTCCTAGGAGGGAAGGTCCCGCAGCGCCAGGATGACGCCGTCTTCGGGAACGACTGTGCAGCGATCACGGCCCAGAGCGGGCCGGGTGCGAGGCATCCTTGCGCAGAGTGCGCCGAGGTGCTCGGGGGCTGCGAGCGCTGTCACCCCGGGGTGAGGGGTGGTGTGCGCGAGCCCGGCGGGGGTTACCGACTAGTGGCACATTCGACAACACATCACAACGCGCACCGGCATCATGATGCCGGCAGTCCTGTTCGCCTCCCGGGCGGACAGAGAAAGCGCGTTGTGAGTCATGTGGCTGATTATGACGGAATGCGTCCGCATGCGTCAAATCGCACCAGGGTCGCCGCCGGAACGTGTCGAAATGTGACACTTTGCTCAATGCGCGCCGCTGCGACGCGGTCTCGGCTGGCGTGCGACCCGGTATCGGGCCTCGCGGCGCCGATCCGGGGTTACCCTGGCGACGTGAGTGATCTTCGTTTCGCGAACGAACCCGATGCGTCGCGATACACGCTGCACCGTGGCGGCGACCTCGTCAGTGTGCTCGATTATCGCGATGACGGGCGAAGCGTCGCCCTGACCCGCGCCTACACCGTGCCGCCCTTCCGGGGGAACGGCTATGCCGGTGAGCTCGTCGCCCGCGCCGTCGCCGACCTCGAGTCCCGCGGCGACAGAAGCGTGATTCCCGTCTGCTGGTACGTCGCCGACTGGTTCGCCGCCCATCCCGCGCACGCCGGCATCCTGAACCCGCGCACACCGGCCTGACGCGGCCCCGCCGAGCCGGCGCCGTCAGACAGGCGCGTGCTCCCGGCGTTCGAGCACCTCGACCTCGTCGCCGACCGCGATCGTCCCGGTCGACTCCGGGATCACCCGGATCGCGAACCACGTCTTCCCCGCCCACCGGCGGTGCCGGGCGAGGGTGCGGATCGGCTCCTCGCCGTGGGCGAGGGTTTCGGGGTCGATCGTGGTCAGCACGCAGCGATCGCAGTGCTCGCCGAACCGATACGTGACGCCTCCGATGCGCACGCGCCCCCAGTCATCCTCCGCGAACGGCTCCAGCCGCCCGTCGCCGTCGTCGATCACGACGTTGGGACGGAACCGCGAGATCGGGATCACCGCCGAGGGATCGGTCTCGCCGATCCAGTGGTTCAACCGGCGCAGCGAGACGGCGCTCGCGATCAGCAGCGGGGCAGCGTCGGCGAGGGTGACGTGGTCGCCATCCCGACCGCCGTGCTCGGCCGACACCGCGCGGGAGCGCGGATCGGCCTGCCAGACCAGGCGCACGGGGTGGTTCAGGATGCGCGAGCACCACTGTGCGGCGGCGTCGCCCGCGTACCGGGCGCGGGGCATCCGCGACACTCCCACCTCCGCCGCGGGACCGTCGACGGGGAACGGCACCTCGAGGGGAGCCGCATCCGGCGCCGACAGCACCAGCCCGGTCTCCGTCGGAGTCGCGGTGATCCGCAGCATGACATCATGCCGACGCGCAGTCAGCACGGCGCCGGTCGCGTCCACGATCGCCCATCGCCGGTCGCCCTCGATGCCGTGCCGATGCACGATCCCCCGGTGCACGGGGAGCGCACGCGTGGACTTGATCGGATAGACGGTCAGCGAGTCGACGAGCACGGGGGACAACCTAGCAATCCGAGCCGGGCAAGACCGCCGCCCCCGGCTCGTCCTGCGGGGGATGTCGGCACCCGAACGTACCGTGGAAGGCATGCGGATCCTCCACACCTCCGACTGGCACATCGGGCGTACGTTCCACGGCAGCCCGACGCTGCCGGCGCTGCGCCGCGTGCTGGAGGCGCTGGTCGACGAGGTGCGATCCCGCGCGGTCGACGTGGTGGTCGTGGCGGGCGATGTGTTCGACTCCGCCGCCCCTGCCGCCGACTGCTACACGTTGCTGACCGACACGCTCGCGGCGGTGCGCGAAGCCGGCGCGCGGCTCGTCGTCACGAGCGGCAATCACGACTCCGCCGCCCGTCTCGGCTTCCAGGCGAAGCTGCTGCGCGACGGCATCCATGTCCTCACCGATCCGGGCGCGATCGCCACTCCCGTGACGATCCCCGACGAGCACGGCCCCGTCCACTTCTACGGCATCCCCTACCTGGAGCCGGCCCTCGTGCGTCGGCTGTGGCCGGGCGTGCGCACCCAGGCGCAGGCGCTCGACCGTGCCATGGACATCGTGCGGACCGACGCCCTGGTCCGCGGCGGTCGGTACGTCGTCGCCGCGCACTGCTTCACGTCGGGCGTCGAGGCGACGCCGCATCTCGAACGCGACATCCAGCAGGGCGGACTCGACATCGTGCCGGTGTCGGTGTTCGAGGGCCCCGATTACGTGGCCCTCGGCCACATCCACGGCCGCAGCGTGCTCAGCGACCGGGTGCGGTACGCCGGCGCCCCGCTGCACTACAGCTTCGGCGAGCGCGACAAGCCGCGGGGCGCATGGCTCGTCGAGCTCGACGCCGAGGGGCTCACGTCGGTCGAGTGGGTCGCGCTGCCCATTCCTCGTCCGCTCACCGTCATCACGGGGGCGCTCGATGAGCTGCTCGCCGATCCGCGGTTCGCGGATGCGGAAGGGGCCTGGGTGAGCGCGCGCTACACCGACACCGCCGCACAGGTCGACCCCATGCGACGCCTGCAGCAGCGCTTTCCGCACTGCGCCGAGGTGCGTCACACCCCGGAGAAGGTCGCCTCGCCCGAGACCCGCTCGTTCGCGGACCGCGTCGGCGCCGCGCGATCGGACGGCGAACTCGTCGACCAGTTCCTCGCCCATGTGCGAAACGGCGAGACCGCGACCGACGACGAGGCCGACCTGATCCGCGACGTGCTCGGCGAGCGCGCCGCCGCCGAGGTCACGGCATGAAGCTGCACAGCCTCGAGATCGCCGGTTTCGGGCCGTTCCTGCAGCGGCAGCGAGTCGACTTCGACGCGTTCGACGACGACGGCATCTTCCTCATCGCAGGCCGCACCGGCGCGGGCAAGTCGAGCATCCTCGACGGCGTGACCTTCGCGCTCTACGGCGGTGTGCCCCGCTACGACGGCGGGGCGAAGCGGCTGCGCAGCGACCACTGTCGGCCCGAGGACCCCACCGAGGTGCAGTTGGAGTTCACCGTCGCCGAGCGACGCTGGCGGGTGACACGCTCCCCGGAGTACGAACGGCCGAAGAAGAACGGCCGCGGCGTCACGAAGGAGGATCACCGCGCGCTCGTGGAAGAGCTCGTCGACGGCGACTGGATCGGCCGGGCGGCGAAGCCCCGCGAAGCCGCCGAAGTGCTCGACGAGATCCTCGGTCTCAATCGGGAGCAGTTCCAGCAGGTCATCCTGCTGGCGCAGAACCGCTTCGCGCAGTTCCTGCTCGCCCGCAACGACGATCGGCAGTCGCTGCTGCGCACGCTGTTCGGCACCCGTCGCTACGAGGACTACCAGCGCGCCCTCGAGGACCGGCGGAAGGATGCCGAGGCCGCCGTGGCCGCCGGACTGCGCGGGGTGGAGTCGATCCTCGACGAGGCGGGCCGTCTCGTGGCCGCGCACGGGTTCGGTGGCGACGCCGCGGCCGATCCGTCCTCGGCGACGGGTTCGACCGCCGCCGTGCCGGAGCGGCTGGCCGCCCTGGAGCGCGCTCTCGAGCGCGGCGCCTACCGGGTGAGCGTGAACGTCCAGGCACGGGATGCGGCAGCCGACGCCCGCGACCGCGCTGCCGCCGATCACCAGGAGCTCGCGCGACGGCACGATCGCTCCGCTGCCCGCGACGACGCGCGCGAGGCGCTCGCGGCGCTCGAGGCGGAGACGGACGAGATCGCGGCGGCACGCGTCACGCTCGATCGCGCCCGCCGCGCGGAGGCGCTGCGCACCGCACTCGACGCATCCGATCGTGCGGACGCCGCCGTTGAGTCCGCCGCGCGAGCCGAGGCCCAGGCGCGGGAGGCCTGGCGGGCCGCGGGAGGCACACCGGCAGGAGAGGACCTCGACCGCGTCATCGAGGAGCTGACCGGTCACCTCGCGGTGTGGCGGGCTGCCCGCGACGCGGAGGACGCGCTGGAGTCCCTGCACGCCGAGCGGGACGCTCGGCGCGCCGATGCCACCGCCGCCGCCGACCGCATCGCCGGGCTGGAGGCGCAGCGCGCCACGCTCCCCGAACGGCGCCGGGCGCTGCGCGAGGCGATCGACGAACTGGCAGATCGTGCCGGAGGACTCGCCGACGCCCGCCAGGCGCGCGAGGACGCCGGCCTCCGACGTGACGCCGCACGCGACGCGCAGGCCTGTGCGCAGCGACTCGCCACCGCGGAGTGGGAGCACCTGCGCCGCAAGAGCGCCGCCGCGGATGCCGCCGCGGCCACCACCGCATTGCTGCGCCGGCGCGTGCAGGAGCGTGCCGGCGAACTGGCCGCCGCGCTCGAAGACGGGGCGCCCTGTGCGGTCTGCGGCTCGCGGGAGCACCCGCACCCCGCGCCGCGTGCCGACGAGCCCGTGACCGACGAGGAGCTCGAGGTCGCGGCGCAGCAGGAGGACGACGCGCGTGAGCGTGAGCGAGAAGCGGCCGCGGTGGCAGCCGAAGCGCGAACGGCGCACGCCGACGCGACAGCGCGGGCTGCCGGCATGGACGCCGACAGCGCACAGTCCGCCTTCGACGCGGCGGCGCAGCGTCTCGCCGATGCGGAGTCCGCCATCACCGAGCGGGACGAGCGCCGCGGTGCCCTGGACGCGCTCGACGCACAAGACGCCGAGACCTCCCGCGACCTCGAGGCGCAGCGGGCTCTTCTGGCCGAGCTGCAGCAGCAGGCCGCGACGCTCGCCGAGCGGCTCGCCGCCGCCGAGAAGACCGTCACACAGGCCCGCGGCGACTTCGAGACCGTTGCCGCGCGACTTGTCGACGGGCGCCGTCGGCGTGATCTCGCCGTCGCTCTGCGCGACGCGATCTCGGCTCTGCGCAGCGCGACGGCGGCCGCTGACGAGGCCGCGCGGGAGCGCGACACCAGGATCGCGGAATCCGCGTTCGCCGACGCGTCCGACGCCCGCTCCGCCCTGCGCGACGACAGCACCCGCCGAGCGCTCGACGACCGGATCAGCGAGCACGGCACCGCGCTGGAGGTGCAGCGCGCGCGCCTCATGGACCTCGAGATGGAGCTCGCCGGCGCGCCCGATCCGCTTCCCGACCTGTCGGCCAGTGCCGCCGCGCTCGCCGACGCCCGTGCGCGGGCGGATGCGGCGACCGCCGCGGCGGCAGAGGCCGCACAGGCCGTCACGGCGCTGACCGCACACATCGAACGGGCGCGCGCTGCGCACGCCGAGATCGCGGAGCGGGAGGCACGGCACCGTCTCATCGCCGGAGTCGCCCACGCCGTCGCGGGCCGCAACGACCGCAAGATGGACCTCGAGACGTTCGTGCTCGCCGCGGAGCTGGAGCAGATCGTGGCGGCGGCGAACCTGCGCCTGGAGGACATGTCGTCGGGCCGCTACCGGCTGAAGCACACGGATGCGCTCGCGGCGCGGAACGCCGCGAGCGGCCTGGGCCTGGAGATCGTCGACGCGTTCACGGGGCAGGCGCGCCCGGCGCAGTCGCTCTCGGGCGGCGAGACGTTCCTCGCATCGCTTGCGCTCGCGCTCGGCCTCGCCGAGGTCGTGACCTCGCGAGCGGGCGGCATCCGTCTCGACACGCTGTTCATCGACGAGGGCTTCGGGTCCCTCGACCCGGAGACGCTGGAACTCGCGATGCGGACCCTCGACGAGCTGCGCCAGGGCGGACGCACGGTCGGGGTCATCAGTCACGTCGAGGCGATGAAGGAGCAGCTGCCCGCGCAGCTGCTGGTGGAGGCGGCAGCGCACGGGCCGAGCACGGTTCGCCAGCCCGTGCTCGACCCGGTGTGATCGCTACTTCTCCAGGTACTGCTGCGCCGAGTCGAGCATCGCGCGCATGAACCGCTCGGCCTGGGACTCGTCGAACACGCCGCTCGACGAGTCGACCATCGCCTTGGCCTCGGTGGCGAGCGCATCGTCGCCGAGGGTGTTGTACTCGTCGAGCAGCTGCGAACCGATGAGCACGAGAGTGGAGTCGGGGAAGACCGCGTCGATCTGCTCGTCGGTCGCCTCCGGCTGCACATCCTTCATCAGGTCGCGCAGCTTCGGGCGCACGTCGGCGATGTAGGCGTCCTCGTCGTAGCTGCCGCCGGTGACGGCGTCGGTCGGCTCGTCGCTTGCCTGGTCGCTGGCCTCGTCGCTCGGGAACGCGCTCTGCGACGCCTCGGCGAGGGCGGAGTTCAGGCTGTGGGAGGTCGCGAGCCCGATCCACAGGAACGAGGCGGTGAGCGCGAAGATCGTGACGAATCCGCCGATCACCGACACGATGAGGCCCGCGATGCCCATGCCCTTGCCGCCCTGCGCCTTGCTGGCGAGCGCGACGATCGACAGGATGAACGCGGCCAGGAGCGCGAGGCTCCCGACGAGCACCGCGACCAGGCTGCCGAACGCGATCGGCACGAAGCCGCAGAGCGTCAGCACGAAGCCGGCGATCGCGAGGATCAGCGCGATGCGGGCGAGCTTCTTCGGGCGGTTGTCGGGCGGGACGGGACCGCCCGGAGCGGGATAGCCGCCCTGCGGGTAACCGGGACCCTGCGGATAGCCGCCCTGCGGGTACGGCGCCGTGGCGTTGGGCGGGACCGGGCCGGTGCCGGCCGGCGGAATCGGCCCGGCGGCCGCGGGACCGACTCCGGGCGCCATCGGGGGTGCCGGCGGTGCGGCCGGAGGCTGGTTCTCGTCGCCGGCCGGGTCGTGGGGAGTGCTCACAGGGGTCCTCCAAGGACGTGGGTGTGTCCGACGAGCCTAGCAATCCCTATGCAAGAGCTGGATGATTCATGTCAGAGCGCCGAGAGACACCGGCCGCACCAGCACATGCCGCTGATCCCGCACCCACACGTCGCCCGTCTGGCGGTGCTGCGCTCGCGTCGTGAAGCGGTAGCGATACGCGACGACCCGCACCCACCGCGGCGCCTGCCCCGCGAAGGGGTCGTCGCGCAGCAGCGCGAGCGTCGGCTCATCCGCCTCCAGCAGCCGGAGCAGCAGCATCTGGAACCAGTCCTCCAGCGATCGCCCGAGCGGCAGGAACCACATCAGCCAGTCGAGCCGCAGGTGATACGGCGCGAACTGTCCAGGGATGCGGTGGACCGGACCGGGCTTGCCCTTGAACACGTACTCGCTCCAGGTCGCCACGTCGGGGTCGGCATCCGTCGTCCCCTCCACCACATACTCGATGCGCTCCTTCGTCACTGTTCCGAACGCGCCGTAGGCGTTGGCCAGCTGCCAGCGGTTGAAGCTGGCGTTCATCAGCTGCCGGCGAGCCACGAGATTGCGGGCCGGCCACCAGCTGAGCACGACGTACAGCGCGAACACCGCGCACGTGACGATCACCCAGTACAACGGGATGCCGGCCAGCGGGCCCCATGCCCCGTCGTGAGCCGGACGGGGGGCGGAAGGCACGCCGAAACCCGAGAACGCCAGCACGATCGTGGCCCAGTTCAACCACGCGAAGTTGCCGGTGACGACGAGCCACAGCTGCGTCGCGACGACGATCGCCGCCGCGACGGCACCGATGACGGCGGGCACCGGCCCCGGAATCCAGTAGCCGAGGATCGGCGCGAACAGGAACCAGGGCACGACGAGCTGGGCGAAATGATTGCCGAGCACCTCGAGCCGGTGGAACCATGCCGGCAGCAGATGCGCCTGACGGCTCAGCGGCCCCGGCATCGGCTGCGTCTCGTGGTGGTACATCATCGCGGTGAGATCGCGCCACTCGCTGCCCCCGCGGATCTTGATCATCCCGGCCCCGAACTCGAGCCGGAACACGAGCCACCAGAAGAGCACGATCACCGCGACCGGCGGCGGCTGGTCACGCGAGCCGAGGAACGCCGCGAGGAAGCCCGCCTCCAGCAGCAGCATCTCCCACCCGAACCCGTAGAAGGTCTGCCCGATCGAGACGACCGACATGTACCCGAGCCACAGCGCCAGGAAGCACAGCGCAGGCACCCACGCCGGGCCGAGCTGCGGCACGCCGACCACGAGCGCCGCGGCCACCACGATCGCCCCGATGCACAGGGCGCGCAGACGCCCGTCGGTGTACCGCACCCACCGGAACAGCGTGGGGCGCAGCATCCGGCTCGCACGCTTCGAGGAGCGCACCCACTCCAGCAGTCGCGGGGCCGGCAGCAGGCCGTGGTCGCCGAGGAGGGCGGGGAACTGGTTCAGCGTCGAGGTGAACGCGACGAGGAAGAGCGCCGCGATGCCGCGCTGCAGCACTTCGCGCGCGAACGCGAAGTCGACGGCGGCGAAGGAGCCCATGGCGTCACCGGAAGAGGTCGTCGAGGTCGATCGCGCGGTCGCCACCGTCGCGCAGAGCCTGCCGGGCGGCCAGCCAGCCGGGCATCCCGTTCACCCCGGGACCGGGCGGTGTCGAGGCCGACGCGAGGTAGACCCCGCGCATCGGCGTGCGCCACGGCGTCGTGGAGATCACCGGACGCCGGAACGCCTGCAGCATCGTGAACGAGCCCCCGAGGATGTCCCCGCCGATGTCGGCCGGGTTGTAGGCGTGGCGGGCGGCAGCCGTCATCGAATGCGATGCGACGATGCGGTCGCGGAAGCCGGGTGCGAACCGCTCGACCTGCCGTGTCACGAGCTCGGTCGGGTCGAGATCGGACCCGGACGGCACGTGGATGTAGGCCCACAGCGTCTGATGGCCGGCGGGCGCACGGGTGTCGTCGAGCACCGACGGCTGTACCACGAGCACGTACGGCCGTTCGTCCACCCGACCCGCCGCCACGGCGTTCTCACTGCGCTCCACCTCGGCGCGGCTCCCGCCGACGTGCACCGTGGGGGAGGCTGCGACATCCGGATTCGCCCAGGGAACGGGCCCGTCGAGCGCGAAATCGACCTTGGCGGCCGCCGGCCCGTATCGATAGCGGCGGATGGCGCGGGCGTATCCGGCCGGCACATCGGGCAGGGTGAGCGCGAGCCGGGGCGCGCAGTCGAGCAGCAGCAGATCGCCCGCGGCCGGGTCGCCCCAGTCGAGCGCCGACAGGTCGCCGACCCGGTGCCCGGTCTCGACGATGCCGCCATGGGCTTCGAGGTCGGCGATGAGCGCGTGCGCGATCGCATCCGCGCCGCCCCGCGGGTACGCCCAGCCGGTCGAGTGCGCATGCGCGAGCAGGAACAGCCCGGATGCCATCGACGCCAGCGACGGCAGCGTGGTGTTCGCATGTGCGGCCACGCCGGCCACCAGCGCCCCGCCCTCCTCGGTGCGGAAGGTAGGCAGGATGCGGCGGCCGGCGCGCGTGCCGAGCTGCGCCATCCGCAGCCCGAACCGCGCGGCGGTGACCGGGTGCCGGGGTACCCGGATCAGCTGGTGTCCCGTGAAATCCGCGACGCCGGCCAGGTGCCGGTTCAGCGGCCGCATGACGCGACGCCACGCCGGCCCGTCCGCTCCCAGCTCCGCCACGGTGCGGGGCAGGTCGCGCCACGCGATCGCCGCGCGGCCGCCGTCGAGCGGGTGGGCGAAGGAGGCGTCGGGGACGATCCAGTCGATGCGGTCGAGGCCGAAGGCCTGGAAGAAGGCGGAGCTGAGGGCGGCCGGATGCACCGCCGAGCACACGTCGTGACGGTAGCCGGGCAGCGTGAGAGGGGAGGTCCGCAGCCCGCCGCCGGGGGTCGCCCCCGCCTCGAGGACACGCACCTCGTAGCCCGCGCGGGCAAGGGCGACGGCGGCGGCCAGGCCGTTCGGCCCGCTCCCGACGATCGTCGCCCGTCGCGCCATGCCCTCAGTCTTCCATGTGCTCTGCGCGCCCGCAGGGGGTTGACACCCGCCGGTGCCCATCCTGCCGCCGGAACGCGCAATGATGTAATCCCACGCACACGACGGAGAGGATGACCGACATGGAGTCGACGAATCTTGACGCGCCGGCAGGGATCACCGCCCGCCTGGGCTGGCAGCCCGGCTCGCAGCCTGCCGATCGCATCGCCCTCCTCACCAAGGAGATCCTCGCCGACCGGCTCGACATCGACGCCGCCTATGTGCACGTCGACCGGGAGGAGCCGGCCCAGTTCGGGCACCACCCGCAGCCGATCGCCGTCGTCGACGGGCGCGAAGTGCCGGTCGCGGTCCGCACCGCCAGCATCCGCTCGGCTTCAGTGGTGGCGGTCGCCGATCCGGGGCTGCTCGTCGGACTCGACATCCACGAGCGTCAGGCCGACGAGGCCATGCTGCACGAGATCCGTGGGCACTCCCACCTGTGGGGCGGCAGCCTGTGGGAGCAGGCGAGCAACGAGATGCTCGTGCTGCACTGGTCGCGCGTGCAGGCCGTGCGTCAGGCCGATCCGCGCGGTGTGAGCATCCGGCCCGAGCAGGTGCGACTCGACCCGCCGTTCGCGAAGGCCTGGACGCCCGACCGCAAGGCCGCGTTCACGCTCGTGGACCTGTCGCGCAACGGCTTCATCATCACGCTCGCGTACGGGACGCCCGGCACCGACTGAGTCAGTCGACCAGGTCCGGCAGGGCCGCCTTCAGCTCGTCGAGCCACGCCCGGGCGTTGCCGTCCGACGGGGCGCGCCAGTCTCCGCGTGGCGACAGCGAACCCGCCGGCGACACCTTCGGCCCGTTCGGAATGGCGCTGCGCTTGAACTGCGCGAACCCGAAGTACCGCTCCAGGAACACCTGCAGCCACCGGACGATCTCGGGCAGATCATACGAAACGCGGTCCTGCCCGGGGAAGCCTGGCGGCCAGGCGCCGGCATCCGCATCCGCCCATGCCCGCTGTGCGAGGAACGCGATCTTCGACGGGCGGAAGCCGAAGCGCAGCACGTGGAACAGGGTGAAGTCGTGCAGGGAGTAGGGCCCGATACGGTCTTCTGTGGACTGCATCTTCCCCTCGGCGTCGGCCGGGACGAGCTCGGGGCTGATCTCGGTTCCGAGCACCGAGGTCAGCACCCGCGCCGCGGACCCGTCGATCCAGCCCTCGTCGGCTCCGGTCGCGATGACCCAGCGGATCAGGTGCTGGATGAGGGTCTTCGGCACTCCCGCGTTCACCGCGTAGTGGCTCATCTGGTCGCCGACGCCGTACGTCGCCCAGCCGAGGGCGAGCTCGGACAGGTCGGATGTCCCGATCACGAGGCCGCCGTTGCGGCCGGCGAGCCGGAAGAGGAAATCCGTGCGCGCGCCCGCCTGCACGTTCTCGAACGTGACGTCGTGGAGCGGCTCGCCCGAGGCGAACGGGTGCTTGATCCCCTCGAGGATCTGCATCGCCATCGGGCGGATGTCGATCGTCTCGATCGTCGCGCCGACGGCTTCGGCGAGGGCCACCGCGTTCGAGCGCGTGTGCTCGCTGGTGGCGAAGCCGGGCATCGTGTACGCCAGGATGTCGCTGCGCGGGCGGCCCATCCGGTCCATGGCCCGGGCGACCACGAGAAGGGCATGCGTGGAGTCGAGACCGCCGCTCACGCCGATCACCGGCTTCGGACCGCCGATCGCGGTCATCCGCTGCACGAGGCCCGACACCTGGATGTTGAAGGCCTCGTAGCAGTCGAGCGCGAGCCGCTCGGCGTCGTCGGGCACGAACGGGAAGCGATCGAGCGGGCGGTGCAGGCCGATGTCGGTGGCCGGCGGGTCGAGGAGGAGGTCCACCGTGACGAAATCGGGGGAGCCGGCGGTCGCGCGGTTGTCGTCGAAGGTGCCCTGACGGATGCGGTCCTGCCGCAGCCGGTCGAGGTCGACGTCGGCGATCGAACGGCGCGGCCCGTCGGGGAAGCGCTCGGTCTCGGCGAGGAGGTTTCCACCCTCCCAGACCATGGTCTGACCGTCCCAGGACACGTCGTTCGTCGATTCGCCCGTGGCCGCCGCTGCGTACGCGTATGCCGCGAGGCATCGCAGCGACTGCGACTGACAGAGGTCCTTGCGGTCCTCCGCGCGTGCGATCGTGATCGGGCTGCCGGAGAGGTTCACGAGCACCGTCGCGCCCGCGAGCGCCGCGTGCGACGACGGCGGCACCGGCACCCATACGTCCTCGCAGACCTCCGCGTGCAGCACGAGACCCGGGACATCCCGCACGTCGAACAGGAGGTTCGTGCCGAACAGGGCCTCGCGCTCGCCGATCCGGATCGCCTCGCCCGACCAGGGTCGGCCCGGGGCGAACCAGCGGCGCTCGTAGAACTCGCGGTACGTGGGGAGATGGGCCTTCGGTGCGACGCCGATGATCTCGCCGCGGTGGATCACCACCGCGCAGTTGTACAGCCGGTTGCCGTGGCGCAGCGGCGCGCCCACGACGATCACGGGGAACAGTCCGGCCGACGCGGTAGCGATGCGGTCGAGCGCCGCGACCGTCGCGTCGAGCACGGCATCCTGCATCACGAGGTCTTCGATCGAATAACCCGTCAGGCACAGCTCGGGGAAGACCGCGACGGCGACGGACTCGTCGTGGCACTGGCGCCCGGCTGCGAGCACCGCGTCGGCGTTCGTCGAGGGATCGGCCAGGGCCACAGGGATGGTGCACGCGGCGACGCGGGCGAACCCGTGCCGATAGGCGCTGTCGAAGGGCAGGCTCATCCCCTCAGTCTGGCACCCTCTCTCGCCGCGCGGGGAGTGTCCGACACCGCGGTTAGGGTCGAAGCGGAAGGGAAGGTATGCGGTACATCGAGGACGAAGGCCGGATCGTCTGGAGCGCCAGCGATCTGAAGGCGGCCGCGGAATGCGAGTTCGCCTGGCTGCGCGCGATCGACGCGAAGCTCGGCCGGGTCGCCGCGGTTCCCGACCCCGATGACGAGACGCTCAAGCGCGCGGGACTGCTCGGCACCGAGCATGAGCGGCGCGTCCTCGTCGCGTATCGCGAGCGGTTCGGCGACGCCGTCGTCGAGATCGCCGAGACGCACTCCTCCGACGCGGCCGCGATGGCGGAGGCCGTCGCCGCCACCGCGGCGGCGCTGCGCGACGACGCGGTGGAGGTCATCTATCAGGCGACGTTCGCGACCGCGGAGTTCGTCGGCTTCGCCGACTTCCTCGTGCGCGACGGCGATCGCCGGTGGGTCGTGCAGGATTCGAAGCTCGCCCGGCACGCGCGGGTGACCGCTCTCATGCAGCTGGCGGCATATGTCGATCAGCTCGACAGGCTCGGCGTTCCGCGGGCCGATCGGGTCGAACTGCTCCTCGGCGACGGCACGACGAGCGTGCACGCCGTGGACGACCTCGCGCCGGTGTTCCGGCTGCGCCGTGAGCGGCTGCGCGCCCTCGTCGCCGACCGCCGGCTGGACCTCGCCGGCGACCACCCGGCCATCGCCTGGGGCGACGAGCGGGGGGAGCTCGGCGTCGTCGCCTGCGGCCGGTGCCCGACCTGCGACCGCGAGGTCGTCGCGTTCCGCGATCTGCTGCTGGTCGCCGGGATGCGGCCCGTGCAGCGCGAGCGGCTGCGCGCCGCCGGCGTCACCACGATCGACGAGCTCGCGGCGGCGCCCGCGCCTCCGCCGCGCATGAGCGCCGACACGTTCGGCATGCTGCGCACGCAGGCGCGCCTGCAGCTCGAGAGCCCCGCCGGCATCCCCGCCCTGTACGAGCAGGCGGATGAAGGCTCCGCCCACCCGGCGGTGCCGACGTACGAGGTCGTGTTCCCCAAGGGGATCGGGGCCCTGCCTCGGCCCGATCACGGCGACCTGTTCTTCGACTTCGAGGGCGATCCGCTGTACACCGAGGGCGCGGCCCGCGACTGGGGGATCGACTACCTGTTCGGCTGGGTCGATGTGCGTGAGGAGTACTCGGCTCTGTGGGCGCACAGCTTCGCCGAGGAGAAGGCGGCTCTCGAGCGGTTCTGCGACATCGTCGCGGCGCTGCGGGCGGCGCATCCCGGAATGCACATCTACCACTACGCGCCGTACGAGCCGACGCACCTGCTCGCGATGGCGGCGCGCCACGGCGTGCGCGAGGCCGAGATCGATACGCTGCTGCGCGACGGCGTGTTCGTCGATCTGTACCCGATCGTGCGCCGGGCGCTCAAGGTCGGATCGCGCTCGTACTCGATCAAGAAGCTCGAGCCGCTGTACATGGGCGACGAGGTGCGCACGAGCGACGTGCAGCGCGGCGACGACTCGATCGTCAAGTACGTGCAGGCGCGCGCGCTGCGCGACGCTGGCCAGGAGGCCGAGGCGCAGGCGGTCCTCGACGACCTCGCCGATTACAACCGGTACGACTGCGTGTCGACACGGCGCCTGCGGGACTGGCTGGTGGAGCGCGCCCGGGAGGCGGGTCTCGTCCCCTCGCGCGACGTCGAGTCGGTCGAGACCGCATACGCGCCCTCGCCCCGATCGGAGGCGCTGCTGCGGATCGCGGGCGGGGCCGAGGATTCCGGTGCGGTCGAGGCGGATGTCGAGGCGCTGCGGCTCGGGGCGGCGGCCATCGACTACTACCCGCGCGAGGCGAAGGCGTTCTGGGCGGCGCACTTCCTGCGGCTGCGCGAGCCGGTCTCGGTGTGGGAGGACACCCGCGACGTCGTGGTGGTCGACGGGGAGCGCAGCGAGCTCGTCGAGCAGTGGGTGCCGGGGCCGCGGTCGATCCGCCGCGTGGTCCGGCTGCGTGGCGACCTGGCGCCCGGCACCCGGCTGAGCGAGGGGTCGCGGCCCTTCGCGCTGTACGAGCTTCCCGCCCCGTTCAGCGCCGCCACGATGCCGCGCTGGGTGCATCTGGCCCGCGAGGTGGAGGTGCTCGAGGTGCTCGATGACGGCGCCGTCGTCGCCGAGACGGCGGTCGACGGGCAGACCTGGTCGCGGCTGCCGGTCGCCCTCACCCCGGCGTCGCCGCCACGCGCCGGAAACCAGCAGGGTGCGATCGACGAGTGGGCCGACGCACTGGTCGCGGCATCTCCGCGGTTCCCCGCCGACCCCGCCACCGACATCCTGCGCCGCCGGCCTCCCCGCACCCGGAGCGGTGCCCTGCCGACAGACCGCTCCGACAAGGTGGCGGCGATCACGCAGGCCATCCTCGACCTCGATCGCAGTCACCTGGCCGTGCAGGGTCCGCCCGGCACCGGCAAGACGTATGTCGGCTCGCATGTCATCGCCGCGCTCGTGCGCGACCATCACTACAAGATCGGCGTCGTCGCGCAGTCGCATGCGGTGGTCGAGCACATGCTCGACCAGGTCGTCGCCGCCGGGGTTCCGGCCGAGCAGGTCGGCAAGGCGCGCAAGGCCGGCGCGGACGGCGAGGTGTCGTTCACGGCGTTCGCGAAGAACGCCCTCGCCGGGTTCACCGAGGAGCACGCGGAGGAGGGCTTCGTCGTCGGCGGCACGGCGTGGGACTTCAGCCACACCGGACGCGTTCCGCGCCGCTCCCTCGATCTGCTGGTGGTCGATGAGGCCGGGCAGTTCTCGCTCGCCTCGACGATCGCCGTCGCCGCGAGCACCGACCGGCTGCTGCTGCTCGGCGATCCGCAGCAGCTGCCGCAGGTGAGCCAGGGCACCCACCCCGAGCCGGTGGATGAGTCGGCGCTCGGCTGGGTGATGGACGGCGCCGCCGTGCTGCCCGCCGAGTACGGCTTCTTCCTCGACCGCACGTGGCGGATGCACCCCGACGTCGCTCGGGCGGTCTCGCACCTGTCATACGCGGGCGAGCTGGCGTCGCACCCGTGTGCCGCGCTGCGTGCCGTCGAGGGTGTGGAACCGGGTGTGCACCCGGTGCCGGTCCGCCACCACGGCAACGCGACGCAGTCCGCGGAGGAGGCGGCGGAGGTCGTGCGGATCGTGCGCGACCTGCTCGGGCGGGCGTTCACCGAGGTGGAGGGCGACCAGGCGCTGCCGGCGCGCCCGCTCACCCAGGCGGACATCATCGTGGTCACGCCGTACAACGCGCAGCAGGTCATGGTGGAGCAGGCGCTCGCCGATGCCGGCTTCGGAGACGTCCCGGTGGGGACGGTCGACCGCTTCCAGGGACAGGAAGCCGCCGTCTCGATCGTGTCGTTTGCCGCCTCCAGCGGGAAGGACGCCCCGCGCGGGCTCGAGTTCCTGCTGCTGCAGAACCGGCTGAACGTCGCGATCTCGCGCGCGAAGGTCGCGGCCTACCTCGTGTACGCGCCGGGGCTCCTCGACGACCTGCCGTGGACGCCGGAGGGCGTCGCCCGGCTCAGCGCGTTCGCCCGGCTGGTCGACGCGTCCTGACGGGGCGTCGACCGGCGGGCCGGCTTCCGGGGCTGCGAGCTCCCGCTGATGCACGTGGGTTCTCCCCGGGGCTGCGGCTTCCCGCTGATGCGGCGGGTTCTCCCCGGGGCTGCAGTTTCCCGCTGATGCGGGTGTGTTCTCCCCGGGGCTGCAGCTTCCCGCTGATGCGCCTGTGTTTTCCTGGCGCATCAGCAGAGTGGTGCAGCCCCAGCCGATGAGGGGCCGTCCCGTGACGGTGGGCGTCATCCGTCTGCTCCTGCGCGATGCCGCCCGTAGACTCGGCGCATGAGCGAAGACCTGCCGCAGCAGTTCGAGATCGACCTGCCGCCCGAGATCATTCCGGGCAACTACGCCGATTTCGCGAATGTGTGGCACACGCCGACGGTGTTCGTCATGGACTTCGTCACGCTCGCCCAGCCGCCGCGCGAGCAGACGAACCCCGAGACGGGGGAGACGGTCGCCGTGGTGCCGGCGCGCGTCGTGAGCCGCATCCGGATCCCGCCCGAGCAGGTGTTCGAGCTCGCCAAGGCCCTCACGCAGCAGCTGGAGTTCTGGGAGCAGGAGACCGGGAAGCGCTCGCCCTCCTGACCCGGGTCAGCGCTGCGGCGGGATGACGAACCCGTCGGGCAGCCGATTGTCGTACACGACGCCGTTCTGATCGCCCACGCTCGTGATCGTGTGGGCGTCGAGGTTCAGCGTGTCGCCGGCGAACAGCTCGTCGCTGTCGCGGCGCACCGAGTTGACCCAGTGCAGCCACTGCTCGCCGATGCACAGGCGCGCAGCGACGAGGGAGAACACGTCGCCGGGCGCGACCTTGTACGCGACGGGCACCCCGTCGGCGAGGATCGCCTCGCCGGTCGCGTACCGCATCGGCCCGCGGTCGAAGGGCACCGCGAGGGTCACCCCGCCCAGCTGCTCCACCTCGGCGGGGTCGTCCACAGGCACGGAAGGGACCGCATCCTGGCACGGACCGGGCGCGCCGGTGGGGCGCGCGGCCGCTGTCGCGGTGGGCGACGGGGTCGCGGTGACGGTTGGTGTCGGCGTCGGCTCCGGGAGGCACCCCGTCAGGAGGAGCGCGAGGCAGCCGGCGGCGGTCGCCGTTCCGAGCCGGATCGCCGGCGATGATCGCCGCATCGCCGTCTCAGACCGTGCCGTACAGACGGTCGCCGGCGTCGCCGAGGCCCGGCACGATGTAGCCGAGCTCGTTCAGGCCCTGATCCCGAGCACCGAGCACGAGCGTCACATCGCGATCGCCGACCTGCTCCTCGATCTTCGCGATGCCCTCCGGGGTGCCGAGCAGGCAGATCGCCGTGATCTGGTGCGCACCCCGCTGGAACAGGAAGTCGATCGCAGCCCCCAGCGAACCGCCCGTTGCGAGCATCGGATCGAGCACGAAGCAGTGCCGGTCCGACAGGTCGGTCGGCAGCCGTTCGGCATAGGTCGTCGGCTCGAACGTCTCCTCGTCGCGCACCATCCCGAGGAAGCCGACCTCCGCGGTCGGGAGGAGCTTCACCATCCCCTCCAGCATGCCGAGACCGGCGCGCAGGATCGGCACGACGAGCGGACGGGGGTCGTCGATGCGCACGCCCGTCGTCGTGGTCACCGGTGTCGTGATGTCGACGGGGGCGACGCGCACGTCCCGCGTCGCCTCGTAGGCGAGCAGCGTCACGAGCTCTTCGGTGAGCTGGCGGAACACCGGCGACGGTGTGCGCTCGTCACGCAGAACCGTCAGTTTGTGGGTGATGAGAGGGTGGTCTGCGATGTGCACGCGCATGTACTCAGGGTAGGGCACGGCCCCGTACTCTCGAGACGTGACGATTCCCTCCGGTACCCCGATGGACCCGGCGATCGACGCGGCGATGGACCGCGCGCTGGCGCTCGCGGTCCTCGCGGCCCAGGGCGGCGACGTGCCCGTGGGAGCGGTGGTGCTCGATGCCGACGGGCGTACCGTCGGTGAGGGGATGAATCGCCGCGAGGCCGTCGGCGACCCCACCGCTCACGCCGAGCTCGTGGCGCTGCGCGAGGCCGCGGCATCCGCTGGATCGTGGAACCTCGAGGGCCATACGCTCGTCGTCACCCTCGAGCCCTGCCTCATGTGCGCCGGAGCGATCCTGCAGGCTCGCGTCGGCCGCGTCGTCTTCGGCGCGTGGGACGACAAGGCGGGCGCCGCCGGGTCGATGTACGACGTGCTGCGCGATCGGCGCCTTCCCTACCGGGCGGAGGTCGTGGGCGGTGTGCGCGAGGACGAGGCGTCGGCACTGCTGCGCGCGTTCTTCGACGTGCGTCGCTGACTGCGGCGGATCGGCGTCACAGGGCGCCCAGGCGCGGCAGCACCGCAGTGCCGAGCAGCTCGAGGTGCTCGAGGTCGCGGATGTCCATGAGCTGGAAGTAGACGCGCTCCGCGCCGAGGGCTCGCAGCCGCTGCACCTTCTCGACGATCTCGTCGGGCAGTCCCGCGATCACGTCGGGCCGGCGGACCGTGTCGGGGTTGCGCCCGATCGCCTTCGCGCGGCGTGACAGCTCCGCCTCGTCGCTGCCGACGAGCGTCGGCAGCGCGACGGAGAGCTTCAGCGTGTCGGGGTCGCGCCCGATCCGTTCGCAGGCGGCACGCACGCCGGCGAACTTCTCGGCGATGACATCCTCGGGCTGGAAGCCGATGTTGAACTCGGTCGCGAACCGCGCGGCGATCGCCGGAGTGCGGTGCGGACCGCCGCCGCCCACGATCACCGGCACCCGCGTCTGCACCGGCTTCGGCAGCGCCGGCGCATCCTCGAGCGTGTAATGCTCGCCGGCGAACGAGTAGGCGCCCTCGGCGGCCCACAGGCCGGTGATCACCTCGAGCTGCTCCTCCAGCATGCCGAACCGCTTCGCCGGGAACGGGATGCCGTAGGCCCCGTGCTCGGCTTCGAACCAGCCGGTGCCGAGCCCGAACTCGATCCGGCCGCCGCTCATCGCATCGACCTGAGCGACCTGGATCGCGAGGATTCCGGGGTGGCGGTGCGTGGCCGACGAGACGAGCGTGCCCAGCCGGATACGGGTCGTCTGCACGGCGAGCCCCGCGAGCGTCGTCCACGCGTCGGTGGGGCCGGGCAGTGGATCGCCCGCGCCCATCCGCATGTAGTGGTCGCTGCGGAACCAGGCGTCGAACCCCAGCCGCTCGGCGGCCTGGGCCGACGCGCGCTGGTCGTCATAGCTGAAGCCCTGCTGCGGCTCGGTGAAGACGACGAACTCCATCGGATCAGTCCTCGGCCTTCAGGATGACCGCCTCGGTCGGCGGCGCGGCGGTGGCGGGGCGGTACACGTCGGGTTCGAGGTAGATGACCCGCGCGGCGGGAACCGCCTCGCGGATGCGCGACTCCACGACGTCGATGTCGGCGGCGACAGCTCCGAGGGACCGGTCGGCCGGGAATCCCAGCTTCGCCGCGACGAGCACCTCGTCGGGGCCGAGGTAGAGGGTCTTCAGGTGGATGATGTTCCTCACCTCCGAACCCGACTCGATCGCCCGGACGATGGCGTCGACGTCACGCCGGTTCGCGCCCTCGCCGACCAGCAGGCTCTTCGTCTCGATCCCGAGGGTGATCGCGACGAGCACGAGCAAGGTGCCGATCATGAGCGTGCCGATCGCGTCGAACAGGGGGTTGTGCGTCAGCCACGAAAGCCCGACGCCGAACAGCGCGAACACGAGACCCGTGAGGGCCGCGACATCCTCCAGCAGCACCACAGGCAGCTCGGGGGCCTTCGCGTGACGGATGAACGCCAGCCACGACTCGCCCTTCTGCCGATGCGGCGCGGACTCCTTGACCGCCGTGCGCAGCGAGAACGACTCGAGGCAGATCGCGATCACCAGCACGAGCACCGCCACCCAGACGTTCTCGAGCTCGTGCGGATGCGTCAGCTTCTGCACTCCCTCGTAGATCGAGAACACGCCGCCGACCGAGAACAGGATGATCGAGACGACGAACGCGTAGACGTAGCGCTCACGGCCGTAGCCGAACGGATGCTCGCGGTCGGCGAGCCGCCGGGCGCGGCGCCCGCCGATCAGCAGCAGCACCTGGTTGCCGCTGTCGGCGACGGAGTGGATGCCCTCGGCGAGCATCGACGCCGACCCGGTGAACAGCCACGCGACGAACTTCGCCACTGCGATGCCGAGGTTCGCGGCGAATGCCGCCACGATCGCCTTACTGCCGCCCGATGCGCTCATGCGACGAGTCTAGGGAAGGCCGTCCGTGGTTCCCGACGGCGGGACCGCTCATCCTCGTCTCCCGGCCGTGCGGAGTCCCCGACGGGACCGCTCGCCTGTCGCAAATCGACCTTCTCGGACGCCGGAGAGGTCGATCTGCGACAGGGGAACGGTCCTCGGTGGGGGATGCGTGTCAGTCCTCGGACTTGAGGATGATGGTCTCCGTCGGCGGGGCGGGATCGTGACGGGGGCCGATGTAGCCGATCTGCTGCAGCAGTGCCCGGCGGAAGACCCCGGGCCGCTCCAGGTGCGGCGCGTGACCGACGCCCTCGATCTGCAGCTCGGTGACGGCGCCGCCGGCGGCGCGATACGCCTCGAGCACGTCACGGGTCTGGCTCACCATGGGCTGCGGCGGAGCGGCCTCCTCGCCCGGCCAGCCGGGGATCACCCCGGCCTTGCCGAGCTGGTTGATGTCGAAGAACGAGGCGTCCGACACGATCGCATCGGCGGTCCCGTGCACCCACAGGATCGGCGGCTTGGGGGAGAGGTCGACGATGCCGGAGACATCGAAGTGCTTCGGCGCCATGGTGTTCAGCACCCCCACGTCGCCCGCCGCGAAGCCTGGCCAGTTCGCGCTCTCGACGCCGTCGCCGGGGTAGTTCCCCTCGGCCGTCGACGTGCTGAGCATCGACGCGACCCACACGTCTTCGTGCGCCGTGACGTAGTCCGGCGACACGTAGCTCGACCGGAACACGCTGCGCGGCGAGGTGGGAGCCTCATCCGTCTCGTCGCCGGCGGCGAGTCGCGCGACGAAGTCGGGGTTCGCGGCGGCGCCGCCGCATCCGGCGTCGTCGTCGGTGGCACGGGAACCGTCGCGGCGGGTGCCGCCGAATCCGTACGGCGAGACGGGCGCCTGCAGGGTGAGGCTCAGCACGGGATGATCGAGCGCGTACTGCAGCACGACGCCTCCGCCCATCGACCAGCCGACCAGGTGCACGGCACCCAGGCCGAGCGCCTCGACGACCGCGTGCACGTCATCGGCGTAGTCGCGCACCCCGCGGGTGGCGTCGACCGGGCGTGGTTCGCTGCCGCCGAACCCGCGCAGGTCGACGGCGATCGCCCGGATGTCGCCGGGCAGGTCCTCCATGATCTCCTGCCAGAACAGCGCCGACGAGACGTTGCCGTGCACGAACACCACGGTCCGCTCGCCGGGGGTGCTCGGATCGTCGGCGGTGCGCTCGAGGATGCTCACCCCCGTGCCCTCGACGATGCGTGCGGCGATGCCGTCGAACACGGTCATGGATCGGCCTCCTCAGCGCTCCTGTCTCGACTATATCCGCGCGGTGCGCTCCCCGACCGTGCGCATCACGCCCTGCGGAGCGCGCGCCGTAGGATGAGCCGCATGCTGCCTCCTCTCGCGATCATCGGCGCCGGCTCCATGGGCGGTGCGATCCTGCACGGCCTCGTCTCCTCGCAGCGCGCCCGGACCATCACGGTCACGAACCGCACCGCGGCCAAGGCCGACGCCCTCGCCGACCTGCCGGGCGTCGTGAGCATCGCGCTCGAGCGGACGGCGTCGGGCAACCGGGATGCGGCGGCCGCCGCGGATGTCGTGCTCGTCGGCGTCAAGCCGGCGATGGTCCCCGATCTGCTGCGCGAGATCGGACCGGCCCTGCGGCCGGGCACGGTCGTGGTGAGCATCGCCGCGGGCGTCACGATCGCGACGTTCGAGGAGATCCTCGGCGACGGCGTCCCCGTGGTGCGCTCGATGCCCAACACCCCGTCGCTCGTCGGAAAGGGCGTCACCGGGCTCGCCGCGGGTTCATTCGCGAACCCCGAGCACGTCGCCGTCGTGCGCGAGCTGTTCGAGACCGTGGGAACCGTGATCGAGGTCGACGAGGGCCAGATCGACGCGCTCTCCACGATCTCGGGCTCCGGCCCCGCCTACGTCTTCCTGCTCATCGAGAAGCTCACCGCTGCAGCCGAGGCCAAGGGCTTCACCCGCGAGCAGGCCCGCGCGATGGCCGAGCGCACGTTCATCGGCGCGACCGCTCTCCTCGACGCATCCGGCGACGAGCCCGCCGAGCTGCGGCGCCGCGTGACGAGCCCCAAGGGGACGACCGAGAAGGCCGTCGCGGTGCTCGAGGACGCCCACCTCGACGAGCTGTTCGGCCGGGCGACGGATGCCGCGCTGGCGCGCGCCCGCGAGATGGCCGCCGGCCGCTGAGCCGGGGCCACCCCGCCGCCGCGGAAGAGCGCGGAACCGCTCCGCGGGACGGTTACGACGTCGACGCCTGGTTCATCCACCACTCCGTGAACCCGCGTGCACGGCCGTCCGGCGCCAGTTCGACGATCCAGAGGTTGCTGTAGCGGGACGGCTCGTCGCCGAGATACGTCGTCTCGCCCCGAACGAAGTGCCGGCGCGGTGAGGCATCCAGCACCTCCCAGCGGAACGTGTACGTGTCCGGCTCGTCGCGGCGCTCGAGCCAGTTCTCCACGATCTCGTCGACGCCGCGCCACGGGTCCCGCCAGGGAGCGGTGCGGTACTCCGCGTCGTCGGTGAACAGCGTGCGGATGTCGTCGGGATCGTTCGACGCCCACGCCTGCTCGTAGCCGGCCAGCCAGCGGCGGATCGCCGCATCCTGCTCATCGGTGTTGTCCATGCCGCCAGCCTGGCCCGGGCCACTGACATCCGCCGCGCGCCCGTGCCCTCCCCGCCCGCCGCCGACACCCGCCGGGCCAGCCGCTCGCGCCGTCCATCGCCGTGCCCCGCGGGTCCTCCTCGCCCCCGCCGCCACTGCACATCAAACCCGCGGGTGCACATCACTCCGCGCGCAGATCGATGTGCATTCGGCGAGATCGTACGACTTCGCCGCAGAGGGCGCGCAGGAGAGAGCGGAGAGACCCGCGTCAGCGCTCGAGTGAGGCGAACCGCTCGATGTCGGAGTTGGTGCCCGACACGATGATGAGGTCGTGGTTCGTCACGACGGTGTCGGCCTCCGCGTAGCGGAAGGGCCGGCCGGGGCTCTTCACGCCGACCACCGTCACGTTGAACTTCGTGCGCACGCCCGACTGGTTGAGGCCGATCCCCCGGATGAACTTCGGCGGGTACATCTTGGCCAGGACGAAGTCGTCGTCGAAGCGGATGAAGTCGAGCATGCGGCCGCTCACCAGGTGCGCGACGCGCTCGCCGGCCTCGCGCTCGGGATAGACGACGTGGTTCGCGCCGACGCGAGCGAGGATCTTCCCGTGCGCCTGCGACACCGCCTTCGCCCAGATCTGCGGGATCTTCAGGTCGACGAGGTTCGCCGTGATGAGCACCGACGCCTCGATGGAGGAACCGGTGGCCACGACCGCCACCTGGAAGTCCTGCGCTCCGATCTGCTTCAGAGCGTCGATGTTGCGCGCGTCGGCCTGCACGGCGTGCGTGACGCGCTCGCTCCACTTCTGGACGAGCTCGAGGTTCGCGTCGATCGCGAGCACATCGCGGTCGAGGCGGTCGAGCTCGCCTGCGCACGCCGCGCCGAACCGGCCGAGCCCGATCACCAGGACGGGCGCATCCCCACGGATCTGCTCAACCAACGATCGGCCTCTCCACCGGCAGCGAGTACAGCTGCGAACGCGACGTCGCGGCGACCGCCGCGGCGAGTGTCACTGTACCAACGCGGCCGAAGAGCATCGTGCCCGCCAGCACGTACTTCGCCGAATCCGGCAGCGTCTCGGTGAGACCCGACGACAGACCCACGGTGGCGAACGCCGAGATGACGTCGAACAGCACGTCGGCCACGGGGGCCTTCGTGATCTGCGCGATCGTCACGGTCGACACCGCCACCAGGGTCGCGCCCCACGCCACCACCGACAGGGCGACCCGTTGCACATCGCTCGGGATGCGTCGGCCGAACGCCTGCACCGACGGGCGGCCCTTCGCCTCGCTCCACACCGCGAGGGCGAGCACCGCGAGCGTCGTCACCTTGATGCCGCCCGCCGTGGACGCCGACCCGCCGCCCACGAACATGAGCATGGAGCCGACGATGAGCGAGGAGCCGTGCATGCTGCTGATGTCGATCGTCGAGAAGCCGCCCGACCGGGTCATCGCTGACAGGAAGAACGACTGATACACCGTGTCCCAGGCATCACGGTCGCCGAACGTCTTGGGGTTGTCGTACTCGAGCAGCAGGAACACCGCCGCACCGAGCACGAACAGCAGCACCGTCGTGATGATCGTGAGCTTCGCGTGCAGCGACCACTGGCGCACGTGCCACCGCTGACGGGCCAGCGTGTAGATCACCGGGAACCCGATCGAGCCGAGGAAGACGCCGGTCATCATCACGGTGAGGAAGAAGTAGTCGTGCTGGAACGGCTCGAGGCCCTCCGGGTTCGGCACGAATCCCGTGTTGGTGAACGACATCGCCGCGTAGTACGGCGCCTCCCAGAGCGCACGCACCGGGTCGACTCCGCCCACGAGGAGCGACGGGTACATCAGCACGGCGAGCCCCGCCTCGATGATGAGGGTCGACAGCGCCACGGTGGCCAGCAGCGAGCCGACCTCGCCGAGGCGCACCGTCTGGCCCTCATTCACGGGACCGCCGTGCACGCGAAGCGGGTTGGTGTCGCCGGCGGCGATGAGCTTGGCGCGCAGGCCCAGGCGCTTGGAGATCACGAGGCCGAGGATCGACGCGAGAGTCAGGACGCCGAGCGCTCCGACGTTCACGCCGATGTAGATCACGAGGCGGCCGAACGGCGACCAGTGCGTCCCCATGTCGACCGTCGACAGGCCCGTCACGCACACCGTCGAGACCGCTGTGAAGAGGGCATCGGCGAACCGCGTCGTCTTCCCGTCGGCGGTCGCGGCGGGAAGCGACAGGAGCACCGTGAAGACCGTGATGAGGATGAGGAAGATGCCGACCGCGAACCGCGCCGGCGACTCCGTCGTGAGCTCCCGCAGCCCGTCGCGCAGGTCGTCGAGCATCGTCAGGAGCCGTCGCACGACGGTCCTGCGTCGGGCGCCCCTCTCCGGATGTGCTGACACCTGTGTCATGGTACTCAGCCGGGCGCCCGGCTAACCTAAGGGCATGGCGGACATCTTCGACGTGATCGCAGACGGCACCCGGCGCGACATCCTGCGACTGCTGCTCGACCGGTCCGCCGCCGGCCACAACGGCACGAGCGTCTCGCAGATCGTCGCCGAGCTCGGTGTGAGCCAGCCCACCGTCTCGAAGCACCTCAAGGTGCTGCGCGAAGCCGGGCTCGTCGTCGTGCGCGAAGAAGGGCAGCACCGCTTCTACCGGCTGCAGCCGCACCCGCTCGACGAGGTGGACGACTGGATCGTCCCGTTCCTCGACCAGGCGGCGAGCCCCGCGGAGGAGATCGCGCCCGTCGCACTGCCCGAGCCCGCCGCGCACGCGGCCGAGGTCGTCGGGCGGGCCGCCGCATCCGCCAAGCACGCCTTCGAGAGCGCACTGAAGAAGCTTCCCGGGCGCTGAGCCGGGTGCCGATTCCGAACACGATGACACCACCGGATGCGCACGGCCGCACGGCCGTCATGCTGCTGTGCGACTACTCGCTGCGGTACCTCGGCGGCGCCCAGACGGCGTTCCTCCGGCAAGCCCGCAGCCTCGCCGCCCAGGGATGGACGGTCATCGTGGTCGCCCCGGACGCCGATGTGCTCGCCGGCACACCGCACATCGTTCCCGTCCCGCCCCGGGTGCGCTGGACGCTGCCCGTGCTCGACCTGCCCGTGCTCGGGGCGCCGGCGGAGCTCGCGGTGCGCCTCGGCGAGCTCATCGACCGCCACGACGTGCGGGCGCTCGTGGTCCATTCCGAGTTCGCGCTCGCCGCTGCCGCGCTGACGGCGGGAGCAGCGCGCGGCGTGCCGGTGCTGCACACCGTGCACACGTTCTTCTGGCGCGCCCCCCGCGCGCTCGCCCCGCTCGCCCCGCTCGTGCGGATGCTGCATCGCCGGATCACCGGGATACCGACCACGCAGCGCTACACGGGCAGCACCGCGATCAACAACGCGCTGCGCGGGATGACGCTGCGCGTCGCGCTGCGGGCGGACGCCGTGCTGTCGCCGTCGGCGCACCAGGCGACAGCCCTGCAGAGCGCAGGGGTGGCATCGGCCCGCGCGTTCTCGAACGTCGCCGAGCCGCTGCAGCCGGCACCGGAGCCGCCGGCCGAGCCGTTGACGCTCGTGTGGGCGGCGCGGTTCGCGCCGGAGAAGCGGGTGGACGTCGCGCTCGAGGCGGTGCGCGACGCCCGCGAGACCGTCGGCCCGGGACGCATCCGTCTGCACGTCGCCGGGGGCGAGGGGCGTGCGCAGCCCGACGTCGTGTTCCACGGCCGCGTGCCGGGGGAGCGGGTGGCCGAGCTCGTGGCGGCGTCGCACGCCGTGCTGATCACCTCGCTCGGTTTCGACAACCAGCCCATGATCGCGCTCGAGGCGTTCACGCGCGGGCGCCCGGTGATCGTCACCGACCCGGTGCTCGCCGAGGAGTTCGACGGCGCTGCCGTCGGCACCGCGGCCCCGGATGCTGCGGGGCTGGCCGCATCCCTCATCGCACTCGTGCGCGACCGTGAGCCGCTGGTCCGGGCGGGAGAGCGTGCGCTCGCGTATGCCCGCGAGCGGCAGCCCGACCGGCATGCCGAGGCGCTGCGCGACGTGATCGCCGACGCAGCGCCCCGGGGCTGAGCCCGACTCAGCGGCCGCGAAGCACGGGCGCGGGTGACCCGCATCCGTCACACCGGCATCATGGGTTTACACAACTCGCACTGACACCATAGAGTGATCAGCGATCTGGGGAAATCACTCAACTGGGGAGAGGGAAGAAGACATGGCCGAGTTGCCCGACGTGCGCTTTCTGACGGTCGCCGAGGTGGCGGAGATCATGCGCGTCTCGAAGATGACCGTGTACCGGCTGGTGCACGCCGGCGAACTGCCGGCGGTGCGGTTCGGGCGGAGCTACCGGGTGCCCGAGTCGGCGGTCGCCGAGGCCCTGCACCGGCCCATCGCCGACGTCGGCTAAACTGTCCCCTGGCATATTTACATCTGCCCGTTCCCGGCCGCGGTGTGTGACCGCGTCCAGACCCCGACTTAGTGAGGTTTTCCGTGGGTTCTGTCATCAAGAAGCGCCGCAAGCGCATGGCGAAGAAGAAGCACCGCAAGCTGCTTCGCAAGACTCGCCACCAGCGCCGCAACAAGAAGTAAGCGGCCCAGACACCGAGCGCCTGTCCGCCTGGACGGGCGCTTCGTGTTCTGCCCGAACCCGCGGAGGATCCCATGAAGTCCATCACCGTGCAGCAGCTGCGTGTCGGCAGCGGAGCACCGCTCATCGACGTGCGCGAGCCCGACGAGTACGCGAGCGGCCACGTGCCCGGGGCGATCAACCTGCCTCTGTCGACGCTCGGCGAGCACCTCGACGAGCTGCCCGACGAGCCGTTCCACGTCATCTGCCAGGCGGGCGGGCGCTCGGCCCGCGTCGTGCAGGCGCTCGAGGCCCGCGGCCACGACGCGACGAACGTCGACGGCGGCACGGGGGAGTGGGCGGCGAGCGGGTTCCCACTCGAGCACTGAGCGCTGCTTCCGCCGCGCGCGGTGCGCCCCGCATCCTGCGCCGGGCGGCGAACGTAGGATGAGACTGTGACGACCGTGACCCTCATCGGCAAGCCCGACTGCCATCTCTGTGAGGTCGCCCACGGCGTCGTCGAGCAGGTGCTGGCCGAACTCCCCGAGCGCGTCGCCGACGGCGTCGAGGTCGTCGAACGCTCGATCGCCGACGACCCTGCGCTGTACGCGCAGTGGTGGGAGAAGATCCCGGTCGTCCTGATCGACGGTACGCTGCATGCGCACTGGCGGGTCGCGCCCGAGCGGCTGCACGACGCGCTGCTCGACGCCGCGGCGGTCGGCCGGTGACGATCCGGCACGTGGTGGCGTTCCGCCTCGCTGCCGACGATCCCGCGGTGCGCGCCGAGCAGGCGCGTGACATCGCCGCGCGCATCCGGGCGCTCGACGCAGTGGTGCCCGCGATCAGGTCGGTCACCGCCGGCCCGGGCGTCATCGAGGGGAACTGGGATGTCGCCCTCGTGGTCGACGTGGACGACCGCGACGGGCTCGAGGCCTATGCGACGCATCCCGTGCACCAGGAAGTGCTCGCCTATATCCGCAGCGTCATGAGCGATCGCGTCGCCGTCGACTTCGAGATCTGAGTCCGACTTCGAGATCTGACTCGCGACCGTCCTCGCCGGTCGTCGGGCGAGGGAGCGCAGGGACCGGGAGCTACGGGGCGAGGCGCGTCGGGCCGCGGAAGAGGAACGTCACCTCGCGGATCGACGACTCGCCCAGCAGCAGCATGAGCACGCGCGCCAGGCCCATGCCGAACCCCCCGTGCGGTGGCACGCCGTAGCGGAAGAAGTCGAGGTAGTGCTCGAGGCCCTCGAGCTTCAGGCCCTTCTCGAGCGCCTGCTTCTCGAGCACCTCGATGCGGTGCTCGCGCTGCGCGCCGGTCGTGATCTCCACGCCCTTGAACAGCAGGTCGTAGCTGCGGGTGAGCCCCGTGCTCTCGTCGAGCATGTGGTAGAACGGCCGGATCTCGGGGTGGTAGTCGGTGACGAACACGAACTGGTGCCCGTACGTCTCCTCGACGTACGCTGACACCTGGCGCTCGCTCTCCGGGTCGAGGTCGCCGTCGGTGCGCGGGTTGTCGTAGCCGCGGGCCTTCACGATCTCCCGGGCTTCGGCGAGCGGGAGTCGCGGGAACGGCAGCGTCGGCACGACGATGTCGATGCCGAACAGCTCGGTGATCTCGTCGCCGTGCTTGTCCTTGACCGCCTGGATCGCAGCCGCGAGCAGCTCCTCCTGCATCGTCGCGACATCCTCATGCGAATCGATCCAGCTGATCTCGGCGTCGACGCTCGTGAACTCCGTGGCGTGCCGGCTCGTGAAGCTCGGGTCGGCGCGGAACACGTCGCCGATCTCGAAGACCTTGCCGAAGCCGGCGGCCTGCGCCATCTGCTTGAAGTGCTGCGGGCTCTGCGCGAGGTACGCGGTCTGGTCGCCGAAGTACTCGAGCGCGAACAGCTCGGCGTTCGACTCCGACGGGCTCGACATGAGCTTCGGGGTGTGGATCTCGACGTAGTCGCGGTCGATCCAGTACTGGCGCATCGCGTGCTCGAGGGTCGTGGAGACGCGGAAGATGAGGTTGTTGCGACGCTGGCGCAGGTCGAGGAAGCGCCAGTCCATCCGCTTGTCCATGCTGGAGTCGGCGGCGATCGGCGTCTCGGGGTGCGCAGCGGATGCGACCTCCAGGCCGGAGATCTTGATCTCGATCCCGCCGAGCTTGACGCGCTCGTCGTGCTTGAGCTCGCCGGTCACGGTGAGGAAGGTGCCGTGGGCGAGATTCGAGATCTCCTCGGTCAGGGCCAGGGCCGCGGCATCCTGATCGTCCTTCTCGGGGTCGGGACGCGTCGCCGGGTTCACGAGCTGCACGGCGCCGGTCTCATCGCGCAGGATGACGAACTGCACCTTCTTCTGGTCGCGGACGGTCTCGACCCATCCCGAGACGGAGACGGGGCCGTCTTCGCGGGCGGCGAGCTGGCTGACGAGGATACGTTCACTCACGAGCGTCAAGTCTACGGGGCCGGATGCGTCGGCCATGCGGGCGCCCGGGCGGCGGCCGGTGCCGGCCCGGGGGCGGCGGCCGAGGCCGCCTAGGATGACCGCGTGACCTTCGACGACGCAGTGATCCTGGCGGAGCTCGACGAGCTCCGCGCCCACGACGCCCCCACGCACGGCGGCCGCGTGCTCTCCTATGTCTACGACTCGGGCGATGCCGCCCTCGACGAGCTCGCCGCACAGGCGGCCCGGCGCATGCAGCCGGTGAACGGACTCGACCCGACGACGTTCACCTCTGTGGCGGCGCTCGAGCGCGAGGTCGTCGGGTTCGCCCGCTCGATCTTGGGCGGAGGCGAGGATGTGGTCGGCTCGGTGACGTCCGGCGGCACGGAATCGTGCCTGCTCGCCGTGAGGACCGCGCGCGACCTGTGGCGCGCGGCCGGCGGCACGGGCACGCCGCGGATCGTCGCGCCGGTCACCGCGCACGCGGCCTTCCGCAAGGCCGCCGAGCTGTTCGACTTGATCTTCGACGGCGTGCCCGTCTCTGCGATGACCGGAACGCTCGAGGCGCCGGCGCTCATCGAGCGGATCGGCACCGACGTCGCGCTCGTGGTCGTCTCGGCGCCGTCGTACCCCTTCGCGGGGATGGACCCGGTCGCCGAGGTGGCAGCGGCATGCCTGGCAGCCGGCGTCTCGTGCCATGTGGACGCGTGCATCGGCGGATGGGTGCTGCCGTTCTGGCCAGGCGAGGGCGGGGGTTGCGCGTCCCTTCCGGCCTGGGACCTGCGCGTTCCCGGCGTCACGAGCCTGTCGGCCGACCTGCACAAGTACGGCTATGCGCCGAAGGGTGTGAGCGTGCTCCTGCACTCCGCGCGCGATCGGCACCGGGCGCAGTACTTCGCCACCACCGACTGGCCGGGATACCCGGTCGTCAACCCGACGCTGCTCGGCTCGAAGCCCGCCGGGGCGCTGGCGGCGGCATGGGCGATCATCCGCGCGCTCGGCGCCGAAGGGTTCGCAGACTTGACGGCGAAGGCTGCACGGGCGACCGACGCGCTCCTGGCCTCGATCGACGGCATCGAAGGCCTGAAGGTCGTGGGTCGGCCTACCGGGCCGCTGTTCGCCGTGGCGACCGATGAGAGCGCGGCGCCCGAGCGGCGCGTCGACCCGCACCACTGGGCCGACGCCGTGCGCGCACACGGGTGGATCCTGCAGCAGCAGCCCGGACTGACGCAGGCCGACGGCATCCGTCTCCCGCACACCACGCACCTCACCGTCACCCCCGTCACCGAGGCGGGGCTCGACGAGCTCGTGCCGGCGCTCGTGGCCGCCGCCGACGCCGTCCGCGGCGTGCCGCCCGTCGATGCCGCACAGGTGCTCGGGGCGCTGCCGGACGAGCTGCCCGAGCGGCTCGACTCCGACACGGCGGCCAGCCTGCTCGCGGGCATCGGTCTCCGCGGCGGCGGAGCACTGCCGGCGCAGATGGCGCCGTTCATGGCGCTCATCGAGGCGCTGCCGCATCCGGTCACCGAGCGCCTGCTCACCGAACTGCTCGCGCGCGCCGTCGAACCCTGACCCGGACCGCTCACCTGTCGCACATCGACCTTCCGGCGGGAAGGGAGGTCGATTCGCGACAGGCGAAGGGTCCCGCCGGCTCCCAGCCCGCTCTGAAGGGGACGCACCGTAGACTTGAGCGGTGCCTGCTGATCGCCTTCATCTGGTGCGCCACGGGGAGGTCCACAACCCCCGCCGCGTGCTCTACGGGCGACTCCCGAACTACCGGCTGAGCACCACCGGGCGCCAGATGGCGCGGCAGGCAGCGGAGTACGTGCACGGGCTCGAGCGGCCGGTCACGGCGCTCGTGTGCTCGCCGCTGCAGCGCGCCCGCGAGTCGGCGGAGCCGTTCACCGAGCTGTTCGGCATCGAGCCGCTCGTCGACGAGCGCGTGATCGAGCCGACGAACGTCTTCGAGGGCAGACGGATGCGCCGCGCGCTCGTCAATCCGCTGAACTGGCGCCACCTGCGCCGCCCGGCCGTCCCCAGCTGGGGGGAGCCGTACGCCGAGGTCGTCGCGCGCATGGACGCCGCGATGACCGATGCGTGGGACCGCACCGAGACCGGTGACGCCGTCATCGTCTCACACCAGCTGCCCATCTGGGTCACGCACCTTTCCATCGCCGGGCTCCCCGCCCCGCATGATCCGCGCCGGCGGCGCTGCGCGCTCTCGAGCGTCACGAGCTTCGAGCGCACCGACGCCGGATGGGTCGAGGTCGGATACGCCGAGCCCGCGACCGCCGCGGGCTCGATCGACGTGGGAGCTGTGTGATGCGCAACGTCCTGAAGGCGGCCGCCGCGGCCGCAGCCGCACTCGTGCTCGCAGCGGGGTTGACCGCCTGCACCGGCACGGGCGACGACCTCGCCGCCCAGTACCGCTCCGGAGACGACAAGGGGTACATCTCCGGTGACGGCGCCGTGAAGGAGTACAGCGGGGCCGACCGACCTGCGGCGATCCACTTCTCCGGCACGCTCGACGACGGCAGCAAGGTCTCGAGCGACGACTACGCCGGCAAGGTGACCGTCATCAACTTCTGGTACGCGGAGTGCGCGCCGTGCCGGCAGGAGGCTCCGATCCTCGAGAAGGCGCTGCAGAAATCGGCTGGTGAGGATGTCGCGTTCCTCGGTGTGAACACGTACAACCAGGCTGCGACGGCGCGCAGCTTCGCGAAGGAGTTCGACGTCACCTACCCGAGCGTCATCGATGTCGACACGAAGTCGGTGACGGCGGCGTTCGCCGGGATCGTGCCGCTCAGCGCCACGCCCTCCACGGTCGTGCTCGGCCCCGACGGGCGCCCGACGGCACGCATCGTCGGCGCGGTTCCGGATGCGTCGATCCTGACAGCGCTCATCAAGACCGCACTCGGCGAGAAGTCGTGACCGACCTCGTCGCGGGCGGCGCCCTGTGGGTGGCCATCCCGATCGCCGTGCTCGCCGGGCTCGTCTCCTTCCTGTCGCCGTGCGTCCTCCCGCTCGTGCCCGGCTATCTCGGCTTCATCGGCGGCGCCGTCGCGCCGCGCCGGGCAACCGCCGCTGCAGGGCGCGGCACCGCCACCGTCGCCCGGGGCCGCCTGGTCGGAGGCGTACTGCTGTTCATCGCCGGCTTCACGGTCGTGTTCATGGCGATGAACATCCTCGGCGGCTCGGTCGGGCTCTTCTTCCTCACCTACCGCGACCTCATCACGCGGGTGATGGGCGTCGTGATCATCCTCCTCGGCCTCGTGTTCATCGGCCTGTTCGGCTTCGCCCAGCGCACTGTCAAGCCCGAGGTGCGCGGCAACCTGGGACTCGTCGGTGCTCCGCTCCTGGGCCTTGCCATGGGCGTCGGCTGGGCGCCGTGCATCGGCCCGACCCTCACCGTGATCCTGGGGATGTCGCTGGATGCCGCGTCCGCCTCCCGCGGTGCGGTGCTCGGTCTCGCGTACTCGCTGGGCCTCGGCATCCCGTTCCTTCTCATCGCGCTCGGCTTCGGCTGGGCGACCCGTTCGGTGGCGTTCCTGCGCCGCCACATCCGCACCGTGAACCTCGTCGGGGGAGCGGTGCTCATCGTCCTCGGCGTGCTCATGGTCACCGGGGTGTGGGGAGTGCTCATGTCGCAGCTGCAGGGGGTGATCGCCGGTGTCACGCCCGCGCTCTGAATCCGAGGCGTCGGTGGATCCGCTCCGCCCGTCCGACCACGTCGACGGCCGCGACGACGTCGCCTCGCCGCGGCTGGGCTTCGTCGGCTGGCTCCGCTGGGGCTGGCGGCAGCTGACCAGCATGCGCACGGCGCTCGTGCTGCTGCTGCTGCTCGCGATCGCCGCGGTGCCGGGTTCGATCGTCCCGCAGCGCAGCGCCGACCCGAACGGCGTGACGAAGTACTTCCAGGACAACCCGCAGCTCGCGCCCGTGCTCGACAAGCTGCAGCTGTTCGACGTGTACACCTCGGCGTGGTTCTCGGCGATCTACATCCTGCTGTTCATCTCGCTGATCGGATGCGTCATCCCGCGCGTCAAGCACCACCTCAAGGCGCTGCGGGCGCGGCCCCCGCGCACGCCGGCGCGACTGTCGCGGCTCGCCGACCACCGGGAGTCGCTGGTCGAGCTGTCGCCCGGGGCCGATCCGGAGACCGAGGCATCCCGTGCCGTCGAGATCGCGGCCGCCCAGCTCAAGGCGGGCGGTTACCGGGTCGAGCGGTGCGACGGCCGCGGCACCTTCTCGGTGTCGGCCGAGCGCGGCTACCTGCGCGAGACGGGCAACCTGCTGTTCCACATCGCGCTGCTCGGCGTACTCGTCTCGGTCGGCGTGGGCGGCGGCTTCACCTACACCGGCCAGCGCGTGATCGTGCAGGACACGACGTTCGTCAACTCCGTGGGCACCGACTACTCGTCGTTCAATCCGGGCCGGTTCGTCGACCCCGACTCGCTCACGCCGTACACGATGCGCCTCGACAGGTTCGACGTGTCGTACCAGCCCCTCGGCTCCGGTTCGGCAGGGCAGGCAGGCGACTTCGTAGCGCACATGACGACGACGCTGCCGGGTCAGAAGCCCGTGGACGACGAGATCCGCGTGAACCATCCGCTGTCGATCGGCGGCGACCGGGTCTACCTCATGGGCAACGGATATGCGCCGACGATCACCGTGCGCAACACCGCGGGCGACGTGGTCTACCACGACACCATTCCGTTCCTGCCCCAGGACAACAACATGACCTCCCTCGGCGTGATCAAGGTTCCCGACGGGCTCAGCGAGCAGATCGGCATGGTCGGCTTCTTCTATCCGACCCAGATCGCGAACGACACCGGCGCGTTCACGTCGGCGTACCCTGCGCTCGTCAACCCGGTTCTGACGCTGAACGTGTACGAGGGCGACCTCGGCATCGACAACGGGATCCCGCGGTCGGTGTACGCACTCGACACGTCGGGCATGACGCAGCTGACCGGCGGCAAGACCGGCGTGAAGTCGATCGAGCTGGAGCCGGGCAAGAGCGCCGCGCTGCCGAACGGGCTCGGCACCGTCACGTTCGACGACGCATCCCCGAAGGACGCGACGGATGCGTCGCAGTCGGTGAAGCGGTTCGTGTCGCTGTCGATCCACCGCGACGTCAGCGGACCGTGGGTGCTGGTGTTCGCGGTGCTGGCGCTCGGCAGCCTCATGCTCGCGCTGTTCGTCCCGCGCCGGCGGATGTGGGTGAAGGCGCGTGCGGAGGGGCGCGTGCTCACGCTCGAGTACGCCGGGCTCGCGCGGGGCGAGGATCCCACGCTCGGTGGCGCCGTCGAGGCGCTCGCGGCCAAGCATGGCGCGGCACTCGGAGCCGCCGCATCCGCTGATCCCCCCGAGTCGGCGGCACAGGCCGCGAGCGTAGACTGAGCGCCATGCCCTCGCTCGACTCGGTGTCGCTCCTGCTCGTGTGGACCGCCGTCGCCATCTACGCGCTCGCGTTCATCTTCTACACGATCGATCTGTCGCGTCGTTCGGCGCAGGCGCTCGATGCGAAGGATGCCGCGGCGGTGCGCGAGCGCGAACTCGTGGCCGCCGGCGGCGGGGATGTCGTCTCCGGCGTTCGTGCGGGGGCCACGGAGCCTTCGCCGCTCGCCGTCGCGCCGTCGCGGCGCGCCCGCCCGATGTTCGCACGCATCGGCACGTCGCTGACGTGGCTCGGCTTCCTGTTCCACCTGGGCGGCGATGTCCTGCGCGGCGTCGCGGCCGGCCGCGTGCCGTGGGCGAACATGTACGAGTTCGCCTTGACCGGCACCCTGCTCGTGGTGGCGGTCTACCTGGCGGTGCTGTTCCGGTACGACCTGCGGTTCCTCGGGGCGCTCATCACCGGGCTCGTGGTGCTGCTGCTGGGCGGGGCGACTCTCGCGTTCTACGTCCAGGTCGCGCCGCTGTCCGATCCGCTGAAGTCGCCGTGGCTCGTCATCCACGTGTTCGTCGCGTCGCTGGCCACCGCGTTCTTCGCCCTGACGTTCGGCCTGTCGGTGCTGCAGCTCCTGCAGTCGCGGCGCGAGCGCAAGGCGATCGCCGCCGAGGCGGCCGGCACGCCGGCGAAGGGCTGGGGCTTCCTCAGGACGCTGCCGTCGTCCGAGGCGCTGGAGTCCCTCGCCTACCGGTTCGCGATCGTCGGCTTCATCTTCTGGACGTTCACGCTCATGGCGGGCTCGATCTGGGCGAACGACGCGTGGGGCCGGTTCTGGGGCTTCGACACGAAGGAAGTGTGGACGTTCGTCATCTGGGTGCTCTACGCGGGGTACATCCACGCGCGGGCGACTCGCGGCTGGCGCGGCACCCGGTCTGCCTGGCTGTCGATCATCGGCTTCGCGGCGGTGCTGTTCAACTTCTCGATCGTCAACGTGTTCTTCAAGGGCCTCCACGCCTACAGCGGCCTGACGAACTGACCCTCGTCCGCCCCCGGTTAGGTCCCTGAGCGAGCGCAGCGAGTCGAAGGGCCGGTACCTGCCGACCGTCCCGAGCGCCCTTCGACTCGTCGCTGCGCTCCTCGCTCAGGAATCGCGCAGCGAGTCGAAGGGCCGGGGTCATCCCACCGGGGCGCTGGCCCCCCATGCCGTGACGTGCACGACGGTCCCCGGGATGATGTCGAGCGAGACATCCCAGGAGAGACGCTGAGCTCCGGGAAGCGGACTCATCCAGAGTGTCCGTGCGGCGAGCTGGCCGTGCACCGAGTTCGCGTCCCAGCCGATCCCGGCCCGCACCGACGAACCCGGTGCGACGGTGATCGCCGAGGGTCCGGCATCCGTCGCCATGAACGAGCTGCCGCGTTCGATCGTGACCGGGAGAAGGTGGCCGTTCTGGTCGCCGAACGCGACGTCGGGGTATTCCGAGACCGTGCACGGCTCTTCAGAGCTGTTGAACAGCTGCAGCGGCTGCAGACGGTGTCCCGTCGCCGCATCCGCGGCCGGAGCCATGAGCGTCGAGTTCTCCGCGGTGCAGGCATCGGCCGGAATCGGGGTGGTCGAGGGTGCCGCCGTCGGCACCGGTTCTCCCGCTGCATCGGGGTCGCGCGGGGCCGCACCGTCGGGATCGGCGTGGGCGGCGGCCTCCGCCTGCGCGGCAGCCTGATCCTGGCGCAGCTGCGCCTGGGTCGCGGCGTGCGCTCCCTCGACGGCGAACGGTAGCGCGAGGGCCGCGACGACGGCGACAGCTCCGACCGCGGCGAGACCCGAGCGAATCGGGCCGCGGCGCATGGCGGAGTCCGTGGCATCCCGTGGTCCCTCGCGAGCGACGACCAGCGCGGGAATCCAGCCCACGACGAGCGCCCAGAAGACCGTGAGGCTGGCGGCTCCTGTGGTGCCGAGCGCGCCGGCGACGCCGAGGCGCGACCACCACGCGACGACGTCGCCCAGGTCGAGGACGGCCCCCAGCGCGAATGCCGTCAGCACGGCGGCGAGCCATCCGGCAGCGAAGGAGACCTCACCTCGACGCGCGAGCAGCGACGCGATCGCGGCGTAACCAGCGACGACGAGCACCAGCGCGAGCGCGCGCAGTGCGATAGACCAGCCGACCGGGGAGCCGAAGAAGCCGCCCCGCATCGGCGAGGGGACCATCCGGGCGAGCGTCGCGGCCGACCCGCCGATCTGCTGCAGGAAGAAGGGGACCCAACCGCACGCGAGCCAGAGCAGCGCCAGCACCGCTCCCGCGATCAGTCTGCGTGGCATCGGCGATCTCCTTCGTCGGGGGCGTGGCACTCGACTCTATCGATCGGCGGCCCTTCGACTCGTCGCTGCGCTCCTCGCTCAGGGACCTGTCGGTCTCGAGACGCCCGAGCGCCTTCGACTCGTCGCTGCGCTCCTCGCTCAGGGACCTGTTGGTCCTGTCAGGTCCCTGAGCGAGCGGAGCGAGTCGAAGGGCCGGTACCGCCTGAGCACCTTCAGCTCGCCGGGAAAGCGGCCTAGTCTGTCGGCATGTGCCGCAACATCGTTCCGCTCAACAACTTCGAGCCCGCCGCGACGGATGACGAGTGCCACGACGCCGCCCTGCAGTTCGTCCGCAAGATCGCCGGGACGACGAAGCCGTCGAAGGCCAACCAGGCGGTGTTCGACCAGGCCGTCGCCGACATCGCACACGCCACGCGACACCTCATCGACGGCCTCGTCACGACGGCGCCGCCGAAGAGGCGCGAGGACGAGGCCGCGAAGCGCCAGGCACGGTCGGCCGACCGCTACGAAGCGCTCCGCGCGTACCAGCAGGAGAAGCGCGCCGCCCGCCCGGCATCCTGAGCAGCGACCCGCACACCCCGCCCGCCGCTCCGAACGCCCGAGCCCGAACGGAGCCTGTGCCGCCCCTCAGGCGGTGGCGGGAGCGCCTTTCAGCAGCGTCTTGACCGACGTCGTGCGGCGGCGCATCACGGCGAGCACCGTCGCTCCGAAGGCGAGCAGCGCCCAGATGAGGAGCCCGGCGATCCCAGCGCCGACGCCGGGCGCGCCGTTCAGCGCGGCGAGCCCGGCCGCCAGTCCCGGTGCCGTCGGCAGCCAGGACGCGATCGCGACGAGGATCGGCGGCACCGTCGACACCACTCCGGTCGCGACGGCGAACGCCCCGACGAGGGCCGCCACCCAGCGCCCCGCGCCGCCGAACACCGCCACGAGCGCCTGATTCACCGCGGCGAAGGCGACACCGGCGACGACGCACACGGCGGCGAACACCGACCATGTCCCCCAGTCGTACGTGGCTGCCAGCTGCACGACGCCCGCCACGAGGAGCCCCTGCACGGCGCCGATCGCGGCGCCCGGTGCGAACGCCCGCAGCGCCAGCAGGGCCGACGGGCGACGGGATGTCAGGGCCCGGCGCGAGACCGCCTGCAGCGCGATGAACGACCCGAGGCCGCCGAACCACAGTGCCAGCATCGCCAGCAGCGGAATCGCCGAGGCGCCGAAGAGGCTGTCGCCGAGTCCCTTCGCGGCGACCGGATCGGCTACGACGGAGGCGAGGCTCTTCGCCTGCTGGTCGGAGAACGACGGCAGCGCATCCGTTGCCTTGTCGAGCCCGGACGAGAGGGAATCGGCGCCGCCTGCGAGCTTGTCGACGCCCGTCGCAAGGGTGTCGGCGCCGTCTGCGGACTTCTCGGCTCCTGCCGCCCACGTGTGCGCACCGTCAGCCCACTGCGAGGCGCCGGATGCCGCCTGCGTTGCACCGGATGCGAGCGATCCCGCGCCATCGGCGAGCTTGTCCACGCCCGCCGAGGCGGATGTCGCGCCGTCGGCGAGGCCGGTGATCCCGCCCGAGACCTTCGTCATCCCGTCGGAGATCTGCCTCAGCCCCGCACCCGCCGCCGAGAGCCGGCTGAGCCCGTCGACGCCCTGCGCGATCGCATCGGAGTTGTCGATCACGGCGGTCAGCTGGGGCAGCGACTGCTCGGCCGTCGCCGCGAGCTGGGTCAGGGTCGCGCAGAGCTCCGCGGACCCGTTCTGCGCGCTGCACTGGGCTGCGGCATCCTTCAGCTGCTTCGCGGTGCCGGTGACCGCCGCACTCACCTGGTCCTTGTTCGCGGCGAGCTGGTGCGTCGCGTCGACGAGGGACTGCGGGATCTGCGGCGCCTGCGAGAATCCGGCGGCGATCTTCGACAGGTTGCCCGCCAGCTGCGAGGTGCTGCCCGCGAGCTGCTGGGCCCCGGACGCCCACGTGTCGAGCCCGTCGGCGGCCTCGCGCGCGCCCGACGCCCACGTCGCCGCGCCGATGGAGAGCTGCGACACGCCCGACGAGATGCCGTCGGCGCCGTCGGCGAGTGTCGACGCGCCGCTGGAGAGCTGACGGATGCCGTCGGCGAGGCTCACCGTGCCGTCGGCGGTCTTCCGCGCGCCGTCGGCCCACGTCGCCGCTCCGTCGGCCGCCTTGCCCAGCTGGTCGCCGAGCGTCGTGAAGCTGAGGAACACGTTCTCCATCGTCGAACTCGACAGCGTCTGGCCGAGCGCCGTCGTCGCCGCCGCCGACACCTGCGCGGTGATCGCATCGTCGATCACCCGCGCGTCGGGCGCGGTCTCGACGTGGATGGTGGCCTGGCGTGCGGTCTCGTCCGTGCCGGAGATCTCCTGCCCGGGCGAGACGGCGGCGGCCGAGAAGTTCTCCGGGATCGTCACGACGGCCTGATACGTCCCGTCCTTCAGGCCGCTGGCGGCGTCGTCGGCGTTCGAGATCGTCCAGTCGAGATTGCTCGACTGCTCGTCCGAGCCCTTCACGATGCCCGCCGTGAGCTGGCGACCCAGGGGCACCGTCTGGCCGTTCAGCGAGACCGGCTCGTCGTCGTTCACGATCGCCGCGTGCATCGCATCGAGCCGCTCGGTGGGGTTGTAGAGGGCCGCCACGAGGATGCCGCCGATCAGCACCGGGAGCAGCAGCACGCCGAGGAGCGTCAGCCACGTGACGGGTCGGCGGGTGCGGGCGCGTTCGATGTTCACGGTCATGCTGTCACCTCGGGTGCGGCTGCGGATTCGGGGGTTGCGGATGACGCCGCGGGCGCCGGATGGGCGGCGTGCGGGGGCGGCACCTCGACGAGTGCGACGTCGGTGCGGCCCGCTTCTGCCAGGAGTCGCCGGGCGGCCGACGCATCCGTGGCCGTCGCCACGACGGTGAGGTCGGTGACGGATGCCGCGTCGCGCAGTGCCGCCGTCACCTGGTCGCGCGCGCCGGCGGAGGTCACGGCGTCGAGGGAGTCGACCACGAGCATCCGCGTGCGACGGCGCAGGGCCGCCTGCACCTCTGCCGCGGGATCGGCGGCGCCCGCGAGAAGCGCGACGCCGACGTGCGCGCGCACCCAGACCGCGCGCTCCGGCAGGAGGTGGCCGTCGACCTTGAGACGACCGCCGGTGGAAGCGACGCGGCCCGCGAGCGTCAGGGCGAGGGCCTGCGCGGAGCGGTGGTCGGGTCGGGTCAGCAGCAGGCTGCCGCCGGGCTCCACCCGCAGTGCGATGTCGTGGAACAGGCAGGTCCCGTCGTCGTCGGCGAGCTCGAGCCCGTCGGCGACGGCCGCAGCGGTCGTGCGCGGCTCCGGCCAGTCGGCGAGTGACAGTTCGCGCTCGACGGCCTCGCCCTCGATGTCGAAGTGGGGGAGGATGCGCTCGAGCCAGCGCGGCATCCACCACGCCTTCGCCCCCAGAAGGGCCATCACGGCCGGAACGAGCGTCATGCGCACGAGGAACGCGTCGATCGCGATGCCCGCCGCGAGCCCCAGGGCGATCGGCTTCAGGTTCGTGTCCCCCTCGGGCACGAACGCGGCGAACACGGCGAACATGATCACCGCCGCGGCCGTCACGACCCGCGCCGAGGCCGTGTAGCCGCTGCGCACGGCATCCCTCGCCACCTGCCGGTCGGACCTGCCGTCGTTGCGGCGCCGGCCGTGCACGTAGTCCTCGCGCATGCGCGAGACGAGGAACACCTCGTAGTCCATCGCGAGGCCGAACAGCACCCCCATCAGCACGATGGGCATGAAGCTGATGATCGGGCCGACCTTCGTGACGTGCAGCAGGTCGGCGCCGAACCCGTGCACGAACACGAGCGAGACGATGCCGAACGCCGCGGCGACCGACAGGAGGTAACCGGCCGTCGCCTTCAGCGGCACCCACACCGAGCGGAACACGATCGCGAGCAGGATGAGCGACAGCCCCACGACGAAGACGCCGAACGGCAGCAGGGCGCCCCCGAGCCGGTCGGAGATGTCGATCGCGACGGCGGTGAAGCCGGTCACCTTCATGTCGACGCCGTATTCGTCGAGGATGCGGTCATGCTGTGCGCGCAGCTCGCGCACGAGGTCGGCGGTGGCGGGGTCGTCGGGCGCCGTCGTGGGCACGACCTGCACGATGCCGGTGTCGGCGGTCTCATTCGGGGTCGCCAGGGCGACGGATGCGACGCTCGGGAGCTTCTCGATGTCGTCTCCGATGTCCTTCATGAGGTTCAGCGGATCGTTGCTCTGCACGATCGTTCCGGTCATGATGAGCGGACCGTTGAAGCCCGGGCCGAAATGCTCGGAGATGAGGTCGTACGTCTTGCGCGCCTGGTCGTCCTTCGGCAGCATCCCGGCGTTCGGAAGGGCGAGGGCGAGGCTCGTCGCCGGGATCGCGAGCATGCCGAGGCCGAGCACCACCGCGACGGTCGTGACGATCGGATGCGTCGTCACCATGCCGACCCAGCGGGCGGCGCCCTTCGTCTCGCGCGCGCGACGCGCGGGCTCGCTCAGGGGCCGGGATTCAGCGGTCGCCGGGCGGGCCTTCCGTGTGCGGCGCTTCCATCCGATGACGCGGCCCTTGGCGAAGCCGAGGAAAGCAGGGGTGAGGGTCACGGCCACGAGGACGGCGATCGCCACGGCGACGGCGGCGGCGATCCCCATCGTGGTGAGGAACGGGATCTGCGCGAACGCGAGGCCGATGAGGGCGATGAGCACGGTGACGCCGGCGAACACGACGGCCGAGCCGGCGGTGCCGGTCGCCCGAGCGGCGGACTCCTCGGCATCCATGCCGTCCCGCACCTGGTCCTGATGCCTCGAGATGATGAACAGCGCGTAGTCGATGCCGACCGCGAGGCCGAGCATGAGGGCGAGCAGCGGAGTGGTCGACGAGATCGATGCGAACGCGGTGGACAGGAAGATCAGGGCCATCGACAGACCCACGCCGAGCAGCGCGGTGACCAGCGGCATGCCCGCGACGACGAACGAGCGGAACGTCACGATGAGCACGAGGAGCGCGATCACGACTCCGACCGCCTCGATGATCGAGATCGTGGGCATCGAGGTCGCGAACAGGTCGCCGCCGAGCTCGACCTGGGAGCCGGCCGGCAGCTCGTCGCGCAGCTGGTCGGTGACGTGGGCGAGATCGGCCTTCGTGTCGGCGCTGACGTCGGTGACCTGTCCGGAGAACTGCATCTGCACGATCGCCGCCGATTTGTCGTCGGAGACCATGCCGGTGACCTGCTGGGAGAACGGATCGTTCACGGCGAGCACGCCGCGCAGCTTCTCGATGCGGTCGATCGCCGCCTCGATGTCGGAGGTGTAGGCCGCGGCATCCACGGACTCGCCATCCGGCGCCACCACGATGAGCTGCGCGCTCGTGCCGGAGACCTGGGGGAAGGTGCGGCTCAACTGCTCGAGGCCGGCCTGCGATTCGGTGCCGGGGATCGAGAAGGAGTTGTCGGTGCCCTTCATGAACAGCGCCGTACCGCCGCCGGCGATGCCCAGCAGGATGATCCAGGCGACGAGCACGCGCCAGGGGTGGCGGAACGACCAGCGGCCGAGCGCGGCGAGAAGAGTGGACACGGGGCCTCCGGATCGGACGGACGGATGCTGATACGCCGGCGTATCCGATACACAAATGTATCGGATACGGTTGTGTATCGTAATCCCGCCACTCATGCTGAAACTGGTGAAGACTTGTGAATGTGCGGCCATGCCGGCCGAGAGACCCGAGGAGAGAGTGTGACTGACGCACCGGCGACGATCAGGAGCCGCGAGAACACCCGCGCGCGACTGCTCGACGCGGCGTTCGACGTGTTCGCCGATGTCGGGCTGGACGCTGCCTCCGTCGAGGCGGTCTGCGAGCGCGCCGGCTTCACCCGCGGGGCGTTCTACTCGAACTTCGAGTCGAAGGACCAGCTGTTCCTCGAGCTCATGACCACGGTGTCGGAGCGCAAGCTCGAGACGATCACCGAGTGGGTGCGCGGCATCAAGGATGCGGGGCGGCCCGCCGCAGGCCCCGCCGAGATGGTGCAGCGCCTCGTCGACGTGTCCCTCGACACCCGCCAGGGCGTGCTGCTGATGAGCGAGATCCGCATCCACGCGATGCGGGACCAGCGCATGGCTGCCGAGTATCGCGACTGGCGCCGGCACATGACGCAGCGGGTGGCGGGCATCGCCGATGATCTCGTCGCCTCCTACGGTCTGCGGATGCGGATCCCCGCTGAGGAGTTCGCGCAGGTCATGCTCGAGATGTGGGAGGCCACCTCCGTCAACGCCGTGATCGACGGCCTCGACGATGCCGCGACGAGCAGGCTCATGAGTGCGCGCACGCAGATGCTCGCCGCGGCTGTTGTGGAGGGGTTCTCCGACTGAGCCGGTGCGTCAGCGCCAGAGCGCGGCGAACTCCGGTGCGAGCGTCCGACCCTGCGTGAATCCGCCCTGTGCGGCCGGTCGGCGGGTGGACGGGTCGAGGGCGTTCGCATCGAACACGTCGCCGGCGCCCGCGTCGGGGAACACGGTCTCGACGCGGCTCCCTCCGGCGCGCAGCTCGGCGACCTGGCTTGCGAGGTCCATGCCCCAGCCGTCGGGCATGCGTGACCTGCCGCCGAACGGGGAGAGCACCGCCACGACACCGCAGCCTGCGGCGAGGTCGGCGTTCTCGCTGCGACGGTAGCCGCCGTTGAGGTAGCGCCGCTCGCCGATGCGATACGGGACCATGGAGGACGTGCTCGCTGCGACCGCATCGATCAGATCGACGCCGCTGTCGCGATCGAAGACGACAGGCTCGCCGGTGTGCGCATCGACGGCGGTGATGAGGATGCGCTGCGCCGGCCACTCGTGACGCGGCAGGCGAGCCGCGACGACGTCGCGCCACCGGGCGGTGTCCGCTCCGTCGGACGCGTCGCGGGCGAGCGCGGCCGCACCCATGCGGCGCCGCATGTCCGCCGCATCCGACGCCGAGGCGATGATCGCGTCCGACCAGGCGAGATAGTCGGACCCGGAGACGCTCGGAGCGGGACCGCCGCCCTGCCGGGATGTCTCGTGCTCCTGCCCGTCTGGATCCGGAAGACGATGCGGAGAGCGGCCTGATCGCAGTGACGGCTGAGGAGCGCGACCCGTCCGCTCGGGCTGCGGCGTCCGTCTCGCTCGCTCGGGTTCGGCGAGGACGGCGGAGTAGAGGTCGGCGGGCGTCATTCCGCTCGTGATCTGTGCGGCCACCGTCGACCCGGCGGACGTGCCGACGATGAGCTCGGCGGCGGTGAGATCGACGCCCGCGTCGGCGAGTCCGGCGATGAGGCCGATCTGCCAGGCGTTGCCTGCAGCGCCGCCGCCGGCGAGGACGAGGGCGCGGGAGGTGGAGGCGGGGGCCGAAGGGGAAGTGGTGTTCATGGGAGTCGCCTTTCGCGATGTGCCTGTCGGGCGGCTCCCGGGCGACGGTCTCAGTCGCCGGATCGTGCGATGCGGGGAGCACCCATTGCGGATACTGCGTTCATGGGGCTCACCTCCTGCGGTCGAATCACGATCAGAAGGACGCTAGCACGGGCGGCGGGAAAGCCTGCCAGAATGCCGCCATGGACCCGCTCACTTCGGTCGCGCTCGCCGCCGTATCCTTCTTCGTGCTGTACTGGGTCGTCCGGCGCGCGGTCGCCTCGGGAATCGCCGACGCTGCCGCACGCAGGCAGACTGCGCCCGCGTCGAGCGCGACGGACGGTCCGGAGGACTGAGCTCAGCTCAGCAGCGCGTGACAGCGTTCGAGCCGCTCGAGCCACCACGCGCGGCGATCGGGCGGCGCCGCGACGGCGTCGAGGAGAGCCGCATCGGGGGTGACGCGCGCGACCGGGAGTCCTCCGCCTGACGGTCGCAGGGCGGGGGCTGCGACATCCGCTGTGAAGAGGGATGCCGTTCCCAGGCCGCAGTCGAACTCGAGGTCGGGGAGCGCTGCGGCGAGGGCCACTCCCATCGCGAGGCCGACCGACGTGTCGAGGGCGCTCGAGACGACGGCGGGCAGTCCCGCCTCCGCGACGATCTGCAGCGCGCGATGCACTCCGCCGAGCGGCTGCGCCTTGACGACGATCACGTCTGCGGCGCCGGCGCGGGCGACGGCGAGAGGGTCGGCGGCCTTGCGGACGCTCTCGTCGGCCGCGATCGGAATGTCCCACCGGGCGATGCGCGTGCGCAGCTCGGCGAGCTCCTCGATCGTCGGGCACGGCTGTTCCACGTACTCGAGGTCGCAGTCGGCGAGAGCGTGCACGGCGCGTTCGGCCTCGTCGACGTTCCATCCGCCGTTCGCGTCGACGCGCACGCGGCCCTCGGGACCCATGAGGGTTCGCACGGCCTGCACGCGCGCGACGTCGTCGGCCAAAGTCTGCCCCCGCTCGGCCACCTTGACCTTCGCGGTGCGGCATCCGTCGAACCGCGCGAGCACGGCGGGAACGTCGACCGCGGCAACCGCGGGCACCGTCGCGTTCACCGGTACGGATCCGCGCACAGGGGCAGGCGCCGGCTTCCATCCGAAGTCGATCGCCCCGGAGAGCCAGGCAGCGGCCTCCGCGTCGTCGTACTCGACGAACGGCGAGAACTCGGTCCAGCCCTCGGGGCCCTCCAGCAGCAGGGCCTCGCGGGTCGTGACTCCCCGGAAGCGCGTCGCGAGCGGCAGTGCGACAACGCGGGCGGACGAGCGCAGCTCATCGAGCGAAGGCATCCTCACCCTCCCATCCTGCCCTCTGCGGCGAGATCGTACGATCCCCGCGAAACCACATCATCCCGCGCGCAGTTTCATGTGCTGTCGACGGGATCGTACGACTTCGACGAACTGTGGGTTGCACTATGGTGTGTGCCACACTGTATAGTGTGGGATGTGAGCGACAACGACACCCTCGAGACGCACCTGCAGGAGCTGCGTCGCGGCACCGTGGTGCTGGCGTGCCTGCGCATCCTCGTCGAGCCGGGCTACGGGTACGGCCTGCTCGAGGAGCTCAACCGCAGGGGGTTCGCCACCGACGCGAACACGCTGTACCCCCTGCTGCGCCGTCTCGAGAAGCAGGGGCACCTGACGAGCGAGTGGAACACCGACGAGGCGCGGCCTCGCAAGTTCTACCGCACCAGCACAGCGGGCGCGGCGCTCGCCGATGCGCTCTCCGCTGATTTCCGTGCGATCGCCACCGCGGTCGCCGCACTCCCTGAGGAGAACTGAGATGGATGCTGCAACACTGACCGAACGCTACGTCGACGCCGCGATGCGCACGGTGCCCGAGAAGCAGCGGGCCGACCTGGCCGCGGAGCTGCAGGCGTCGATCGCCGACCAGATCGACGCGCGCGTCGAGCAGGGCGAGCCGTCCGACGCCGCCGAGCGCGGGGTGCTCACCGACCTCGGCGACCCGGAGGTGCTCGCGGCCGGTTACACCGGTCGCCCGCTTCACCTGATCGGCCCCCGGTACTACCTGGACTGGTGGCGGCTGCTCAAGGTCCTCCTGTGGATCATCCTCCCGTGCGCCGGCGCCGGAGTCGCACTCGGGCAGATCATCGCCGACGCGCCCGTGGGTTCGATCATGGGCACGGTGTGCGTGACGATGCTGACCGCGGGACTGCACGTGGCGTTCTGGACGACGCTCGTGTTCGTGATCCTCGAGCGCACCGGCCACGAGACCATGACGGGCGAGCCGTGGACACCCGACAGGCTCCCCGAGCCCAAGGCGAGCGGCGCGACCTTCGCCGACATGCTCGCGAGCATCGTCATGCTGGGCATCTTCGCGGGCGCGATCGTCTGGGACTTCTGGCTCGGATTCGTCCCCGGCCACCGGGTCTCGCTGCTGAGTCCCGAGCTGTGGCCGATCGCGATCATCATCCTGTTCGCGCTTATGGCGCTGACCGCGATGCTGGGCGTCGTGGTGCATGTGCAGGGCCGCTGGACGGTTCGCGCCGCCATCGCGAACGCCGTCTTCGCGCTCGCCGCGGTCGGCACTCTGGCTTACAACAGCGGGCACCTGCTGAATCCGGCGTTCTTCGAGACCGTCATCGACGACGACCCCGCGGGGGTGCACCGCATCCTGACGATCATCTTCTGGTTCCTCATCGGCGGCATCGCCCTCTGGAGCATCATCGACGCCTTCGTCAAGGCCCGCCGGGCCGGGGGCTGAGGCCCCCGCATCGCGAGGCCTGTCCCGCCGGGGAGCGGTCGCCGCGACGCCCGGTGCCCTGGGACGGGATCGGGCGCGGCGGCACCCCGGCCGGCTCGGGAGCGGTCGCCGCGACGCCCCGCGCCCTGCCACCGTGGCCGCGACGGGCCGGGGCGGCTCGCCCCGACCCGCGCCGTAGGCTGAGGGGCATGCTCCTCGACACCCCGGTGCGCCTCGGCGTGCAGCTGCGACCCGAACACGTGCAGTACTCCGACCTGCGGGGAGCGGTGCAGCGGCTGGAAGAGGCCGGTGTCGACATCCTCTTCAACTGGGACCACTTCTTCCCCCTGTACGGCGACCCCGACGGCGAGCACTTCGAGGCCTGGACGATGCTCGGCGCCTGGGCCGAGAGCACCTCCCGCGTGGAGTTCGGGACCCTCGTCAACTGCAACGGATACCGCAACCCCGACCTGCAGGCCGACATGGCCCGCACGCTCGACCACATCTCCGGCGGCCGGTTCATCTTCGGCACCGGCGCCGGCTGGTTCGAGCGCGACTACGACGAGTACGGCTACGAGTTCGGCACGCCGGGGACGCGGCTCGACGCTCTCGCCGAAGGCTTGGAGCGGATCGAGGCGCGATGGGCCAAGCTCAATCCCGCGCCGACCCGCCGCATCCCGGTCATGATCGGCGGCAAGGGCGAGCAGAAGACGCTGCGCCTGGTCGCGCGGCATGCCGACATCTGGCACAGCTTCGTGCTCGCCGACGGGCTCGCCCACAAGATCGACGTGATCGAGCGATGGGCCGAGAAGGAGCAGCGCGACGTCAGTCGCCTGGTCGTCTCGAACGAGCTGCACGGGCGCGACGAGGCGGTCGCCGACGCCCTCTACGACGCCGGAGTGCGGCTGTTCACTCTGGCGATGGAAGGTCCCGACTATGACTACGGGATCGTCGAGCGCTGGCTCGCCTGGCGCGACCGCCGCAACAGCTGAGCGGCGCCCCCGCCGGCTCGGGCAGCGGCACTGAACCACGGGCGCAGCCTGCAGCGGGCCGCACCCATAGTCCGAGCTGAGCTCAGACGTGCTCGCCGCACACGCCGCAGATGCCGCTGGCCGGCACCTCCATGAAGCAGTTCGGACAGATGGCCGCCTGCCGCTCGGCGGGCTTCGGCTGCCTGGGGGCACGGGATGCGCGCGGCGCACGCTCGGCACCGCCGCGACCGGCGCGCGAGGGCGACGCAGCGGCAGCGACCGGTGGCTGCTTGGGGGTGTGCGCGGCGCAGTAGAGGCGCACGGAACCGGCGGGATCGTGCGGATGCCGGTGCTTGACCGCCCACAGCTCGGTGCGGGGGAGCGGATCCGCTCCGACGCCGCAGGCGACGCAGCGCGCCGGGTCGCCCGGCATCACCGTCGCGGCGATGATCGGCGTCTCGAACGGGAGAGCTTCGCGCCAGTCGGATGTCCGTGTGATCTTCATGCGCGCCTTCCCGGAGCCCGCCCGACGGCGGGGCCCCGGCTTCCAGTCTCGCACGCGGGTCCCACACGGAGGGGACGCGATCTCGCGGCCGAACGGCTGATGTCGTGAGATCACGTCCACTTCTCGCTCCCGCCCCGCACGGAGTGGACGGCGTTCGGCGCGAAACCCGAGCGGAGCGAAGAATCGCGTCCACTCCGCGATGCCCGCGCACGGCCCACGTCACCCGAAGCGCGAACCGGCCGCGTGCGGAACGGCGCTCAGCGCCGGTGCCGTCGGCCGGGTCCCCGGCCCGGTTCCCCTGGCCGCGTACTCTTGAGCCGTGAGCGTTTCCGAGCTGTTCGATGCTGATGAGTGGATGCCGGCGCCCGGCCCGGACGGACGCGCGGCGGCGTACACGGACATCACCGCTCACGTCTCCCGCGACGGCCGGATCGCGCGCATCGCGTTCGATCGGCCGGAGGTGCGCAACGCCTTCCGTCCGCACACGGTCGACGAGCTGTACGCGGCGCTCGACATCGCCCGGCAGGACTCCCGCATCGGGGTCGTGCTGCTCACGGGCAACGGGCCGAGCCCGAAGGACGGCGGCTGGGCCTTCTGCTCCGGCGGCGACCAGCGCATCCGCGGACGCGACGGCTACAAGTACTCAGACGACGACAGGATCGTGCACGACCCGGCCCGCGCCGGCCGGCTGCACATCCTCGAGGTGCAGCGGCTCATCCGCTTCATGCCCAAGGTCGTGATCGCCGTGGTCCCCGGCTGGGCGGCCGGCGGCGGGCACTCGCTCCATGTCGTGTGCGACCTCACCGTCGCGAGCCGCGAGCACGGACGGTTCAAGCAGACGGATGCCGACGTCGGCTCGTTCGACGCGGGATACGGCTCGGCCTACTTCGCCCGGCAGATCGGGCAGAAGTTCGCACGCGAGGTCTTCTTCCTCGCCGAGGAGTACTCCGCCGACCGCGCGTACGAGATGGGAGCGGTGAACCGGGTCGTCCCCCATGCCGACCTCGAGCGTGAGGCCGTCGCGATGGCGCGGACGATCCTCACCAAGTCGCCCACGGCGATCCGCATGCTGAAGTTCGCCTTCAACGCCGTCGACGACGGGCTGGTCGGCCAGCAGGTGTTCGCCGGCGAGGCGACCCGCCTCGCGTACGGCACCGACGAGGCGGTCGAGGGGCGCGACGCGTTCCTGCAGAAGCGCGACCCCGACTGGGCGCCCTACCCCTGGCAGTTCTGATGATCGGTGCCCTCGGCCGCGCGTGGCAGAAGCAGGCTGGATCGCACACTTTCTGCGCCGCGGAGTCCCAAGCGCCGATCTCGGCCTGCTTCTGCAACCGAGGAGCGGGAGCATGAGGCTCGCGCCGATCGCCTCCGACGCCGCCGAGGTGCTGCGCGGACTGCGTGCCGTGCTCGACGGCAGCGGCCCCGCCCTCGGCCTGGGGATGACGGATGCCGCGACCCACGAGGTCGCCGAGGGCACCGTCGCCGTCATCACGACGTCGGGATCGACGGGCATCCCGAAGAGCGTCGTGCTGAGCCGCTCCGCGCTGGTCGCGAGCGCCGCCGCCACCGCCGAGCGCATCGGCGCCGGAACGTGGCTGCTCGCGCTCCCGGCCGGATACGTCGCGGGACTCCAGGTGCTCAGCCGCTCGCTGCTCGCCGGGCACGAACCGGTGCTGCTGGAGGGGGCGTTCCGTCCGCAGTCGTTCGCCGCCGCCGCGCTCATGATGCCGCCCGGCTCGGCGTACACCTCGCTCGTGCCCGCCCAGCTGAGCCGGCTGCTCGACGCCGCCGACGGCGACGCCGCGATCGCCGAATCGCTGCGCTGCTTCACCGCGATCCTCGTCGGCGGGCAGGCGCTTCCCGTCGCCACCCTCGAGCGCGCCCAGGCGGCCGGCGCCCGGATCGTGCGCACGTACGGCTCGACGGAGACTTGCGGCGGATGCGTCTACGACGGCGTGCCGCTCGACGGCGTCGAGGTCGACATCGTCGACGGCGAGGTGCGCATCGCCGGACCGATCCTCGCCGAGGGCTACCTCGGCGACGAGGCCCTCACCGATGCGACGTTCGTCAGCGACGCCACGGGCGTCCGCTGGTACCGCACCGGCGACGCCGGCGTCATCGACGACGGCGTGCTGCGCATCCACGGCCGCATCGACAACGTCATCGTCTCCGGCGGCGTCAACATCTCACTCGACAGGGTGGAGCACGTCGTGCGCGAGGTGCACGGTCTCGCCGGCGCCGTCGTCGTGGGGGTGCCCGACGCGGCATGGGGCGAAGCATCCGTCATCGTCGTCGCCCGCGGGAACGCCCTCCGTCGCAGCGAGACCACGCGTCTCGACGACGCGCGCGCCGCGGTCGCCGCCGCGCTCGGCAAGCCGGCGCGGCCCAGCCGGCTCGTCGTCGTCGACCGGCTGCCGCTGCTGACCAGCGGGAAGCCCGACCGGGAGGCGATCCGGCGCGAACTCACCGCGCGACCGGGAAAGTCGTCGGCGTAGGGGCGACCTCTACACTGGGGCGTCGTGGCATCCTCTTCCCGCAGCAAGCGCACCCGGCCCCGCGGCAACCCGGCGAAGACCCCGACCCGGCAGATCCCCCGGCCGACGTTCGCCGACTGGATCGGCGCCGCCCGGCTGCGCACGCTGCCGCTGGCCGTCACCCCGGTGCTCATCGGCACGGGAGCGGCGCACGTCATCGACATCCGGTTCCACTGGGCGCTCGCGCTCGGCTGCCTCCTGGTCGCGGTGTTCCTGCAGATCGGCGTGAACTACTCCAACGACTACTCCGACGGCGTGCGCGGTACCGACGACTACCGCGTCGGGCCGACGCGGCTCACCGCGTCGCGCAGGGTGAAGCCGAAGACCGTCCTGATCGTGGCGCTGGCCTTCTTCGCGCTCGCCGCGATCGTGGGCCTCGCGCTCGTCATCCGCACACAGCAGTGGTGGATGCTGGCGGTCGGCGCCGTCTGTATCGTCGCGGCCTGGTTCTACACGGGCGGCAAGCGCCCGTACGGCTACCACGCGCTGGGCGAGCTGTTCGTGTTCGTCTTCTTCGGCCTCGTCGCCACGGTCGGCACGACGTGGATCCAGGTGCAGTCTGCGCCGCAGGAGGCCTGGCTCGGCGGCATCGCGGCGGGTCTGCTCGCGGTCGCGGTGCTCGTGGCGAACAACCTGCGCGACATCGAGCAGGACCGCGCGGCCGGCAAGAAGACGCTGTCGGTCCGGATCGGCAAGCGCGGGTCGCAGATCCTCTTCACCGCGTGCGTCGTGTTCGCCTTCGCGATCGCCGTGCTGGTCGCGCTGTTCTACCTGGTCGCCTGGCTCGTGCTGATGGCGCTCCTGGGCGCGATCCCGGCGGTGCTCATCGTGTGGACGTATCGCGCGCCGCGCGAGCTCGTGACAGCGCTTGCCGTCACGTCGCTGACGTCGCTCGCCTACGGTGCGCTGCTCATGTGGGCGTACTTCGGCTGACGCGGCTCAGCGGCCGCCCGGCCGAGCACGGGTGGCGCGGCTCAGCGGGGGTGACGCGGACGGGCTCGGATGCCGCGGCTCAGCGGGGGTGACGCGTGCGGCCCTGGTTGCCGCGGCTCAGCGCGCGTCGTCCTCGTGACGCAGGGCCGCGTTGGCGGCATCCTCGACGTCGGCGTCCTTCTCGGCTTCCGTCTCATGCCGGCGGGCTTCGCGGCGAGCCGCAAGCCCGGAGGCGACGTCGTCGAGAGGACGCCGCAGGAAGATGATCGACAGCGACACCCCGATGAGGGCGGCGAACAGCAGTGCGAGCCAGTACTGCTCGCGGAAGATCGGGAACAGCATCATGATCCCGAGCGGCACCAGGAACGCGAGCAGGCGCAGCACGGAGTACATGACGACGGAACGGATCTTCACCCCGCCATCCTACGTGCGGCCGCGGCGGGCGGACCCATCGCGGGCCCGGCTCCCGGCGCTCTCACTGCCGTCTCCCGAGCCGTGTTCGGGCCGCTCGGATTAGGATGAGGACATGGTCCGGCTGCTTCTGATCTTCGCCCTCGTGGCGGTGATCTTCTGGGTGTTCAGCATCGTCGATGCTGCCGTCCAGCCGGCCGAGCGGCACCGCGGCGTGGGAAAGCCGGTGTGGGTCGCGATCGTCGTCGTCTTCCCGGTCATCGGCGGCATCCTGTGGTTCGCGATCGGCCGGGTGAGTGCCAACGCTCCGCGGGTGATCGCGCCCGACGACGACCCGGACTTCCTGCGCGGCCTCGGCACTTCACGCCCGGCGCCGTCGACCCCGCACACGGATCCGATCGCCGATCGCCGCGCCCGCGCCGAGCAGGACGAACGCATCCGCCGGCTCGAGCAGGAGTTCTCCCGTCTCGACCACGACGACGACGATCCCACCGCCGGCCCCCGTCGTGGGCGCTGATCGCTCCGAGGCATCGCCGGCGACCGATGCCGCAGCAGCGCTGCTCGGCCGCCTCGTCGAGCGCGGAGTGCGGCACGTCGTGCTCAGCCCCGGGTCGCGGTCACAGGCGCTCGCACTCGTCGCGGCCGAGCTCGAACAGCGCGGTCTGATCGACCTGCACGTGCGGGTCGATGAGCGCGTCGCCGGCTTCACGGCGCTCGGCATCGGACGTGAGACGGGGATGCCGGCGGCCGTCGTCTGCACGTCGGGCACCGCGACCGCCAACCTGCTGCCGGCCGTCATGGAGGCCGACCACGCCGGAGTGCCGCTGCTGCTGTTGACGGCCGACCGGCCGCCCGAACTGCGCGGGATCGGCGCGAACCAGACCACGCGCCAGGTGGGGATGTACGCCGGCCACGTGCGCTTCGAGCGAGACATGCCGGTCCCCGACGCCGTCGACCCCGCGGGAGACGGGGAGCAGGGGCGCATGGTCCGGGACGCCGTCGACGAGGCGCTCGCCGCTGCCGTCGGCGCTGTCGGACCCCGGGGCCCCGTGCATCTGAACCTGCCGTACCGCGAGCCGCTCTCGGGCGTGCTCGATCCGGCTTCGCTTCCGGCCCTTCGACTCCCTGCGGTCGCTCAGGGACCTGACGTTCGAGGACCGCTCGAGGGCCGCGAGGTCGACCCTGCCAGATCCCTGAGCGAGGAGCGCAGCGACGAGTCGAAGGGCGCTCAGGGACCTGACGTTCGCGCCGGGCAGCGAACCCTCGCACGCGGCCCCCGCACGGTCGTGGTGGCGGGAGCGGATGCCGGCCCTCCGGCGGAGCAGCTGTCGCATGACGGCGGCTGGCCGCTCGTCGCCGAGATCGTCAGCGGCGCCCGGTTCGGACGGAACGTCGTGCACGGCTATCGGGCTCTGCTCGCCGACCCCGAGCTCGGCGGGCGCATCCAGCGGGCCGTCGTCCTCGGCCACCCGACACTGTCCCGCGAGGTCGCCGCGCTCCTGCGCCGCACCGACGTCGAGGTGATCGCGGTCGACGGGCCGGGGGAGCGGCTGAACCTCAACGGCACCACCGCCGCCGCGGCATCCGTCACCGTCGCCGACGGCGACATCGACACCGAGTGGCTGGGGGAGTGGATGCGGGCATCCCGCGCCGCTCTCGCCGACCTCGCCCCGCCCGCGCCCGACGCCGAAGGGCTCGCCTCGGCCGTTCCGCGCGAGCGGCTCGGAGCGATCGCCGCCGAGGTCGAGGTCGCCCGCACGCCGCTGACGCGCGAGCTGGTCGTCGACGCGGTCTGGCGCGCGAGCTGGCCGCACGATCGGCTGATGTTCGGCTCATCCCGGCTCGTGCGCGTGGCCGACGGCATCCTGCCCGGCAAGAAGGTGCCGGTGCACGCGAACCGTGGGCTCGCCGGCATCGACGGCACGATCGCGACCGCGATCGGCATCGCCGCGGCGAGTCAGGGCGACGGCGCGCCAGGCGTCACCCGGGTGCTGCTGGGCGACCTCGCCCTGCTGCACGACGTCGGCGCGCTGCTCCTGCCGGAGGGCGAGCCGGCGCCGCGCATCCAGGTGATCGTCGGCAACGACGGCGGGGGAACGATCTTCGACGGCCTCGAAGTCGCAGCATCCGCCGGCGGCGCCGCGATGCGCCGGGTGATGTATACGCCGCAGCGGGTCGACTTCGCGGGGCTCTCCGCCGCGTATGGGTGGGCGCACGAGCGCGTCGCCACCCGCGCCGCCCTCGACGCGGCCCTCACCGCCCCGACGACCGGGCCTCGCATCATCGAGGTGCCGCTGGACCGGTGACGGCTCGGCCGCCAAGATGTACCCATGGCCTCGAAGAGTCACAAGCACTGGACCGGCGATGTCTCCACCCTCCTGCGTGTGACGCCGGGGTTCCGGCTGGATCGTGTCGACGCGGAGGCGACGCCCGGGTACGGCCGGCGCAAGCGCGATTCGATCGACGACCTGGTCGCGGGCGCCGACGAGCTGAGCGAGCTGCAGGAGCGTCTGTACGCCGCGGCCCGCGGCGGCGACGCCCGCGACTCGGTGCTGCTCGTGCTGCAGGCGATGGACACCGCCGGCAAGGGCGGCATCATCCGCCACGTCGTCGGATCGGTCGATCCGCAGGGCGTGGAGCTTGCGGCGTTCAAGAAGCCGACCGACAAGGAGCTGAAGCACGACTTCCTCTGGCGCGTGCGGTCACGGGTGCCCGGGCCCGGCATGATCGGCGTGTTCGATCGCTCGCACTACGAAGACGTCCTCATCGGCAAGGTGCGCGAACTCGCTCCCGCCGACGAGATCGAGCGCCGGTACGGGGCGATCAACGACTTCGAGCAGGAGCTGGTGGACGGCGGCACCCACATCGTCAAGGTCATGCTGCACATCTCGTCGAAGGAGCAGCGCGACCGACTCATGGAGCGGCTCGACCGCCCCGACAAGCACTGGAAGTACAACCCCGGAGACGTCGACGAGCGGGCGCACTGGCCCGCCTACATGGATGCGTACCAGACGGTGTTCGACCGGACCTCGACCGACGCGGCCCCGTGGTTCGTCGTGCCCGCGAACCGCAAGTGGTACGCCCGCCTCGCAGTGCAGGCACTGCTGCTCGACGCGCTGCTCGACATCGCGCCGCGCTGGCCCGCCCCATCCTTCGACGTCGACACCGAGCGCGAACGCCTCCGCGCGACCTGACGCCGCGGATCAGAACCCGCGCCAGCGGCCGCCGAATGAGGTCGCGAGGATCGTCGCGAGGTAGAGCGCCGCTGCGGCCACAAGGGTTGCGGCGAGCCCGAACCCGTCGACGCCGATTCCGGCGAGCAGGCTGCCGAGCGGCATGGCGGCTGTGACCCCCGCGGTGATCGCTCCGAGCACGCGGGCCCGGATCTCCACGGGGATGAGTCGGTACAGCGCCGAGTCGATGAGCGGGTTGAGCGGACCTGCCGCGACGCCGCTCAGTACCAGCACGACCGCGACGACCGGGAACGGCGGCGCGAGAGCGAGGGTGAGATAGGGCGGCACGCCCGCCAGGAGGAAGAGCGTGACATACAGCGCGTGGCGCGGGATGCGGTCGCCGACGATTCCGTAGAGCGCGGCCCCGGTCAGCGCACCGCCGGCGAAGCACGCGACCATCACGCCGAGCTCCGCACCGCCGTGGCCGAGGCCTGCGGCGTAGAGTGGCTTGAGGACCGTCATCCCGGCGGTGTCGATCGCGTTCGTGATGACCACCATCGTCACGACGGCGCGGACGAGCGGCGTCCGCAGCACGAAGCGGATTCCGGCCGTGAGCGCTCGCCATCCGGTGTCGGCGGCCGCCGCATCCGTCCCGTCCTCGGCAGGCAGCGCCACGGCGGGCACGAACGCGACCGTGAGCACGATCGCCACGGCGAAGGTGGCGGCGTTGACGAGCATGGCGGGCGCCGGTCCCGTGACCGCGATGAGGAAGCCCGCGAGTCCCGCGCCGATCATCGTGGCAGTGCGGGAGACGGTGGCGTGCGCCGCCGCGACGCGGGGGAGCCCGACCCGCGCGCGATCGCACAGTTCCGGGATCTGGCTCGACCGTGCGGCGGATCCCGGCGCGTCGAGCAGGTTCGACACGAACACCAGCACGAGCAGCGCCCACAGCGGCAGCGCCTGCACGGCGGCCAGTGCCGGGATCGCGAGCACCGTCACGCCGCTCGCGGCGTCGGCCACGATGCTCGCGCGGCGGAACCCGAGCCGGTCGACCACGACTCCGCCGACCACGCCGCCGACGACGAGCGGAAGGGTCGCCGCGATGCCGGCCGCCGCTGTCGCCAGGGGGCTCCCAGTGGTCTGCAGCGCGATGAGCGGCACGGCGACCGTCGTGATCGCGTTCCCGGCGCGGGAGACGCCGTCGGCGGCGAGCAGCGCCCCCAGCGGGACGAACCGGCGCGGAGGGGCGGCGATCGCGGTCATGGTCGGCGGAACGCGGAGTAGATCAGGCGCACCGGCGCCGCATCCGGACGCTCCCGGTCGCCGCGGGCATGCCAGCGCGATGCCAGCGCATCGAGCTCGTCGCTGAGCTCGCGCAGCTCGGCGGCCGTGAGCCAGGGGACGTCGTCGCCGCTCGTCGCCGCGGCGATCCACTCCGGCTCGAGGGACTCCTCCGTCTCGAGGTATGCGAGCTGGTCGGCGGCGTACGCCTGCGCGATGGCCCGACGCATCGCACGACCGGCGGTCCGCTTGGCCGGATCGTCCTGCATCTGCGCCGGATCGAACGAGGTGTACTCCGCAGACGCGCGCCACCAGCGCTCCCGGGCGTCTCGGGCGAGCTCCGGCGCCTCGTCGACGAAGCCGTGCCGTTGCAGTGTGCCGAGGTGGTAGCTGATCGACCCCGGCGCCGCGTCGAGGCGCTCGCTCAGCGCGCCGACCGACTGCGGTCCGTCGGAGCGGAGACTCCCGATGATGCGCAGCCGCAGCGGGTGCGCCATCGCGCGCAGCGCGGAGGGGTCGTCGACGTGGATGCGTCGTGGTGAATCACCGGCCATGGGCCGAGGCTAATCCCGCAACGACCATTGCACAAGGGATCTTGTGTAATTTTCCAGGTGGGAAGCCCCCTCAGCAATCGCCGTCCCGAAGTGCCGCATCCCTCGGACGAACTGGCACTTCGGGACGGCCTTTCCTCGTCAACCAGCCAAACGCCGCCCCGTGTGGTCGCTTGCCCCGCGCGATGCGGCAGTTCGGGACGGCGATTCCCGAGCCTCCTCCGAGGCGACCGCGCCGTCAGGCGAGGGCGTCGACGATCGGACGGAACTTGACGCGGGTCTCGAGCAGCTCGGCCTCCGGCTCGCTGCCGGCGACGATCCCCGCGCCGGCGTGCGCCGTGACCGGGATGAGCCCGCCGACGGGCTCGGCGTCGAACTGAGCGCAGCGCAGCGCGATCGCCCACTCGCCGTCACCCTGCCGGTCGATCCAGCCGACGGGCCCGGCGTACCGGCCCCGGTCGAACGGCTCGAGGCGGCGGATCACCTCGATCGCGGCCTCCGTTGGCGTGCCGGCGACGGCGGCCGTCGGATGCAGCGCGCACACGAGGTCGAGCGATGTCGACCCGTCGGAGAGTGTTCCGGCGACGTCGGTCGCCAGATGCCAGACGTTCGGCAGCTCGAGAGCGAACGGATGCTCGTCGGCGACGAGCGCCGTCGTGTGCGGACCCAGCGCCTCGGCCACGCTGTGCACGGCGTACGAGTGCTCGTCGAGGTTCTTCGCGCTCACCGCGAGAGCGGCGGCGGCCGCCGCATCCTCTCCCGCATCCGCTCCGCGCGCGAGGGTGCCCGCGAGCACCCGCGCCGTCATCTTCCCCTCGCTCACCGTCGCGAGCGTCTCGGGGCTCGCGCCGATGATGCCGTCCACGGCATACGTCCACGTGTCGGGGTATCCCGCGGCCAGCTCGTGCACCAGGCGTCGCATGTCGGCGCCTTCGGGAACCGTTCCGACGAGGTCGCGGGCGACGACGACCTTGCCCACCTCGTGCGCGGCGATCGCGTCGAGCGCGCCGCGCACGGCGGCCTGATACTCGTCGGGTCCGACGGCTCCCGGGCCGAGCGTCGCCGACCAGTACGGTCCGTACGGGACGACCGCGGGCTCCGGCTCGGCGGGGTCGTCGTCGCGCCGGATCGTCGTGACCCAGCTGCGCCCGTCGCGGTGGCCCACGACGACGGCGGGCACCACGATCGAGCTGGGCGCCGTCGAGCGCTCGTCGAACGTGAGCGCGCCGAAGCCGATGAGTCCCGTCCCCGGCACTCCCACCTCGTCGTCGACGACGGCCTCGGCGGCCAGGTCGGTCCACCGGCGCGACAGTGCCTGCGCGCGCGACTCGTGCTCGACGGAGTCGACGTCGAGGCGCAGGACCACGCCGGACCCCGCCATCCCCTCGCCGCGGCGCAGCCACACCAGGGGAGAGGCCGGGTCAGCGTACGCGAGGATGTCGTCGACCGGGGAGATCTCGCGGGTGCGCACGTGCAGTCGGGCAGGGACGGAACCGGTCACCCGTCCAGCCTACGGCGCTGTTCCCGGGCCGATCGCCCGGACGGCCAGCGGACGGGCGGAGGGCGGCACCGCCGCACGCGCGGTCGACGGATGTACCCTCACGGAGTGAGCGACGTCGTCCGCCCCGAACCGGGCACCCGCATCGAGTTCCGCTGGCGCAAGTGGGACTCCTCGCCGCACTGGGTCCACGACTGCGTCTACCTGGGGGCCGACGAGTGGGGCGACTGGTTCGGGCAGGCGACGGGATGGCGCAGCCACCGGCCCGGCCGGGACTTCACCGCGGAGTCGCCGAACGTCGCGCTCCTTCCGCCCGACGGCACCTGGGCGGCGACCTGCTACGGCGCGGGTCACCCGCGCAGCGTGCGGATCTACATCGACATCGCGTGGGACGCGCACTGGACGGATGCCGAGCCGACCGCGATCGACATGGACCTCGATGTCGTGCGCCGCGACGACGAACGCGGCGTCTACATCGACGACGAGGACGAGTGGGCGGAGCACCGGGTGGAGTACGGCTACCCGCTCGACGTCGTCGACCGGCTCGAGCAGACTGCCGTCGACCTGAAGCGTCGGGTCGAGGCATCCGTCCCGCCGTTCGACGACGCCACCGCCCAGCGCTGGCTCGACCGGCTGGCCGCGCTGCATCTCGACGCCCCCGCCTAGACTCGACGGGTGAGCAGTGAGCCCCCCCGCGACCGGCAGAGCGACGAGCACCAGAACAGCGGCCCTCCGAGCGACGCGCACGCGGCGCCGCGGTCGAACCGCGCCGATCTCGGCAAGGATCCCCGGCGCGTCAGCGGCATGTTCGACCAGGTCGCGGGTGGCTACGACCGCACCAACACGGTGCTGAGCCTCGGCAACGACAAGCTGTGGCGCGTCGCCGTGACGCGGGCCGTCGCCCCGCGGCCGGGCCAGCGCATCCTCGACCTCGCCGCCGGCACCGGGGCGAGCTCGGTCGCGCTCGCGCGCAGCGGCGCCGACGTCGTCGCGGGAGACTTCTCGCCGGGCATGATCGCCGAGGGGCGCCGCCGGCACGGCGACGTGCCGAACCTCTCCTTCACCGAAGCGGATGCCACGGCCCTGCCCTTCGACGACGAGTCGTTCGACACCGTCACGATCTCGTTCGGCCTGCGCAACGTCGTGGAGCCGCAGAAGGCGCTCGCCGAGATGCTGCGCGTCACCAAGCCCGGCGGTCGGCTCGTGGTGTGCGAGTTCTCGCACCCGCAGTCGAAGGCGTTCGCCGCCCTCTACCGCTTCTACAACGACCGCATCCTGCCGCTCGCCGCCCGGGTCGTCAGCACCAATGCCGAGGCGTACGACTACCTCAACGAGTCGATCCGCGACTGGCCCGATCAGCGGGCGCTCGCGCGTTGGATCCGCGACGCCGGCTGGGAGCACGTGGCGTACCGCAACCTCACGTTCGGCATCGTGGCTCTGCATCGTGCGACCAAGCCCCAGATGCAGGAGGCGTCCGCACCGGCGGCATCGCCCGGCCCGACCGCCGTCTGACGCATCGCGAGGGCACCCGCGCGCAGGCGGGTAGGCTGGAATGCGTGACTCCGAGCCCTTCCGTGCCGGGCTCGCGCGTGGCGAGCCGTCTGGGCCTGACCGACCGGGTCTTCGCCGGCGCCCGTTCCCGCAAGCTGATGCGCACCGTCGAAGCGGGCCTCGCGCGGGTCGAGGAGGCCCTTGCGGCCGAGCTGCGCATCGCCGACCCGCTCGTCGACGCCGCGACCCGATACCTCTACGAGGCGGGCGGAAAGCGCGTGCGACCGATGCTCGTGCTGCTCACGAGCCAGCTCGGCAACGGCGTCACCGACGATGTGGTGGCCGCGTCGATGGCCCTCGAACTGACCCACCTCGGATCGCTGTACCACGACGACGTGATGGACGATGCCGACGTGCGTCGCGGCGTCCCCGCCGCGCACTCGGTGTGGGGGAACAGCGTCGCGATCCTCACCGGCGATCTGCTGTTCTCGCGTGCCAGCCAGATCATGGCGGACCTCGGCGAACGGGCCATCCGTCTGCAGGCCGACACGTTCGAACGCCTGGTGCTCGGTCAGATGCACGAGACCGTCGGGCCGCAGGAGGGCGATGACGCGGTGGCGTTCTACCTGCAGGTGCTCTCCGACAAGACCGGCTCGCTCATCGCCGCCGCCGCCCAGGCGGGCGTGCTGTTCAGCGACGGACCGTCGGAGTTCGAGACGCCGCTGCTGACGTTCGGCGAGAAGGCCGGCGTGGCGTTCCAGCTGCTCGACGACGTCATCGACCTCAGCGACGACCCCGCCCAGACCGGGAAGGTCCCGGGTACCGATCTGCGCGCCGGCGTCCCGACGATGCCGTACCTCCTTCTCGGACAGCGTGAGGATGCGGCATCCGTCGCCCTGCGCGAAAAGATCGACGCGGGCGTCGCCGAGATTGCCGGCGGTGCCGACCCCTCGATCCTCGACGGAGCGCTGGCCGCCCTGCGCGATCACGATGCGACGGCGCAGACCCGGGCACTCGCGAGCGACTGGTCGGGCGAGGCGATCGAGGCCGTCGAGGTGCTGCCCGACGGGCCGGTGCGCGAAGCGCTCATCCGCTTCGCCGAGGCCGTCGCCGACCGCAGCAGCTGATCCTGCCCGAGCGCTGTGTCGCCGGGAACGTGTGAAAGGACCCCATGAAGCTCAGGCTTGCCATCGTCGGTGCCGGCCCCGCCGGCATCTACGCCGCCGACAACCTGTTGAAGGCCGAGCGCAAGTTCGACGTCTCGATCGACCTCTTCGAGAAGCTGCCCGCGCCGTATGGGCTCGTCCGCTACGGCGTGGCGCCCGATCATCCGCGCATCAAGGGCATCATCACGGCGCTGCGCGACGTGCTCGACCGCGGCGACATCCGGCTGTTCGGCAACGTCGAGTACGGCAAGGACCTGACTCTCGACGACCTGCGCGAGCACTACCACGCGGTCATCTTCGCGACCGGTGCCGTCCGCGACGCGCCTCTCGCGATTCCCGGCATCGACGCCGAGGGCGTGTACCGCGCCGGCGACTTCGTCAGCTGGTACGACGGTCACCCCGACGTGCCGCGCGAATGGCCGCTGGACGCCGCGTCGGTGGCAGTGCTGGGCAACGGCAATGTCGCGCTCGACGTCGCACGCATGCTCGCCAAGCATGCGGAAGACCTGCTTCCGACCGAGATCCCGCAGAACGTGCACGACGGCCTCGTCGCGTCGCAGGTCACCGATGTGCACGTGTTCGGACGCCGCGGGCCCGCGCAGGTGAAGTTCACGCCGCTGGAGCTGCGTGAGCTGGGAGAGCTGCGCGACGTCGACATGGTGCTGTACGACGAGGACTTCGACTACGACGAGGCGTCCATCGAGGCGGTCAAGAGCAACAAGCAGGTGATGGTCATCGACCGCATCCTGCAGTCATGGCGCAAGCGCAGCGCAGAAGCGCCCGGCACCGCGTCGCGGCGCCTGCACCTGCACTTCTACGCGAAGCCGGTCGAGATCAGCACCGACGACGACGGGCGGGTGAGCGCTCTCGTCTACGAGCGGACGCGCCCGGATGGGCACGGCGGCGTCGTCGGCACCGGCGAGCGGCGCCAGGTCGCAGTGCAGGGCGTGTACCGGGCGATCGGCTACTTCGGCACGCCCCTGCCGGGCATCCCGTTCGACAAGCGCCACGGGGTGATCCCGAACCGCGAGGGGCAGGTGCTGCACAAGGACTCGAACGAGCGGGTGCAGGGCGTGTATACGACGGGATGGGTCAAGCGTGGGCCCGTCGGCCTCATCGGCCACACGAAGTCCGACGCGATGGAGACCGTGCGTCACATCATCAACGACCAGGCGTCGTGGTGGCATCCGGCGCACCCCGAGGAGGAAGCGATCCCCGCGCTCCTCGCCGAGCGGGGCGTCGTGTGGACCGACCTCGAGGGCTGGCACCGGCTCGACGCGCACGAGATCGCCCTGGGGGAGCCGCACGAGCGGGCCCGCATCAAGGTCGTGCCGCGCGAGGAGATGGTGCGCGTCTCCCGGGGGCAGTAGGCGCGGCGCGCCCGGTCGGGGTCCGATCCTTGAGGCGTGGGGCCTGACGGCCGTCGGCGAGACACGCCGCTCCGGGCCGCCCTGTTCGACAGGTCGCCGTCGCTTCTTGTACGGTTGAGTCGGTTGCCTCTAACGTCTGCGACACGTCGAGTCCCCAGCTCGATGGCGTGCCTGTTCCCCAGACGGGCCTGCCGCAGGACGTGAACAACCGCCGTGGGTGCCACGAGCCTTCGATCCCCAAGACGATCGCTCGCGGCACCCACCTCTCTTCGCTCTCGGGCATCACGAATCACGGTGTCACGGGCCGTGCTCCGACTCCCCAGTCATCGGACGGCGTGTAGGACACCTTGCGATGCTCGCCCCAGTGCGTCAAGTGGCTACACGCTATCGGAAAGCAGAGGTCCCTGTCCACCGAATGGGGGACAGCGGCCGGATCTTCAGCGAATCTTGAGCTGACGCGGTAGGGCCCGCTCAGAGTGTGCAGCCCGGGGCCATCCCTCGGGGTGAAGTGCGGCCGCCCCTTCCGCTGCTATCTTGCGCGGGGCACCACAGAAGCGCCCCCACTCGCATTCTGGGGAGAGCTGGAGCGGGGGCGCTTCGTCCGCTCCCCCGACGCGTGAAACGCCGCCCCACGCGCGCGTCGACATCGAGCCGCGTGGGGCGGTGCTGCTGGAACCAGCGACGACCGGCCGGGTGTGAGCGGGGCAATCGACCCTCGCCGGTCGCCGCAAGAGTACCGCGCTGAGCTGGCGCCGTACAGGGCGAGCGCCGGCAGCCGGTCAGCGGTAGTTGACGAACTGGAGGTCGACGTCGAGATCGGCGGCCTTCAGGATGCGGATGACCTCCTGCAGATCGTCGCGGCTCTTCGACTGCACACGCAGTTCGTCGCCCTGGATCTGGGACTTCACCGACCGCGGTGCCTCGTCGCGGATGATCTTGCCGATCTTCTTCGCGTTCTCCTGGGAGATGCCGTCCTTCAGGCTCGAGATGATGCGCACCTCCTTGCCGCCCTGCACCGGCTCGCCCACGTCGAGGCTCTTCAGAGAGATGCCGCGCTTGATGAGCTTCGATTCGAACACGTCGAGCACGGCCTTCGCGCGCTCCTCGGTCGGGGCCTTGACGAGGATCTGCTCGCCGCTCCACTCGATCGAGGCGCCGGTGCCCTTGAAGTCGTAGCGCTGCTCGACCTCCTTGCGGGCCTGGTTGAGGGCGTTATCCGCCTCCTGGTGGTCGACTTTGGAGACGATGTCGAAGGATGAGTCAGCCATGCGCCGAGTCTAGCCAGCGGCGCGGCGGCCGGCGCAGAGCGTTCGACCATGGAAGCGCTTCCACGTGGTGCACGGGGACGCATCCCAATGTCACGAGATGATATCGGCGCCCCGTCGAGATTGTCAGAACGTCGACGGTGGGTGACAATGTAAGCGCTTGCAAGGCAAGCGCACTCCGCGCGGATGCGGGTCGCATCCGCCCACCCACTCAGAGAGGCACACACCGATGAAGGTGAACAAGAAGGGCGCCGCGGCTCTCGCGGCCCTGATCGCCGGGGGCATGCTGGCGCTCGCCGGCTGCTCGGGCCAGGCGGCCGAAGAGCCGAAGAAGACAAGCTCCGGCACCCTGACCGTCTGGGTCGACGCCGACCGCGCCCGCGCGCTGAAGGACGTCGCCGCCGAGTTCCAGAAGGACAAGGGCATCAAGGTCGACCTGGTCGTCAAGGACTACGGCAAGATCCAGCAGGACTTCACCGCACAGGTGCCGACCGGCAAGGGCCCCGACCTCACGATCGGCGGCCACGACTGGACCGGCGGCTTCGTGCAGGACGGCGTGATCGCCCCGATCGAGCTCGGCGACAAGGCGTCGCAGTTCGAGAAGGTCGCCCTGCAGGCGGTCACGTACGAGGGCAAGACCTACGGCCTCCCGTACGCGATCGAGAACATCGCGATCCTCCGCAACACGAAGCTCGCCGACTCGACCCCCGCGACCTTCGACGAGATGATCGCGAAGGGCAAGGCCGCGGGCACCAAGTACCCGTTCCTCGTCGGCCAGGACCCGCAGGCCTCCGACCCGTACCACCTGTACCCGTTCCAGACCTCGTTCGGCAACGCGGTGTTCGCGCAGAACGCCGACGGCTCCTACGACGCCTCGAAGCTCACGATCGGCGACGCGGCGGGTGTGGACTTCGCGAAGTGGCTCGGCTCGCAGGGCGACAAGGGCACCAAGGTGATCAACCTCAACGTCTCGCAGGACATCGCCAAGGAGGCCTTCCTCGCCGGTGACTCGCCGTACCTGCTCACAGGCCCGTGGAACGTCGCCGACGCGCAGGCCAAGGGCATCGACGTGTCGGTCGACCAGATCCCGTCTGCCGGCGGCAAGACCGCCGCGCCGTTCGCCGGCGTGCAGACGTTCTTCCTCAGCGCGAAGTCGAAGAACGCCCTGTCGGCCACCGACTTCCTCGTGAATTACGTCGCCACCGAGCCGGTGCAGACCGCCCTGTTCAAGGCCGGTGGCCGCCCGCCGGCACTGACCAGCGCCTACCAGGCCGCGCAGTCCGACCCGATCATCGCCGGCTTCGGCAAGGTCGGCGAGAACGCCGTGCCGATGCCCTCCATCCCGCAGATGGGCTCCGTCTGGGACGACTGGGGCAAGACCGAGGCCGCCATCATCAAGGGTGCCGACCCGGCCGCGAGCTGGACGAAGATGACCTCCAACATCGAGGCCAAGCTCAAGTAACGACGTGACCGCGGGGCGGCGCCCTCACCGGCGTCGCCCCGCTGCGTCCTCTCGCAGACCACGGTCTGCAGACAGGAGTCTGAGATGACGGGCCCGACCCTCCAGGACGAGCGCGCGGCGACGGATGCGTCGACCCGCCGCCGTCAGAACCGGGCCACGGCGTTCGCCGAAGCCGCCTCGGCGGGGTGGAAGGTCTGGCTCGTCAAGATCGTGCTCCTGGGCGTCATCGACGCCCTGGCGATCTACGCGATGCTCGTCCTGATCGGCCAGGGCCAGTGGCTCATGCCCGTCATCATCGCCGTGGTCGCCGCCCTCGTGAACTTCGTGTACCTGAAGCCCGGACTCCTCCCGGCCAAGTACCTCACGCCCGGTCTCATTTTCCTGTTCGTGTTCCAGATCTTCGTCGTGCTGTACACGATCTACATCGCCTTCACGAACTACGGCTCCGGCCACATCTCGACGAAGGACGACGCGGTCGGCGCGCTCCTGCAGCAGTCGCAGACCCGTGTCGAAGACTCGCCCACCTTCCCGGTGAAGCTGCTCGAGCGTGACGGCGCGTTCTACTTCCTCACCACCGATCCGGCCACCGGCGCCTTCGAGGTCGGCGGCGCCGACCAGCCGCTCGAGCCCGTCGACGGTGCGACCGCCGAGGGTGCACCGGGCTTCACGACGCTCGACTTCGGCCAGATCGTCCAGCACCAGGACGCCATCGGCGCCCTGTCGGTGCAGCGCAGCGACGATCCCAACGACGGCTACTTGAAGACCACCGACGGCTCGAACGCCTACCTGTTCACCTCGACCCTGAAATGGGATCCCGCCGCCGACACGATGACCGACACGAAGACCGGCATCGTCTACCGCGACACCGGCCACGGAGCCTTCACCTCCGACGACGGCCAGCAGCTGCTGCCCGGATGGCAGGTGTGGGTCGGAGGTGAGAACTTCGTGCGCGCGTTCAGCGACGCATCCATCCGCGGCCCGTTCCTGGCCGTGCTCGTCTGGACGTTCGTGTTCGCGATCCTGTCGGTCGCGACCACGTTCATCCTCGGCCTGTTCCTCGCGATCGTGTTCAACGATCCGCGGATGAAGAGCAAGAAGTTCTACCGGGTCATCATGATCCTGCCGTACGCGTTCCCCGGCTTCCTGTCCGCGCTCGTGTGGGCCGGGATGTTCAACCAGGACTTCGGCTTCATCAACCAGGTGCTGTTCGGCGGCGCGTCGATCCCGTGGCTGCAGGACCCGTGGCTCGCGAAAGCCGCCATCCTCATCGTCAACCTGTGGCTCGGCTTCCCCTACATGTTCCTCGTCTGCACGGGGGCGATCCAGTCGATCCCCGACGACATCCAGGAGGCCGGCCGCGTCGACGGGGCGAGCGTGTGGCAGATCTTCCGGCACATCAAGTTCCCGCTGCTGCTCGTATCGGTGGCGCCACTGCTGATCTCGTCGTTCGCGTTCAACTTCAACAACTTCAACCTCATCTACATGCTCACGAACGGCGGTCCGCGGTTCGCCGACGCGAGCATCAACGTCGGTCAGACCGACATCCTCATCTCGATGGTCTACAAGGTGGCGTTCGTGGGTGCGAACCGCGACTACGGTCTGGCGAGCGCTTTCTCGATCATCATCTTCGTGCTCGTGGCGCTGATCTCGTACCTCAGCTTCCGGCAGACCAAGGTCCTCGAGGAGCTGAACTGACATGGCCATGGACTCCACGTCGCTGACCGGCGCCGCCCCCGCGGCCGAGGCCGTCGTCACGGGCGCCGCCACGCCCGGCACCCCGGCTCCGCACCCGCGCCGGTCCTTCCGCCCCTGGTTCCGCGAGACGGGATGGCGGCACATCGTCGGCGTCGTGATGCTCGTGTTCGCCGCGTTCCCGCTCGTCTACGTGCTGTCGGCGTCACTGAACCCGGGCGGCACCCTCCTCACCGCCAACGGGTTGTTCCAGAACTTCGACCTCGGCAGCTACGTCGCACTGTTCGGCGATCCGAACCGGCCGTACGGCGCGTGGTTCCTCAACACGATCGTGATCGGGCTCGCCACATCGGTCGGCGCGGTGATCCTGTGCGCGCTGGCGGCGTACGCGTTCTCCCGGATGCGGTTCGCGGGGCGCCGTTTCGGTCTGCTGACGCTGCTGCTCGTGCAGATGTTCCCGCAGCTGCTCGCGTTCGTCGCGATCTTCCTGCTCATGTCGGCGATCGGCGACATCTTCCCGGTGCTCGGCCTGAACTCGCAGATCGGGCTGATCATGATCTACCTCGGCGGCGCCCTCGGCGTGAACACGTTCCTCATGTACGGGTTCTTCAACACGGTGCCCGCGTCGATCGACGAGGCGGCGAAGATCGATGGGGCCGGCCACGCGCGGATCTTCTTCACGATCATCCTGCGGCTCGTCGCGCCGATCCTCGCCGTGATCGGGCTGCTCGCGTTCATCGGCACGACGAGCGACTTCGTGATCGCGTCGGTCGTGCTCGTCGACCCCGACAAGCAGACCCTCGCCGTCGGGCTGTATCAGTTCGTGTCGCAGGAGACGGCGCGCAACTGGAGCGTTTTCGCCGCCGGCGCCGTGCTCGCGGCCATCCTTCCGATGGCGCTGTTCCTGTCCCTGCAGCGGTACATCGTCAGCGGGCTCACCGCCGGCAGCGTCAAGTGACGTCGGACGGGGGAGTGCAGGCCGCGCTCCTGCAGCCCCACCACGACGGTTCGTCGCTGCACGTCTCGGAGCAGAACCCGGCGCTCGGCGACGAGGTCGTGGTGCGGCTGCGCGTTCCGGCCGGAGCCACGTCGATCACCCGCGCGCTGGTGCGCTCGAACCCGGACCACGAACCGGCGTGGGCCGAGGCATCCCGCGACGGCGAAGCCGACGGCTGGGAGTGGTGGTCTGCCCGCGTCACGGTGGCGAACCCGCGGCACGGCTACCGCTGGCAGCTGCTGCACGCCGACGGGTCGGGCGCGACACTCAGCCAGGGCGGGCTCACCCGGCTCGAGGCGCTCGACGCCGTCGACTTCGCGCTCGTGGCCGGGAATCCGCCGCCGGCGTGGGCGGAGGACGCCGTGCTGTACCAGGTGTTCCCCGACCGGTTCGCCCGGTCGGCCGCCGCGGATGAGCGCCCGTTGCCCGAGTGGGCGATTCCCGCGGCGTGGGACACGCCGGTCGATCCGCTGTCGCCTGGACGCGGCCATCAGCTCTACGGCGGCGACCTCGACGGCATCGTGGAGAAGCTCGACCACGTCCAGTCGCTCGGGGCGACGCTCGTCTACCACACGCCGATCTTCCCGGCCCGGTCGAACCATCGGTACGACGCGACGAGCTTCGACCGCGTCGATCCGCTGCTCGGCGGCGATGCGGCCTACCTGCGGCTGATCCGCGCGGTGCACGGGCGCGGCATGCGGATCATGGGCGACCTCACGACGAATCATTCCGGCGACGGACACGAGTGGTTCCGGGCGGCGTACGGGCACCCGAGAAGCCCCGAGAGCGCGTTCTACTACTTCCGCGACGCGGCGCAGACGGTGTACGAGACGTGGCTGGATGCGCCGTCGCTGCCCAAGTTCGACTGGGAATCGCAGGAGCTGCGACGCCGGTTCATCGACGGCGCCGACTCGGTGGTGGCGAAGTGGCTCGCGCCGCCGTACGGCATCGACGGGTGGCGCATCGACGTCGCGAACATGACCGGGCGGCTCGGCGCCGAGGACCTCAACGCCGACGTGCGCCGGCTGCTGCGTCGCACGATGGTCGAGGCGAACGCCGACACTCTGCTGCTCGCGGAGTCGACGAACGACGCGGCGAGCGACCTGCAGGGCGACGCCTGGCACGGCGCGATGACGTATCCCGCGTTCACCCGCGGGGTGTGGGGCTGGCTGGCGGATGCGTCGGCCGACGCGTGGTTCTTCGGCATCCCGACCGGCATCCCCCGCTACACGGCGCGCGACTTCGTCGAGCAGCTGCAGCGGTTCACCTCGCAGCTGCCGTGGCGCGTGCGGCTGGGCTGCATGCAGGCGCTCGACACGCACGACACGGCGCGGTTCGCGACCCACGCGGCGCCAGGAACCGTGCCGCTGGCGGTGGGGTTGTCGATGACGCTGCCGGGGCTGCCGGTCGTCTACGCGGGGGACGAGTTCGGGCTGACCGGCGAGGACGGCGAGATGAGCCGGACGCCGATCCCGTGGCACCGGACCGAGGAGCCGGCGGTCGCCGAGCGGATCGCGCTGTACCGGGAGCTGATCGGACTGCGGCGCCGCCTCCCGGCGCTGCAGACGGGAGGTCTGCGCTGGCTGCACGTCGACGATGAGACCGTGGCGTTCGTGCGCGAGGCCGCAGCCGAGTGCGTGCTCGTGCTCGCGTCCCGCCGCGACGTCGATCTCGAGCTGCCGGCGCCGCTCGTGATCGGCGGGGCGGCGGCGGAGGCGGTCTTCGGCGAGGCGACGCTCGCTGTGGCCGCCGACGGGTCGGTGCTGCTCTCCGCCGAGGGGCCGGTGTTCGCGGCGTGGACGCTGCCCGGCATCACGCCTCCGCCGCCGACGGCGTAGGCGCTGCGTCTTCGGCCCGCGCCGCGCCCCCGGCCCGCGCTGGGCCCTCGGCGTCCACGGCGCCGGTGAGGCTCCCCGCGCCTGCGGCTCCCCGCGCCTGCGGCTCCACGCGCCTGCGGCTTCGCACGCCCGCGGCGGCGCGGCCGGGCTCCGTGCCGTGCCCGGCGCGGCCCCCACGTCGAATGGTGCAGCATGCTGGGGATGCGCCCGGATTTTCCCCGGGGCTGTCGTTTCCTGCTGATGCGCGTGCTTTTTCCTGGCGCATGAGCGGGAAACTGCAGCACTGGCGCGCGCACGGTCGCCGACGACCGACCGTGAGCACGGGCGCAACGGTCGCCGACGAGCGAGCGGCCCACCCGGCGCCGGGTCGTTCATGCACTGGCCCCGGCTCGGCGGTCGGACCGCCGCATCCGTCTTCCTAGACTGACCTCATGGAACAGGATGTCGCGCCGGTCGTGGTGATCGGCGATGCGCTCATCGATGAGATGCGCGCGGGGTCGTCGGTGACCGAGCTCGTCGGTGGGGCGGCCCTCAACGTCGCGGTCGGACTGGCTCGACTGGGCGTTCCCGCGACGCTCATCGCGATGGTGGGCGACGACGAGGCCGGCGCCCATATTCGCTCCTACCTGAGGGATCACGGGGTGAGGCTTCTCGCGACGGAGTCGCCGCTCGGTTCGTCGCGGGCCGTGTCGACGCGGGTGGACGGCGAGCCGCAGTACGTGTTCAACGACGCGGCGCGTGCCCGGAGGGTGCGGTTCGGCGAGGCTGAGCGCCGCGCGATCGCCGCGGCGCCGATGACGGTCGTCAGCTGCTTTCCGTTCGACGACGCCGAGGAGGTCGCGGCGCTCGCTGAGGCCGTTCGGGGAGTTCGGCTCGCGATCGATCCGAATCCCCGGTCGGGGATGCTGCGCGATCGCGCGGAGTTCGTGGGCGGTTTCGAGTCGCTCGTGCCGCATTGCGCACTCGTGAAGGTGGGGGAGGAGGACGCGGCGCTGCTGTATGCGAGCGACCTCGACAGCCTGCGGGAGCAGCTGATCGAGGCCGGGGCCGAGGCGGTGCTGGCGACGGCTGGCGCCGCGGGAGCGGTGCTCGAGGCAGACGGGTCCGTGGTGACTGCGCCGATCACTCCGTTGGCGGGACCGGTGATCGACACGATGGGTGCGGGCGACGCCGTGTTGGCGTCGATCGTCGCGTCGATGGTGGCAGGACAGACGACGGATGCGCCGGCATGGGCCGATGCGCTCGAACGCGCGATGAGCGTCGCGGCGGCAACGGTTCGTGCGCATGGTGCACTGCTGCGGATGCCCGGCGCGGGTGGGATGGACCTCAGCCGGCTGGGGACGTGAGCCTGTTCGCGGGAGCCTTTCGGAGCAGGTAGGATTGGTGATCGCGCCTCCGGTCGACTGCACAAGCTGGGCGGGTGCGCACCTGGCGAGTTACCCAAGCGGCCAAAGGGATCTGACTGTAAATCAGCCGGCGTAGCCTTCGGGGGTTCGAATCCCTCACTCGCCACCGGAAAAAGCCCCGGCCACGCGCAGGAAACTGCGAGTGGCCGGGGCTTCGCCGTGCGTGAGGCCTTGCCGGCGCCTACGCTGAACGGATGAGCACGTGGACTTCGAGCGACCTCGACCGCATCGGCCGTGCCGACGAGCTGCAGATCTCGTCCGTCAGACCCGACGGCAGCGATCGGCCGTTCGTGACGATCTGGGTCGTGCGCGTCGACGATGACCTCTACGTGCGCTCGGCGTACACCACCGGCAACCCCTGGTATCGGCGTGCGAGGGGCGCGGGGTCGGGGCGCGTCCGGGCAGGCGGGGTGGACATGACTGTGAGCTTCACGCACGTCGATTCCGCCGATCCGGCCATCCACGACGAGATCGACGCTGCCTATCACGCGAAGTACGACCGATACGGGGCGAGGATCGTGAACACCGTCGTAAGCGCGGAGTCGCACCAGGCGACGCTCCGGCTCGATCCACGCTGACCGCGCCGGACGACCGGCATCCCTGCGGCTCACTCTTGGCGACATCTTGGGACGCCTCTGCTTGAATCGGGAGCGACGGCTCCCGAAGATCGAGCACGCAGCAAGTCGACCGAGCAAGCCGCGAGTCGACCGAACAGGCTGATCGAGTCGACGAGGGAGGGATGCGATGCCGGGGGAACGGCGGCCGGCGCGGCCACGACTGCTCTACGTCGAGGACGACCGGACGATCGCGGAGATGACGGTCTCGGTCCTCTCCGAGGTATACGACGTCGAGCACGTCTCCGACGGAGACGTCGCCCTGCGCCGCGCGCTCGGCGACCGCTTCGACGTGTTCGTGATCGACCGTCGACTGCCCGGTCTGAGTGGCACCGAGCTCATCGACGCCATCCGCACCGCCAAGATCACGACACCGGTGCTCCTGCTCACCGCCCTCGGTGCCGTTGCCGACCGCGTGGAGGGACTCGACGCGGGCGCCAACGACTACCTCGTGAAGCCGTTCGACTTCGACGAGCTCCTCGCACGGCTGCGCGCGCTCATCCGCGGCCATCGCGCCGAGGGCCGCCGACGCGACATCGGCGAGTGGACCTTCATCCCCGAATCCGCCCTCGTCTACGGCCCGTCCGGCGAACGCGTCGGTCTCACGGCGACCGAGACCCGTATGCTCACGGTCCTCACCGAGAGCGCCGACCATGTCTTCTCGCGCGACGAGCTCATGCGCGCCGTGTTCGCATCGGATGACGCTCTGAGCTCCGTCGACACGTACGTCCACTACATCCGCCGCAAGACCGCTCCGGAAGTGATCGAGACCGTACGCGGACGCGGCTACCGCGCTGGGTCGCCGGCATGAGCGCCGACGCCGACCGCACGCGCGTGCAGCGTTCCGCCCTGCGCGTCGGGATGCTCGTCGGGGCCGCCTCCGCCGTCGCGATCGCGGTCGGCGTCGGCATCCTCGTGCTTGTCATCCTCACAACCGCCCGCCCCGAGCATCGTCGCGGACCCGGATCCGGGCCCGGTGCGCCCGACGGCGATCACATCGTCGTGGATGTCGACCGCGTGCTGCCCTGGGTCATCGTGCTCGGCGTGCTCGGCGTCCTCGTGCTCGGCGTCGTCGCCTGGCTGGCAGCCCGCTGGGCGGTCGCTCCGCTGTCCGAGGCGCTGCGCACACAGCGCAGCTTCGTCTCCGACGCCAGCCACGAGCTGCGCACGCCGCTGACGGCACTGACCAGCCGCATCCAGATCGTCCAGCGCCGCCTCGCGCGTGGCGAACCGGTCGACGCCACCACCGCCGAGCTGCGGCGCGACGCGACCATGCTCGACGATGTGCTCACCGACATGCTCCTGTCGGCGGAGGGCGGCACAGCCGAAGACGGGCGAGCGGATGTGGCGGCCAGCCTGCGTGCGGTGCAGGAGACGATGGCGCCTCTGGCCGAGGAGAACGGCGTGTCGCTCCGCATGGAAGCCGGGGCCGATCTCGGGGTCTGCATGCCCACGGTCACGCTCACGCGCCTGTGCGTCGCGCTCGTCGACAACGCGATCGGTCACGCGCCGACGGGCTCCGAGGTCGTGATGCGGGCGACCCGCGCAGCCACCATGGTGGAGATCCGGGTGGCGGATGCCGGCCCCGGCATCCCGCCCGACGACGCCACCCGCATCTTCGAGCGCTTCGCTCGCGCGGCCGAATCGGGACGCCGTCGCGGCTTCGGTCTCGGCCTCGCCCTCGTGCGCGAGGCCGCGAGCCGGTACGGCGGCAGCATCCGCATCGAGTCGACGTCATCCGCGGGCACAGTCTTCCTGCTCGCGCTTCCCGCGGGGTGAGCCGGCGCGCGTCGCCGAGGCCGGGCTCAGGATGCCGCGGCCGCGACGACCTCGATCTCGGTGCCGCGGATCCAGCGCCGCGTCGTGCCGTCCGCAGTCATGAGCAGCCCGGTCGTCGACGGCGCGCGGATGACCCAGGAGAGATCGCCCGCGACGACGGCGGTCGTGGCCCAGACATCCGCCGTCACGAGATCGTCGGCCACCACGGTCGCGCTCCGGACTGCCGTCGCGGAGCACCCCGTTCGCGGATCGACGATGTGCGCACCGCGCTCGGCCGTTCCCGATGTCGCGACGGCTCCGTCGCGAACGTCCACCGTCGCGAGGACGGAGCCCGGCCGCTCGGGGTCGGCGATGCCGACGTGCCACGTCCAATCCACGTGCGGCGCCGTGAACAGCCGCAGGTCGCCGCCCGCACCGATGCCCACCGCGACGATGTCGGGTCGCTCGACCAGCGGTCGCAGGTACCGGTCGGCAGCGCCGTCCACGGCCCACCCCTTCACGTACCCGGTCGGGTCGAACCAGCCCTTCCACCAGGCGTCGAAGAGGCCACCGGTCTGCACGGCGGCCGCCGCGCAGCATCCCTCCACGACTGCCACGCGCGGGTCGGCGCCGTCGATCGACAGCTCGCCGCGGCGGATGCGTGTGATATCCGACTCGTCACGAAAGGGCGAGAACACCCGCTCGATGTCACGCAGCTCCGCGAGGCACCCGCTCACGGCGGCTGCCGCGCCGCCGCCGCCGTTCCCGATGACGTGGACGCTGACGGTCGTGCCCATGAGCTCTTCGACCCAGGCGCGACCCACGCCGGCGGATCTCATCGCGCTGCCTGGTCGAGCGCCGACTGCAGCGACTGCAGGTAGCCGTCGGTCGTGAACGTCGCGCCCGAGACCATGTCGATCTGAGCGTTCTGCGCGGAGATGGTCTCGGACACGAGCTGGGGGACCGCGAACCGGTTGATCTGCTCATCGCGAGGACTCTCGGTGGGGTACTCGGGCACGTCGACGGTGGTGATCTTTCCGCCTGACACGGTGATCCGCACCTGCACCGGGCCGTACCGGGTCTGCGCCGCGTCTCCGGTGTAGCTGCCGTCCTTGAGGGTCGAGGAAGACGTCCCCGATGTGCTTCCGCTCGACGTGCCCCCGCTCGTTGTGCTTCCGCTCGATGCGCTCCCGTCGGTTGCCCCGGCGCCCGTCGACGCGTCGCCGCCGTCACCGGCCGTGCCGCTCCCCGCGTCGTCGGCTCCGTCCGACGTGTCAGACGTCGTGCCGCCGCCGGAGGATCCGCTCGTCGTCCCGGAGGTCGCGCGAGCGACGGGCGCCGGCACGAGGTCGGCGCCGAGCGACGTGCGATAACTGAACAGCAGCACGAGCCCGCTGACGGTAGCGAGTGCCCCGTAGATGATCTTCTTCATGCCCTCGTCTCCTTACGCCGAGAAGGATTCGCTGTGGATGCGGTCGCCCGGCGCGCCTGCCCGGGCGAGGTCGGCGCGCACCGCCGACATCCATTCCGCAGGCCCGCACACGTAGACGTCGTATTCATCGAGGTCAGGCGCGAAGTGCCGGATGAGGTCGGCGCCGTCCCACGCGGCGTGCGTGGCCGGGAACCACGTCGCGCCCTGGCCACGCGCTCCGTCGAGAGTCAGATGCCGCACCCCCCGGGTGGCCGCCAGGCGCTCGATCTCCGACATGCGCATGCGGTCGAGCCCGTCGTGGTCGCGCGTCACGAGCACCGCGTCGCCGATGCCGTACTGCTCGGATTCGAGGAGCGCGACGAGCGGCGCGACCCCCGCTCCTGCAGCGAGCATGAGGAGCTTGCGGCGGGTGCGCCACTGCCCGGTCAGATGCCCGTACGGGCCCTCGACGAGCACGCGCGTTCCCGGGCGCATCCGCGTCAGCCGCCGCGAACCGTCGCCGACGAGCCGGGCCGCGATCACGAGTTCGTCCCGGGTCGGCGCCGCCGCGAGCGAGAACGGGTGACCGGCCGTCCATCCCGGTCCGTCGAGGAAGCGCCAGATGAAGTACTGGCCAGCTTGGGCGCCGAACCGGCTCAGGCCGCGTCCGCGCATCCGCACGACGACCCCGCGACGGCCATCCGGGCGCACCTCCGTGACGCGGATCCCGTGACGGGCTGAGCGCGACAGGGGCACAGCCAGGCGGAACACGAGGACGGACGCGGCTGCCAGCGCCCACAGCGTCCACCAGTAGACCGTCGCCGCGGGATTCGCCGTGAAGTCGGTGCCGGTCCACAGCATGTGCGGAATCGCGAGGCCGACGCCGAGGTAGCCGTACACGTGGAGGAGGTGCCACGACTCGTAGCGGAGGCGGCGCCGCGTGCGGCGGATCGACGTCACCACGACCATGATCAGCAGGACGGTGCCGGCTGTCGCGAGCAGCATCCCCGGGTAGGCCCAGACGAACTGCCACAGCTGCGCCAGCGGATTCATCCCGGCCTGAGCGGCGTATCCGGCGACGATGAAGACGATGTGCACCACCAGCAGCCAGAACGACCAGAAGCCGACCACTCTGTGGAGCCGAAGCATCCCGTCGCGCCCGAAACCGCGCTCGAACAGCGGCACGCGCGCCATCAGCAGCACCTGGTACAGCAGGAGGTTCGCCGAGGCGAGCCCGGTGATCCGGCCGATCGAGTTGAGCGTCTCCGCATCCGCTGCGAACAGCGATTGAACGCCCGAGCCCGAGACCCAGAGGGCGACGACGAACAGGCTCGTGAGCCAGATCACCGCGATCGCGGCTGCGCGCCAGATCGACGAGCGCGAGGAAGGCGGCGCGGCCGCGGGGGCGGCGCGGTCGGCAGCAGAGCGGGCGAGGGACGTCATGCTCACATGCTCGAGCGCAGATTCTGAGATCAGGCCAAGATTCCGGCGTCCTGGCCCGTTCCATAGCGAGCTCATCAGAAGCGGGGAAGGACCACCGGGTTGGTCGAGATCGTTGCGGCGAGTCGCCGTGGGCGACACGGAACCCTTAGGTTTCCTCAAGAAATGCTCTTGTCCCCCACATGGGGGACAGCCACCCGTTAGAGTCTTCTCATGTCCCCCACATGGGGGACAGCTGCGAAGACGTTCGCACATGCTCAGTCGTTTGGGGACGGCAGAGCGCAGGGGGACCGAGGGCCGGCGCATTTGGGGATGCGCCGGCGGGTCCTTCAGCAGTGCCGCACGCGTGCCCGCACGGATGCTCCCCGCACGCGCGCCAATCCCGCTCATCCGGTCGCACCGCGACCGCATCCTTCAAGGAAACTGCTATGTCGAAATCCACTTCCGCGCGCCCGAAGCGGCGCATCGCCCTTCCCGCCCTCATCGCCGGCGGGGCCGCGTCCCTCATCCTCGCGCTGAGCATGTCGCCCACCGTGGCGGCCTTCAGCGCCTCGATCACCAACTCCGCCTCGGTCGGCACCGGCGCGCTCGTGATGCAGGAGACGGATGCCAGCGGCAACGTCATCTGCAGCAGCACCGACGGCGAGGGCGTCAGCACGAACAAGGCGACCTGCTCGACGCTCGACGAATGGGGCGGCAACTCCACGCTCGTTCCGGGTCAGCCGGTGGGCGTCGACCTCCAGTTCAAGAACGCCGGCACGGTCGCGGCGACGAAGTTCACCCTCCAGGTGGGGGACTGCACGCAGACGAAGCCCGCCACGCCCGGCTTCCACGGCAACGCCACCGACCTGTGCAGCAAGCTCAACGTCACGATCAAGTCCGGCTCCACCGTCGTCTACCAGGGTTCGGCCGCTCAGCTCGCCACCTCGACGAAGACGACGGGCCTCAGCATCCTGAACGTCCTCGGCAAGACCACGGTCGCGCCGAACACGTCGATCCCGCTGAACATCTCGGTCACCCTCGACCAGAGCGCCGACAACTCCTACGCCGGCCTGAAGGCCTCACAGGCGCTGACCTGGACGTTCAACTCCTGATCCGCCGATGACGCAGAACACCGTGGCGACGCGGCGCGCCCTGACCGCCGCCCTCACCGCACTGGTGACAGCGGGGGCCGTGGTCGCGCTCGTCGCCGCGGTGTTCCTGCTCTCGGGATGGCGACTGTTCGTGGTCGCCACTCCCAGCATGGCCAGCGCTGCGCCGGTCGGCTCCCTCGTGCTGGCAGCACCGCAGTCCGAATATCACGTCGGTGACGTGATCACGTTCACCGTCGACGGCCGCGTCGTCACGCACCGCATCCACGCGGAGGACGGCGGCGTGTTCACCACCAAGGGCGACCTCAACGGCTCGCCCGACGCCTGGTCGCTGAAGAAGTCCGACATCATCGGCGAAGCCGCGGTGATCCTTCCGGGTGCCGGCTGGGTCCTCCGCGGTGGGCCGTGGCTGGTCGTCGGCGCCTCCCTGACCGAGGTCCTCATCCGTCTGATCGGATTCCGCTCGCAGTGGCGGTGGAGCGCACGCGTCCTGGGCTGGTCCCTGTCGGTTGCGGCGGTCTCGCTGTGGCTCCGTCCCTGGGTCGGGGTGCAGATGCTCAGCTTCCGGCCGGCTGACTCGGGCCCCGGGGTGCTGATGCACCTCGTGAACACCGGCGTCTTCCCGGTGCGCGCAGCCGAGACCACCTTCTCCGCGGGTCAGGATGTCGTGGTCCGCGCGACGGAACGCGTGGGGTCGGGCGCCTACTCGATCACACCCGTGCCCGACGTGGGCGTTCTCGGGCAGTTCATCATCGCGGCGGTCTGCCTCCTCCCGCTCGTGCTCGCGCTGCTGCGCCGGGACGCGCGCCCCAACATCGCCGTGGCCGATTCCTCGCCCCGCATCGTGGTGCGCGCCGCCCGCCGCGGTCTCATCGCCGTCTGCGTCGTGGTTCCCATCGTGCTCGTCACCGTGCTGAGCGTCGGCGCCACGGGCGCCGCCTTCGCCGCCCAGATCGGCGGCACGGGCACCGCCGCCACCAACTCAGCGTTCACCTGCCGGCAGGCGATGAGCGTATCCGACAACCAGTCGATGTACGGGGCGTTCGCCATGGGGCAGGCGCTCTTCGAGGGCGGGAACGAACGGAACCTCGTGGCCGGGTCGCCCAACGGCATCTGGGCCGTCAAGACGACGGTCTCGAGCTCCTACGGATGCGTCCGCGACACGCCGAAGGCATCCGTCACCTTCGACGGCGCCACCCAGTGCCTCTCCGTGCCGGGACAGGTCACGAACCCCAACACGTTCAGCGAAGAGGCGTGGTTCCGCACGACGGTGAAGTCGAGCGGACGCATCATGGGGTTCGGCAGTGCCTCCCAGTCGGCGAACGACGGCTCGTACGACCGGCTGATCTACCTCGACACGGCGGGCCGCGTCGTCTTCGGGGTCTATCCCGACCGCACCGAGACGATCTCCACGAGCAAGAGCTTCGCCGACAACCAGTGGCACCACGTCGTGGCCACCCTCTCCTCGGCGGGCATGGCGCTCTACGTCGACGGCGAGCTCGCCGCGACAAAGCCGGGTGTCAAGGTCGCGCAGAACTTCTCGGGCTACTGGAAGATCGGCTGCGGCAAGCTCCTCGACTGGGCCGACGGCACCACGAGCGGCAGCAAGGCATACGACGGGCCGTCCTACTTCACCGGTCAGCTGCAGTACGCCGCGATCTACAAGACCGCGCTGCGCGCCGACGAGGTCCGGGCGCACTACCTCGCGGGGCGCTGAGGCGACGTCCTCCTCCCGTCCGTCGGGAGTGCGTGTCAGGATGGGGATGCGGCAGCCGCCCGTCGATGAGAGGACACCCATGACTGTGCCCAGCGCCACGCCTCCGCAACAGGACGCGACGAATTCGAAGATCCTTCGAGCAGCCATCTGGGTGGCGATCGGCGCCCTCATCGCCGCCGCCATCGTCTGCGTCGTCATGGTGCTCGTCGGCACCGCCAACGGGATCGTGCCGCGCGCGTTCCTGACGATCCTGCTGATGGTCGCGTTCGCCGGCGTCGCGCTGCTGGACACCTACCTCGCCCCCCGGAGGCCGGTCTGGTTCGCGCTGACGAGCATGATCGTCTGGGTCGTGACGCTCCTGATCGGCGCCGTGATGATCTGGCTGCCGTTCCGCGGCTTCGAATCCGGCGGCGGCGCCGGCCGGTTCCTGCGATTCCTGCTGATCGTGCTGATCCTGCAGCTCTTCGTGCTGCACGTGCGCCTCTTCGTGAAGGCCTGGCACCGTCACGTGACGACCTTCACCACCGTGGTCGGCTGGATCACGATCGTACTGGTGGGGTTGCTCGCCGTCATGCTCGTTTTCCCACTCATGCTCGAAGGGTTCATCCGCTTCCACGACCTCTATTGGCGACTCACCGTGGCCGTCGCGATCCTCGCCGCCGTGGGCACGGCACTCGTCCCGCTCGTCAACGCGCTCCTCGCCCCGCGCACGCCCAGGGCCGTCGGACGCGGCGCCGCCTGGCCGACGTATGCGGACGGCGTCACGCCGCTGCCGGTGCTCGCCGACGGGCAGCCCGACTGGAACGCCTATTACACCGGGCAGCCGACTCACGCGGGACAGCCGGGCTACCCCGCACAGGCGGGCCTCCCGGCGGCGCCGTACGGCGCACCCCAGTACGACGCCTCGCATTTCCCGGCGCCGCAGTACGACCCCCAGCAGTACGGGGCCCCGCAGTACGCGCCGGCGCCGCAGTACGACGCCCCACCGAGCTGGCCGGCTCCGGAACAGGCGCCCGCCGTCAACCCCGAGACGGCCGCGCAGTGGCAGGATGCCGCGGCCTGGCCGGCTCCGCAGACTGAACCCGCACCGCAGCACCCGGTTCCCGAGGCCCCGCAGCCGTCGGCCGCGGCGGAGCCCGACGTGCCGCAGTCCGCACCGGCGGCGCCGGAGCCCGACGCGTCGCAGCCGTCGGCCGCGACGGGTTACGAGGGCTTCCCGCCCCCGCCGCCGGTGCCGCCGCACCCGCAGCGGTGACGTCGCACGCCGCCGATGGCCGCACCTTCCGAGGTGCGGCCATCGTCGTCGGGCTAGCGTGGAAGGCATGACCCCTGCAGACGATCTCCTCCCGCTCGCCGTCGACATCGCGCGCGAGGCGGGAGCACTGGCGCGGCGCCGCCGCGCCGAGGGGGTCGAGATCGCGGCGACCAAGACGTCGCTCGCCGACATCGTCACCGCAGCCGACCGCGAGGTCGAGGCGCTCATCCGCCGCCGCCTCGCCGATGCGCGTCCGGACGACGGGTTCCTGGGGGAGGAATCCGGTGCCGAGGGCGGTGCGTCGGGGATCACGTGGGTCGTCGACCCGATCGACGGCACGGTGAACTACGCCTACGGCATCCCGGCATACGCCGTCAGCATCGCGGCGATCGAGGGAGACCCCGACCCCACGCGCTGGACGGCTCTTGCCGGCGTCGTGTTCGCGCCGGCACTCGACGAGCTGTTCACCGCGACCCGGGGTGGCGGCGCCCGGGTGCACGGCGCACACGGACGGCAGCCGCTCGCGGTCAACGAGGAGCATTCTGCGGCGGGGGCGCTGATCGCCACCGGGTTCGGATACGACCCTGCGACGCGCCAGGGGGATCTCGCGCGCCTCGAGCGTGTGATGCCGCTGGCCCGCGACATCCGCCGTATCGGGGCGGCGTCGCTCGATCTCGTGTACGTCGCCGCCGGCCGGCTGGACGGGTACTTCGAGCGCGGGCTCAACCCGTGGGACCACGCCGCGGCGGCTCTCATGGTCGAGGAAGCCGGGGGTTTCACGGGCGGGATCCCCGGCGGCAGGCCGGGCAGAGACCTGACGGTCGCGGCCGGTCGGCAGCTCTTCGAACGGATGATGGCAGCCATCGACGAGCGCTGACGATATATCGGCGCCGCACATGGCATTCTCAGTGATCCGGAGGTAGTGTTTACCTGTTCGTTACTTTCGTCGGCCCGAACGGCGAAGTGATCAGATTCCCGCCGTCCGACCGTTGCCCCCTCCAGCGACACGACCCGAGAGTTCGCCCTTCCCTTGCCTTTCGACGCCCCGTTGGCCGAGCCCGCGCGCACGCGCCGTTCTGCCCGCACCGCACCCACGCCTGTCTCGGCGGCGGATGACGCGGTGACCTCGCGCGCGGAGGCGCGGAGACGGGCCGCGGGGCAGGGAGCCGCGAAGCCGGCGGTCGTCTGGGACCGTTCGGTGATGCCGGCGTCGGCCACCTCGGTCGACGCCCCGGCGGCTCCGGCGACGGCGCCCGCCCAGTCCACGGCTGGTGACGACGCGACGGCGCACGTCGTCGAGACGACCGCCGATGCCGCGGCCGCACTCGAGATCGCACCTCAGCCGGCCGCACAGATCGCGCCGGAGACCGATACATCGTCGACCGCCGCTGAGCAGCCGATGACCCGCCGCCGTCACCGCCAGCGGACGCAGTCCGCGGCGGTCGTGGACTCGCTTCCCGCGTCCACCGTCGCACCGACGACGATCGCCGAGCCGACGCTCTCGGTGTCCGAGCCCGCTCACTCCACTTCCGAGCCCGCCGCGATGAGCATGCCGCTCCCGGTGATCACGGCGGCCGTCCCCACCGCCGCGCAGGCCGCGCACGCGGATGCGTTCGAGGTGGCCGCGCGTCTCTTCTCGTTCACCGGCGAGACCCCGATCCAGTCGGACCCGGCCGTCGAGACCGAGGCCGGCGAGACCGAGCCCGCCGAAGAGACCGCGCCGGCGACGGATGCGTCGCAGCCGGCGCAGCCCAGCACGTCGAAGAAGCACAAGGCCCCGCGGCGGAAGTCGTCGGGAGCGTCGCTGAAGCGCATGGCGGCGGCATCCGCATCCTTCGGCGCCATCGTTGCCGTCGGCCTCCTCACCGTCGGTGCGACGATGCCGGCGGAGGCCGTCGCGGCTCCCGCCAGCACGCTGTACGGCGCGACGACGCCGCAGCAGGCGGGTGACGTCGTGGGCACGGCGGACAGCGACGAGATCCAGGCGTACGTCGCACCGGTCGACGCAGCGGCCCCGGCGACGGATCTCGACCGCTCCGCGAACTTCACGACGGCGACGCTGGTGGAGATGGCCGGGACGACCGGCATCTCGAACGTGTCGAACCGGTACTTCACGAACAACCCGCAGTGCGATGTGCAGTGGCCGTTCGCCGTGGGCGTGCCGATCAGCTTCGGGTACGGTCCGCGTCCGGGCGAGTTCCACACCGGCGTCGACTTCACTCCGGGCAACGGCGCGCACGTGCAGGCGATCGCGGATGGCACCGTTCGCGTCGCACAGGAGGGCTACCAGGGCTACGGCGTCGCGGTCATCATCGACCACGTCATCGACGGTCAGCACTGGGCGACGCTGTACGGTCACATGCAGTACGGATCGCTGCAGGTGCACGCCGGCGAGAAGGTCAAGGTCGGTCAGTACCTCGGTCGTACGGGCAACACCGGCTTCTCGTTCGGTGCGCACACGCACGTCGAGGTGCTGCAGAACGGCAGCACCACGATCGACCCGATGCCGTGGCTGCGCGCGCACAACAAGTGCTGACGAGGCCGGTGTCTGAGCGGTCTGCCCGGTTCGGCATTCGGCTCGCCCTCTGATATTCTTTTCTGGTTGCCCGGATGCGTCCGGGAGCGCCCCGATAGCTCAGTGGCAGAGCACTTCCATGGTAAGGAAGGGGTCGTCAGTTCAATCCTGACTCGGGGCTCGCAAGCACTCGGCGAGTCCGGATGCGTCGCGGCAGGGTAGCTCAGTTGGTGAGAGCGCACGACTCATAATCGTGAGGTCGCGGGTTCAAGCCCCGCTCCTGCTACAACATAGAAGGCCTGATCGCAGCCGGATTTTGCGCCGATTCACCCCCTCGATTCGGGACCTCACGAATCGCACCGTTGACAGCGGCCCCCACTGCTAGGGCGGCATCCGTCGATGACGTGTGCGTGTAGCGCTCGGTCGTGGTGATCGACGCGTGCCCCGCGACCTTCTGGATATTGGCGGGAGCGATGCCGAGGCGAGCGAGTCGAGACACGAATGTGTGGCGTAGGTCGTGGAACCGCAGCGGGACGCCGTCCGAGAACGTCGCGATCTTGTCGCGGATCTTCGGCCACTCGACATGCCGTGAGAGGTTGCCGCTATCGAAGGCCCCGCCCCGCTCGCCCGTGAACACGTGATCGTGGCCGACCTCGCGCGCGGCGTCGAGCCACGGCACAAGTTCATCCAGGATCGGCACGCGACGAATGCGCCCGCTCTTCGTGGCCCGCTCGACCAGTCGCCCGTGCCCATCCGGCGAGAATGTGCGGCGAACAACGAGCAGCCCGCGTGCTACGTCTACGTCCTCCCAGCGGAGGCCCACCAACTCACCAAGCCGAAGCCCTGTGAAGACGAGGCCAGCAAGCGAGCGTTGCCCGAACGGATGTGGAGCGGTCAACGCAAGCATGCGGCGCACTTGCAGATCGTCCAGTGCGCGCGACACCGGGTCGTCCTCGTGTGCCTTTCCGCGAGGCCGCAGCAGCGAGCGGCACGGGTTCGACGGCAGGCGCCCATCCATCACCGCGAGCCCGAGGAGCCGCGACAGAAGCGCCATCGCGTCGCTCTTCGTCGAGTCCTTCCCTGACCACTGCGCCCGCGCCTTCGCGATCGTCAGGGGGCGAATCTCAAGAAGTGTCAGCGACCCGAGCGCAGGCTCAACGCGCAGACGCCAGGCCCGGGCGTACGCCTCGCGAGCGTTCGATGTGAGACCGTCCTCCACGAGCGCGCGGAACTCGCCGTAGAAGGCGGCAAGTGTCGTAGCGTCGTCAGGGAGTCCCACATATGGGACTATAGGCGCGGGGAGCGCCTAGTGTCAACTATGAGACTAGTCCGCGTCGTCCTGCTTCGCCGCGCCCCCGCCGAAGGCTTCGTTGAAGCCAGCGATGAATGCCTCGACATCGAGAGTCACACCCGGCATCTCGAACACATCCGGGTGAACGCCGAAGGCCGAGCGGAAGAGTGAGATGCGCCGGTAGAGCGTCGTGCGACTCATGCCGAGCGTCTGCAAGCCCTCGAACCCGCCGAAGAGCCGCCACGCGAGCCAGAACCCGAAGAGGTCGGATGCCATCGACGCGGACTGCCCCCGCAGCGCCTGGCGAAGCCACGGGAACACCGCGAACAGCGACTTGTTGACGGCCTTGTTCGCCGAGCGGTAGGCGTCCCATGCGTCCTCAAGAGCCTCTTTCGCCCTACCCTCGCCCTCGGGCGACGGCATCCGCTCAGATCGGAAATCCGCCACAGTGTCCCCGCGTCCATAGTCTCAGCAATGCGACTACCAGCGTAAGGCCAACGTTCGACATTCACCACCGAGTGACGCTCTCCCGAAATCTTCTATACAAGATCAAGGGCCCCGCTGACGCGGGGCTCTGCCGCCCTCCGCTGACGCTCCGGTTGCCCTCGCGGCATGTCCCAGATGCCCGACATGACACCTTCGAGCCCACCCGTGGCCGAGGGGCACCGGGCGCGTGCCGTGCGGCGCGCGTCCCGCGCATCCGCACCGGCGCGCATCCCGCGGCCCCTCTCCCACCGCGGTGCACTCGCATGCGCCATTACGCGCAATCGGGGCACAGTTCCCGCCCGAAGGCGTCACGAATCAACGTCTGTTCGTTCACGTCGTCGGCGTCCCAGATAGGGCGCCCGCACGTGTCGCACGAGCGATGCCCGATCAGGGCGCAGAGCTCGCAGTCAGCAGCAGCCACACAGTCACCCCCTCTCAAGGTCCCGCCGCCGCGAGAACGGCGACCTCATCCCGGGAGCGCAGCGCCGCCGCCTCGAGCGACCCGGCCTGCGACCCGTCGCCGGCTTCGCTCGCGCCTGCCTCGGCCGCGACCCTCTCGAGGTACCAGGCAAGCCGCATGCGCCGCTGTACCGTCCGCGTGAGGCCGGTGAACGACCACCCCGGCCGCGTCTTGGTCCGCCGCGACGCGCTGACCACCTGCGCGCGTGCCCCGTACCGGTCGTGGATGCGCTTGCCGCACGTCGAGGGCTCGCACTCCGCACAGCACCGCATCCGCTTAGCCGCAGCCATGAGCCGCACCTGATGCGCCCACACCTCGACGGGCGCCGCCGCGGCATCCGTCGCCACGTCCTTGAGGACGTAGTTCAGTGCCTTCGACAGATACCAGATCGTCTTGGCGCCGTCGCCGTCCGCCCGGAACGAGTCGCACTGCGCCTGCTCGCCCCACTCGACAATCGATCCGTCGAACGACACCGCCGACGCCGACCGCGCAGCATCCCGCAACGCGTCCGGCGGGGGCGCCTCATAGCGGGCGATCCGCACGACTGCATGAACGTGGAGAACGCCTCGCTCCTGCCACTCGCGCACGATGAAGAACTCGACCGAATCCCACCGATCGCGCAGCCGTCGCCGCGTCCGATCCCACAGCACGCCCGCATCACGATTCCACGCGACCTGCCCGGCATAGTCGTACGCCGCCGCGTCCAGCGGCACCCCTCGCAGCCCCGCATCGTCGCCGGTGTGCACACGGCCGCACCCGCAGCGATCCGCCGACCGCGACCCGGCTCGCGGCACCCGATGCACGCGCCCGAACGAGGGCGCCGTCAGCGTCAGGAGATAGAACCGGTAGTGCTCCACCGGCCCATCGAAGATGCCCGACCGGGCGATGGCGGCCCAGTCGGACCGGTACAACTCAGCGCACGACGGGCACCGCGATTTGATCCGCGAACCGCACCGCACCCACACACCCGACCGCGTACGAATCGGACGGGAGCACCCGCGCGCGATGACCTCTGCGCGCTGCGCGTCTTGCTCTGGGGAGAGTCGCTCCATCGCCTCGGCGACGGCTGACACGCCTCATAATCGTGAGGTCGCGGGTTCAAGCCCCGCTCCTGCTACAGATTGAACCCTCGATGCGTCGGGGGTTTTGTCGTATTGGACACCCTGACGGTCACGGTGTCGGCTCGGCCTCCCGCCGTGCGGCGCTCCACACCGACCGAGCCGCATCGGCGTTGAGAAGGCCGATCCCGATTCCGACGACGATGTCCAGCCAGCCTGTGGTGAGCCAGATCGTCGCGACGCCGACGGCAATGACCGCAAGGTTCGCAATCGAGTCATTCCGCGCTGAGAGCCATGCTGCTTTCGTGAGGCTGCCGCTGTGATGGCGGTGCCGGACGAGAAGCAGCGCGCACGCCAGGTTCACCACGAGCGCACCGAGCGCGGTGAGCGAGAGGGGGATAGGCGCGGGAGGGTAAGGGTCGAGGACCTTGACCACGGCGGTCCAGATCGTCGCGAGGGCCGGGATCAGGATGACGAACGCCAGTACCGAACCGACCAGACGTCGCCGGGACGGGGACCACGGCAGCGCTGCGAAGATGAGCAGGTTGATCAGGGTGTCCTCAAGGAAGTCGACCGAGTCGGCGAACAGTGATACCGACCCGATGGCGAGAGCTACCCCGAACTCGACCAAGAAGTAGCCGAGGTTGAGAAGCGCGATGATGAGCACGATCCGGCGCAGCGCCTGCATGACTTCATCGTGCCAGCGTCATGTCGTCTTCGACGAGGCGCTCAGTTGACGATCTCGCCGCCTCCGCCGGAGGTCAGCGCCGCGATCTTCGCCTTCCACTCCTGGAGCGCCTCGGCCGACAGCCGCGTCCAGTCGGTCACCTCGCCGACGATCCGCAGCGGTGCGGTGCTGCGGTACGACCGGGTGGGGTTCCCCGGGAACTTCTTGTCGGTCACGTTCGGGTCGTTCTCGAACTCCCCGGTCGGCTCCACGACGTACACGCGCGGCTCGGCGTCGCCCGCCGCGAGTTCGGCGGCAAGCCCCGCACCGTCGCGAAGAGCCGTGAAGTAGATGTGGTTCATCACCACTTCGGGCCGGTAGTTCGACCGGTAGCCCGCGGTCAGCAGATCTCCCACCTGGAGGTCGGCTTTCGTGCCGTGATAGAACGGTCCCTCGTCCAGCGCCTCGCTCACCGCGCCAGCCTACGCGGACCGCGCGGGGGATCCATCACCTCGTGTCCGCACAGTGCCACGACGAATCTCCCTTGTAAAGGGCCCTGGCATCGATATCGAGGGCCCGATAGCGTGGCGAGATGACTGACGTGGAGACGCGAGATGACTGACGTGGGGACGATGGTCCGAACCGAGATCGCCGTCAACGGCGGCGTGCATTTCCTCGCGCAAGGTCAGGACATCGACGACTTGAAGCGGCGCATCGTCGCGGCGATGAAGTCCGATGGCGACTTCGTCAACTTCACGGTCGTCGGCAACCGGGAGGTCAGCGTGCTCATCTCCTCGGGCACCCAGGTCACCTTCTCGATCGAGACGGTGCAGTTCGATTCCCGCGACATCGGAGACGAAGAGGCGCCCTTCGGCGGCTTCTTCGACGTCATGTGATCCCAACGCCGGCAGAAGATGATCACCCACATCTGGCTCACCCGGCACGGTGAGAGCGAGGGAAACGTCGCCGCATCCCGCGCCGAGGCCGACGGCTCAGAGGTCGTCCCCATCGACATCCGCGACGCCGATGTGCCGCTCTCTCCCACAGGGCGCGAGCAGGCCACAGCATTCGGCGACTGGCTCGCCGCGCATCGCGACGACATCGACGTCGTGATGGTCTCGCCCTATGCGCGCGCCCAGCAGACCTGGCAGATCGCCGCCGCCCGCGCCGACTCCTCCCACACCGCCGGCACTGACGAGCGACTCCGCGACCGCGAGCTCGGCATCCTCGACCGGCTCACGCGCCGCGGAGTGCAGCAGCGCTACCCCGAGGAATGGGAGCGCCGCCGCTTCCTCGGCAAGTACTACCACCGGCCGCCCGGCGGCGAATCATGGGTCGACGTGCGGCTCCGCCTCCGCGGCTTCCTCGGCGAAGCGGCCACAAGCACCGCCACCGCCGACGCGACCTCGATGCTGGTCGTCGCCCATGACGCCGTCGTCGTGCTCCTCATCTCCATCCTCCTCGGCATGGACGAGACCGAGACCCTCGACCTCGCCGCCGGCGGCACCGTCCTCAACGCCTCCGTCACGCACCTCTCCTACGCCGACGGAACGTGGACGCTCGACTCGTTCGCGGATGTGTCGCACCTGCGTGCCGAAGACGTCGATGTCACCGCTCATCCGGGACACGGCAATGTCCACCCGCAGTGAGCGCGTCGACGCGGACCTCCTGCGGCAGTGGGGTCTGCCCGATCCGGGGGAATCGAAGAAGGATCGCGGCGACCTCGTCATCGTCGGCGCCTCTCGTCGCACGCCCGGGGCGGTGATCCTCGCCTTCGAAGCGGCGATGCGCGTCGGCGCCGGGCGCGCCGCCGTGCTCGTTCCGGGTTCCATCGACGCGCAGCTCGCGGGCCTGCTGCCGGAAGCCGCCGTGCTCACCCTTCCCGACCGACCGGACGATCCGATGCCCGAGCGCGCGGCCGCGTCCCTCGGCAGGGCTGATGCGGTCCTGATCGGTCCGGGCTTCGATGACATCGCCGAGACCCGATCGACGCTCGAGGCCATCCTTGCGACGTCGCCGCGGCGCCTCGTCGTCGACGCGTATGGCCTCGGGGTGCTGCCCGACGTCGATCGGCGGATGGTGCCGGATGACCTCATCCTCACCCCGAACAAGGACGAAGTCGCGATCCTCCTGGATGAGGATGTCGACGACCTCACCGATGGTCTGCGGTCGGTCGCCGACCGCTACAACGCCGTGGTCGCCAGCTACGGCCAGGTCGTGGAACCCGACGGCACACTCTGGCGGATCGAGGGAGCGAGCGCCAGCCTCGCCACCGCCGGAAGCGGCGATGTCCTCGCCGGCGCGATCACCGGGTTCGTCGCGCGCGGTGTGCCGGCGCCACGGGCCGCGATCTGGGGCCTGTGGGCACACGCCAGGGCCGGTGCCCGCCTCACCGCGACGCACGGCCTGGGCTTCCTCGCGCGTGAACTCGCCGGCGAACTGCCCTTCGCGGTGCTCGACGCGACCGAGGCCGGCGGGTGAGCGCGGCGCGGCTCTCCGGCTGACGGAGGGGCTGGTGCTACGAGTGCGATAGGCGTTTGCTGAGGGCACGACCGCGTGGGTTCGGCGCGGAATACGCTGGGGAACGAGGGGCGAGCATGAGTGCACGGAGGGCATCGAAGGAACGACGGATGCCGCTGCCCGCCTGGTTGCGCGTGCTGCGCACGATCGGGGTCGCGGCGGGGTCGGTGGTGGGGTTCGCCACAGCGGTGGGGGCCCTGACCCTCGCGGAAGGCCTGCTCGCACGGGAGCGCCTCGTGGCGACGCTCCTCGACTCCGTCGTCCCCCGTGAGGGCACGTTCGGCGGCGACCGCGGGGGAGAGGCGATCTCCCTCGGCGTCATGGGCGACTCGCTCGCCGTCGGCTACGGCGCCCTCGACGCCGACCGCACTCCGGGCGTGCTCCTCGCGCAGGGCCTCGCCGAGGCCGCCGACCGCCCGGTCGTCCTCACGAACGTCGCAGAGGTCGGCGCCGAGTCGACAGCCCTGATCGCGCAGCTCGCGCGGCTCCGCGAGGTCGTCGCCCTCGACGTCGTGGTGATGGTGATCGGCGCGAACGACGTCATGCATCTGAAGCGGCTGACGGACGCGCTGTGGCCGCTGTCGGAGACCGTGCATCAGCTGCGGCGCGACCGCGTGCAGGTCGTCGTCGCCACGTGCCCCGACCTGGGGACCGTCCACCCGTTCAGCCAGCCGCTGCGGTTCTTCGCCCATTGGTACAGCCGGCTCGTGGCCACCGGTCAGGCCATCGTGGTGCTGCGGGCGGGGGGCCGCACGGTCGCGCTCGGCGACATCCTCGGCCCGCTGTTCCATCGCGATCCCGAGGGGATGTTCTCCGCGCATGACCACCTGCACCCTTCGGATGCGGGCTACGAGGCGGCCGCCGCCGCGATCCTGCCGAGCGTGTGCGCAGCAGCGGGATATCCGCGCGCCGAGGACGCGCACGTGCCGTACCGCGTGTACCGCAAGGGCCGCCGCCATCCGCTCGCCTGGTGGGCGTTCCGTGCGTCACGCCAGATCGGCGCGCGGCTGACGGCGGCGGAGAGCGAGCGGCCGGTCGCCCCCGACGCGCACACCGCGTCCGTCGAGGAGACTGTCGTCTGAGCCCGGTGGCGTCACCAGGGCATGGGCCGGTCGGGCCCACGCTCGCTGTCGTCCGGGCGCTCGGGCAGGTCCTCGCCCCCGGCGCGGATGCACAGCCAGCGGAGCTGCTCGGGGCTGTCGGGCACACAGCGCCACGTGCGCCACACGCCCTGGCCGACCTGCACGACCGTGCCCGGGCCGACGTCGACGACCTCGTCGTCCAGACCCATCTGGCCGCGGCCCGCGAGGAACACGTACAGCTCCTCGATGCGACTGTGCCGGTGCCAGTAGCCGGCCTGTTCGCCGGGCTCGTACGCGTTCGCCGTCATCCCGATGTACTGCGTCGTCAGCTCGTCGTCGACGACCCGGCGCCCGTCGCGCGACGTCGCGGGCGTGAACCCGCCGTAGAACTCGCGCCAGGTGTCGGGGGCGCCGATCTCCAGAACGTGGTAATCCGTCATGCCGCCACAGTAGCGGCGGCGGCACTCGGCCCGGTCCCAGCCACGGCCAGGCCCTCTGCGGATAAAATCGACGGATGGCGGGCGCACGAGCGCACCCGCGAGGATGGGCGGCCGGATCCGCAGCGTGCGCCGCACGCTCGCATTCGCGGCCGAGGATCCCGCGTTCCCGACAGACCAGGAGACACATGGCCGGCGTGACAGGTCGCCTCTGGGACCCGTTGACGGGCGCGGTGGACCGCGTCGCCCCCGCGACGTCGCCGTCGGCCGACGAGTCAGCCGAGCCGGGCGGGAGCCGGCCCTTCGAGGCGCGCGCGACCGCGCACGCGAAGGTCATCCTGCTCGGCGAGCACGCCGTCGTGCACGGCGCCCCCGCGATCGCCCTGCCCGTCCACGGCCTGACGCTCACGGCCTCGGTCACCCGCACCGACCGGCCCCTGTGGATCGACTCGGTGCTCTACCGCGGACCGGTCGCCGCCGCACCCGAACTGCTCGCCGCCCCCGTCACCGCGATCACGGAGACGCTGCGGTTCGTCGGCGCTCCCGCCGAGAACCTGGCGGTGCGCATCGACGGCGAGATCCCCGCCGAGCGCGGGCTCGGCTCGAGCGCCGCCGTCGCCGCGGCGATCAGCGCCGCCGTCGCCCGGCGCTGCGGCGTCGAACTCGGCGCGCAGGAGCTCTTCGAGCTGACGCAGGCGGCCGAGCGCGTCGCGCACGGCACGCCCAGTGGGCTCGACGCGCGATCCGTCGTCTCCGAGACACCCGTCTGGTTCCGCGCCGGACAGTCCCGCGCGCTCGCCTCCGCGCTCGGTGGCGTGTTCGTCATCGCCGACACCGGTCTGCGCGGGCGCACGCGCGAGGCCGTCGCGGGTGTCGCGGCGCTCAAGGACGCCGATCCGCTGCGAGTCGCCGGCGTCCTGGCCCGCATCCAGGAGCACACCGAGGCCGCGGTCGACGACCTCGCCGCCGACGATCGCGCACGGCTGGGGGAGCGGATGACCGAGACGCACGAACTGCTGCGTGAACTCGCGGTGAGCAGTCCACAGCTCGACCGCCTCGTCGCCGCGGCGCGCGACGCCGGCGCGCTCGGGGCGAAGCTCACCGGCGGCGGACGGGGCGGCTGCGTCCTCGCACTCGCCTCCACCGACGAGGAGGCGGGCGCCGTCGCCGCCGCCCTGCTGTCGGCGGGGGCGGAGCGCACCTGGATGCTGCACCCGAGGGACATCGCCGCATGAGCACAGCCGTCGCCCATCCCAACATCGCCCTCGTCAAGTACTGGGGCAAGCGTGACGACGCCCTCATCCTGCCCCTCACCGGCAGCCTCTCCCTCACGCTCGACGTGTACCCCACGACGACGACAGTGACGGTCGACACGGATGCCTCGGCCGACGCCGTCGTCTTCGACGGCGTGGAGTTGACGGGCGCGGGGGTGACGGGAACCGACTCGACCGGCACGGGTCCGACGAGCACCGTCGCCGACCGCGTCAGCGCCTTCCTCGACGTCGTGCGTGAGCGGGCGGGAAACACCGCCCGCGCGCGCGTCGACACTCGCAACTCGGTGCCGACCGGGGCGGGCCTCGCGTCGTCGGCGTCGGGCTTCGCCGCGCTCGCGGTCGCCGCGGCCGACGCGTACGGTCTCGATCTCGACGCGCGAGCGCTCAGCCGGCTCGCCCGCCGCGGCTCGGGCTCGGCGTGCCGCTCGATCGTGGGCGGCACCGCGATCTGGCATGCCGGCACCGACGACGCGACGTCGTTCGCGGAGCCGGTTCCGGGCCCGGCCCTCGGCATGGTGATCGCCGTCGTCGATTCCGGCACGAAGGCCGTCTCCAGCCGCGAGGCGATGCGGCGCACGCGCGCGACATCCCCCTACGCCGACGCCTGGGTGGCCGCCGCCGCCGCAGATCTCGAGGAGATGCGCGCGGCGTTCGACCGCGGCGACGTCACGGCGATCGGAGAGATCACCGAATCGAACGCGCTGCGCATGCACGCCGCGATCATGGGCTCGCGGCCGCCCATCCGCTACCTCGCGCCGCAGAGCGTCGCCCTGTTCGACGCCGCCGCGCGCCTGCGCGCCGACGGGCTCGAGGCCTATGCCACCGCCGACGCGGGGCCGAACGTCGTGTTCGTCTGCCGTGACGAGGACGTGGAAGCCGTGCACGCGGCGCTCGCCGCCGACATGCCGGCCGACCGCCTCGTCGCCGCCCATGCCGGCCTCGGCGCGCACCTCGTCGAGGCGACGGCATGAGCGCGGCGGCGAACACGGCAGACCCGCAGTCCCCGTCGGGCGGAGTCATCCGCGCCCACGCCCCGGGGAAGCTCTTCATCGCCGGCGAGTACGCCGTCGTCGAGCCCGGCCAGCCGTCGGTGCTCGTCGCCGTCGATCGGCACATCGTCGTCGAGCTCGAGCCGGCCGCCGGCGTCCGTGGCAGCATCTCGTCCGGGCAATACGGCCGCGCGCCCCTGCTGTGGACCCGCGACGACGGCGTCGTCGTGCTCGACCAGGACCACCGCCCCTACGACTACGTGCTGTCGGCCATCGGCACCGTCGAGCAGCTCGTCGCCGAACGCGGCATCGCGCCGCGGTTCTGCGACATCCGCATCTCGAGCGAGCTCGACGACGTGTCGGGCCGCAAGTTCGGGCTCGGCTCGTCTGCCGCGGTGACGGTCGCCACGGTCCGGGCGCTCGACGAGTTCTACGGCCTGCACCTGTCGGGGCTCGAGCTGTTCAAGGTCGCGCTCATCGCCACCGTGCGCGTGTCGCCGGCGGCGTCGGGCGGCGACGTGGCCGCGAGCGCGTTCGGCGGCTGGATCGCCTACAGCGCCCCCGACCGCGACCGCCTGCTCGCCGCGGCGGAGGCCGAGGGGGTGCAGGAGCTGCTCGAGTACGACTGGCCCGGCCTCTCCGTGCGCCGCCTTCCCGCGCCCGACGACCTGCGCCTGATCGTCGGCTGGACCGGCCAGCCCGCCTCGACCGAGCGGCTCGTGGGCAGCGTGCAGCACCGCACCCGCCCCGACCCCGAGGGATACGGCACGTTCCTCGCCGCATCCCGTGCCGCCGTCGAGTCCCTCGTGGCAGCCCTCGACGCGCAGGACGCCGAGGGGGCGCTCGTCGCCGTCCGGGCCGCGCGCGCCGCCCTCGGCGACCTCGCACGGAAGGCGGGCCTGCAGATCGAGACGCCGCGCCTGGCCGCCCTCTGCGACAGCGCCGAGGCGGCGGGTGCCGCCGGCAAGTCGTCGGGCGCCGGCGGCGGCGACTGCGGCATCGTCCTGGCGCCGCTCGGAGCCGACATCCACCGGATGATGACAGAGTGGGAGCAGGGCGACATCCGCCACCTCGATCTGCAGGTGCAGGATGCGCAGGGGGCGATCGACGAATGAGCAGCGAACGCAAGGACCAGCACGTCGAGCTGGCCGACGCGCAGCAGACCGGCGACGCCGCCCGCAACGACTTCGACGACGTCCGGTTCCTCCATCACGCCCTCGCCGGCATCGACCGCGACCGGGTGGGCCTCGGCACCGAGATCGCCGGCATCGCATGGCAGGTACCGCTCTACATCAACGGCATGACCGGCGGCAGCGAGCGCACCGGGCGCATCAACCGCTCGCTCGCGATCGCCGCGCGTGAGACGGGGGTGGCGATCGCTTCGGGCTCGATGAGCATGGCGCTGCGCGACGAGAGCACGATCCCCACGTTCCGCGTGCTGCGCGACGAGAACCCCGACGGCTTCGTGCTGGCGAACCTCAGCGCCGACGCGACCCCCGGCCAGGCCCGCCGGGCCGTCGACATCCTCGAGGCCGATGCTTTGCAGATCCACCTCAACAGCGTGCAGGAGACCGTGATGCCCGAGGGCAGTCGCGGATTCTCCGCGTGGCCCGACCGCATCGCCGAGATCGTCGACGGCGTGGAGGTGCCCGTCGTCGTCAAGGAGGTCGGGTTCGGGCTGAGCCGCCCGACGCTCGAGCTGCTCGCCGACCTCGGCGTCGCGATCGCCGACGTGAGCGGCTCAGGCGGCACCGACTTCGCCCGCATCGAGAACTCGCGCCGGCCCGAGCGCGACTACGGCTTCATGGCCGGATGGGGGCAGTCGGCGGTGTGCAGCCTGCTCGACGCTGCAGCGGCCACCCGCGTCCCCGCTCTCGTCGCCTCCGGCGGCGTGCGCACGCCCCTCGACGTGGTCCGCGCGCTCGCGCTCGGCGCGCGCGCCGTCGGGGTCTCGGGAGTGTTCCTGCACGCGGTGCTCGACGGCGGCGAGGACGCCCTGATCGAGCTCATCCGGGCGTGGCTCGAACAGATCGCGCAGCTGCACGCGCTGCTCGGCGCGCCCGACCCGGCGTCACTGGGCGCCACCGACCTGCTGCTGCGCGGAAGCGTGCGCGAGTTCTGCGAGCTGCGCGCCATCGACGCCGCCGCGTACAGCGAGCGAAGCACCACGACGAGGAAGAGCGCATGAGGGACGAGACGATCTCGGCCGCCCCGGTCCCGATGAAATGGGTCGGGCCGATCTCGGTCAGCGGCAACGTGATGACCGGGTTGCAGGAGGTGCCGCTCGCGACGTATGAGACGCCGCTGTGGCCGTCCGTCGGGCGCGGGGCGAAGATCTCCACGCTCACCGAGCGGGGGATCGTCGCGACGCTCGTCGATGAGCGGATGGCACGGTCGGTGCTGTTCGAGGCCGACGACGCCGCCACCGCGGTCGCCGCGATGCAGCTGCTGAACGGCCGCCGCGACGAGCTGCAGCAGGTCGTCGGCACGGCGAGCCGGTTCGCGCGGCTCGTCGACATCCATCACCAGATCGTCGGGAATCTGCTGTTCGTGCGCTTCGAGCTGACGACGGGGGATGCGTCGGGGCACAACATGGTCACTCTCGCGAGCGACCGGCTCATGGATCACATCCTCGGCAGCGTTCCGGGGCTGCGGTACGGGTCGATCTCGGGGAACTACTGCTCGGACAAGAAGGCGACCGCCGTCAACGGCATCCTCGGCCGCGGCAAGAACGTCGTCACCGAGCTGCTCATCCCCCGCGAGGTCGTCACCCGGCGGCTGCACACGAGTCCCGAGGCGATCGCCGAGCTCAACGTGCGCAAGAACCTCATCGGCACGATCACGGCCGGGGGCCTGCGCAGCGCCAACGCGCACTACGCGAATATGCTGCTCGGCTTCTACCTCGCCACAGGACAGGACGCGGCGAACATCGTCGAGGGGGCGCAGGGCATCACGCACGCCGAGGTGCGCGGCGGCGACCTGTACTTCTCGTGCACGCTGCCGAACCTCATCGTCGGCACGGTCGGCAACGGCAAGGATCTGCCGTTCGTGGGGGAGAACCTCGCACGACTGGGATGCGCCGACGAGCGGGAACCGGGCGAGAACGCGCGTCGGCTCGCGGTGCTGTGCGCGGCCACGGTCCTGTGCGGCGAGCTGTCGCTCATGGCGGCGCAGACGAACCCGGGCGAGCTGATGGCCGCCCACCTGACGATCGAGAGGAAGGCCGCGCGATGACGGCGTCCGAGCTGCGGGTCGGCATCCACGACCTCGCCTTCGCGACAGCGCACCAGGTGCTCGACCTGGGCGAGCTGGCACGTCGGCAGGGCATCGACGTCGACAAGTTCTACATCGGCATCGGCCAGACCGAGATGAGCGTGCCGGCCGTCGACGAGGACATCGTCACGATGGGCGCCGAAGCGGCCGCGCAGATCCTCGACCGGCACGGCTCCGACGGCATCCGCACTCTGCTGTTCGCCACCGAGTCGGGCATCGACCAGTCGAAATCCGCCGGGGTCTTCGTGCACGGCCTGCTTGGCATGGGCGAGAACTGCCGCGTCGTCGAGCTCAAGCAGGCCTGCTACTCGGCGACGGCCGCCCTCCAGTTCGCGCTCGGGATCGTGGCGCGCGATACGACCGAGAAGGTGCTCGTGATCGCGAGCGATGTCGCGCGGTACGCACTCGAGTCCAGCGGCGAGCCGACGCAGGGAGCGGCTGCCGTCGCGTTCCTCGTGTGCGCCGACCCGGCGCTCGTCGAGATCGAGCCGGTCACGGGCCTCCACACCGACGACATCAACGACTTCTGGCGGCCGAACTACCTGTCGACGGCGCTCGTGGACGGCAAGTACTCGCTGGCGGCGTACCTGCGCTCGCTCGAAGGCGCCTGGGCCGAGTACCAGGCGCGCGGCGGCGTCGACTTCGCCGCGATCGACCGCTTCTGCTACCACCAGCCGTTCACGAAGATGGCGGTCAAGGCCCACGACCGGCTCGTCAAGGTCGCCGACGCGCCGCTCGATCGCGACGAGCGGCGCGCGCAGATCGAGGCGAGCCTCGTGATGAACCGGCGCACCGGCAACAGCTACACGGCGTCGATCTATGTCGGTCTGCTCTCGCTCCTCGAGCACGATGAGGCCGACCTCGGCGGGCGACGCATCGGGTTCTTCAGCTACGGCTCGGGCAGCGTGTCGGAGTTCTTCACCGGCGTCGTGCGACCCGGGTACCGCGATGTCGTGCGCACCGCGCGCGACGCCGCGACGCTCGACGAGCGTCAGCCGATCGACTACGACCGCTACCGGGCGCTGCACGAGCGGGTCGACGACGTGCAGGGCGAGGACTTCGAGACCGCGATCGAGACACCGGGCTGGTTCCGGCTCGCCGGGGTGCGCGAGCACACCCGGCACTACGAGCGCACCGCGTGACGGGTGCGGGTTCGACGAGCCCGCCGCGACGGTCGCGGTTCGACGAGCCCACCGCGACGGCCGCGGTTCACGAACCCGCCGCGGTGACGGGCGCGGGCTCGACGCATCCGTTCGCCACCGGCCGGGCCCGGCTATCCAGCGAATCCTGAGCGGGGCCGGGGCGGACGCGAAGAGTCATCCCATAGACTTCCCGTCGGTCGCCGGCCTGAACGCCGCTGCCCACCGCATCCCCGTCGTTCGTCGCTGACAGACGTTCCGCAGGCCCGAGAGGACCCGAGCATGAGCCGGAAACCGCCCCGCGCACCACTCGCGCGGCACGGGCGTCTCCGCTCGCCGCGGGCGATCACGCAGGTCGTGGCGATCGCGGCGACAGTGCTCGTCGTCGGCCTGCTCGGGCTTGCCGGCACGGCGGCGTTCGCGCTGTGGAGCACGACGTCGACCATCACCGACAACGCCGTGGCGCTCGAGTCCACCAAGCCGCTGCCGCCGTCGATCGGCGAGATCGAGGGCGGCGTGAACCTCCTGCTGGTCGGCACCGACTCGTGCCAGGGACAGGACCTCAAGCTCTTCCCGCGGTGCGCGCACGACGACGGCGGCGAACGCAACGACGTCACGATGCTCGTGCACATCTCCGACAACCCGCGGCGGGTCACCGTCGTCTCGTTCCCCCGCGACATGCTCGTGCCGATCCCGTCGTGCCCGTCGCCGAGCGGTGGCCGGTACTCGGCGATGAGCGAGCAGATGCTCAACGTGTCGTACAGCTACGGCGGCCTCGCGTGCACGGCGCTCACGATCAAGGACCTCACCGGCGTCGACATCCAGTTCGCGGCGGCGATCCGATGGACCGGCGTGATCCACATGTCCGATGCGATCGGCGGCGTGAATGTCTGCGTGGCGGGCGACATCAACGACAAGCACACCGGTCTCCACCTCACGAAGGGCGAGCACACCCTCAAGGGTGCGCAGGCGCTGCAGTTCCTCCGCATCCGGCACGGCATCGGCGACGGGTCCGACCTCGGTCGCATCTCGAACCAGCAGCAGTTCATGTCGTCGCTCGTGCGCAAGCTGCAGTCGGGGGGAGTGCTGGGCGACCCCACGAAGCTGTTCGCCCTCGCGACGACGGCGATCCAGCAGGTCAACGAGAAGCAGCTCGTGCTCGACCAGAACCTCGCCAACCCGACGCGCATGGTGCAGATCGCGATGGCGGTGAAGTCGGTGCCGTACAAGGACATCGTCTTCGTGCAGTACCCCACGACGTACGACCCCGCGGACGCCTCGCGCGTGCTGCCGGTGCACAGCGCCGCCGACGTGCTGTTCACGGCGCTGAAGGACAACAAGCCGCTGAACCTCACCGGCAAGGCCGGCGTGGGCGTCGACGCGGAGGGAGCGGTGCCCGACGGCTCGGCGACGCCATCCCCGACGCCCACCGCGACCGCGACGACGACACCCGGCCCCGACGATGCCGTCGACCTCCCGGGCGTGATCACCGGCACGACGGCGGCGCAGACGACCTGCACGCGGCCCGAGCAGTAGCCGGACTCCACGGTGGCGGCCCGAGCGGGCGGCGCCCACCTCCCGTTCCTGTGCCCGGCGCGCCGGGCAGTAGGCTCGACGCGATGAGCACGACCGCACGCAGCCCCCGCACCTACCTCCTCTTCATCGCGATCGGGCTCGCCGCGGGGCTGCTCTCCGGCCTCTTCGGTGTGGGCGGCGGGACGGTCATCGTGCCGCTGCTGACGCTGCTCGCCGGCTTCGAGCACCGGCGCGCGGCCGGCACGTCGCTCGCCGCGATCGTCCCGACGGCGGCCGTCGGCGTCATCTCGTATGCGGTGCACGACTCCGTCGCCTGGATCCCGGCCCTCATCCTCGCCGCCGCGGCGGTCGTCGGCGCCCAGGTGGGCACGTGGCTGCTGGCACGCATCCCCGTCGTCGCGCTCCAGTGGGCGTTCGTGGCGTTCCTGTGCGTCGTCGTCGTGGGCCTGTTCTTCGTCGTCCCGTCACGCGAGGCGCACCTCGAGCTCACCGTGCTCAGCATCGTCGGTCTCATCGTCGCCGGTTTCGTGACCGGCGTGCTGTCGGGGCTGCTCGGCGTCGGCGGCGGCATCGTGATCGTTCCGGCGCTCATGCTCGGGTTCGGCACGAGCGACCTGATCGCCAAGGGCACGTCGCTGCTCATGATGATCCCGACCGCGGTGTCGGGGACCGTCGGCAACCTGCGCCGCGGCAACGTCGACATCCCCGCGGCGGCCTGCATCGGCATCGCGGCGTGCACCATGACCGCCCTCGGCGCGTGGCTCGCGACGCTCATCGATCCGTTCGTCGGCAACATCCTGTTCGCGCTGTTCGTCGTGTTCATCGCGGTGCAGATGGCGCTCAAGGCCCTCCGCTCCGGGCGGGGCACCGCCCGCGGATAGACTGGCCGGGTGCCCGTGAATCCCCAGCTCGTCGGCCGTACCTTCGCGCCGACCGCCCCGTACCTGGTGGGCCGCGAGAAGGTGCGCGAGTTCGCGCGCGCCGTGCTCGCGACCGACCCGCAGCACACCGACCCCGACGCCGCGCGCGCCTTCGGCTACTCCGACGTCGTCGCGCCTCCGACGTTCGCCATGGTGATCCAGGACCTCACGCTGCAGCAGCTGCTCGCCGAGCCCGACGCGGGGATCGCGCTCGAACGGACGATCCACGCCGAGCAGCGCTTCCGCTACACGAGGCCCATCGTTGCGGGCGATGAGCTCACGGGGCAGCTGTCGATCACGGCCGTGCGCGCGGTCGGCAAAGGCGCGATGGTCACGAGCGAGGCAGAGATCACGGATGCGTCGGGCGCCCACGTCGTCACGGCGACGTCGGTGCTGCTGATCGGGGGAGACGAATGACCGCCGAGCACCCAGGCGCGGCCCTCGCCGTCGGCGACGTCGTTGCGGAGTGCACCGTCCATCTCACGCGCGATTCGCTCGTGCGTTACGCCGGCGCGTCCGGCGACTTCAACCCCATCCACTACCGCGACGATGTCGCCGCCCGCGTCGGCCTGCCCGGCGTGCTCGCACACGGCATGCTCACGATGGGCCTGGCGGTCGAGACGATCGTGCCGTGGCTGGGCGACTCCGGGCGCATCCTCGAGTACGGCGTGCGCTTCACCCGCCCCGTCGTCGTCGACCCCGACACCGGCGCCGACGTCACGGTTCTCGCGAAGGCAGCCGTCGTCGAGGAGGACGCCGCCCGCATCGACCTGACCGTCACGCACGCCGACACGACGGTCCTGGGCAAGGCCCAGGTGCGGGTCCGGCTGCCCTGACATGCCCGAGGTCGATCCGGTCCCGCTCGCGCGGCTGACGACGCTGCGCACGGGGGCCGCCCCGGCGCGCATGATCGATGCGCGCGCCTCCGACGAGCTCGTCGGCGCTCTGCGCGAGGTGTGGAGCTCGGGCGACGAGTGGTTCGTGCTGGGCGGAGGATCCAACCTCTTCGTCGGAGATGAGCCGTTCGACGGGACCGTGGTGCGCATCCTCACCCGCGGCATCGAAGACCTCCCCGCGCCCCGCCCAGGCTTCGCGCGCCTGCGCATCCAGGCCGGCCACCCCTGGGACGACGTCGTCGCCCGCGCCGTCGACCGCGGACTCGCGGGGATCGCGGCGCTGTCGGGCATCCCGGGCACCGCGGGGGCGGCGCCCGTGCAGAACGTGGGAGCCTACGGACAGGAGATCATCCAGACCCTCGTCGAGGTCGAGCTGCTCGACGAGTCCACGGGCGAGCTGAGCACCGTGCCGGCGTCGGAGCTCGGCCTCGGCTTCCGCACCTCCGTGCTCAAGCATCACTACGGCTCGGAGCCGCTGCGGCCTGCTGTCATCGTGTCGCTCACCCTGGAGCTCGAGGACCGCGGAGAAGGGGCCGTCGCGGTTCCCGGTGTGCAGCTGCGCACGGCCCTCGGCCTGGATGCCGACGAGACGATCACGCTGCGGGGCATCCGCGAACGCATCCTGCAGATCCGCGGGAGCAAGGGCATGGTGCTCGACGATGCCGACCCCGACACGTACAGCGCCGGGTCGTTCTTCCAGAACGCCGTCGTGTCGGATGCCTTCGCCCGCACGCTGCCCGACGCGTGCCCGCGATGGCCGGTGGCCCCCGACCCGGCTCCGGAGCGGATCATCCCGCTCGACGAGTACGCCGGGCTCGTGCCGACCGATCCGTCGCCCGCGCCCGACGTGAAGGTCAGCTCCGCGTGGCTCATCGAGCACTCGGGGTTCGGCAAGGGGTTCCGGCTGCCGCGGTCGCGGGCCGGCCTCTCCACGAAGCACGCCCTCGCGCTGACGAACCGCGGCGACGCGACCGCGGACGAGCTCGCCGAGCTCGCCCGCTTCATCCGCAGCCGCGTGCACGCGGAGTTCGGCCTCCTGCTCCAGCCCGAGCCCGTGCTCATCGGCGTCGAGATCTGACCTCCGCCGGTGCGGCGAAGTCGTACGATCTCGCCGAATGCACATCAGTTCTCGCGCGGGATGATGTTCAGCCGGCGAAATCGTACGATCTCGCGGGGTTAGGCGGGGCGGAGTGGGCTGAGCGAAGCGGAGGTCGATGGGATGAGCGGACGGGGCGACGGCCGCCGGCTGAGACGCCGGCGGCGGACCCTTCCGCGCACGGGCACTACTTCGCGGGAGGCATGAGCACCGAGTCGATCAGGTAGACGGTGGCGTTCGCTGTGTGCACGCCGCCGCAGATGACCTTCGCGTCGTTCACCATCATGGCGTCGCCGCTGCCGGTCACCGTCACGTCCTGACCTTCGACGGTCTTGTGCGTCCCGTCGATGCTCGACGGCGGGATCTGACCCGGCACCACGTGATACGTGAGGATCTTCGTCAGCGTGGCGTCGTCGGTCTTGAGGCTGTCGATCGTCGACGACGGGATCTTCGAGAACGCGTCGTCGACCGGCGCGAACACCGTGAACTCCGACCCGTTGAGCGTGTCGACGAGGTTCACCTTCGGGTTGAGCTTGCCGCTGACCGCCGACACGAGCGTGGTGAGGAGCGGGTTGTTGGACGCGGCGACCGCCACCGGGTCCTGCGACATCCCCTGGATCGACCCCGCGCCGTCGGGCACCTTCTCGGCATAGCCGGCACAGCCGGGACCCACGAGGTCGGCAGCCGGGTCCATTGCGGCCGGGGTCGATGCCTCCGGCTGTGACGCCGACGGCTGCTCCGCGGCAGGCGTAGTCGCCGCCGCGTCGTTGCCGGAGCCCATCGAGCAGCCGCTGAGGGCGACGGCGGCGCCGATCACCAGCGGAACGGCCAGATACATCTTCTTGCGGAACATCTCGTCCTCCTCGAGTCGTCCGAGAGCGTCGTGCTCCCGGCATCCATCACCTGTTCGCGGCGGTCCGCCGAACGGATTGGATCGGTTTTCGCGCAAACCGCTCGGGGCTCGGCGCCGAACAACAGCCAGACGACGCCGAACCACGCCGCGTCGGACGACGCAAGGCCCAAGGAGCGCAGATGGAACTCATCGTCATCGGACTGCTCGGCGGTCTCATCACCGGGATCTCACCGTGCATCCTGCCGGTGCTGCCGGTCATCTTCCTCACCGGCGGCGCGCAGTCGGCGCGCTTCGACGACGCCCCCGCGCCGGCGCCGCGCTCGCGCCCCTACTTCGTGATCCTCGGCCTCGTCACGAGCTTCACACTCGTCACACTGGCCGGCTCGCTCGTGCTCGGCCTGCTGCACCTGCCGCAGGACGTGATCCGCTGGGTCGGAATCGGCGTCCTCGTGCTGATCGGCGTCGGCCTCATCGTCCCGCGCGTCGAGCAGCTCCTCGAGCGGCCGTTCCAGCGGCTCGCGCGGCGAACGGATGTCGCCAACAGGGGCCGCGGCTACGGCGTCGGGCTCGCACTCGGCACGGTGTTCGTGCCGTGCGCGGGCCCCGTCCTCGCGGCGATCATCGTCGCCGGGTCCACCGGTCGCATCGGGTGGGACACCGTGCTGCTGACGACATCCTTCGCCATCGGCGTCTCGGTGCCGCTGCTCGTCTTCGCCCTCGCGGGGCGCGGTCTCGTCGAACGCATCCGGGCGTTCCGCGCCCATGAGCGCGGGCTCCGGATCGCGGCCGGAGTCGCCATGATCGCGCTCGCCGCCGGGCTGGCCTTCGATGTGCCGCAGGCGCTGCAGCGGCTCGTGCCCGACTACACCGCGCAGCTGCAGCGGTCGCTCACCGACAACCCCGACGCGCAGCGCGCGCTGCAGCTCGGCGGTCTCGTGAACGACGAGAACCGGCAGCTCTCCCGGTGCACCGCGAACGCCGACCACCTGCAGTCGTGCGGACCGGCGCCGCGGCTGAAGGGCATCACCGCGTGGCTGAACACCCCGGGCGGGGAACCCGTCGACCTCGCCGACGAGCGGGGGAAGGTCGTGCTCGTCGACTTCTGGGCGTACTCGTGCATCAACTGCCAGCGCAGCCTTCCCCACGTCGTCGCCTGGGACAAGGCGTATCGCGACCTGGGCCTCGAGGTCATCGGCGTCCACTCTCCCGAGTACGCGTTCGAGAAGGATGCCGGCAACGTCGCGGCCGGCGCGAAGGGGTTCGGCATCACGTATCCCGTCGCCCTCGATGACAACCTCGCCACGTGGACCAACTACCGCAACCGGTACTGGCCGGCCGACTACCTCATCGACGCGAGCGGCACGGTGCGGCACATCGGCTTCGGCGAGGGTGACTACGCGCAGACCGAGCAGATGATCCGCCAGCTGCTGACCGACGCGAACCCCGACGTGCAGCTGCCGCCGCCGACCGACGTCGCCGATCTCACGCCGACGGCGGGCTCGACGACGCCCGAGACGTTCCTCGGCTTCGCGAAGCAGCGCAACTTCGCCGGATCGGCGTACCCCGACGGCGACTCGAGCTTCACGCTGCCGGGCGACCAGCCCGCCGACACGTTCGCGCTCGGCGGCGACTGGACGATCGCCTCGCAGTTCGCGACGCCGTCCGGCGACGTGGCGCGGTTGCGGTTGCGATTCCACGCCGCCACCGTCCGCATGGTGCTGGGCGGCAGCGGCACAGTGCGCGTGCGTCAGGACGGCGGGTCGTGGCGTGACGTCGACGTCGCCGGAGTGCCCCGATCGTACGCCGTCGTCACGGGGGCGGATGGATCGGATGCCGTCCTCGACGCGACGGTGACGGCGGGAGTGAAGGTCTACTCGTTCACGTTCGGGTAGCCCGGCCGCGGTCGAGCCCGTGCGGGTTTCGAGGGAGGTGTGCGGCATGCTGGTGGATATGGTGATCGACGGAATCGACGTGCCCGAGGACGGCTCCGATCCCGTCGACGCCGCCGGGGAGCTGATCCGGCGCACCGCTCTCGGAGATCGTGCGGCGTTCGCCCAGCTCTACGACATGCTCTCGGCTCGGGCGTTCGGTCTCATCCTGCGCGTGCTCGTCGACCGCGCGCAGAGCGAGGAGGTCCTCCAGGAGGTGTTCCTGGAGGTCTGGCAATCCGCGGGACGGTTCGCTCCGAACAAGGGGCAAGGGAGGGCGTGGCTCCTGACCATCGCTCATCGCCGGGCCATCGACCGCGTGCGCTCGTCGCAGGCGAGCAGCGACCGCGACGTGCGCGCGGGGTTCCGCGACCTCGCGACGGCGCCCGCGGGAGTCGCCGAGCAGGTCGAGCTGCGGATCGAATCCGCGCGGGTGGCGGATGCGTTGCACCGGCTCCCCGAGCCGCAGCGCGAGGCGATCACGCTGGCGTACTACGGCGGGTATTCGCAGAGCGAGATCGCGGCGCTCACCGGGTCTCCTCTCGGCACGGTGAAGACGCGGATGCGGGACGGATTGACACGACTGCGGGTGGAGATGGGGGTGACACGGTGACCGAGGAGGAGTTCGCCGAGCTCTCGGCCGGCGCCGCGCTCGGCGCGCTCGGCGCGGATGACATGCGTGCGTACCGCGCAGCACTCGCGGAGCACCCCGAGTGGGCCGGGCGGGTGGAAGAGGATGCGGCGACCGCGGCCTCGCTCGCGGAACTGGCGGACGACGTGCCGCCGCCGGCGGCCCTGCGCGGTGACACCCTCGCCCGCATCGACGGATTGCCGCAGGGCGGATCCGTGGGGTCGGAGCGCCGGGGCGACGCAACCGTGCGGCCGGGGCCGTTGGCTGACGCGTCGGTCGCGTCGGAGCGCCGGGGTGACGCATCCGCTCCCCGGCAGCATCCGCAGCGCGACGCATCCGTCCCGCCACGGGCAGGGCGCAGCTGGGGTCGCCGGGCGTGGTTCGCGCTCGCGGCGTCGGTCGTGCTCCTCGTCGGCATCGGCGCAGGCGCGATCATCGCGGCGCAGCACGCGAGCAGACCCGCCGCCGTGGTGGCCCTCGACGACATCGAGGCGGCACCCGACGCGCAGCAGGCGACAGCCGACGTGGAGGGCGGCGGGCAGGCGACGCTGCACTGGTCGCCGTCGCTCGGGAAGGCGGTGCTCGTCGCCGGCGACCTCCCGGAGCTCGCCGACGACAAGACCTTCGAGCTCTGGTACGTGCGCGGGCAGACCCCTATCGCGGCAGGGACGTTCGAGGCGACCGGTGCGTCGACGTCGGCGCTGCTCGATGCGGGCATGCGGCCGGGGGATGTGGTCGCGGTCACCGTCGAGCAGAACGGGGGCTCGCCGACGGGTCGGCCCACGACGCAGCCGATCGTCGCGATCCCGACGGCCTGAGCCGCATCCGCCGCCGCTGCGCCGACGTGCGGGGAGGCGCCACGGCCCCAGCACGGCCGGGCGGCCTCAGCACGGGCGGGTCGCCTCGGCACGGCCGGATGGCCTCAGCAGGGCCTCAGCGCGGCCGGGTCAGAGACCCACGCTGCCCTGCATGATCCCGCCGTCCACCGTGACGCTCGTCGCCGTGATGTAACCGCCACGGTCGGATGCGACGAAGACCACCGTGTCGGCGATGTCCGACGGCTCGGCGACGCGCCCGAGCGGGATGGCGGCCTTCAGCTTGGCCGACTTGTCGGGGTCGTCGAGCGTCCGCGTGTTGATCGGCGTGTCCACCGCTCCCGGGCAGACGTTGACCACCCGGATGCCGTGCGGGCCGAGCTCTACGCCCGCGGTGCGGGCGAGCATCCGCTGCCCGCCCTTCGAGAGGCAGTACGGGGTGTTGCCGGGCATCGGCCAGTCCTCATGCACCGACGAGATGTTGACCACGACGCCGCCGCCACCCTGGCTGATGAACTGCTTCGCGGCTGCCTGGGTGCCGAAGAACGCGCTCTTCAGGTTCACGGCGAGCACCTTGTCGTAGTCGGCCTCGGTGGTGTCGAGCACCGACGTGCGGGTCTCGATGCCGGCGTTGTTGACCATGACGTCGAGGCGCCCGAACGCATCGACGGCGGCATCGACCATGTGCTGCACGTCGTCGACCTTGCTCACGTCGGCCTTGACGCTGATGGCGTCGCCGCCGTCGGAGTGGATGCGGTCGATCAGGGATTTGGCCTCATCGGGATGCGTCACGTAGTCGACGACGACCTTCGCACCCTCCTTCGCGGCGGCGAGCACGATCGCCTCGCCGATGCCACTGTTGCCACCTGTCACGATGACGGTCTTCCCCTCGAGCAGCATGATGCCTCCTCCTTCGTTCTCGGGTTCGCGAGGCAGTCAACGCGGCGCGGCGAACGAAGGAAAGGGGGTTGCGCGATGCCTGACCGCGAGGAAGCGGCCGCGGCGGCTCGCGGTGTCAGGCGAAGAGGCTCTGCAGGCGCTTCACGCCCTCGAGCAGTTGGTCGTCGCCCAGGGCGTACGAGAGGCGCACGTAGCCGCTGGGGCCGAACGCCTCGCCGGGCACGACGGCGACCTCCACCTCGTCGAGGATGAGGTCGGCGAGCTCGAGCGAGGTGGTCGGCGTCTTTCCCGCCCACTCCCGGTTCAGCAGTCCCCGCACGTCGGGGTACACGTAGAACGCGCCGTGCGGCGTCGGCACCGTGACGCCGTCGATCTTCGACAGCTCCTCGACGATGAGCCGGCGTCGCCGGTCGAACGCCTGACGGAAGCCCTCGGCTTCGTCCTGCGGGCCGTTCAGCGCCGCGATCGCCGCGCGCTGCGCGATGTTGTTCACGTTGCTGCACAGGTGCGACTGAAGGTTGCCCGCGACCTTGATCGCGTCGCGCGGCCCGACCATCCAGCCCACGCGCCATCCGGTCATCGCATACGTCTTCGCGACGCCGTTCACGAGGATCGTCTGCCCCGCGACCTCGGGCACCGCCTCGACGATCGAGACCGCCTTGACCCCGTCGTAGACGAGGTTCTGGTAGATCTCGTCGGAGATCACCCAGATGCCGTGCTCGAGCGCCCAGCGGCCGATCGCCGCGGTCTCGTCGGACGTGTAGACCGAGCCGGTCGGGTTCGACGGCGAGACGAACACGAGCGCCGTGGTCCTGTCGGTGCGGGCCGCCTCGAGCTGCTCGACGGTGACCTTGTAGTCCTGGTCGGCACCGGCGAACACCTCGACGGGAACGCCGTCGGCGAGGCGGACGGCCTCGGGGTAGGTCGTCCAGTACGGGGCGGGAAGCAGCACCTCGTCGCCCGGGTTCACCACGGCCTGGAACGCCTGGTACACCGACTGCTTGCCGCCGTTGGTCACGATGATCTGCGCCGGGTCGACCTCGAGGCCGGAGTCGCGCCTCGTCTTCGCGGCGATCGCCTCACGCAGGTCGGGCAGACCCGCCGCCGGCGTGTAGCGGAAGTTCTTCGGATCGCGCAGGGCCTGTGCCGCAGCGTCCACGATGAACTGCGGCGTCGCGAAGTCGGGCTCGCCCGCGGCGTACGAGATGACGGGCTTGCCCTCGGCCTTGAGGGCCTTCGCCTTGGCGTCGACCTTGAGAGTCGCGGACTCGGCGATGGCGGACAGCTTGCGGGACAACGGAGCACGTTCGGTCACCCTCCCAGCGTATCGGCCCCCCTCTCGTCGAGATCGTACGATTTCGACCAGACCACATGAGTTTTCGTGCAGATTGGTGTGCAGCGGGGAATGTGATGTGGTTTCGCGGGCGACGAAGTCGGGCGCTAACCTGATCGTGAGACTGGGTGCCGCGTATACTGAGCCTCAGTCCCAGATCGAGGAGATCCCATGGCCGCTGCATCCGGTTACGTCGCGCCCGTCGATGACTATGCGTTCCTCTACGGGGAGGCGTTCGGCGTCGACCTTCCCGCACGCGCGACCGGCGGAGAGCTGACGGCCGCCGACGCGACCGAGATCGTCGCGGCCGCGGGGGAGTTCGCCTCCTCCGTCCTCGCGCCGCTGCAGACCGCGGGAGACACCGTCGGCGCGCGGCTGGAGGACGGCGAGGTGCGCCTGCCCGACGGGTTCGCCGACGCCTATCGGCAGTTCGTCGAGGCCGGCTGGATCACCGCCGAGGCCCCGGTCTCCGCGGGCGGCGACGGGCTCCCGGGCGCCGTGCGCGCGGGTCTCGGCGAGATCTGGAACGGGTCGAACGCCGCGTTCGCACTGTGCTGGCTGCTCACCGCCGGCCAGATCCACGCACTCGACGCCGGGGCATCCGACGAGATCCGCGAGACCTATCTGAGCAAGCTCGTCTCGGGTGAGTGGACCGGCACGATGAACCTCACGGAGCCCGACGCGGGCACCGACCTCGGAGCGATCCGGACCATCGCCACCCCGCGCGGCGACGGCAGCTGGTCGATCAGCGGCCAGAAGATCTTCATCACGTGGGGCGATCACGACGTCGCCGAGAACATCGTGCATCTCGTGCTCGCACGCACGCCGGATGCGCCGGCCGGCGCGAAGGGCCTCTCGCTGTTCGTCGTGCCCCGCATCCTCGTGAACGGCGACGGCACGCTCGGCGGGCGCAACGGGGTGGAGACGGTCGCCATCGAGCACAAGCTCGGCATCCATGGCTCGCCGACGTGTGTCCTGTCGTACGAGGACGCGACTGGATACCTCGTCGGCGAGGTCGGCGGGGGACTTGCCGGCATGTTCGTGATGATGAACTCCGCGCGCACCGGGATGGGCTTCCAGGCGACCGGGATCGCCGATCGCGCATATCAGCAGGCGGCGGCCTACGCCTCCGGGCGCCTGCAGGGGCGGGTGCTCGACCGTGCGGACGGCGCCCCGATCGCGGAGCACCCCGACGTGCGCCGCCTGCTGCTGTCGATGTCGAGCCGGATCTTCGCGATGCGCGCGCTCGGCGTGTACACCGCCGACCTGTTCGACGGCGACGACGTGGCCCTGGCCGAGTTCTTCGTGCCGATCCTCAAGGGATGGGCGACTGAAGACGCGGTCCAGATCACGAGTGACGCCATCCAGGTGCACGGCGGCATGGGCTTCATCGAGGAGACCGGTGCGGCGCAGCACTACCGCGATGCGCGCATCATGCCGATCTACGAGGGCACGACCGCGATCCAGTCGAACGACCTCGTCGGCCGCAAGCTGATCCGGGATCGGGGTGCCACCGCCGCGGAGCTGTTCGGCCGCATCGAGGCGACCGTCGCGCACCTGCGCGGGCTCGATCATCCCGTCGCGGCGCGCACCGCCGACCGGCTCGAGCGGGCGGTCGACGCATCCCGCCGCGTGACGCAGTCGCTCCTCGGCTTCCACCGGCCGCGCGACGCGTACGGCGTGAGCGTGCCCTACCTGATGCTGCTCGGGACGCTCGCCGGCGGGTGGATGCACGCGCTCGCCGTCGCCGCCGTGCTGGAGCACGAGGAGCTGTCGACGACGGATGCGGCGCGCCTGACGTCGGCCGACTTCTACGGCGCCCACCATCTGCCGCGCGTGCACATGCTCGCCGAGACGGTCGAGGCCGGCGAGATCGCCTGACCTCGCGCGGGAAGCGGCGCCCGTCCGGACGGAATCCCGCATGACGAACAAGCACCGCGGAGCGCCGCCCGTCGGGGCTGCAGGTTTCCGCTCATGCGCCAGGAAAAGACTGGCGCAACAGCGGAGATCTGCCGCGCGTCGCCGATGCTGCAGCATTCGACGGACCAGGAGGGTTCGAAGGGGATCGGAGGCATCGGGGCCGGAGGGCCGGAGGAGCCCCGGAGAGCCGGAAGAGCCCGGAAGGCCGGAGGGCCGGAAGAGCCCGGAAGGCCGGAGGACCGGAGAGCCCCGAAGGAGCCCGGAAGGCCGGAGCCCCGGAGGGCCGGAGGAGCCCGGAGGCCGGTCGCCGACCTGCGCCGACGACCGGCCCTCCGATCTCCTTCCCGGGCCCAGAGCGACGAGCGCGGCGACGAGTCGAACGCGCCGCTCAGGGCCCGGCAGCTCACTCCTCCTCGACGAGGAACCTCGAGTAGGCGCCCTGCGTCAGGAACGCCGGGAAGTCCTCCCGCAGCGCGACCTCGCGGAACACGTCGGCGGCGTCGTCGAACCGGTCGCCGTCGAATCGCGGCGCTGCGTCGAGCACCTCGCCGATCAGCTCCTCGACGTACTCGCGCGTGATCGCGGTGCCCTCGGCCGTCTCGCGGTCCTGCTGGATCCACTGCCAGATCTGCGAGCGTGAGATCTCGGCGGTCGCCGCATCCTCCATGAGGTTGTCGATCGCGACCGCGCCGAGCCCACGCAGCCACGCCTCGATGTACCGGATCGCGACCGAGACGTTCCCCTGCACCCCGGCCTCGGTGATCGGCCGGCCGATGTGCAGGTCGAGCAGCTGCGCCGCCGTCACCTCGACGTCGTCGCGCTGCCGCTCGATCTGGTTGGGTTGCTCGCCGAGCACGGCGTCGAACTCGGCCTGCGCCGTGGGGATGAGGTCGGGATGGGCGACCCACGTGCCGTCGAAGCCGTCGCCGGCCTCGCGCTTCTTGTCCGCCGAGACCTTCTCGATCGCCCGCGCGGTGACCTCCGGGTCGCGGCGGTTCGGGATGAACGCGCTCATCCCGCCGATCGCGAACGCCCCGCGCTTGTGGCAGGTCTTCACGAGCAGCTCGGTGTACGCGCGCATGAAGGGCACGGTCATCGTGACCTCGCTGCGATCGGGCAGCACGAACCGCGCCCCGCGCCCGCGATAGTTCTTGATGATCGAGAAGATGTAGTCCCACCGCCCGGCGTTCAGGCCCGCGCAGTGGTCGCGCAGCGCGAACAGGATCTCCTCCATCTCGAACGCCGCCGGCAGCGTCTCGATGAGCACCGTCGCCCGGATCGTGCCGTGGGGGATGCCGACGTACTGCTCGCTGAACGTGAACACGTCGTCCCACAGCTTCGCCTCCTCCGCCGACTCGATCTTCGGCAGATAGAAGTAGGGACCGGTGCCGGCGTCGATGAGCGCCTGAGCGTTGTGGAGGAAGTACAGCCCGAAGTCGACGAGAGAACCGGATGCCGCCATGCGGCGCCCCGCCCGGTCGGTGAAGCTGATGTGCTCCTCGACGAGGTGCCAGCCGCGCGGGCGCATCACGATCGTCGGGGTGCGCTCGGCGGTGACGCGGTACTCCTTGCCCTCCGGGCTCGTGAACCTCAGCCGCCCGCGGATCGCGTCGAACAGCGACAGCTGCCCCTCGACGACGTTGCGCCAGGTCGGGCTCGTGGCGTCCTCCTGGTCGGCGAGCCATACCCGCGCCCCGGAGTTCAGCGCGTTGATCGTCATCTTCGGGTCCGTCGGACCGGTGATCTCGACACGACGGTCCTCGAGTCCGGGCGCCGCGCCCGCCACGCGCCAGGTCGGGTCTTCACGAATGTGCGCGGTGTCGGCGCGGAAATGCGGATCGTGGCCGTTGCCGATCTCGAACCGGCGCCGCATCCGGTCGGCGAGCCGGTCGTGCCGACGCCCGGCGAACCGGTCGTGCAGCGCCGAGACGAACGCGATGCCATCCGGCGTGAGGATCTCGGCGTACCGCTCGCGGAGCGGCCCGGTGACCTCGATCGCCGGTTCCCCGGTCATCGTCGGAATGGGAGTGGTCGTGGGCTTGGTGCCCGTCGTGGTGGTCATGATGTGCTCCTGTCGGAGGAGGGAAGGGGGACGGATGCCGCAGCCCGAGGGATTCGGTGGGCTGCGACATCCGGGTCTGGGTCAGGGGGACTGGCCTGTGGGTCAGTGGAACTGCGCGGCTTCGGTCGAGCCGGCCAGCGCCAGCGTGGCGCTCGACGGGTTCAGAGCCGTCGAGAGCGCGTCGAAGTACCCGGTGCCGGCCTCACGCTGGTGCTTGGTGGCGGTGTAGCCGTCGGCCTCGGCGGCGAACTCCGCCTCCTGCAGGTCGACGTAGGCGCTCATGGCGCGCTGCGCGTACCCGCGTGCGAGGTCGAACATCGAGTGGTTCAGGGCGTGGAAGCCGGCCAGCGTGATGAACTGGAACGCGTAGCCCAGCTCGGCCAGATCGGCCTGGAACGTCGCGATCTGCTCGTCGCCCAGGTGGCGCTTCCAGTTGAAGCTCGGCGAGCAGTTGTAGGCGAGCAGCTTGCCGGGGAAGCGCTCGTGGATGGCGGCGGCGAAGTCGCGGGCGAGCGCGATGTCGGGCTCGCCGGTCTCGACCCACAGCAGATCGGCGTACGGCGCGAACGCGAGGCCGCGGGCGATGACGGGCTCGATGCCGTTTCGCACCCGGTGGAAGCCCTCGGCCGTGCGCTCGCCGGTGAGGAACTCCCGGTCGCGCTCGTCGACATCACTCGTGAGCAGGTCGGCTGCGAGCGCGTCGGTGCGGGCGATCATCACCGTCGGCACTCCCGCGACATCCGCGGCGAGCCGCGCGGCGTTCATCGTGCGGATGTGCTGCTGCGTGGGCACCAGCACCTTGCCGCCGAGGTGCCCGCACTTCTTCTCGCTCGCCAGCTGGTCCTCCCAGTGGATGCCGGCGGCGCCGGACTGGATCAGCGACTGTGCGAGCTCGTAGGCGTTCAGCGGTCCGCCGAAGCCGGCTTCGGCGTCGGCGACGATCGGGGCGAGCCAGTCGCGGGTGACGTCGCCTTCGGCGTGCTCGAGCTGGTCCTGACGCAGGAGCGCGTTGTTGATCCGGCGGACGACCGCCGGCACCGAGTTCGCGGGGTACAGCGACTGGTCAGGGTAGGTCTGGCCGGCGAGGTTCGCGTCGGCGGCCACCTGCCAGCCGCTGAGGTAGATCGCCTTCAGCCCTGCGCGAACCTGCTGCACGGCCTGGCCGCCGGTGTAGGCGCCGAGCGCGCGGACGTAGTCTTCGGTGTGGAGGAGGTTCCACAGCGTCTCGGCGCCGCGGCGCGCGAGCGTGTTCTCCTCGCGGACGGTGCCGCGCAGGCGGATGACGTCGTCAGCGGTGTACGTGCGCTCGATGCCGTCCCAGCGGGGGTCCGTGTCCCAGATCTCCTGCAGCTCGGCGGCGGTCTGCACCTGGTCGCCGGCGCGGAGGGGACCTTCTGTCGCGTTGAGTGTCATGGCGTTCTCCTTCGGGGTGCTGCGGCGGGGCCGTCGCGGCGGGTGGTGACTCCACTGTGGGTGAATTTCCGGCCGCGTCCCGTCGGATCTCGGTGTGAAGTTTCTTGAAATTTCTGTGTTTGTGAGATCATGCCGCGATGGAAGACGTTCTCGAGGGTGAAACAATCGCCGCCGCGCTCGACGATGAAGAGGTGGACGCTCTCACGATCGGTCGCCGCATCCGGCAGCTGCGCACCGCGCGCGGAATGCGCCTGGAGGAGCTCGCCACCGCGGTCTCGCGCGCGCCCAGCCAGCTGTCGATGATCGAGAACGGTCGGCGCGAGGCGAAGCTCACCCTGCTGCAGCAGATCGCCCGTGCGCTCGGGGTCACGCTCGACGCGCTGCTGGAGTCGGATCCGCTCGACGAGCGCTCGCAGCTCGAGGTGGCGCTCGAGCGGGCGATGAAGGGCCCGACGTTCCGCGCGCTCGGCATCGAGCCGTTCCGCATCGGCCGATCGATCCCCGACGACGTGCTCACGGCCCTGCTCGCCTTGCAGGGCGAGATCGAACGGCTGAAGGATGAGCGCGCCGCGACACCCGAGGAGGCGCGCCGCGCGAACGTGGCGCTGCGCCGCCTGATGCGCACGCAGGACAATTACTTCGCCGAGCTCGAGGAGCAGGCGCGCGGCATCCTCAAGGCCGTCGACCACCCCGGCGGCCCGCTGACGCAGCGCACGGCGTCGGACATCGCCGCCCACCTCGGCTTCACTCTGCACTACGTGCCCGATCTGCCGCAGACGGCGCGCAGTGTCGCCGATCTGCGGAACGGCCGGCTGTACCTGTCGAGTCGGCTGACGGCGAAGGGCGATCCCCGCACCGCCGTGCTGCAGGCGCTGTCGAGCCGCATCCTCGGCCACGGCGAACCGACGAGCTACGCCGAGTTCCTGCGGCAGCGGGTGGAGACGAACTACCTCACCGGGGCGCTCCTGATCCCGGAAGGCCACGCGGTGCCGTTCCTGCAGGACGCGAAGAAGGACCGGGCGATCTCCATCGAGGACCTCCGCGACGCGTACTCGGTGTCGTACGAGACGGCCGCGCACCGGTTCACGAACCTCGCGACGCGGCACCTCGGCATCCGGGTGCACTTCCTCAAGGTGCACGAGTCGGGCACCATCACGAAGGCGTACGAGAACGACGACGTGAACTTCCCGACCGACCGGCTCGGCTCGATCGAGGGGCAGCTGTGCTGCCGCCGGTGGACGAGCCGTGCGGTGTTCGAGATCCCCGACAAGTTCAACCCGTACTACCAGTACACCGACACCGGAAACGGCACGTACTGGTGCACGGCGCGCGTGGAGACCTCGAGCGAGGGCGCTCATTCCGTGAGCGTCGGCGTGCGGTTCGACGACACGAAGTGGTTCCTCGGCCGCGACACGGCGAACCGCGGAGTCTCCCCGCACGCGACGGAGGTGTGCTGTCGCCGCGCGCCCGCAGCGCTCGAGGAGGCATGGCGCGACAACGCCTGGCCGAACGTCAAGACGCCGCGCACGCTTCTGGCGACACTGCCGACCGGCGCGTTCCCAGGGGTGGACACGACCGACGTGTACGAGTTCCTCGAGGCGCACGCACCCCGGTAGCCGGACTGCGGTCAGTCGGCGAGGGCGCGCAGCGCCGCCCACAGCTCGGCGCGCGCCGCGAACGAGCCGAGGTCGACGCCCAGCAGCTGCTGGGCGTGCGCCACCCGGGCGCGCATCGTATGGCGATGGATGCCGAGGCTGAAGGCCGCCGCATCGAAGCGCGCGTCGTGCTCGAGCCACGCCCGCACGGTGGCGACGAGCGTTGTGCCCTCCGCCTCGTCGTGCGCCGCCAGCGGCGCGATCGCCGCCCGGGCCAGCGCCCGTCCGGCGTCGGTCTCGAGCGCCGAGAGCACCCCCGACGCGGCGACGTCGGCGAACCGCGAGATGCGCGACGACCCGCGTCGCAGCGCGAGCTCCGCCTCGTGCATCCCGCGCGAGAACGCCGCGTAGTCGACCGGCTCGCTCACCCCGACGCGGACGTCGAATCGCGCGGCGAACGACTCGAGGTCCTCCAGCCCGGTGTCCCCGCGGGCAGGGACGACGAGGACCAGTCCCACCTCGTCGCGACCGAAGAACAGGCGCCCGCCGCGCTCGTGCGCGTGAAGCTCGAGCCATTCGGTCACGGGGTCGCGTCGGCCCGACGCGTCCGTCGTCGCCACGAGCACCGGCGCCGCCGGCAGACCGCCCCACATGTCGCGCGCGACGCGACGGGCGAGGGTCGGGTCGTCGGACCGCAGCGACTGCACCATGCCTGCCCGCAGCAGCGCCCGCGCGCGTGCCAGGCCCTCGTTCTGCTCGAGCGCGAGCCCCGCCATCGCGATCACGGAGGTCACGAGGCCCCGCCCCTCCTGGTCGAGCTCGCCGACGGCGATCGCGATGACGCCGCGCAGATGCCCGCCGCGCCCCAGCGTCTGCAGCGTGAACGGCGTCGTCCCCATGCGCAGCGCCGACCCGGCCCGGGCTCCGCGCCGCAGCACCGCTGCCACCTCGTCGGCGAGCGTCGCCGCGGTCTCGGCGTCCAGCGCCCCGGCGGGATGTTCGCGCGTCAGCACTCCCGCGGCATCGAACAGCCCCACCCAGGCGTCGAGCTGGCGGGCGAGCTCGGCGAGCGTCGCCGCGAGGCCGTCGGGCCGCAGCGCAGCCAGCGCGATCGCGCGCTGCGCGGCGAGCGCCCAGCTGCGCCGGGCGTACGCCTGCGCGGCAATCGCATCGGCGTGCGCACGCGCCACGGCGATGAACGGGGTGCGGTACGGCACCTCGAACAGCGGCATCCGCTGCACGCGGCATGCGTCGACCAGGAGAGGGGGGATGCCCTCCGCCACGACCTGCGTGCCGAATCCCAGTGCGCACACCACACGTTCGCGCAGCCGCCGCACATACGCGTCGTACACCGCGGGGTCGTCGACGCCGGCGAACTGCGAGCCGGTGGTCATGAGCGCGAGCGCGTCGGAGAGGAACGGCGTGGGATCGGCGAGGTCGGAGTTGTGCACCCACCGCACCGGCGCGTCCAGGGCGCCCGGCTCGAGCTCGGCCTCGTCGAGCGCCAGCCGCAGGTGCAGGTCCGCGCGCGCGAGGAGCGCCCGCACCGTCGTGGCGGTGGTCTGGTCCACGCTTCCTCCCCGAGATGCTTGTACGCGGTGTCGAACCGAACATACAGAATGTACCCGACGGCGAGTGCACCGCCGGCGTCCGGCTGCCTACCATCGCCGGTATGAGCACTGCGGCTGTCACCACCACCGTCGGCGGACCCGCGCTCCCCCAGGAGCGCCGCCTCGTCACCGCCATCCCCGGTCCCCGTTCCCAGGAGCTGCTCGCCCGCAAGGCCAGCGCCGTCGCCGCCGGTGTCGGACACACCGCCCCGATCGCGGCGGTCGCCGCCGGAGGCGGAGTGATCGTCGACGCCGACGACAACTCGCTCATCGACCTCGGCTCCGGCATCGCCGTGACGACCGTCGGCAACGCGCACCCGAAGATCGTCGAGGCGGTGCAGGCGCAGGTCGCCCAGTTCACGCACACGTGCTTCATGGTCTCGCCGTACGAGTCGTACGTCGCCGTCGCCGAGGCGCTGAACCGCATCACCCCCGGCGACCACGCGAAGAAGAGCGCGCTGTTCAACTCGGGCGCCGAGGCCGTGGAGAACGCGGTGAAGATCGCCCGCAAGCACACCGGCCGCCAGGCGGTGGTCGCCTTCGACCACGCCTACCACGGCCGCACGAACCTCACGATGGCGCTCACCGCGAAGGCCATGCCGTACAAGAGCGGCTTCGGCCCGTTCGCCTCCGAGGTCTACCGCGCGCCGATGTCGTATCCCTTCCACGACCACCTCAGCGGACCCGAGGCCGCGAAGCGCGCCATCGCGATGATCCAGAAGCAGATCGGCGCCGAGAACGTCGCCGCGGTCATCATCGAGCCCATCCAGGGAGAGGGCGGATTCATCGTCCCGGCCGATGGGTTCCTCGAGGCGCTCGTCGACTGGTGCCGCGACAACGGCGTGGTGTTCATCGCCGACGAGGTGCAGACCGGCTTCGCGCGCACGGGTGCGATGTTCGCATGCGAGGCGTCGGGGATCGTGCCCGACCTCATCACGACCGCCAAGGGCATCGCGGGGGGTCTGCCCCTGGCCGCAGTGACCGGTCGCGCCGAGATCATGGACGCCTCGCACGCCGGCGGCCTCGGCGGCACCTACGGCGGCAACCCCGTCGCCTGCGCCGCCGCGCTCGCCGCGATCGACGTGTTCGAGAACGACGGCCTCATCGAGCGGGCTCAGCAGATCGGCGAGATCCTGATCGGCCGCCTGCGCGAACTGCAGGCCGCCGACCCGCGCATCGGCGACGTCCGCGGACGCGGCGCGATGGTCGCGGCGGAGTTCGTCGACCCGACGACCGGCGAACCGGATCCTGCGCTCACCGCGGCGATCGCCGCTCAGTGCATCTCCGCTGGCGTCGTCGTGCTCACGTGTGGCACGTACGGCAACGTCATCCGGTTCCTGCCGCCGCTGTCGATCGGCGACGAGCTCCTCGCCGAGGGCCTCGACATCGTCGCGGAGGCGCTTGCCGCGCACTGATCCACCGCCGGGCAGTGCCGTGCGACCGGGCACCGGTGGCCCGATCGCGGCCACCTCACCGCACGCATCCGCCCGCAGAACATCCGTCCGCACAGCATCCGTTCGCACAGAAGGAATGACCCCATGACCGAGATCACCCGAGACGTCGTCGTCATCGGCGCCGGCGCCGCCGGAACGACGGCCGCCAACGAACTGCGCAAGGCCGGACTGTCCGTCGCGGTGCTCGAGGCCCGCGACCGGGTCGGTGGCCGGGTCTGGACCGACACGATCGACGGCGCGATGCTCGAGATCGGCGGCCAGTGGGTCTCGCCCGACCAGCACGCGCTGATCGAGACGATCGACGAGCTGGGGCTCGAGACGTTCAGCCGGTACCGCGACGGCGACAGCGTCTACGTCGGCCCCGACGGCACGACCTCCCGGTTCACCGGCGAGATGTTCCCCGTCGCGCCCGACACCGAGCGGGTGATCGCCGAGATCACCGAGCGTCTCGACGCGATTGTCGCCGAGATCGACCCCGACCGTCCGTGGGCCCACCCCCAGGCAGAGGAGTGGGACAGGATCACCTGGGACGCGTGGCTGCGCGCCCAGACCGACGACGACGAAGCGGTGCGCAACCTCGCGTTCGCGACCGGCTCGGCGATGCTCACCAAGCCGACGCACGCGTTCTCGCTGCTGCAGTCGCTGCTCATGGCCGCCTCCGCCGGCTCGTACTCGCACCTCGTGGACGCCGACTTCATCCTCGACAAGCGCGTCGTCGGCGGACTGCAGCAGGTGCCGGTGCTGCTCGCGGAGCGGCTCGGCGACGACGTCTTCCTGAACGAGCCGGTGCGCTTCCTGGAGTGGACCGCCGACGGCGTCATCGCCCGCGCCGACTCGATGACGGTCCGCGCCCGGTACGCGATCCTCGCGCACGCCCCGGTGCTGTACGAGCGGATCTCGTTCGTCCCGCCGCTGCCGCGCCGCCAGCAGCAGCTGCACCAGCACCTGTCGATGGGCTTTGTCATCAAGGTGCACGCGGTCTACGACCGGCCGTTCTGGCGCGAACAGGGTCTCTCGGGCACCGCCTTCAGCCCGTACGAGCTGTGCCACGAGGCCTACGACAACACGAACCACGAGGACGAGCGGGGAACGCTCGTCGGATTCGTCTCCGACCGCAACGCCGACGACCTGTTCGCGCTGTCGGCCGACGAGCGCCGCGAACGGATCCTCGAGTCGCTCTCGCACTACTACGGCCCGGAGGCGAAGAACCCCGTCGTGTACTACGAGAGCGACTGGGGAAGCGAGGAGTGGACCCGCGGCGCGTACGCGGCGAGCTTCGACATGGGCGGACTCGCCCGCTACGGCGCCGACCTGCGCCAGCCCGTCGGCCCGATCCACTTCGCGTGCAGCGACATGGCCGGCGCCGGATACCAGCACGTCGACGGCGCGATCAGGATGGGCCGCGCCGCCGCGGCGGCCATCGTGGAGCGGGCGCGCGGATGACGACCCGCATCCTCGTCGGCTACACGGCCACCTCGGCCGGGGCCGACGCCGCAGCCCTGGGCGCGCGCCTCGCCGCGGCGACCGGGGCGGTGCTCGAGCTCGTGCTCGTCCTCCCGGCCGACGAGCGCACGGTGATCACTCCCGCCAACCCCGGATACGGGCAGCTGCTGCGGGGCCGCGCCCGCGACTGGCTCGCCGAGGGAGCGGCCGCCCTGCCCGACGGCGTGGTCCACCACGAGCACGTGCGCTACGGCGACTCGTTCGCGGCGGGGCTCGAAGCGGCGGCGGCCGAGATGAACGCGACGATGATCGTCGTGGGCGCCGGCGACGGCGCCGCGCGCGGCCGGCACCAGCTGGGCTCGACCGCGACCGACCTGCTGCACTCCTCGGTCGTCCCCGTCGTGCTCGCCCCGCGCGGGGAGCGCAAGAACGCGGATGCCGGCATCCCGCGCATCACCGTCGCGATCGGCACCCGTCCCGGCGCGAAGGCGCTGCTCACGACAGCCGTCGACCTGGCGCGTGCGATCGGCGCCCCGGTGCGCCTGCTGTCGCTCGTCACCGCCGACCTTCCCGACGGCGTCGACACCGGCGTCATCCGTCTCGTCGGCTCGGCACATGCCGACGAGGTGCTCGCCCAGACCCGTGCGGCGCTGCCCGAGACGGTCGCGGCCGATGTCGTCACGGCCGGCGGCGAGAGCATCGCCGATGCCGCAGCCGCGCTGGAATGGCTGCCCGGAGAGCTCGTGCTCGTCGGCTCCAGCAGGCTCGCGCGAAAGCACCGCCTGTTCTTCGGCTCGACGGCGGCCAAGCTGCTGCGCGCCGTGCCGGTGCCGATGATCGTCGTGCCGCGCAGCCTGAAGAGATCCATCCCCCGTGTCGGCGACGCATCCGACAGCACGAAGGACCACCGATGACCACGACCCAGAGCTCCGCAGCGCCGCTGGAGCCCGAGACCGGAACGCACACCGGAGCCCTCTCCAAGAAGGGACTTTCGGCGGGCGCGGTCGGCCTCATCGGCGCGATCGTCATCGGCATCTCCTGCATCGCCCCCGCCTACACGTTCACCGCCGCCGTGGGGCCGGTGGCGTCGGTGGTCGGCCCGCACATCCCCGCGATCATCCTCGTCGGCTTCATCCCGATGCTCCTCGTGGCCTTCGGGTATCGCGAGCTGAACAACCGCATGCCCGATGCCGGCACGAGCTTCACCTGGGCGACCCGGGCGTTCGGTCCGTGGATCGGCTGGATGAGCGGCTGGGGACTCGTCGCGGCCACGATCCTCGTGCTGTCGAACCTCGCCGGGATCGCCGTCGAGTTCCTCTTCCTGCTGATCGCGCAGATCACCGGCGACCCGGCGATCGCCGACCTCGCGCAGGTCACCTGGATCAACATCGCCGTGTGCCTGCTGTTCATGCTCGCCGCGACGTTCGTGTCGTACCGCGACATGCAGACGACGCAGAAGCTGCAGTACGTGCTCGTCACGTTCCAGATCGTCGTGCTGCTGTTCTTCGCGATCGCCGCGATCGTGCAGGCGGTCAGCGGCAACGCGTTCGACTACGAGCCGTTCGACCTCGGGTGGTTCAACCCGTTCACGGTGCCGAGCTTCAGCGCGTTCGCCGCGGGACTCTCGCTGTCGATCTTCATCTTCTGGGGGTGGGATGTCACCCTCACGATGAACGAGGAGACCCGCGACCCGGAGAAGACGCCCGGCCGCGCGGCGACGGGAACCGTGCTGATCATCGTGTTCCTGTACCTGCTGCTGTCGGTCGCGATGATCATGTTCGCCGGCGTGGGCACCGGAGATCTGGGCCTCGGCAACGAGGGCATCCAGGAGAACGTGTTCTTCTACCTCTCCGGGCCGATCCTCGGGCCGCTCGCGTTCCTCGTGTCGCTCGCCGTGCTCACGAGCTCGGCCTCGTCGCTGCAGTCCACGTTCGTGTCGCCGGCGCGGACCCTGCTGTCGATGGGACACTACGGCGCCCTGCCGGAGCGCTTCTCGCGCGTCAGCCCGCGGTTCTTCACCCCGGGCTTCGCCACGATCGTCTCGTCGGTGGTGGCGTCCGTGTTCTACGCCGTGATGCGCGTCGTGAGCGAGAACGTGCTGTGGGACACCATCACGGCGCTCGGCATGATGATCTGCTTCTACTACGGCCTCACCGCGTTCGCCTGCGTGTGGTATTTCCGCAAGCAGTGGTTCGACTCGGTGCGGAACGTGTTCTTCACGCTCGTGTTCCCGCTCGCGGGCGGCATCATCCTCGCGATCCTGTTCGTGTCGACGCTCATCGACAGCATGGACCCCGACTACGGCAGCGGATCGAGCCTGTTCGGCGTCGGCCTCGTGTTCGTCCTCGGGATCACCGTGATCCTCGTGGGCGTCGTCGTGATGATCTGGCAGGCCGTGCGCCGCCCCGCCTTCTTCCGTGGTGAGACACTTGCCATGGACGCCCCACCCAGCCTTCGGCGGTCCCGCGCCGCCGCACAGTGACGACACCGCGACAACGCGGTCGAACACTCGAACAGTGACACTCAGACAGTGAGAGGAGAGCGCATGAGCGCCGCACAGGAGACAGAGCTTCTCGACCGGGTCCCGACCGGCCTGTTCATCGCCGGCGAATGGGTCGACGCCGAGGACGGCAAGACCTTCGATGTCAACGACCCCGCGACCGGGAAGGTCGTGCGCACGATCGCCGACGGATCGCCGGCCGACGGCATCCGGGCCCTCGACGCCGCCGTCGCGGCACAGGATGCGTGGGCCGCCACCGCTCCGCGCACGCGCAGCGACATCCTGCGCCGGGCGTGGGAGCTCGTGCAGGAGCACAAGGAGGACCTCGCGCTGCTGATGACGCTCGAGATGGGCAAGCCGCTCGCGGAGTCCCGCGGCGAGGTGACGTACGGCGGCGAGTTCCTGCGCTGGTTCAGCGAGGAGGCCGTGCGCATCAACGGCCGCTACGGGCTGAACCCCGAGGGCACCGGCCACATGGTGGTCTCACAGCGCCCCGTCGGCCCGTCGTTCTTCATCACGCCGTGGAACTTCCCGTTCGCGATGGCGACCCGCAAGATCGCTCCCGCGCTCGCCGCGGGCTGCACCGTCGTCGTCAAGCCGGCGGCCCTTACGCCGCTGTCGACGCTGTTCTTCGCGAAGCTGCTCGAGGAGGCGGGCCTTCCCGCCGGCGTCGTGAACATCGTCTCGACGACCACCTCGAGCAAGGTGTCCGGCCCGATCATCGCCGACACGCGGCTGCGCAAGCTGTCGTTCACCGGGTCGACCGAGGTGGGACGCAAGCTCATCGCGCAGGCCGGTGAGGGGGTGCTGCGCACCTCGATGGAGCTCGGCGGCAACGCGCCGTTCGTGGTCTTCGAGGATGCCGACCTCGACAAGGCGGTGGAAGGCGCGATGATCGCGAAGTTCCGCAACATCGGCCAGGCGTGCACGGCGGCGAACCGCTTCATCGTGCACGAGTCGGTCGCCGCGGAGTTCGCCGACCGGGTCACCGAGCGCGTGAAGGCGATGAAGGTCGGGCGCGGCACCGAGGACGGCGTCGCGATCGGCCCCCTCATCGACGCGGACGCTGTCGGCAAGGCGGGGTCGCTCGTGCAGGACGCGGTGGCCAAGGGCGCGACCGTTCGCGCCGGCGGGTCGGCGATCGAGTCGGACGGCACGTTCTTCGAGCCGACCGTCATCACCGACGTGCCGGGGAACGCCGACATCCTCCGTGAGGAGATCTTCGGCCCGGTGCTCGCGATCGCCCCGTTCCGGGACGAGGACGAAGCGGTGCGGCTCGCGAACGACACCGAGTACGGCCTCGTCTCGTACGTGTTCACCGAGAACCTCGCCCGCGGTCAGCGCATGATCGACCGCATCGAGACCGGCATGATGGGCCTGAACGTGGGCGTCGTCTCCAACGCCGCGGCGCCGTTCGGCGGCGTGAAGCAGTCCGGCATGGGCCGCGAAGGCGGTCCGGAGGGCATCCACGAGTACCTGTCGACGAAGTACACCCTGATCCCCGCCGAGTGACCCGGGCGCCCCGCGCCCCAGACGGAAAGGACCCCGGATGACCGACTACGCCGTCGTCAATCCCGCAACCGGCCAGCAGCTGGCCACGTACGACACGTTCACCGATGCGCAGGTCGAGGACGCGGTCGCGACCGCCGAGTCGGCGTACCGCACGTGGTCGCGCACTCCCGTCGCGGAGCGCGCGGCGGTCGTGCGCCGCATCGCCGAGCTGCACCGCGAGCGCCGTGAGCTGCTGGGCGAGATCATCGTCCGCGAGATGGGCAAGCCGCTCTCGGCCGCGCTCGGCGAGGTCGACTTCGCCGCCGACATCATCGAGTTCTACGCCGACAACGCGGAGCAGATCACGGCCGACCGGCCGATCGACATCGTCGGCGACGGCTCGGCGCTCGTGCGCCGCGCCCCGCTGGGCGTGCTCCTGGGTATCATGCCGTGGAACTTCCCGGCGTACCAGGTGGCGCGGTTCGCGGCGCCGAACCTCGTGCTCGGCAACACGATCCTGCTCAAGCATGCGCCGCAGTGCCCCGAGTCGGCTGCCGCCCTCGAGCGCATCTACGAGGACGCCGGCCTGCCCCAGGGCGGCTACGTCAACCTCTACGTCACGAACGAGCAGGCGGCGACGATCATCGCCGACCCGCGCGTGCAGGGCGTGTCGGTGACCGGCTCGGAGCGCGCGGGCGCCGCGGTCGCCGAGGTCGCCGGGCGCAACCTCAAGAAGGTCGCGCTGGAGCTCGGCGGGTCCGACCCGTTCATCCTGCTCTCGACCGACGACATCGACAGCGTCGTGTCGGCCGCCGTCGAGGCGCGGCTCGACAACAACGGACAGTCGTGCAACGGTGCCAAGCGCTTCATCGTCGCCGACGACCTGTACGACGAGTTCGTCGGCAAGTTCACCGCGAAGATGGCCGAGGTGACGGCATCCGACCCGATGGCCGAGGACACCGTGCTCGGACCGCTGTCGTCGGAGGCGGCCGCACAGCGGCTGCAGGAGCAGATCGACACCGCCGTCGCACAGGGCGCGACGGTGCTCACCGGCGGCACGCGCGAGGGCACATTCTTCGCGCCGACGGTGCTCGCCGATGTGACGCCTGAGATGGACGTCTACCGGGAGGAGCTGTTCGGCCCTGCTGCGGTCGTGTACCGCGTGACGGGGGAGGAGGATGCCGTGGCCCTCGCGAACGACACGTCGTTCGGCCTCGGCTCGTACGTCTTCACGACCGACCCCGAGCAGGCCGAGCGGGTGGCCGACGGCATCGAGGCCGGCATGGTGTACGTGAACCTCGTGCTCGCCGACAGCCCCGAGCTGCCCTTCGGCGGCGTCAAGCGCAGCGGCACCTCGCGCGAGCTGGGTCTGCTGGCCGCCGACGAGTTCGTGAACAAGAAGCTCATCCGCTCCGCGTAAGCCTCCGTCGTCTCCGCCCGCGCTCCGCACGCCGCCCGGGCCGAGCCGGCGAAGGTACAGCTGGTGGACGAGGGTACGGTTCGTTCCCACACCCTCGTCCACCAGCTGTACCCTCACGGCATGCGGCGGCGGTCTCGGTGGCCGTCCCACGCGCCCGGCTTGCTCTACGGGAGTCGGCCGCTGACCGCGCCCGGCTGGGCTCCGACGAGCGTCTCGCTCGCCTGGGCCAGGCGGTGCACGAACTCCGCGGCATCCGTCCCGCGGGTCAGCGCGTGCGCCGAGAGCCCGTCGATCATCGCGAGCAGCTGCCAGGCCACCGCATCCGGATCGTCCGTCTGGAAGCCGCCCTCGCCGCGGCCGTCGCGCACGATCCCGGCGATGAACGACTGCCATCCCGCCATATGCTCGTCGATCGCCGCCGCAAGGGCGGGGTTCGCCCGCCCGAGCGACCAGGCGTCGACCCAGACGAGCGTGATGTCGTCGTGGTCACGCCCCAGCACGGTGGCGAACAGCACGGCGAGCTGCGCCGCGGGGGTGGACGCCCGCTCGACCTCGGCGCGCACATCGTCGAGCTCGCCGAGGACGAGCCGTCCGAACGTCCGCGCCACGAGCTCGTCCATGCCGCCGGCGTAGTGCGCGACGAGGCCCGGCGCGACGCCCGCCCGCTGCGCGATCGCGCGCAGGGTGAGCGCTGCCAGTCCGTCCTCCCGCGCGAGCGCGAGCGCGGCGTCGTGGATCTCGGCGGAGCGCTGCTGGGGACTCTTCCGAGTGCGCACGCGGGGCGGTGATGTTGACATCGTGAGTCCAGTGTAGGAACATCGAGTATTGATCAAGCGATCAATACTCGATGGAGGAGGCGACGTGGCCTGGACGATGCCGCACGAGGCGACGGCGCACGAGCGCACCTGGATGGCGTTCCCGCGGGCCGGCATCACGCTCGGCGACGGAGACGCCTGGCAGGAGAGCGGCTACCGCGCCTGGAGTGAGGTCGCACTCGCCGTCGCGGCGTTCGAGCCGGTCACGATGGTCGTCGACCCGAGCGAGGCCGACCGTGCTCACCGCATGCTCGGCTCGGCCGTCGAGATCGTGGAGGCGCCCCTCGACGAGTTCTGGATGCGCGACTTCGGCCCGACGTTCGTCGTCGACGACGAGGACGGCGGGCGCCTGGGCGCCGTCGACTGGATCTTCAACGGCTGGGGTGCGCCGGAATGGGCGGAATGGGAGCTCTCGGCGGACATCGCCCGCCAGGTCGCCGCACATGTCGGCTGCGAGCGGATCCCGTCGGTGCTCGTGAACGAGGGCGGCGGCATCCACGTCGACGGCGAGGGCACAGTGCTGCTCACCGAGACGGTGCAGCTCGACCCGCACCGCAACCCGTACGCCGACCGGGAGCGCGTCGAGGCCGAGATGGCCCGAACGATCGGCGCGACCCGCGCCGTCTGGCTGCCGCGCGGCCTGACCCGCGACTACGACGACTTCGGCACCCGCGGACATGTCGACATCGTGGCGACCTTCGCCGCGCCGGGCCGCATCCTGCTCCACGAGCAGCGCAACCCCGACCACCCCGACTTCGCCGTGACCCGCGACCTCAAGCACCTCCTCTCCGAGCAGACGGATGCGTCGGGCCGGCACTTCGAGATCATCGACGTGCCCGCGCCGGCCACGCTCCGCGACGACGAGGGGTTCGTGGACTGGAGTTACATCAACCACCTCGTCGTCAACGGGGGCGTCATCGCCTGCGGCTTCGGCGAGGAGCACGCCGACGCGCACGCCCGCGAGGTCCTCGCCGCGGCGTACCCGGGCCGGCGCGTCGTGACCGTCGACGCCCGCCCGATCTTCGCGCGCGGCGGCGGCATCCACTGCATCACCCAGCAGCAGCCCGCCGTGGCGAAGGGGGAGGCCTGAGATGTACGACGTGGTCGAGGCGTCCATCGCCGATCTGCGCGCGGCGCTCGAGACCGGACGGACGACGAGCGTCGAGCTGGTGGAGGCGTACCTCGCCCGCATCGACGCCTACGACGCGCCCGGCACCCCGACGGCTCTGAACGCCGTCGTCGTGCGGAACCCCGACGCGCTCGCCGAAGCCGCCGCGTCGGACGCGCGGCGCGCCGCCGACGAGACGCTCGGGCCGCTCGACGGCATCCCGTACACCGCGAAGGACAGCTACCTCGTGCGGGGTCTGACGGCGGCCGCCGGCTCCCCGGCCTTCGCCGGTCTCGTCGCGCAGCGCGACGCCTTCACGATCGAGCGCCTGCGCGCCGGCGGGGCGATCTGCCTCGGCCTCACGAACATGCCGCCGATGGCGAACGGCGGCATGCAGCGGGGCGTCTACGGGCGCGCCGAGTCGCCCTACAGCGCTGACTGGCTGACGAGCGCCTTCGGCTCGGGGTCGTCGAACGGCTCCGGCACCGCCACGGCCGCGAGCTTCTCCGCCTTCGGGCTCGGCGAGGAGACGTGGTCGAGCGGCCGGGCGCCCGCCTCCTGCAACGCCCTCTGCGCCTACACGCCCTCGCGCGGCGTCATCTCGGTCCGCGGGAACTGGCCGCTCGTGCCCACGATGGACGTCGTCGTGCCGCACACCCGCACGATGGACGACCTGCTCGAGGTGCTGGATGTGATCGTCGCCGACGACCCCGAAGCGCGCGGCGACTTCTGGCGTGCTCAGCCGTGGGTGCCGATTCCCGCCGCCTCGGCGCTGCGCCCCTCGTCCTATCGCGCGCTCGCGCCGGCCGACCTGCGCGGCACGCGCCTCGGCGTTCCGCGGATGTACATCAACGCCGACCCGGACGCGGGCACCGGCACGACGATCGGCGGCGCGACCGGGCAGCCCATCCGCACCCGCGATTCCGTGATCGCGCTGTGGGAGGCGACTCGCCGCGACCTGGAGGCCGCCGGCGTCGAGGTGGTGGAGGTCGACTTCCCCGCCGTCACGAACTACGAGGGCGACCGTGCCGGTGCCCCGACGATCGCCGACCGCGGCTTCGTGTCGCCGGAGTTCCTGCACTCGGAGATCGTCGACCTGTCGGCGTGGGCGTGGGACGACTTCCTGAAGGCGAATGGCGACCCGTCGCTCTCGCGGCTCGACGACGTCGACGGCACGCAGATCTTCCCGCATCCGGCGGGGGCGCTGCCCGACCGCTACGACGGATTCGACGACGACATCGCCGGGTACCCCCAGCAGGTGCGGACGCATCCGTACGAGCGGTTCACCGACATCCCGCACCTCGAACAGGGAGTGCGCGGCCTGGAGCAGACCCGGCGCGTCGACCTCGAGGAGTGGATGGACGCGCACGGCCTCGACGCGGTCGTGTTCCCCGCGATGGCGGATGTCGCTCCCGCCGACATGGACGTGAACCCGGCCTCGGCCGACCTCGGCTGGCGCAACGGCGTCTGGGTCGCCAACGGCAACCTCGTGCCGCGGCACCTCGGCATCCCGACGGTCACCGTGCCGATGGGCACGATGCCCGATACCGGAATGCCCGTCGGCCTCACGTTCGCCGGCCGCGCGTACGACGACACCGCCCTGCTGGCGCTCGGCGCCGCGTTCGAGGCGACCGGCCGCCGGCGCACCGAGCCGCCGCGCACACCACGGATCTGAGCCGATCTTCCCGATCGGACTCATCGACACGGAATACGAGGAGGTATTTCCATGAGCACACCACCCGCCACACTGCACCGACGGCTGCGACAGCGCCACGTCGTCTTCATCGGCCTCGCCTACATGTCGCCGTTCGCGGTCTTCGACACGTTCGGCATCGTCTCGGAGGCGACGCGCGGGCACGTTCCGATGTCGTACATCATCGTCACGATCGCCGTGCTGTTCACCGCGTTCAGCTACGCGAAGATGGTGCGCGTCTATCCCTCCGCCGGCTCGGCGTACACGTACACGCGTCGCACGATCGGCGCCCCGGTCGGCTTCCTGGTGGGGTGGGCGGCGCTGCTCGACTACCTCTTCCTGCCGATGATCAACGCCCTGCTGGCGAACATCTACCTGTCCGCCGAGTTCCCGGGCGTCCCCGGCTGGGTGTGGATCGTCGGACTGATCGCTGTCATCTCGGTGCTGAACATCGTCGGCGTGCGCATCAGCGCCGTCTCGAACATGATCATGGTCGTGTTCCAGGCGCTGCTCGCCCTCGTCTTCGTCGGGCTCACGGTGCGCGCGATCCTGTCGGACCACGCGCTCGCCTTCTCGTTCGCACCGTTCTACTCGCTCACCGCCGACACGGCGAGCCTCGTCGGCGGCGCCTCCGTCCTCGCCCTGGCGTTCCTCGGCTTCGACGCCGTCACGACGCTGTCCGAGGAGACCGTCGAGCCGCGCCGCACGGTCCCGCGGGCCATCATGTGGGTCGCGGCAACGGGCGCGGCGTTCTTCATCAGCGTGACCTACGTCATCCAGACCCTCGTGCCCGACCAGGCCGCCCTGGAGAGGATCACTCCTGACATCGAAGGGGCCTCGCCGTACATCGCCCTCTTCATCGGCGGCATCGTCTTCCAGACCCTGTTCCTCGTGGGCGCCACGGTGTCGGTGCTCTCGTCGGGGCTGGCCTCCCAGCTGAGCGCGTCGCGGCTGCTCTACGCGATGGGGCGCGACGGGATCATCCCGCGCCGCGTGTTCGGATACGTCCACCCCCGCTTGGGCACCCCGGTCCTGAACGTGCTCATCGTGGGTGCCATCGCGCTGACCGCCCTCCAGCTCGACCTGAACGCGGCGACCTCGCTCATCAACTTCGGCGCGTTCACGGCGTTCGCCTTCGTCAACCTGTCGGTGATCGCCTACTGGCTGCGGCACCGCCGCGGCGCCGCGCTCCCCGGCTCCGTGCTCGCGTGGACTGTGCTGCCCGGGATCGGCATCCTCATCAACGTGTGGCTGTGGCTCAGCCTCGACCGGCTCGCGATGACCGTCGGGCTCGTCTGGGCGGCGATCGGCGCGGCGTATCTCGTGTGGCTGACCCGCGGCTTCCGCCGGCCGGCGCCGGAGGTCGCCTTCGACGAGGCCGACGACACGCGATCGCAGTCCGAGAGCCCGTTGACAGCATCCGCATCCCGTTATTGAATGGACCGTCTTATTGGCTAAGCGATCAATAAAGATCGCGACCGCGACGACGACGTCACACTGAGAGGCACATCTCCTATGTCAGACCTTCCCGCTCCGCCCGTCCCGCTGCGGGACGATGCGGCTCCGACCCCGCACGACGAGTTCGTCGACGTGCCGACGCAGCCCGAGACGCGCGGCATCGAGCTCATCGGCGACGCCGAGCGCCACGGCCGCGCTGGGGACCTGTTCGCCGTCTGGGCGGCGCCGAGCGTCAGCATCCTGAACTTCACCGTCGGCGCGTCGATGATCGTGCTGGGCCTGCAGCTCTGGCAGGCCATCCTCGTCATCGTGCTCGGCTCGCTGCCGTGGATCCTCACCGGCATCATCGCGATCTCGGGACCCGCCGCCGGCACGTCTGGCTCGGTCGTGATGCGCGCGATGTACGGCATCATCGGCAACAAGATCGTCGTGGCGTTCATGGGCTGGCTCGTGTCGGCCGTCTACCTCGCGCTGAACTGGCTCGCCGCGGCGTTCCTCGGCGGCGACCTGCTGGCGAAGCTGGGATGGGATGCGCCGAGCGTCGCGCCGATCGCGGTCGCCGTCGTGGTCGCGGCGGTCACCGTGACGGTCGCCGTCTACGGGCACGCGCTCATCCTGCGGGTCTACTCGTGGATCGCGATCGTGCTCGTGGCGATCTTCCTGCTCGTCACCGGGTTCATCCTGCCCCGCGTCGACTGGGCGTACGCTCCCGCGGAGCCGCTGCACGGCGTGCCGCTGTGGTCGGCGGCGACGATCGGCTTCGCGATCCTCGCCTCGGCGCCGCTGTCGTACATCAACAGCCCCGACATGGCCCGCTATCTGCCCCGTTCCACCAGGCCGAGCCACATCGCGGCCTCCACCGCGATCGGCGGGTTCCTGCCGAGCGTGTTCTTCACGACGGTCGGTGCGCTCATGGCGACGGCGGTCAGCGGCGACGCCCTGAGCGCCGGTGTCGAAGGAGTGATCCTCGGCATGATGCCGGTGTGGCTCGCGCCGCTGTTCGCCATCGGGGTCATCATCAACACGGTGGCGCTCAACGGGATGACGACCTACACCTCGAGCATGGCGCTCCAGGCGATCGGCGTGCCGCTGCGCCGCATCCCCGCCGCGATCGTCGTGGGAGTGATCGGCACCGCCCTCACGATCTACCTCGTGATGTCGACGACGTTCCTCGACGCGGTCAACCTCATGCTGCAGTTCCTCATCGTGGTGGCGGCTCCCGTGATGGCGATCTTCGTCGTCGACGTGCTGCTGCGCCGTGGGCGCTACGACGGCATGGAGCTGTTCGACGAGCGACGCGGCGGCCGATTCTGGTACACAGGCGGCTGGGGCCTCCCCGGCGTGCTCGCCTTCGCGCTCGGCACGGTCGCGAGCGCCCTGTGTCTGTCGACGACGGTGTGGACCGGTCCGATCGCGGCCGCACTCGGATACATCGACCTGTCGGTGCCGGTCGGGATGCTGGTGGCCGCGCTGGTCTACGTCGGTCTGCAGCGCACCGCGCTCGGTGGAAGCGGACGTCCTTCGGCGGCGAGACCCGGCAACACGAGGAGAACGAGATGACGCAGCTGTACACCGCCGGCCGGATCTTCACCGCCGATACCCGGCCGTGGGCGACGGCGATGGTCGTGCAGGGCGACCGGCTGCTGTACGTCGGCGACGACGAGACCGCCCGCAGGATCGCGCGAGACGCGCAGGAGACCGACCTCGACGGCGCCCTCGTGGTGCCCGGATTCGTCGACGGGCACGCGCACATCGTCGAGACCGGAGCGGTCGCCGACCAGATCGACCTGTGGAGCGCCGGCGACCTCGCAGAGATCCAGCGCCGCCTGGCGGAGGGCGCGGCCGCGCGCCCCGGGGCGGCGCGGGTGCGGGCGCAGGGCTGGCAGCACGCCGCGACCGGCACCCCGCATCGACGGATGCTGGACGAGATCGTGTCCGACCGCCCGGTGTACGTGCAGGCGCATGATCTGCACTCGATGTGGCTGAACACCGCGGCCCTCGCCGAGGTCGGGATCGAGGACGACACCGCGTCGCCGGCGGGCGGCAGCATCCACCGCGACGCCGACGGTCACGCGACCGGACTCGTCGACGAGACCGCGATGCAGCAGCTCGTGTGGCCGGCCCTCGACGGCTTCGCGACCGACGCGGACGACGACGATGCGGTGCGTGCGGCGCTCCGCGGCTACGCCGCGACCGGCATCACGGCGTCGACCGACATGGCGCTGGGCGAGGCGCAGCTGGCGGCCCTGCAACGGGCGGAGGATGCGGGCGAGCTCACCGCCCGGGTCGCGGCCCACTGGCTCGTGCACCGCTCCGGCGACGACACCGAGCACCTCGCGCAGGTGGAGCGCGCGGCCGAGCTGGCCCAGCAGGTGAACGGCGACCGGCTTCGCGTCGTCGGCATCAAGCTCATCGCCGACGGGACCGTCGACGGATGCACGGCTGCGGTGCGCACGCCCTACGCGAACGGCGCCCTCCCCGATCCGGTGTGGTCGCTCGACGAGATCACGCCCGTCGTCGTCGCCGCCGACGCGGCCGGGCTGCAGGTGGCGATCCACGCGATCGGCGACGAGGCGGCCCGCATCGCGATCGCCGCGATCGAGCGTGCGGTCGCGGCGAACGGGCCGCGATCGCGTCGTCATCGCATCGAGCACCTCGAAGTCGTCGACCCCGCGGAGATCGCGCGGCTCGCGGCGCTCGGGATCACCGCGAGCATGCAGCCGGTGCACTCCGACCCCGCGATCCAGGACAACTGGCGCGCGATGCTCGGCGACGAACGGGTCGAGCGCGGCTATCCGTGGCCGGAGATGACCGAGCAGGGCGCCCGGCTGGCGTTCGGCACCGACTCGCCGACATCGCCGTTCGCGCCGCTCCCGAACATGTTCGTGGCCGCCACTCGACGGTCGGCGCTGAATCCGGCGCTCGAGCCGAACCTCGCGCGCTACGCGCTGCCGCTGCAGGATGCCGTCGCCCACGCGACGCGCGATGCGGCGTGGGCGAGCGGAGCGGAGGATCGATACGGCCGTCTGGCGGCGGGGCTGTTCGCCGACTTCGTCGTGCTCGACCGGGACATCTTCCGCGTTCCGGTCGACGATCTGCTGGAGGCGGGGGTGCGGCGCACAGTCGTCGGTGGCGAGGTCGTCTACGAGACGCCGTAGCGGTTCTGGTGGCCGGGGCGCGGCCGGCCGCTCGGTTCGCGCCCTCGGTGGGCATGCTCTACACTGGAGGAGCAGTCGATTACTGCATTCTTTCGCCGTGCCCGGGCTCTCGGGCAGTGTCTGATACTCGAGCACGGTGGGGGAGTCTGGTCGACGCGAGGTCCGGCAGGACCTCTAGGGCGGTAGCTCAATTGGCAGAGCAGCGGTCTCCAAAACCGCAGGTTGCAGGTTCGATTCCTGTCCGCCCTGCGCGTCAGCGCATGCTGACACACAGAAGACGATTCAGGTGGGGTCGATGGTCCAGGACGAGCCGAACGGCGACATCGTCGCCGCGAGCGACCGGCCGCGTGAGAAGAAGCCCAACTTCTTCCAGCGCATCGCCATCTTCATCCGCCAGGTCTTCGCCGAGCTGCGCAAAGTCGTCACCCCGACGCGGCAGGAGCTCATCAAGTACACCCTTGTGGTGCTGGGCTTCGTCGCAGTGATGATGGCCGTCGTCTACGGACTCGACGTGCTGTTCTCCTGGATGACGAACGTGGTGTTCGGCAGGCCGATGTCGTGATGCGCCGCTGACGCGCGCACACCGGCTCACACGAACGGAAGAGACACAAGTGGCGGAGAGATTCCACGAGGACGCCGACTGGGCGACGGCTGCAGAGCAGTCGAGCGAGGACGACGAGGCCCAGGAGGGCAGCGTGCTCGCGTCGCAGCAGCGCTCGTCGGAGCCGGCGGAGCACTCCGCACTGCACGTCGAGGAAGAAGAGGCGGATCCGGATGCGGACGCCGACGACGAGACGTATGACATCGAGGACCCGGAGGCGGACGCGATCGTGAACGACGCACTGCACATCGACGAGACGGCTGAGGCCGAGGCAGCGGCAGAGGTGCTGAACGACGACGCCGCCGAAGAAGCCGCCGAGCGCGAAGCCGACGCGGCCGACGAGGTCACGCCGTACGACGGCCCCGACGTGAACGGCGAGGAAGACCGTCCCGTGCTCGACGAGGACTTCGTCGCCGAGGTGGATGCCGCGGCCGACGTGGTCGACGACGTCGAGGCGTCCCTGGACGCCGCCGACGCGGCGAGCGAGCCGACCGACGTCGACCCGGCCGACGCCGAGGAGGACCCGTACGAGGCGTTCCGCGCCGAGCTGCGGTCGCTCCCCGGCAAGTGGTACGTCATCCACTCGTACGCCGGTTTCGAGCGCAAGGTCAAGGCGAACATCGAGCAGCGCAAGTCGACGCTCGAGGTCGAAGAGGACATCTACCAGGTCGAGGTCCCCATGGAGGACGTCGTCGAGATCAAGAACGGGCAGCGCAAGATGGTCACGCGCGTCCGGATCCCCGGCTACGTGCTCGTGCGCATGGAGCTGAACGAGGACACCTGGTCGGTCGTGCGTCACACGCCGGGCGTGACGGGCTTCGTGGGCAACGCCCACAACCCGACCCCGCTGCGCTCCGAAGAGGCGTTCAACATGCTGAAGTCGCTCGTCGAGGTCAAGGAGACCGTGCCGAGCAAGGGCGGCGCCGCCAAGGCGGGTCAGCCTGCGGCGCGCGTCATCCCCGCCGAGGTCGACTTCGAGATCGGCGAGACCATCACGATCAAGGAGGGCTCGTTCGCCGGCCTTCCCGGTTCGATCAGCGAGATCAAGCCGGAGAGCGGCAAGCTCACCGTTCTCGTCTCGCTCTTCGAGCGCGAGACCCCCGTCGAGCTGAGCTTCGACCAGGTCACCAAGATGATCTGACGCGCTCGACGCGTCCCACAGACACCGCACTCCGGAACCGCCGGAGATCGCGGGAGAGCGGATGCCGCATGGCATCCGATTCGCTGAAAGGAAACACAATGGCACCGAAGAAGAAGGTGACCGGCCTGATCAAGCTCCAGATCAACGCCGGTGCCGCCAACCCGGCGCCGCCGATCGGGCCCGCGCTCGGTCAGCACGGCGTCAACATCATGGAGTTCTGCAAGGCGTACAACGCGGCGACCGAGTCGCAGCGCGGCAACGTCATCCCCGTGGAGATCACCGTCTACGAGGACCGCAGCTTCACGTTCATCCTGAAGACCCCGCCGGCCGCTGAGCTCATCAAGAAGGCTGCGGGCGTCGGCAAGGGCTCCGCGACCCCGCACACGACCAAGGTGGGCAAGCTCACCGCGGAGCAGGTGCGTCAGATCGCTGAGACCAAGCAGCCGGACCTGAACGCGAACGACCTCGAGGCTGCCTCGAAGATCATCGCCGGCACCGCCCGTTCCATGGGCATCACGGTCGAGGGCTGAGGGGGATAACGAACATGGCTACCAAGTCCAAGGCATACCGCAGCGCCGCCGAGAAGGTCGCTGCCGACAAGTTCTACACGCCGGCCGAGGCCGTCGCGCTCGCGAAGGAGACCGGGTCGAAGAAGTTCGACTCGACCGTCGAGGTCGCGCTGAAGCTCTCGGTCGACCCGCGCAAGGCCGACCAGATGGTGCGCGGCACCGTCATGCTGCCGCACGGCACGGGCAAGACCGCCCGCGTCATCGTCTTCGCCAACGGCCCGGCCGCTGAAGCCGCCATCGCCGCCGGTGCGGACGAGGTCGGCGGCACCGAGCTCATCGAGAAGGTCGCCGGCGGCTGGACCGACTTCGACGCGGCCGTCGCCACGCCCGAGCTCATGGGCCAGGTCGGTCGTCTCGGAAAGGTGCTGGGCCCCCGCGGCCTGATGCCGAACCCGAAGACCGGCACCGTGACCCCCAACCCGGCCAAGGCCGTGGAGGAGATCAAGGGCGGCAAGATCGAGTTCCGCGTCGACAAGCACGCCAACGTGCACTTCATCGTCGGCAAGGCCTCGTTCACGGCCGAGCAGCTCGACGAGAACATCAAGGCCGCGCTCGACGAGATCGTGCGCCTGAAGCCGTCGAGCTCGAAGGGCCGTTACATCCAGAAGGGCGCCGTGTCGACCACGTTCGGCCCCGGCATCCCGCTGGACGTCAACGCCATCTGAGCCTGACCGCAGCAAGCGGGGTCCGCCTACGGGCGGGCCCCGCTTTCGCGTGCCAGCCGGCTTCACGACGCTCACGCCGTGGCGCGGACCTCGAACCCGCCGTCGCCGGTGGTCGCGACATCCTTCACCCGTGCGCCGGTGACATGCGATCCCGGCGGACCCTCGGCCATCCACGCGAGGATGTCGTCGACGCGCTCCGGCGTGCCCTCGACCTCCGCCTCGACGCTGCCGTCGCGGCGGTTGCGCACCCATCCGCTCACGCCCGCACGCTGCGCTTCGAGGCGCAGCGTGTAGCGATAGCCCACGCCCTGCACATCCCCGGTCACGATCACGTGCACACGCCGCATGCTCCCATGATGGCAGGGACGAACGCAGCCGATCAGTGCGCCGCGTCCGAGTCCTCGTCGTCCTCATGGGCTTCGCGGATGCGTCGGCCCGCCGCGATGTCCTTCTCCTCCTTCTTCTCGCGCTTGTCGCTCTGGCGGGTGTCACGCGCGGGGAGCTGGATGTCCTTCTCCGCAGGGATCCCGCCCTGCAGCTCGCGTCCGCGCTCGAGCTCCGCGTCGAACTCCGCACCGAACAGCAGGGCGAGGTTCGCGATCCACAGCCACAGCAGGAACACGATGACGCCGGCGAGCGAACCGTAGGTGCGGTCGTAGTGGGAGAAGGCGTTGACGTAGATCGCGAAGCCCACGCTTCCCACCGCGAGGACGACGATGGCGAGCACCGCGCCGAGGCTGATCCAGCGGAACCGCGGCTGCTTCGCGTTCGGCGTGGCGTAGTAGAGCACCGCGACGAGGAAGATGACGACGAACAGCAGCAGCGGCCACTTGACGATGTCCCACGCGGTGCGCACGCCCTGGCCCAGCCCGAGCGCTGCTCCCACCGCATCGGCGACGCCGCCCGACAGGACGAGCACGATCGCGACGATCGCCAGCGAGACGACGGCGATCAGGGTGACCAGCAGCTGCATGGGCCGCAGTTTCCAGAACGGCCGCCCCTCCTGGATCTCGTACACGCGGTTCATCACACGGCTGAAGGCGCCCACGTATCCGGATGCCGACCACAGTGCGACGACGATGCCGGTGATGAGGGCGAAGCCCGCGCCGGGCGCCTGGGCCAGCTGCTGGATCGGCCCCTGCAGCGCCTTCGCGGTGTCGCCCGGGGCGACGTCGTCGATGATCCCGAGCACGGCGTCTGCCGCGGCGTGACCCTGCCCCACGACGCCCAGCAGCGAGAAGATCGCGATGAGGGCCGGGAACATGGCGAGGACCGCGTAGTACGTCAGTCCGGCGGCGGCGTCCATGCACTGGTCGGCGGAGAACTCCCGCGCCGTCTTCCGCAGGACGTACTTCCATGAGCGCCTGTCCAGCTCGGCGGGCGTGTCGGGCTTGGCGCCGGCGTCTGCCGGCGGGGCGCCGTCGCCCTTCCGTCGTGATGTCGTGTCGCTTGTCATCTCGCCTCCGTCCCCTCGACAGTCGACCGGGCGCTGTCGCCCGCGGTGCGCATTTTCTCCGTGACGAGGGCGGGAGGAAGTGGGGCTTGCGCCGCACGCCGGCGTGTGCATGGAGGGTCGGAGGTGAGGCGGGGCAGTGACGGGCACCGGGCCGCCGGGGACCTACCGGGAGAACGCCAAGTGCACCGCGAGGCCGATCATCACGACGGCGATGCCGCCGTCGAGCACGCGCCAGGCGCGCGGGGTGGCGAGCCACCGGCCGAGAAGCCGGGCGCCGAAGGCGAGCCCGAAGAACCACCCCGCGCTCGCCGCGCCGGCGCCGAGTGCGAACCACCACCGCGCGTCTCCGTGTGTGTTCGCGACTGAGCCGAGCAGGAACACCGTGTCGAGGTAGACGTGCGGATTGAGCCATGTGAGCGCGAGGCAGGTGAGCACGACGGGCGCGAGCCCCGCAGGCGCCGCCACTGCCACCGAGCCCGTGGTGCCGTTCAGGGGCGCGTCGCGGGCGCCTCCGGCCGAACCGGGCGCGCCGAGTGCCGCGTTCTCCGCTGGACCGGCCGTCGCCGCCGTCAACGTGGACACGGAGGGACGGATCGCTCGCCGCAGCGCGAGCAGTCCGTACCCGAGCAGGAAGACGGCGCCGACCCATCGCACGAGCGTGACGAGCCACGGCAGCGCCTGCAGAGCGAGGCCGACGCCCGAGACGCCGAGCAGGATCAGGATGGCGTCCGACGCCGTGCAGATGAGCGCCACCGCCAGGATGTGCTCGCGGCGGAGTCCCTGCCGCAGCACGAAGAGATTCTGAGCGCCGATCGCGACGATCAGCGAGAGGCCGAGGCCGAGGCCGGCGAGCAGGGACGTGAACACTCTTCGACGCTACGAGCGCGGCCCCGTGAAGTACAGCTCACGGTTCTGAAGAAGCATTAGCATCGCTTCAGATGCGCATCCCGCCCGAACTCGCCGAAACCCTCGCCGTCGTCGTCGACGAGGGCTCGCTCGACGCCGCCGCTCGACGGCTGCATCTCACGCCGTCGGCAGTCAGCCAGCGGATCAAGGCGCTGGAGGAGCGCATCGGCCAGGTCGTGCTCGTCCGCGCGAAACCCGCGCGGGCGACCGATGCGGGCAACGCCGTCGTGCGATACGCGCGACAGCTCGCGCTGCTGGAGCACGACGTGTTCGATGTCGTGGACCCCGATCGCACCCGCACGAGCGTGCCGCTCGCCGTCAATGCCGATTCCCTCGCCACCTGGTTCCTCGCGCCGCTGGCGCGCCTGATGCAGCGGCATCCGCTCGTGTTCGACCTTCACCGTGACGATCAGGACTTCACCGCCGCGATGCTCGAGGAGGGCCGGGTGCTGGGCGCCGTCACGTCGCGAGCGCAGCCGGTGGCGGGATGCCGCGTCGTGGCGCTCGGCACGATGCGGTACCGGGCGGTGGCGAGCCCCGGTTTCGTCGCCGACTGGCTGCCCGACGGAGCGACGCCGGAGGCGCTCGCCGAGGCCCCGGTCGTCGAGTTCGATCGCCGAGACGACCTTCAGACCGCCTGGCTGCGCTCGCGTGGCGCGACGGAGACGCCGCCGCGGCACTATGTGCCGGCTTCGCATGACTTCGCGCGGGCCGTGCAGCTGGGGATGGGGTGGGGGCTGCTGCCGGGCTTCCAATCCGACACAGGACTCGCCGAAGGCAGCCTCGTGCCGCTCGGCGGCGACGCCGTCGACGTGCCGCTGTACTGGCAGCAGTGGAATCTGCGCTCGCCTCTGCTCGACGTCATCGCCGACGAGATCGTCGGCGAGGCGCGACGGGTGCTCGTGCAGTAAGGCGTCGACGATGCGGCTGCTCGTGCCGAGAACGACGGCGTCACCGCTCGAGGCGCGTCAGTCGCGCGGCACGATGTTCGTGGCGAGGGCCTGCAGCAGTCCCGAGAGGCGGGTGATGGAATCGTTCGGCCAGCCCTCGAGCGCTTCGTCCAGGCGGTCGACGAAGGGGAAGCGCACGGCCTGGAGCCGCTCTCGACCGTGCGCGGACAGCGTGATGAGGCGCACGCGGCCGTCGGCGGGATCGGGGGTGCGTTCGATGAGATCGAGCGCCTCGAGTTCGGTGACCGCGCGGCTGATGAGCCCCTTGTCCTGCTCCATGCGCTCGGCGAGCGTCGAGGCGCTGACCGGCCCGATGTGGTCGATCACGGTGAGGACCTTGAACGTGCCGGGCAGCAGGCCCGGGCTCACCCCGGCAGCCGCCTGCGCGTAGGCGCGGCGCATCTGGGTGAACAGCAGCGAGAACGCGCTCTCCAGCCCCCGCACCGCCTCGCGGCGATCATCCGGCTCCGGGGAGGGGTCCCGCTCGTCGGACACGTCGCCTCGCGCCGCAGCATCCGGCACTTCGCGCTGCACCGCAGCATCCGACGCGTCGCGCTGCCCCGCAGCATCCGGCACTTCGCGCTGCCCCGCAGCATCCGGCACGTCGCGCTGCCCCGCAGCATCCCGTAGCTCCGGCACGTCGCGCTCCGGGGAGGCGACCTGCACGGCTGCCGCCCCGGAACCCGTCGTCCTGGTCATCGGCTGTCCGGTCCCTCAGCGCGCTCGGAAGGGCCATCGACGGTGGTCACGCTGCCCGTGGCGGTGAGCACCTTCATGCCCTCGGGGACCGACACCGTGGCGAGATCCGCCTCGCCGGCCTGCATGCGCTCGTTGTTCGTCATGCGGGTCAGCGACTTGTTCGGGAGGAAGATGATCGCGAGCAGGCTCAGCACCGCGAACGGCACGCCGATGAGGAACGAGTGCGAGATGCCCTGGGCGTAGACGTCCTCGATCACGACACGCAGCGCGTCGGGCATGTCTGACACCTTCGGCAGTGAGCCCGAGCTGAGCTGGGTCTGCCAGTACTGCGCCTTGTCGCCGAGGCTCATGATGGCCTTGATGAGGTCGTCCTTGCGCTCGCCCATCAGGTCGACGACCTTGGCGGCGAGGGCGGCGCCCATGACCGAGACGCCGATCGTGCCGCCGAGGCTGCGGAAGAACGTGACGCCCGAGCTCGCGACGCCGATCTCGTTCGGTTTGCAGGTGTTCTGCACGACGAGCACGAGGTTCTGCATCGTCATGCCGACGCCCGCGCCGAGCAGGAACATGTAGAGCGAGACGAGCACGAAGTTCGTGTCGTAGTGGATCGTCGACAGCGTGTACGAGCCGGCGATCAGCAGCACGCCGCCGAGGATCAAGTACGGCTTCCAGTGGCCGTACCGCGAGATGAGCATGCCGATGAACACCGAGGCGAGCAGCAGGCCCGCGATCATCGGGATCGTCATGAGGCCGGCCTGGGTCGGCGTGGCGCCACGGGCGAGCTGCATGTACTGGCTCAGGAAGACGGATGCGCCGAACATCGCGATGCCCGTGGAGATCGACGCGACCACGGCGAGCGTGAACGTGCGGTTGCGGAACATCGACAGCGGGACGAGCGGCTCCTTGGCGCGCAGCTCGACGATGATGAACAGGATCGTGCCGAGGATCGCGCCGCCGACCATCCAGACGGTGGTGAAGCTCCACCAGTCGTTGCCGTGCCACCAGTCGCCGGCGGTGTCGGTGCCGGCGTTGCTGACCCAGATGAGCAGCAGCGAGACGGCGGCCGAGAGCAGCACGATGCCGAAGTAGTCGATCGAGACCTTCCGCTTGGCGACGGGGGAGAGGTGCAGCGTCTTCTGGACGATGATCAGGGCGAGGACGGCGACGGGGATGGCGATGTAGAAGTTCCAGCGCCAGGTCCATGCGTCGGTGATGACACCGCCGAGGAGCGGCCCGCCCACGGTGGAGACGGCCATGACGGCGCCGAACAGGCCCATGTACTTGCCGCGCTCGCGGGGGCTCAGGATATCGGCCATGATGACCTGGCTGAGGGCGGCGAGGCCACCGGCGCCGATGCCCTGGACCGCGCGGCAGGCGATGAGCATCTCGGGGTTCATCGAGAGGCCTGCGGCGGCGGTGGCGACGACGAAGATGACGATCGCGAGCTGGTAGAGCACCTTGCGGTTGACGAGGTCGGCGAGCTTGCCCCAGATGGGCGTCGAGATCGCTGTCGTCAGGAGGGTCGCGGTGATGACCCAGGTGAAGGCTTCCTGGTCGCCCTTGAGGTCGTGGATGATGACCGGCAGCGAACTGGAGACGACGGTCGATGCGAGCATCGACACGAACATGCCGAGGATGAGGCCCGAGAGCGCCTCGAGAACCTGGCGGTGGGTCATGGCCGGCTTCATGCCGGCCGAAGAGGGAGTTGTCATGCGAGCCCTTCGCGATCGAATGGTGAACCGCGACATCGTCGGCGCGAGCAGTTGATTCAGGTCAACAGTTGAGAAGCGTCAACTATATGATCAATCGTTGATCGTTGTCAACTATTCCCCGGGCGGTCGTCCGACGACGCTTCGGGCAACGCGTCAGTCGGCGAGAGCGAGGGCGCGATACGCCTGGCGGGCGGGGGCGGGATGCGTCCGCCGGTGCAATTCGTCGATGAGCGCCGTGGCGAGCCGGACGAGCCCCGCGATCTCGGCGTCGTCGCGTTCGACCCAGGCACAGCGGGGTTCGTCGTCGACGGGGACGAAGCCGTCGTGCTGCTCCCAGGCGACGAGGGTGCGCTCGGCGCCGATCACGTGCTGCTGCCACCACACCTGCCTCAGGTACGAGCGGGGGATGGTACGCCACGCCTTGTTGGTGGTCTTGATCTCGGCGAGGATGACTCGGCCGGCCGCATCCACCGCCAGTCCGTCGGGCGTCGCGAGGTGACGCGGTTCGACGACGGCGCGGAACAGCGCTGACGACGGCCGGATGCCGTGGGTCGCCGCGACCCACGCGGCGATCTCGGGTTCGCGTCGGCGGCCGTGGTCGGTGTAGGCGTTGCCGGTGAATCCGCTGCCGCGGAGCTTGGTGTCGGCGGCGCGCGCGATCGCCCGTTCACTGGTCAGTGTCGCCACGTCAGTGGCCGTGATGCCCCGGGATCGGGCGCGGAGCCAGCCGACGCGATCGCGGGAGTCCGCGATGATGCGTTCGGCGAGTTCCGGGGTCACTCCTCGAGGGTACGCCTCACATGCGACGATGCCCGCTCGCGACGCGGGGAACCGGGGGTTGCGGTATCGGCGGAGAGTGGCAGGGTCGAGTCATGGACGTCATGACGAATGAGCAGTTCCGGGCGGCCGAGGGAGTCGGCGAGTGGCGTATGGCCGACGACAGCGTGACCACGCAGTTCCGGACGGGGGACTTCGCGACCGGGGCGCGCCTGTTCGCGGTGATCGCCGAGCTGGCCGAGGCGGCGAATCACCATCCCGACGTGGAGGTCACGTATCCCGCCGTGCGGGTGCGACTGACGAGCCACGACGCCAACGGCGTGACGCAGAAGGACGCGGAGCTCGCCGCGGCGATCTCGCGCGCGGCGCACGAGCTCGGCATCGACGCCGACCCCGCCGCCGGCGACTGAGTCTGCGACACGCACCCCGCTTCTCGCGCCGGCATGGCTCCAACGGTGCGCCCCGCTCACGACACGGCTGCCTCTTCGCGTTCGATCCGCAGATCGTCGATCCGCAGATTCTCGTGCAGGAGCGGGCGCAGGAACAGCGAGCGCTTCTCGAGTCCGGTGACGCCGTCGTCGATGATCTGCGACAGGAAGTCGGAGAACCGAACGAAGACCCGCGCCGTTCCGCGATCTACGTGCGCCTGACCGGTTCGCCCCTCGGTGATCTGCGCCTGCCGCCGACGCGCCGTCGGAGTCGGTTCCGGGCGCGGTGGAGCGATCCTGCGGTGGGTCTCCATCGCCGATCCGGGTCGATCGAGCGGGGCGCGCGGACCTCGGGGAGCCCGTCCACCATGCGGATCTCCCACCCGCTGGTGTCGATCGTGCGATGGTGCCACCAGCAGAGCGGGACTCCGTTATCGACGTGGGTGGGCCCGCCCTGGGCATGCGGAATGACATGGTGCACCTCGCACCACGGCGCGCGCACGTGGCAGCCGGGGATGACGCATTCGCCATCGCGCGCGTTGATCGCCCGACGCTGATGCGGCGTGAAGGTGCGGTTCGGGGAACCGAGTTCGATGATGCGGCCGTCGCTGGCGAGGACCATGTGCTGGGTGCCCGCGTTGCAGGCGGCATGCCGGGCGACGAAGGCGGGGACGGTGCAGTCGGTGCCGTTGATGAATCCGACACCGTCGTCGCGATCGATGTCGTCGGCGTCGATGGTGATGACCACGGCTGGTGCTGCTCCACCGATGGTGGGCATGTCAGCGGAGCGGCCGGCCACACCGAGGATCATGGCGAGCACGTCATGCAGCTTCTGCGGGTGCGTGCGGGTATCGACCGGTTCGTCGGGACCCTCGGCGCTCTCACGGAATCGCACCCCGGCGGTGCCGGCGCCTTGGCCGCTCGCGTCGCCGGCGGAATCGTTGCCGATGGAGGCGTCGGTGGCGGCGGTGTCATCTGGGAGGCTGTCGCCGGCGGAGGAGTTGGTGGCGCCGACGCCATCTGCGAAGCTGTTGCCGGAGGCATCGGGAAGGTCGTCGACCCGCGGATTGAGCACCGCGTCGGCGATCAGCCGGAACTGTTCATAGACCTCGGCGAGAACGCCTCCGCGGACGGCGCGGATGCCGTCGCGTTCGGGGCCGAACGAGATCCCCCGCTTCAGCGCGGCGCGCTCGTGCACAGGCAACGCCCCGTCTGGGTCGAGGACGAGTTCCCAGACTTTCGCCTGCAGGCGGGTGTCGTCGGCGGTGCACGCCGTGGCCCCATCTTCGCTCTGACCAGTGGATGCCGCTGTCAGTTCGTACTCGGCGGCGGCCCATTGCATCGGATCGCACCGCTCGGCGATGGGCGAGAGCACGCTGGTCACCGCCGCGATGCTGTCGAGGCCGATGGCGCCGTCGGTCATCGCCTCTCGGACCGAGGGGAAGAGCGCGGGAAGCGGCTCACCGGTGAGTGTCCTCCGTGTGGCGACCGCGCGGCCCTGCCGCATCCGGGCGCGAGCCGTCGCCGACGAGACGCGGGTGATGCGGCACAGCATCTCGACCGCGTTCGCGCAGCCGTGGCGTGCCGACAGCCGCTCCTCGCCGAGCTCGGGGCGCGACCGTTCGTCGATCTCTGCAGCTGCGGTGACCCGCAGAGCATCGGCACGTCGCCCCACCGATTCAGTGAGATGCCCGAAGGTGATCAACTGCTCCTGTGTCATCGCCTGCGCGATGTCATCGGTGAGCGTGTCACGCACGTCTTCACCCAGCAGTTCGTCGAGCCGCGAGAGCGACTCGAGCAGGTCTGCCGGTGTCTTGTTCATACTCCCATCATGTCGCCGACCTCCGACATCGGAATTTGGCGATCCCCAGATCACGTGCCATTTCTGTGGATAACCGCCCGACGGTTGCGCTTGTGGAGGAAGTGTTGAACTTCCCACGTTCGCCGAGTGGGCAGAGCCCCTGCCAATGCCCGCGCTACTCGCGGGAAGGGGTGACCCCCGATCGTTGAGCGAGCGAAGCCGGCCGAACCCGCTCTCTGCTCCCCACGTGTTTCGACTCGGTCGCTGCGCTCCCTCGCTCAACGACCTCCCGGGAATGACGACCGGAGGCGTTTCGACCCGGTCGCTGCGCTCCTCCCTCGACGACCGACCGGCGGATTCGCATCGTGCGGTCAGCATACGAACGTCCAGGCGTACTCGCGCCCATCCGGGCGACGCCAGTGCACCGTGATCTGTCCGGAGGCCATCGCCTGCTCCCCGAAGAACGCGAACCGCAGCTCCTCGCCGGGGTCCAGGCTCCTTCGGGGGACTGCCGGCTCCGCCCACCCGTCGCCGAAGAACTGGGTCGAGACATCCGTCAGCCTTTCGCTGCTGATGTTGCGCAGCGCGCACCACGGGAGCTCGTCGCGATCGACGAGCCACGGAACGGGGTACGCGGCCTCGGCCGCTCCAGAATCGACGCGCCGCAACATGGCCCTGACGGTACGAGCGGGGACGGACGATCCGCGGCCGGCGCGCGGTCTCCGGGCGGCGATCTGGGGATGGCCGGTCTCGCACTGAAGTTGGGGAGGACCCGATGAGCGCGTGCCCCGGCGGCGCTTCCGGAGGCGCAGCGGCGACGCATCCGGTACCGTCCGCCGCCGATTTTGAGCACCCCGCGGCATCGCGTAGACTGACGGGAGCCGAAGACCGCCGGTCGTCGACGTGTGCGAACACGAAGACCGAAGCACTGCACAGCAGGGGCCCGCGCAGGTGTCACGAACGATTCTCCTGATTCCAGGACTCCCGCTCCGTGCGCTTGCGCCGGAGCGTTTTTGTTTGCCGTGCGGCCGGAGATCCGAGGCCACGACCCGCCACCGCGGGACGTGGAACACAGACAAGGAGTGGCCATGGCGCAGAAGGACCAGGCGGTCGCCGAGCTCTCGAAGAACTTCGAGAACTCGACCGCCGTTCTGCTCACCGAGTACCGCGGTCTGACGGTTGCCGAGCTCAAGGAGCTCCGCAACAGCATTCGTCAGGACGCGGAATACGCCGTGGTGAAGAACACGCTGACCAAGATCGCGGCCGACAAGGCCGGGATCTCGGCGCTGGATGACGAGCTCAAGGGCCCGTCGGCCATCGCCTTCGTGCACGGTGACCCGGTCGCCGTCGCGAAGGGCATGCGCGCCTTCGCCAAGGCACACCCTCTTCTGGTGATCAAGGGCGGCTACTTCGACGGTGCCCCCCTGACCCCCGAAGAGGTCAACAAGCTCGCCGACCTCGAAAGCCGTGAAGTCCTGCTGGCGAAGCTCGCCGGCGCGATGAAGGCCTCGATGACCAAGGCAGCATTCGTCTTCAATGCGCTCCCGTCGAAGGCCGTTCGCACGGTCGACGCGCTGCGCGAGAAGCAGGAGTCCGCGGCCTGACATCGGGCCCCGGCCAGCACAACCCCAATCAAGGAGAATCATCATGGCAAAGCTCAGCACTGACGAGCTGCTCGACGCCTTCAAGGAGCTCACGCTCATCGAGCTCAGCGAGTTCGTGAAGGCCTTCGAGGAGACCTTCGACGTCACCGCCGCCGCCCCGGTCGCGGTTGCCGCTGCCGGCGCCCCCGCCGGTGGTGCCCCCGCCGAGGAGGCCGAGGAGAAGGACTCGTTCGACGTCATCCTCGAGTCGGTCGGCGACAAGAAGATCCAGGTCATCAAGGTCGTCCGCGAGCTCACCTCGCTCGGCCTCGGCGACGCGAAGGCCGTCGTCGACGGTGCTCCGAAGGCCGTCCTCGAGGGCGCCAACAAGGAGACCGCCGACAAGGCGAAGGCCGCTCTCGAAGAGGCCGGCGCCACGGTTACGCTCAAGTAATCACCGTTGTTCCGCGAAGGCCCCGAGCGCTGCGCTCGGGGCCTTCGTGCGTCCCACCAGGCGTCACGTCGAGGGACGCATGAGGGGCGACGGATGCCGACGAGTAGCATTGATCGAGAGCCGAATCGATTCGGCCACCTCCTCCGCGCTCCCGGTGACCGACGCGTCACCGAGCCCCTGCGTCCCATTCGCCGACCGAAACGACACGTGACCTCCGCATCCTCCCGCACGCCTGCCCCCACCCCTGACGACGACCGCCGGCCGCCGGCCGACCGGCTCCGCCCCGGCGAGTCGCTCACCACGACCGGCTCGATCCGCACAGCGACCGGCACCATCCGCGTGCCGTCGGCGACCGCCGCGATCCGCACGCTGGGATCCGACCCGGCCACCGCGCCCATCATGCTGCACCCGGGCGATGCGATCTCGACCGCTCGCCGGGTGGCTTACATCGTGCTGCTCGGCGCGCTCACCGCCCTCGGTCCGTTCACGGTCGATCTCTACCTTCCGGCGTTCCCGATCCTCGAGGCCGACTTCCAGACGACCGCCGCCGCCGTGCAGCTCACCCTCACCGGCACCATGATCGGCTTCGGCTTGGGCCAGCTCATCGTCGGCCCCCTCAGCGACAAGCTCGGGCGCCGGGTGCCGCTCCTGATCGCGACCAGCGTCCACGTGGTCGCGAGCGTCGCGGCGGCGCTGGCACCGACGCTCCTGCTCCTCGGCGGAGCACGTGTCCTCATGGGAATGGGGGCGGCCGCCGGTGCGGTCGTGGCGATGGCGATGGTGCGCGACCTGTTCGGCGGCCGGCGGCTCGTCGTCATGCTGAGCCGCCTCGCCCTCGTGACCGGTGCCGCCCCGGTGCTCGCACCCCTCATCGGATCGGCGCTGCTCGCGGTGATCCCGTGGCGCGGCATCTTCGTCGTGCTCGCCGGCTACGGCATCGTCATGCTCGCCTGCGCGCTGTTCGTCCTCCCCGAGACGCTCCCGCGCGCCCGCCGGCAGGACCGCGGGTCGACCACCGTGCTCCAGCGCTACGCCGCCGTGTTCCGCGACCGCATCTTCGTCGGCGTTCTCGTCATCGGCGCGATGACCTTCAGCGGGCTGTTCTCCTACCTCTCCAGCTCCTCGTTCCTGTTCCAGGAGTCGTACGGCTTCAACGCGCAGCAGTACGGGCTGCTCTTCGCCGCGAACTCGATCGGCCTCGTGATCGGCAACCAGATCGCGGCACGGCTCGCTGCGCGCTTCGGCCCCCAGTGGGTGCTCGCCTTCTCGACCGCGGTGCTGGTCGTCGCCGCGTCGGCCATCGCCGTCTGCGACCTGCTCGGGGCAGGACTGTGGGGCACGATCATCCCGCTGTTCGTGTTCATGACGGCCTGCGGGTTCACGTTCCCCTGCGTGCAGGTTCTCTCGCTCGACCGCCATGGAAAGGCGGCCGGCACCGCGGCATCCCTCATCGGATTCTCGAACAACGCGGTCGCGGGACTCATCTCGCCCCTCGTCGGCCTCATCGCGACCGAGGCCGGCATCACCCCGACCACGATGGCCATCGTGATGATCGGATGCGCCGTGATCGGAGTGCTCTCTCTGTGGCTCGTCGTGCGGCCCCGCACCGTGCCCCAGCTCGCGCCCTGAACCGCCGGATCCCGGGCACGCGAACGGTCCGCCGGGGCTTCGTCCCACTCTCGTGAGAGCGCTCCCATAAGTTATCAACCCGTTACCGCCGTCGTGTTGAATTGCCGTCAGTGCGACTGTACGTTCGGCTGTAAGCGCTTGCGCCGCCCGAGATTCCGGCGTGCTGCCAGCATCCTTGACGAGGAGGACAAATGGACAAGTCGATTCGACGTTCCGTCATGTTCCCGCTGGCCCTTGTGGGTGTTGCGGGAATCGTGCTGACCGGCTGTGCCGAGACCAGCGGTGGCGGCGGCGGCAATGACGATGTGAAGGGCAAGACCGTCCACATCTCCGGCGGCATCACCGGTTCCGAGGCAGACCTGCTGAACAAGTCGTTCGACCAGTTCACCAAGGACACCGGCATCAAGGTCGAGTACACCGGCGACAAGAGCTTCGAGGGCAACATCGTCACGAAGGTGCAGGGCGGCTCGGCCCCCGACATCGCGATCGTGCCGCAGCCCGGTCTGCTCAAGTCGCTCATCGCCACCGGTGAGGTCAAGAAGGCCGACGACACCGTCAGCAGCAACGTCGACAAGTACTGGTCGGAGGCGTGGAAGTCGTACGGCAGCGCCGACGGCACGTTCTACGCGGCGCCGATGCTCGCGAACGTCAAGGGCTACGTCTGGTACTCGCCGTCGCAGTTCAAGTCGTGGGGCGTCGAGGTTCCGAAGACGTGGGACGACCTCCTCGCGCTGACCAAGACGATCCAGGAGAAGACCGGAAAGGCCCCCTGGTGCGCCGGCTTCGCATCGGGTGACGCCTCGGGCTGGCCGGGCACCGACTGGATCGAGGACCTCGTGCTGCGGCAGTCGGGCCCCGACGTGTACGACCAGTGGGTCGACGGCAAGGTGAAGTTCACCGACCCGCAGATCAAGGACGCGTTCGACGCCGTCGGCAAGGTCCTGCTCGACAAGAACTATGTCAACGCCGGCTTCGGCGACGTCAAGAGCATCAACTCCACGGCGTTCGCGGATGTCGCGGCGAAGGTCGCCGACGGCACCTGCGCCCTGACCCACCAGGCATCGTTCCTCTCGTCGAACTTCCTCGACGTGAAGACGAAGGACGGCAAGACGCCGACCGTCGCCCCCGACGGCGATGTGTACGCGTTCGTGCTGCCGGGTCTGAAGGAGGGCGAGACGGCTGTCGAGGGCGGTGGCGAGTTCGTCGCCGCGTTCTCCGACGATGCGGCCGTCAAGAAGGTCCAGGAGTTCATGACGACGCCGGACTTCGCCAACGCGCGGGTCAAGCTGGGTGGAGTCATCTCCGCCAACAGCGGTGCCGACCCGTCGCTCGCGTCCAGCCAGTTCCTGCAGGAGGCGATGAAGCTCGTGCAGGACAAGAACACGACCTTCCGCTTCGACGCCTCCGACCTGATGCCGGCGACCGTCGGCTCGGGCTCGTTCTGGAAGGGCATGGTCAGTTGGATCGACGGCATGCCGACCGACCAGGTGCTCTCGGCCATTCAGGCAGGGTACGAGAACTAGTCCGTTTCGGCTCGCGGCCGGGTGGATCACCGACGGTGACCCGCCCGGCCGCGCTAGCCTGACCCCCAGGGCGAGTACGACGGCGTGCTCAGAAAGGCAGAACCATGGTGAGTGCTGATCCCGCGGTCGTGTCGCGAACACGCACACGGCTCTCGCGCCGGGTCACCGGAGTCATCGTCCTCGTCGCCGCGCTGCTGTTGCTCGCGGCGCTCGCCGGACTCCTGTTCCAGCAGCCCGTCGAAGACGCGCCGCCGACCAGCCTCGGCTTCTCGCTGAACAGCTTCTTCGTCTGGATCGGCGGGCTGAACCCGCTCGTGCAGATTCCGATCGTCGTCGCGCTGTTCGCGGTCGTGGTGGCGATCATCCTCGTGCTGATCGAGTTCGCGCCGCGCCCCGGCCGCGGATACTTCTGGCTGCGCGCCGCATCCTGCTTCATCATCCCGGTGCTCGCGCTCATGGTGCTGCGGCCGTATCAGAACGCGGTCCTCTACGTCGTCGCGATCGCGCTGCTGGCGGGCGCCATCCTCTTCTTCGCCGACTACCGGGCGCGCGAGGGCGCCGGCTACGTCTACCAGCTCATCATCTTCATGGCCCCGGCGGCGATCCTGCTGCTGACCGGCCTCGTCTACCCGGCGATCTCGACCGTGGTCCAGTCGTTCTTCGACAAGACCGGCAAGGAGTTCGTCTGGTTCGACAACTACGTGTGGACCTTCACGAACCCCTACGGGTTCTGGTCGGTCATCAACACCGTGATCTGGGCGCTGCTCGCCCCGACCATCGCGACCGCGATCGGCCTCGTGTACGCGGCGTTCGTCGACCGCGCCCGGGGCGAGAAGTTCCTCAAGCTCTGGGTCTTCATGCCCGTGGCGATCTCGTTCGTGGGCGCCGGCATCATCTGGAAGTTCGTCTACGACTACCGGCAGGGCCAGCAGGTGGGTCTGCTGAACGCCATCATCACCTGGTTCGGCGGTCAGCCCGTCGGCTGGCTCGACGCGCAGCCGCTGATCAACACGTTCTGCCTGCTCGCGGTGTTCATCTGGAGCCAGACCGGCTTCGCGATGGTCATCCTCTCGGCGGCGATCAAGGCCGTGCCGAGCGACCAGCACGAGGCGGCGCAGCTCGACGGCGCGAGCGCCTGGCAGCGGTTCCTGAACGTCACGATCCCCGGCATCCGCGGTTCCCTCATCGTGGTCCTCACCACGATCACCATCGCCGCCCTCAAGGTGTACGACATCGTCGCGGTGATGACCGGCGGGCGCTCGAACAGCTCGGTGCTCGGCTTCGAGATGGTCAACCAGCAGCAGCGCTTCCAGAGCTACGGGCACTCCTCGGCGCTGGCCGTCGTGCTGTTCCTGTTCGTGCTGCCGCTGATCGTGTACAACGTCATCCAGATGCGCAAGCAGAGGGAGGTCCGCTGATGGCCACCGTGCCCATCGATGCGACGGTGGAGGAACCCGCCGACACACGCTCCGCGCGCACCGTCGATCGCGACTCCCGCAAGGCCGAACGGCAGGCGCAGAAGCGCCTCACCTCGCGCGGCGCGACGATCGCGGCCGCGATCATCGCCATCATCTGGACGATCCCGACGTTCGGCCTGTTCGTCACGTCGTTCCGACCTGGCGCCGACTCGAACACCACCGGATGGTGGACCGTGTTCGTCAACCCGGCCTTCACGCTCGAGAACTACTTCGAGGCGCTGAACTCCGGCGGCACGGCGCTGACCCTCGGCCAGTCCTTCATCAACTCGCTGGCCATCGCCATCCCGGCCACGCTCATCCCGATCTCGATCGCGGCCCTGGCGGCGTACGCGTTCGCGTGGATCCCGTTCAAGGGCCGGGGCACGCTGTTCGTCTTCGTGTTCGCGCTGCAGATCGTGCCGATCCAGATGGCGCTCGTGCCCCTGCTGAGCCTGTTCTCCCGCGGGCTCAGCCTCTGGGGCGTCACCGTCTTCCCCGGGTTCACGCTGCGCGACGTCGACCACAGCTTCGCGACCGTGTGGATCGCGCATGCGATCTTCGCGATGCCGCTGGCGATCTTCCTGCTGCACAACTTCATCGCCGAGATCCCCGGCGAGCTGATCGAGGCGGCCCGCGTGGACGGCGCCGGGCACGGCCAGATCTTCTTCCGGATGATCATCCCGCTCGCGATGCCGGCGATCGCGTCGTTCGCGATCTTCCAGTTCCTCTGGGTCTGGAACGACCTGCTGGTCGCGACGATCTTCGCACCGGGCTCCTCGCTGCCGTTGACGCAGACGCTGAACTCCCTCTCGGGCACCTGGGGCGATCGGTGGTATCTGCAGTCGGCCGGTACCTTCATCTCGATCATCGTGCCGCTGGTCGTGTTCTTCGCGCTGCAGCGGTTCTTCGTGCGCGGCCTGATGGCCGGCGCGACGAAGGGATAGGTCAGCTGCGCCCGAGCTCGGCGATCGGGCGCAGACGGAACAGGCGCACCGCGCGGCCGGACTCCCGCTCGTAGGAGCGGTAGTTCGGCCATTGCGCCTCGATGCGCGCCCACGCCTCGTCGCGCGCGCCGCCGGTGATCCGCTCGGCGTGCACGGCGAGCCGCCGCCCCCGCACGACGATCTCGGCATCGGGATGTGCGATGAGGTTCGCCGTCCAGGCGGGATGCCGCGCACCGGCGAAGTTCGTACCCGCGACGATCGCGCTCCCGCTGCCGTCGGGCGTGTACATCAACTCGACGACACGCGTCTGCCCGCTCTTCGCACCCGTCGTGAACAGCCGCAGCGAGGGGACCAGGACGCCGCTGATCGGCATCCGTCCGCCGCTGACGACGCTGAACCAGCGCTCGAGCACCGGCATGACCCGCCGGCCGACGCGGCGGAACAGCGCGGTCTGGGTGAGTGGTGCGACGACCCCGCGCACCGCCTGGCGGATGCTGCCCATGCCGACATTCTGGCGCACAGAAGCCGGTGGCTATGCTGTGCCCATGAGCGAGCCCACCGATCCCGCCGTCGTCGCCGCGCAGGCGGAGCTGGAGCGGCTTCGCGCCGAGGCGGAGGCCGCCGAGGCGGCGCTGAAGGCGGCGCAGGCGAAGGCCGCGCTGGCGGCCGCCGAAGCCGCTGCAGCGAAAGCCCACGCCGGTGGCACGGCGGAGGGCGCCGGTCAGGACGACGTGCCGACGGATGCGTCTGCCGCCGCCCCTTCCGTCGAGGCTCCCGTGTCGGACTCGGCGCCGGCAGCTGAAGTTCCGGCGCCGGCCGACGCATCCGGCCCGGGACCTTCGCCCGCGGCCGACGCATCCGGCCCGCTCAGCGACGACGAGGTCGCCGCGATCGTCAAGGGATACACGTTCGAGGCGCCCGCGCTCGAGCTCGGTGCGCTCGTGAACACCGAGCCGGTGCCTGCGGCGCAGATCCGCATCCCGCTGGCGATGCTGAACCGGCACGGTCTCGTGGCCGGCGCCACCGGCACCGGCAAGACCCGCACGTTGCAGGGCCTTGCCGAGCAGCTTGCCGCCCACGGCGTGCCGGTGTTCGCTGCCGACATCAAGGGCGACCTCTCCGGCGTCGCAACGCCCGGGGTGCCGAGCGACAAGCTCCTCGCCCGCACGCGCGGCATCGGGCAGGACTGGAAGCCCGCGGCGTCGCCCACCGAGTACTTCGCCCTCGGCGGCGTCGGCGAAGGCATCCCGGTGCGCGCCACGGTGTCGGGCTTCGGACCGCTGCTGCTCAGCAAGGTGCTCGGGCTCAACCAGACGCAGGAGTCGAGCCTCGGGCTGGTCTTCCACTACGCCGACCAGGCGGGTCTCGCGCTCGTCGACCTCTCCGACCTGCGGGCCGTCCTCACCTACCTCACGAGCGACGAGGGCAAGGACGAGCTCACGGGTATCGGCGGCCTCTCGGCGGCGACGGCCGGCGTCATCCTGCGCGAGCTCATCACGTTCGCCGACGCCGGCGCCGACGTCTTCTTCGGCGAGCCGGAGTTCGACGCCGCCGATTTCCTGCGGACCGACGGCTCCGGGCGCGGCATCATCAGCCTGCTCGAGGTGCCGGGGGTGATCGACAAGCCGGCACTGTTCTCGACGTTCCTCATGTACCTGCTCGCCGACCTGTTCGAGGTGCTCCCGGAGGTGGGGGATGCGGACAAGCCGAAGCTCGTGTTCTTCTTCGACGAGGCGCATCTGCTGTTCGCGGATGCGTCGAAGGACTTCCTCGCGTCGATCACGCAGACAGTGCGCCTCATCCGTTCGAAGGGCGTTGGCGTGTTCTTCGTCACCCAGACGCCGAAGGACGTGCCCTCCGACGTGCTGGGCCAGCTCGGCTCGCGCGTGCAGCACGCGCTACGCGCGTTCACGCCGGACGACGCGAAGGCGCTGAAGGCGACCGTCGGCACCTATCCGCGGTCGGGCTACGACCTCGAGCGCGTGCTGCAGGAGCTCGGCACCGGCGAGGCCGTCGTCACGGTGATGAGCGAGAAGGGCGCGCCGACCCCAGTCGCCTGGACGCGGCTGCGCGCACCGCAGGGTCTCATGTCGCCGACACCGGACCCCCAGATCGTCGCGGCGGTGAAGGCCTCGCCGCTGCTCGCGAAGTACGGCACGGCGATCGATCGGGAATCGGCGCGCGAGATCCTCACCGCGAAGATCAACGCCGCCGAACAGGCGCAGGCCGACGAGGAAGCCGCCGCCGAGAAGGCGAAAGCCGACGCCGAGCTCGCCCGGCAGCAGGCCGAGATGGACAAGGCGCAGGCGGCGGCCGAGAAGAAGGCACAGGCGGAGTACGACCGGATCATGCGCAAGACCGGCGGCACGACGCGCACCTCCCGCCGGGCGGAGAAGTCTCCGATCGAAGAGATCCTCGGCTCGAAGGCGACGCAGACGATCCTGAACGGCGTCATCCGCGGCATCTTCGGCACCGGTCGGCGCCGCTGACGCGTCAGCACGCCCGCGACGGCCGGCCCGGGTGCCCGGTGGCGGGGTGTCCTGACACCTGCGCACGAGGGCCGCTCGTCGCGTCCGGGCCGGCGACGCATCCGTCTCGCTGACGCGCCGGAAAGGGGGTGGCGAGCGCGGCGACGCGAGCGTAACGTGCGAAAACGGGTCCGCGCGGCTGTACACGTCCTCCACGAACCCCAGACGCTCGAGGAGGAGATGCGATGTCGACGACGGAGAAGACACAGGCGGCACACGGCGGCCACAAGCTGAAGCGGCACATCGGACCGGTGGGACTGCTGTTCGCGGCGGTCGGATCGATCATCGGATCGGGGTGGCTGTTCGGCGCATTCCACGCCTCGGCCATCGCCGGCCCCGCCGCCATCTTCTCCTGGCTCATCGCCGGCATCATGATCATCCTGATCGGCCTGTGCTACGCCGAGCTCGGCCCGATGTTCCCCATCTCGGGCGGCGTGGTGCGGTATCCGCACCTCGTGTGGGGCTCGTTCGGCAGCTACTCCCTGGGATTCATCACCTGGATCGCCTCGGCCGCCGTGCCGGCCATCGAGGTCACCGGCGCGCTGACGTACGCGACGAAGTTCGCGCCGTTCACCGTGAAGGCGACCGACGCCGGCGCGACGGCACAGGTGCTGACCCCGCTCGGCATCGTCGTGGCGATCATCCTGCTCGCGCTGTTCGTCGTGCTCAACTACTACGGCGTGCGGCTGTTCGCGCAGATCAACAACGTGCTGGTGTGGTGGAAGCTCGGGGTCATCGTGCTCGTGATCGCGGTGTTCCTCATCACGTCGTTCGCCACGGCGCGGATGGGGACGATCGGCAACTTCACCTCGTTCGGGTTCGCCCCCGGCGGCTTCGCGGCGGTGTTCGTGTGCATCGCGACGGCCGGCATCACGTTCTCGTACCTGGGCTTCCGGCAGGGCATCGAGCTGGCGGGCGAGACGACGAACCCGAAGCGCAACATCCCGCTGGCGCTCATCGGCTCGGTCGTGATCTGCGCCGTGCTGTACGCCCTGCTGCAGCTCGCGTTCACCCTCGCGGTCCCGGAATCGGTGCTGCAGAAGTCGGGCGGATGGGCGGGGCTCGCCTTCACGAACGACTTCGGGCCGCTCGCCGCGCTCGCAACGATGGCGGGCCTCGCGTGGCTGGCGTACATCCTCTACTTCGACGCGATCATCTCGCCAGCCGACACCGGGCTCATCTACACCGCGATCGCGTCGCGCGTCTCGTACGCGATGGGCCGCAACCAGAACGCCCCGCGGTGGCTGGCGAGCAACAACCGGCACGGGGTTCCGCACTGGAGCCTCATCGTGACGTTCTGCGTCGGCGTCGTGCTGCTGCTGCCGTTCCCGAGCTGGCAGTCGCTCGTCGGCTTCATCACGAGCGCCACGGTGATGTCGTTCGGATCGGGCCCGCTCGTGGTGGCCGTGATGCGGCGGAAGTACCCCGATCGGGAGCGCCCGTTCCGGCTGCCCGGCGGTGACATCATCCCGTTCCTCGCGTTCTACAGCGCGAACATGATCATGTTCTGGGCCGGGTGGGACACGAACTGGAAGCTGCTCGTCACGATCGTGATCGGCTACGTCGTCATGGGGCTGTTCCAGCTGTTCGGCCGCAAGGGCACGCAGCCGCCGCTGTTCTTCAAGATCGGCGCGATCTGGATCCTGCCGTGGTTCGTGCTGTACGGCCTGACGAGCTTCCTGTTCAGCTCGGGCATCTTCGGCGAGCAGTTCGACAAGACGATGTTCTTCTGGGTATTCCTCATCAACGTGGGAGTGACCGCGCTGATCTACTGGCTCGCCGTGAAGTTCACACTGCCGACCGACATCGTCGACGAGTACATCGAGGACGCCGAGCACGAGTCCGAGATCGAAGACGAGACGATCACCGGCGGTGCCGTCGCCTGAGGCAGGACGGCCCTTGGCTAGGCTGGGGCCATGCAGTACTCGGCAGCTGTGATCACCGTGTCCGATCGCGCGAGCCGCGGCGAGCGGGAAGACCTGAGCGGCCCCATCGCTGTCGCGGCGCTGCGCGAGGCGGGCTTCGCCTGCGACGAGCCGGTCGTCGTGCCCGACGGCGCCGACAGTGTTGAGCGCGCGCTGCGTCAGGCGATGAACCGGGGCGTCCGCGTCATCGTCACGACGGGAGGCACGGGAGTCGGCCCGCGGGACGAGACGCCCGAAGCCACCGAGCGGGTGATCACCCGGCGCATCCCCGGCATCGCTGAGGAGCTGCGGCGCCGGGCGACCGCCGACAAGCCCGCCGGGATGCTGTCGCGCGGGCGTGCGGGTGTCGCCGAGGCCGCGCTCGTCGTCAACCTGCCCGGATCGCCCGCGGCGGTCGAGGCCGGGATGCCGGTGATCCTCTCGGTCGCGCCGCACGTGCTGGGACAGCTGCGCGGAGACGACCACCGATGACCGTCCGCATCGCGCGGGTCACCGCGGACCCGCTCGACGAGGCGGCGCACCGCGCCGCCGTCGACGATCCGCGGATGGGGGCGGAGATCTCCTTCGTCGGGCGCGTGCGCGACCACGATCCGGATGCCGCGACCGGGGTCGTCGCACTGGAGTATACCGCGCATCCCGATGTCGAGCAGACCCTTCACCGCCTCGCCGAGGAGGCCGTCGGCGACATGGACGCGATCGTGGCAGTGAGTCACCGGATCGGCCGCCTCGCGGTGGGCGACGCCGCCGTCGTGATCGCGGTGTCGTCGGCGCACCGCGGGGAGGCGTTCGACGTGTGCCGTGCCCTCATCGAGTCGATCAAGCACAGCCTGCCGGTGTGGAAGCGCCAGATCGAGGTCGATGGCACCACGGCCTGGAAGGGCCTCGGCGGGTAGCGTCGCCGGTCTGGTTTCGCTGCGGGGAGTGTGCGCGGCGGGCGCCGCGCGGCGGGCGATCGTGCGCGGAGGGCGATGCCGAGCGGCGGGCAGCGCCGCTCAGCCGCCGGCGAACGGCGGCAGCACGTCGACCACGGCAGGGGCCGGCAGCAGCTCGTCGTCGTCGGTGCGCGCTCCGTCGACGAGCACCGAGCAGCGCGGCAGGATGCGCGCCAGTGCGGGATGATCGGCGACGAGAGCCTTCCGCAGGGCGCCGAGATCGGATGCGTCGACCTCGCGCTCGGGAACGCCCACGGCCTCTTCGGCCGCGGCGAAGAACCGCACGCGCGCCATCACGCCTCCCAGGTCTTCGCGAGCTCGGACACGGCCGCCACCGTCTCGCGCACCTTCTCGGGAGAGCCGCCGGCGCGGCCGGCGACGAGTCCGGCGACGAACGCACTGAACGGCGCCGCGGGGCGTGCCACGCCGGTGGCGACATCCTTCGCCAGATCGAGGATGAGCGCGATCGGCACGTCCTCGGGGGCGAGTCCGAACCGTTCACGCAGTGCGTCGGCCCAGCGGTCGAGGGCCTCGGGCGGCAGATGCTCGCTCATGATTCCTCCTTCGTGAAGTGTTCCAGATCGTCCCATGTGTCGATGTCGCGGGCGGCGTCCTCGCCGTCGCGCACGGCGGCGATCGCAAGGTCGGCGAGCAGCGCACGCATCGACATCCCGCGGCCCGCATCCGCTGCTGCTGCGGCCGCACCCCGCAGCGCCGCGGTGCGGTAGACGCCGGTGAGCCATTGCGGGCGGCCGGAGTCGTCGGCGAGGCACGCGCCGTCGGTGTCGGCGGGCAGGAGCATGATGTCGCCCACGAGCCGTCGGACGGCGGTGTTCACGCGAGGGAGGTCGCATGCGAGGACGAGGGTCCACTCCGGCTCGTGCGCCGCCGCGAGACCGGTGGCGCCATCGAGGGCCGCGGCGAGGGCGGCGACGGGGCCCGTGAACGGCGGGTCCTCACGCACCCACCGCAGAGTCGCCGAGTCGTCGCGGACGCCGACGGTGGTGGGCACCTGCGGGCCGACGACGACGACCGGGTCGGCGCCCGCGAGGGTCGCGGCGCGGATCGCACGGTCACGCATGCTCATGCCGCCGATCTCGAGACCCGGTTTGTCGATACCGCCCATACGCGACGCGCGCCCACCGGCGAGGAGGATCGCGCCGAGTGTCGGCGTCGAGGGGTCCGTCACCGACGACGTCGACCGGTCCAGGGACGTGGGATTCGATCCGGCGGCGCCGCGGGCGGGATCCGTCAGCGAGGCGGCGGCGCTGCGCGCGGGATCCATCATCGACCACGTCGACGCGGCGGCGCTCCGGGTGCGGTCCGTCATGGCCGCTCGGGTTCGTATGGCCGCTCGGGTTCGTCGGGCCGCCGCCAGGCGCCTGACTTGCCGCCGGTCTTGGCGACGATGCGCACGTCGGTGAACGATGTGGCCTTGTCCATCCCCTTCACCATGTCGACGATCGCGAGAGCCGCGACCGACACGGCGGTGAGGGCCTCCATCTCGACCCCGGTGCGGTCGGCGGTGCGGACGGTCGCCTCGACCTCGACTCCGTCGTCCACGACGGCGAGATCGACGACGGCGCCGTGCACGCCGATGACATGCGCAAGGGGGAGGAGCTCGGGCGTGCGCTTCGCCGCGGCGATACCGGCGATGCGGGCGACGGCGAGGACATCGCCCTTCGGCACGGTGCCGTCGCGCAGGGCGGCGACGACCTCCGGTGCGCAGCGCACGAATCCGCGTGCCGTCGCCGAGCGCACCGTGGGCTGCTTCTCGGTGACATCGACCATACGGGCGTTGCCGGCGGAATCGAGGTGCGTGAAGCTCATGACACCAGCATGACATCGACGATGTCGCCCACGGCCACCGCGTCGACCTCGGCCGGCACGACGGCGTAGCCGTGGGCGCGTCCGAGGCTTGCTGCGAGGTGCGAGCCGCCCGACGACGCGGGCCGCACGCCGTCCGGCGCGATGACGACCGGCAGGTACTGGCGTCGCGCGGGGGGCGTGCGCCATCCCTCGAGAACGGGAAGTCGCACGCTCAGCCGATCGAGCACCGTGCGTCCCTGGAGCGCGAGCAGCGCCGGGCGAACGAACACCTCGAACGACACCGCCACACTCACGGGGTTGCCGGGCAGGCCGAACAGCAGCGGGGTCCCGGCGCCGAATCCCTGCGGCTTCCCGGGCTGCATCGCGACCTTCTCGAAGTCCATCGGCACGACGTTCTTCACCACTTCGTAGGCGCCGGCGCTGACACCGCCCGAGGTGATGACGACATCGGCGCCGAGAGCCGACGCATCCTCCAACGCGCGCCGCAGCCCCTCGCCGTCGTCGCGCACCACCGTGCGCAGCACGACCTCCGCGTCGGCCTCGCGGCACAGCGCCTCGAGCAGCGTGCCGTTCGACTCGGGAATCTCACCATGCGCGAGCGTTTCACCGGGCCGGCGCAGCTCGTCGCCGGTCGACACCACGGCGACGCGCGGAGCGCGCGAGGCGACGACATCCGCCACACCCGCAGCCGCGGCCGCCGCGAGCTGGCGGGCGCCGAGACGCACGCCGGCCGGCAGGATCTCGTCGCCCGCCCGGTGCTCCTCGCCGCGGCGGCGGATGTGCGCCCCGGCGCGGCGGGGTGCGGCGAGAACCGTGATGAGGTCGAGGGAGTCGGCGAGGCCTCCGGCGGTGTCTTCGAACGGCACGATCGCGTCGGCGTCCGTCGGCACCGGCGCTCCCGTCATGATGCGGGCGGCCTGACCTGCCGCCAGCGGAGGGTTGTCGGAGGTTCCGGCCGGGAGGTCGGCCACGACCCGCAGCGTCAGGGGCGAGGACTGATCGGCTGCCGTCACGTCGGCGAAGCGGACGGCGAATCCGTCCATGGCCGAGTTGTCGAACAACGGCAGGTCCACAGCCGACAGGACGGGTTCGCGGAGCGTGCGGCCCAGCGCCGCGTCGACCGACACGGTGAGGGTCTCCAGCGGCGCGACGGCGGCGAGGATGCGGGCGCGGTGCTCCTCGACGGTGATCATGCGTGCTCCGCGTGGCGAGAGTTCCAGCCGTCCATGCCGCCGCGCAGCACGGCCACGTCGGCGCCCGCGGTCCGCAGCGCATGCGCGGCGGTGCGCGCACGGACGCCCGCCTGGCAGACGATCACCGCGGGCCGGTCGGCGAGTTCGGCGGCGACGGCGATCGTGTCTCCCAGCAGATCGGCGAGCGGAAGGTGCCGCGCGCCGGGCAGCATGCCGGCCGCCACTTCGTACGCCTCGCGCACATCGATCACGACGGCCGCGCCGGGGTCGTCGACGTCCCGGATGGGCACGTCCGCATCCGCGTACGCGTCTCCTCCCGACGTGCGCGGGTTCACGGCATCCGTCGCCCGTGTCGCCCGCAGGGGCACTTCGCGCTGCGCTCCGGCGAGAGCGTCGATCAGTGCCACGCGACCGAGCAGCGGCCGGCCGATTCCCGTGATGAGTTTCAGCGCCTCGGTGGCCATGAGCGCCCCGACCTGGAGGCACAGCGGGCCGAGCACGCCGACGGCCGAGCACGCCGGCGCTTCGCTTCCGGCGGGGTAGAGGTCGTGCAAACCCACGGGTTCCGCGGGTGCCGGCGGGGCAGACCAGAACACCGTCACGAGACCCGCGTACTCCTGCACGGTGCCCCACACGAGAGGCAGCCGCAGACGTTCGCACGCCGCGGCGACGATCTCGCGGCTGTCGAAGGAATCGGTTCCGTCGAGGACGAGGTCGACGCCGTGGAGGAGGTCGGCGGCGTTGGCGTGCGTGAGCCGCGTCCGCACGGCGCGCACGCGGGTTTCGGAGAGGTCTGACGCGACGCGCTCGGCGCTGTCGGTCTTCGGGCGGCCGACGTCCTGGCGGCGGTGCATGACCTGGCGCTGCAGGTTGGATGCGTCGACCTCGTCGTCGTCGAACACGACGAGCTCCGCGACACCGGCTGCGGCGAGAGCGAGGACGACGGGTGAGCCGAGTCCGCCGGCGCCGATCACGCCGACGCGAGCGGCGGCGATGCGCCGCTGGCCGTCGGGTCCGAGGCCGGCGAGGCGCTGGTGGCGGGCGGTGCGAACCTGTTCGGCGTCGCTCAGGGCGGCGATCGGCTCGACCAGCGGGGGCAGCATGCTTTCAGCGTAGCCAGCGCCGCCGCGGCCCGGGCCGTCGCCGGCCGGGAGAAATTGTCCCGGTGCGCGGCTGCGCGCCGATCGCTCATTCCTCGGGTGCATGCCGCCCGTCACGGTCGGCGACTCGGGAACGGAGGGGCAAGTGGGCGAACGGAGGGGCAAGGCGGCGAACGGAGGGGCAAGTCGACGAACCAAGGGGCAACTCGGGGAACGGAGTGGCAACTCGACGAACCAAGGGGGCAAGTCGGCGAACCGCGGGGCAAGTCGGGGAACGGAGGGCCAAGTCGACGAAGGGTGGGGCAAAGTCGCGGGACGGGGGGACGGATGGGGTGCAGCGAGAGGCGCGAGTGCGGAAGGAAATGGTCGATAGGACCGCAGATGCGGTGATACGGTGAGCCTGTGGTTGCGGGGTACAAGATCGCCCAGGCGGCGCGACTGCTCGGAGTGAGCGACGACACCGTGCGTCGATGGGTCGAGCAGGGAGTGCTGCCGGTCACCGACGCGAGTCCGGCGGAGATCCCCGGCGACGCTCTGGCGCACCGCGCCGTCGAGCTCGCGAACGCCGCCGCAGACCCCACGGATGTGCTCTCCAGCGCCCGCAACCGGTTCACCGGACTGGTCACTCGCGTGCAGGCGGACGGGGTCATGGCGCAGGTCGACATCCAGGCCGGTCCGCATCGTGTCGTCTCGCTCATGTCGGCCGAGGCGGTGCGCGATCTGGGGCTCGAGGTCGGCTCGCTCGCGGTGGCCGTCGTGAAGGCCACCACCGTGATCGTCGAGACTCCGCGTGGGTGAGCAGCGCAAGGCGAAACGCAGCGCCTCGGTGCGCGACGCCGGGACGACGCTGCGCCGCTCGATGGTGCTGGCGGCGGCCGCCGCATCCGTTGCCCTCGCACTCGTGGGCTGCGCCGCGGCTCCCGCACCGTCGGGCACCGCGGACGGCATCGGCGGCGACATCACCGTCTTCGCGGCCGCATCGCTGAAGGGCGCGTTCGACGACGTGATCGGCGAATTCAGTGCGACGCATCCCGGCGTGCACGTCACCGCGGACTACGACGGATCGAGCACGCTCGCCACGCAGATCGACGGCGGCGCGAAGGCCGACGTGTTCGCCTCGGCCGACGAGAGCAACATGGCGAAGGTGACGGATGCGGGATTGGCCGAAGGCCCCGTCGTGTTCGCCCGCAACACCCTGGTGATCGTGGTGCCGAAGGGCAACCCGGGCCACGTGAAGACGCTACAGGACCTCGCCGACGAGAACCTCGACGTCGTGCTCTGCGCGCCCGAGGTGCCGTGCGGCGCCGCATCCCGGACCCTTCTGACCGACCAGGGCGTCGCCGTCACGCCCGCGAGCCTGGAGCAGAACGTGACCGCCGTGCTCACGAAGGTGCGCAGCGACGAAGCCGACGCCGGGCTGGTCTACAAGACGGATGCTGAGACCACCGACCAGGTCGAGACGATCGTGCCGGTCGGTGCCGACGAGGTCGTCAACTCCTACCCGATCGCGGCGCTGACGCACGCGCCGAACCCCGCAGCGGCCCACGCCTTCGTCGACTTCATCACCGGATCGGCGGGACAGCGGATCCTCGCCGCATACGGCTTCGCACAGCCATGACCCGCCGAGGCTACGCGCCGCCGATGCTCGTCGTCCCCGCGGCGATCGGGCTGGCGTTCCTCGTGCTGCCCCTCGTCGCCCTCATCGGCCGTGTGCAGTGGGCGACGCTCTGGGTCGACGTCACATCGCCGGCCGCCCTGGACGCCCTGCGCCTGTCGGTCGTCACGGGGCTCATCGCCACGGCGCTGTGCCTCGCCCTCGGCGTGCCGCTCGCGCTGCTCATCGCCCGCGCCCGCTCGCGCACGGCCGCGGTGCTGCGCGCCCTCGTCACCGTGCCGCTCGTCATGCCGCCCATGGTCGGCGGCATCGCCCTGCTGTTCCTGTTCGGCCGCTCCGGCTGGTTCGGCGGCACAGGAGTGCAGATCCCGTTCACGACCACGGCCGTCGTGCTCGCCCAGACCTTCGTCGCGCTGCCCTTCCTCGTGCTCGCGCTGGAAGGCGCGCTGCGCACCTCGGGACTCGAGTACGAGCAGACCGCAGCCGCCCTCGGCGCGGGCCGCTGGACCATCCTGTGGCGCGTGACCCTGCCGCTCGCCGCTCCCGGGCTCCTCTCGGGCGTCATCCTGTGCTTCGCGCGCGCGGTGGGGGAGTTCGGCGCCACGGCGCTGTTCGCGGGGAACGCCCCCGGAGTCACCCAGACCATGCCGCTCGCGATCTACACCGCGTTCAACGGCGCGGGCGTCAGCCAGGGCGCTGCCATCGCGCTCTCGGTGCTGCTGCTGGTCACCGCGATCGTCGTGCTGCTGCTCGCCCGCGCCTGGCGTCCGGCCGGCGCCGGCCCCAACGCCGTGGAGGGAGTGCGATGACCGGCGCGGCCCTCGACGCGCGCGTGCGGGTGGACCGCGGCGGGTGGACGCTCGACGCGACGGTGCGGGCGCAGCCCGGGGATGTCGTCGCGGTGATGGGGCCGTCGGGCGCCGGCAAGTCGACGCTGTTCGGGGCGCTCGCCGGCACGGTGCCGATCGCATCCGGCCGCGTGCTGCTGGACGGGACGGATGCCGCGGCCGGGCGCCACGGGCGGACGGATCGGCGCGGGGTCATCCTGCTCGGACAGCGCGCGCGGCTGTTCCCGCATCTGTCGGCGCGTGACAACGTCGCGTTCGGCCTGCGCGCGCACGGGACCGCCCGCCGTACCGCCGGAGACGAGGCCGACGGCTGGCTGGAGCGGGTGGGGCTCGCCGGTTTCGGCGACCGCCGTCCGGCGCGGCTCTCGGGCGGACAGCAGCAGCGCGTCGCTCTCGCTCGCGCGCTCGCCGTGGCGCCGGGGCTGCTCCTGCTCGACGAGCCGCTCACGTCGCTGGACCCCGGCACGGCCGACGGCATCCGCGCGCTCCTGCGCGAGCAGCTGGCGGCGGCGGGGACGACGACGCTCATCGCGACGCACGACGCCGTCGACGCGGCCTCCCTCGCCACCGAGCTGGTCGTGCTCGAGGCGGGCCGGATCACGCAATCCGGCCCGGTGCGCGACGTGCTGGCGGCGCCCGCGACGGCGTTCGTCGCCGGCGTCGCGCGGGCGGGAATCGGGATGCCGCAGCCGGAGTGGCGGGCTCGCGTGGAGGCAGTGGAGACCGGCATCGCCGGCGTCCGCGCCCGGGCACGCACGACCGACGGCGCCGAGATCGTGATGGAGCTGCCGACCGCCGCCGGTCTCGTGCCGGGGGCGACCGTGACGGTGCATCCGCCGTCGGTGTGACGATCGGATCCTCTGCCGCCCAGGGCGGGTAGCGTGGAAGTCGCAACGCCGCACCCGGGAGGTGGGAATGGGCAGGATCACCGCCCGCAAGAAGGTCGTCCGCATCACGATGGGCGGCTCAGACCCGGACCGCGCCGTCGTATCGCGCCTCGATACGCTGGCGACGGAAGAGCCGCTCGAGATCCGCGTCGGCGGCGCGCCGCTGACGGTGACGATGCGCACGCCGGGTCACGACGTCGAACTCGCCGCCGGCTTCCTCGTGTCGGAGGGCGTCATCACGGGCGGCGGACAGTTCGCCTCGGCGATCCACTGCGGCGGCCCGGGCACCGGAGGCGGAGTGCGCGAGACCGGATCGAGCGGGCTTCTCGGAATGCCCGGGCTGGGGCCGTCGGCGACCGACGGCGGAAACACGTACAACGTGCTCGATGTCACATTGACGCCGGGCACCCGTCTTCCCGATCCCGGCCGGGCACGGCGCTCGTACACGACGAGCGCCTGCGGCGTGTGCGGGGCCGCCTCGATCGACCAGGTGGCGACGACATCGGCCTTCGACGTCGCCGACGATCGGGTGGGCGTGGACGCCGCGGTGCTGGCCGAACTGCCGGCGGCGCTGCGCGCCCAGCAGGCGGTGTTCGAGAAGACCGGCGGCCTGCACGCTGCGGCGCTGTGCGACGCGCGGACCGGCGAGCTGCTGGTCGTGCGTGAGGACGTCGGGCGCCACAATGCCGTGGACAAGGTCATCGGCTGGGCCGTGCTGCACGACCGGCTCCCGCTCGCCGGGACGGTGCTGCAGGTCTCGGGGCGAGCGAGCTTCGAGCTCGTGCAGAAGGCCGTGATGGCCGGCATCCCCGTGCTCTCGGCGGTGTCGGCGCCCTCCTCCCTCGCTGTGGAGCTCGCCGAGCGCTCGGGGCTCACCCTCGTCGGCTTCGTGCGCGGCGACTCGATGAACGTGTACTCGCGGCCCGAGCGGGTCCGGGCGGCGGATCGCGCATCCGCCGCAGCCCCGGTGGCAGTGTGAGCAGCGCGATCGGCGCACGGGCGCATTTTGCGGGTGGCGGGGAACGCTGATATGTCTGGCAGAGAGAACAAGACCGGTCGCTCCACGACGAGTGCCCGACCGGCGGAACGTGCGAAGGAGCGTGGTTCGCGATGACCGCGAAGGCCCCGGCAGAGGACATCACGGCAGACGCCGCCGCGATGGAGGTCGACGAGCCCCGACACTGGGCTGCCGGAGTCCCGGGGATCGCCCACGCGATGGTCCCCGCGATCACCGACATGGGCGCGCGGCGCGCCCTCACGCTGCTCACCGACATGAACCAGAAGGACGGGTTCGACTGCATGAGCTGCGCGTGGGCCGACCCGGAGCACCGCAAGACATTCGAGTTCTGCGAGAACGGCGCGAAGGCGGTCACGTGGGAGGCGACGCCGCTGACCATCCCGAGGTCGTTCTGGGCGGAGAACTCGATCTCGAGCCTCCGGGACAAGTCGGAGTACTGGCTGGGGATGCAGGGGCGGCTCGTGGAGCCGCTGTACAAGCCGGCGGACGACGACCACTACCGGCCGATCTCGTGGGATGACGCGTTCGCGCTCATCGGCGACCGCCTGGGGGCCATGGACTCGCCCGATGAGGCGACGTTCTACACGAGCGGCCGCACCGCGAACGAGACGGCGTTCGCCTATCAGCTGCTGGCGCGTGCCCTCGGCACGAACAACCTCCCCGACTGCTCGAACATGTGCCATGAGTCGACGGGGCTCGCGATGGGCGAGACGATCGGCATCGGGAAGAACACCGTCGCCTACAAGGACTTCGCGAAGGCCGACCTCATCATCGTCATGGGGCAGAACCCCGGCACGAACCACCCGCGCATGCTCACGGCGCTGGAGGAGGCGAAGGAGGCCGGTGCCGAGATCGTGGCGATCAACCCGCTGCGGGAGGCAGGGCTGGTGCGGTACAAGAACCCGCAGAAGGTCAAGGGCATCATCGGGCACGGCACGGGCATCGCCGACCAGTACCTGCAGATCCGCGCCGGCGGCGACGGCTGGCTCATGAAGGCCGTCTCGCAGCGCGTCTTCCAGGCCGAGGCCGCCCGCCCGGGCACCGTGCTCGACCACGCCTTCCTCCTCGAGCACTGCGCAGGGCTCGAGGAGTTCCGCGCCGACGTCGAGCACCTCGACCCGGAGATGGTGCTGCGTGCGACCGGGCTCACCACCGCCGAGATCGACGAGCTCGCCGAGCGGTACCTGCGTGCCGACAGGGTCATCATCACGTGGGCGATGGGCCTGACGCAGCACAAGGATGCGGTGGCCATCATCAAGGAGGTCATCAACCTCCTGCTGCTGCGTGGCAACATGGGCAAGCCCGGCGCGGGCGCCTCGCCCATCCGCGGCCACAGCAACGTGCAGGGCGACCGCACGATGGGCATCTGGGAGCAGATGCCGGAGGAGTTCCTGGATGCGCTGCAGCGCGAGTTCGGGTTCGACCCGCCGCGCGAGCACGGCTACGACGTGGTCAAGGCCGTCGAGGCGATGCGAGCAGGCAAGACCAAGGTCTGGATCGCGATGGGCGGGAACCTCGTCGCGGCGGTCTCGGACACCCACGCCGCCGAGGAGGGCTTCCGCCACGTCGGGCTGAACGTGCAGATCTCCACGAAGCTCAACCGCAACCACCTCACCGTGGGGGATGAGGCGATCATCCTGCCCGTGCTCGGTCGCACCGAGATCGACATGCAGGAGTCGGGGCCGCAGACGCTGTCGGTCGAGGACTCCGTCTGCGCGATCCACGCCACGCGCGGCAAGGTGAAGCCGATCTCCCATCAGCTGCGCAGCGAGATGGCGGTCGTCGTCGGCATCGCCCGTGCCGTGTTCGGGGACGAGGGGCCGATCGACTGGGCGTCGTTCGAGAAGGACTACGACGTCGTGCGCGACCACATCGAGCACGTCGTCCCGGGCTTCGAGGACTTCAACCGCCGGCTCCACCAGGACGACGGGTTCATCCTGCCGCACGGGCCGCGCGATTCGCGCACCTTCCCGACCGCTACGGGCAAGGCGATGATCACCGTCAACGATCTGCTGTACATCGACTGCCCGCCGGGGCGGCTCCTGCTGCAGTCGATGCGCGCGCACGACCAGTTCAACACGACGATCTACAGCCTGAACGACCGCTACCGCGGCATCAAGAAGAGCCGCCGGGTGGTCTTCGTGCATCCCGACGACCTGGCCGAGCTCGGGATAGCCGACGGCGCCGTGGTCGACGTGCACAGCGAGTTCTCCGACGGGGTCGACCGCGCCGTGCACGGGTTCAAGGTCGTGGCGTTCCCGACCTCGCGGGGCTGCGCGGCCACGTACTTCCCGGAAGGCAACCCGCTCGTGCCGCTCGGGTTCACCGCGCTGGGCAGCAACACCCCGGCATCGAAGTCCGTCGTCGTCCGCCTGGAGCCGGTGCAGGAAGTGCTAGACTGAGTCGTTCCGCATGAGCTTCGCCGTCTGATCGGCGCAGAGCGGACAGGCCGGCACGGCAGAAGGATGAGGCGCACCGACGCGCTCTCGTCAGCCCGGCCCCATCCGGGTGAGCGTCAGCGCCGCCCCACGAACGACAGAGCATCACCATGACCACCATCAGCACTCCCGCGCGCCCCGAGCGCGCCGACACCGACGTCGCCCTCACCTGGCGACAGGCCGCCGACGACGTGTTCGTCGCGACGCGCGACGGCGAGTTCGCCGGCTACATCGCCGTCGACCGCCAGCGTCACGTCGCTCACAACCGGCACAGCCGCCGGATCGGCGCGTTTCCGACCCTTGCCGCCGCCCGTGCGGCGCTCGGCGACGGCAGATCCCACGGCGGCCGTCCGTCACGCCGGCGCGCCTGACGCGCCCCGCCTGGCGCGACGGATTCAGGCGATGACATGGGCTCAGGCGGTCTCAGCCCGGACCTGCCTGATCCGGTGTCGCCGCCTGAATTCGCCCACGCCGCGCCGCGCACCGCGCGGCCTGGTCTACGCCAGCGCTGGACGCTACGGGCGGCGCAGCCGCTCGGGGTCGGGAGCCGCCACCGGGTCCCATCCGCGGCGCGTGGCCCGGGTGCCGCTGCGGTGCTCGTCGCGCGAGCGGTAGACGACATACGGCCGGAACAGGTACTGCACCGGCGCCGAGAACACGTGCACGAGACGCGTGAACGGCCACAGGATGAACAGCACCGTCGCGGTCAGCGCGTGCAGCTGGAACATGAGCGGCGCCTGGGCCATGAGCTCGGGCTGCGGCTGGAACAGCAGGATGCTGCGCACCCACGGGCTGATCGTGGTGCGGTACTCGTACCCCGGGCCGAACAGCTGGTACATGAACGTCGCGAGCGTGCCGAACACGAGCGTCGCGCCGAGGAACACGTACATGACCTTGTCCATCGTCGTCGTGGCGAGGAACACCGGGCCGACCGTGCGGCGACGGTAGATGAGGATCGCGAGGCCGACGAGCGTCAGCACGGCGGCCGCCGTCCCGAGCACCGTCGCGCCGACGTGGTACATGTGCTCGTCGATGCCGATCGCGTAGAGCCACTCGCGCGGGATCAGCAGGCCCACGGCGTGCCCGGCGACGACGAAGAGGATCCCGAAGTGGAACATCGGCGAACCCCAGCGCAGCAGCGTGTTCTCGTAGGTCTGGCTCGACCGTGTCGTCCAGCCGAACTTGTCGTAGCGGTACCGCCAGATGTGGCCGACGACGAACACGGCGATGCCGGCGTACGGCAGTGCCACCCAGAGCAGCATCGACAGCGGATTCATGCGTCCTCCCTCACGGAAAACGGCGGCAGGTTGCCGAGGAAGCTCAGCCCCACCGTCTCGGTCGGCGGCCCCGCGCTGATCAGGTCGAGGTAGCGTTCGCGCGTCTCCTCGTCGATGGGCGGCAGCGACAGTGTGACGGCGCGCACGACATCCGCCCACGCGCTGCTCATCCCCTCGAGCGCCGCACGCAGCACCTCGATGCCCTCCCGGTGGCTCGACAGCAGCGCCGCGGCGATCTCGTCGTCGCACAGCGCCGAGAACTCCAGCACCGCCGGAAGGTAGTCGGGCAGCTCATCGGAGGCGTCGAACTCCCACCCGGCCGCGCGATACGCATCCTGGATCGTCACGAGCGCCGTCCCCCGCTTCCGCGTGTCTCCCGTGGCGTAGTAGGTGAGATACAGGCTGCACTTGCGCTTCAGGTCGAACGTCGTGACGTAACGGCGCTCCCACTCCTGGCCGCCGGCGGCGCTCGCCGCATCGAGGAACCGCTCCAGCGGCGCGCGCACGTCGCCGGGCAGCGGCGCCACGAGCGCACGGACCGCCGGGAGCTTCGCGAACCACTCCGCGTCGGGGTAGTCGAGCAGGACGGATGCCGCCATGTGCACCCGCTGCCGGTCGGAGCGGCTCAGACTCAGGGCCGGCAGCTCGGGCGGCAGTGCGCGGCGCGGCGTGACGCGGGGCCGGGTCACGAGGGCCACGTCACTCCTCCGCCCCCTCGCGCGGCGGGAACATGCCACCGGGCTCGCCGTTGCCGTCCCAGTTGAGCAGGTTCAGCCGGCCGGGCGTCGACGGGCGGTCGGCCGTCTGCCGGTTCGCCAGCGCGTGGAAGTTCTCCACGGCGACCGGAGCCGGGTGGCCGCTCGACAGGCCGAAGGGGCCTGCGCCGCCCATTCCCGGTCCGCCGTCGTAGTCGAGCGAGCACGCGAGCTCCTCGAGGTCGCGCGCCTGCTCGGCGTGTGCGGGCGGGATGACGTAGCGGTCGTTGTACTTCGCGATCGCGAGGAGCCGGTACATCCGCTCGATCTCGGCGCCGGTCATCCCGACCGACGCGGCGATCGACTCGTCGCGCTCGTCGTCGAGGTTGATCCCGCGCATGTACGACCGCATCGCGGCGAGCTTGCGCAGCGACTCGTCGACGGGCTTGATGTCGCCCGCGGTGAACAGCTCGGCGAGGTAGGAGATCGGGATGCGCAGCTTGTCGATCGCCGCGAACAGCGTGCGCGCATCCTCTCCGTCGTTGCCCGACTCGGTGACCACGTCGACCACCGGTGACAGCGGCGGGATGTACCAGACCATCGGCATCGTGCGGTACTCGGGATGCAGCGGCAGCGCGACCCTGTACTCCTTGATGAGCTTGTGGATCGGGCTGTTCTGGGCCGCCTCGATCCAGTCCTCGGGGATGCCGTCGCGCCGCGCCGCCTCGATCACGGCGGGGTCGTTCGGGTCGAGGATGATGTCGCGCTGCGCATCGAGCAGGTCGTGCTCGTTCTCGACGCTCGCGGCCTCGGCGACGCGGTCGACGTCGTACAGGATGAGGCCGAGGTAGCGCAGCCGGCCGACGCACGTCTCGGAGCACACGGTGGGAAGGCCCACCTCGATGCGCGGGTAGCACAGCGTGCACTTCTCGGCCTTGCCGGTCTTGTGGTTGAAGTAGACCTTCTTGTACGGGCAGCCCGAGACGCACATCCGCCAGCCGCGGCACTTGTCCTGATCGACGAGCACGATGCCGTCCTCGGTTCTCTTGTACATCGCGCCCGACGGGCACGACGCGACGCACGACGGGTTGAGGCAGTGCTCGCAGATGCGCGGCAGGTAGAACATGAACGCCTGCTCGAAGTCGGCGTGCACCTGCTCGCTCATCTTGCGGAGGATCGGGTCGTCCTTCATCGTCTCGACGGATCCGCCGAGATCGTCGTCCCAGTTCGCCGACCACGAGATCTTCATGTCCTTGCCGGTGAGCAGGCTCTTCGGCTTCGCCACCGGGGTGTGCTCGCCGGCGGGCGAGTTGAGGAGCATGTCGTAGTCGTAGGTCCAGGGCTCGTAGTAGTCCTCGACCTCCGGGAGGTTCGGGTTCGAGAAGATGCGTGCGAGCTTCGCGAGACGCCCGCCGCTGCGCAGCCGCAGGCGGCCGCGCTTGGTGCGCACCCAGCCGCCCTTCCACTTGTCCTGGTCCTCGTACGTGCGGGGATAGCCGAGACCGGGCCGGGTCTCCACGTTGTTGAACCACACGTACTCGACTCCGGTGCGGTTCGTCCACGCCTGCTTGCAGGTCACCGAGCAGGTGTGGCATCCGATGCACTTGTCGAGGTTCATCACCATGGACATCTGCGCCATGACCTTCATCGGTACTGCACCTCCTGGCTGCGGCGGCGGATGGTCGTGACCTCGTCGCGCTGGTTCCCGGTCGGGCCGAGGTAGTTGAACGCCCACGCGAGCTGCGCGTACCCGCCGATGAGGTGGCTGGGCTTGAGCAGGATGCGTGTCAGCGAATTGTGGATGCCGCCGCGCTTGCCGCTCGTCTCACTCAGCGGCACGTCCACCGTGCGGTCCTTCGCGTGGTACATGAACACCGTGCCCTCCGGCATGCGGTGCGACACGATCGCCCGGGCGACGACGACGCCGTTGCGGTTGTACGCCTCGATCCACTCGTTGTCGCGCACGCCGATCTTCGCCGCATCCTCTCGGCTCATCCAGATCGTGGGGCCGCCGCGCGAGAGCGACAGCATGAAGAGGTTGTCCTGGTACTCCGAGTGGATCGACCACTTCGAGTGCGGCGTCAGGTACCGCACAGAGACCTCGGTCTGCCCGGCGGCGCCGGGACCGGCGACCCGGTCGACGGCGCCGACCTTCGCGTCGCCGAACAGCCGGTGCAGGTCGAGCGGGGGACGGTAGACGGGGAGGTTCTCGCCGAGGTCCTCCATCCAGTCGTGGTCGAGGAAGAAGTGCTGCCGCCCGGTGAGCGTGTGCCACGGCTTCAGCTGCTCGACGTTCACGGCGAACGCGGTGTAGCGGCGACCGCCGTGCTCCGATCCCGACCACTCCGGAGACGTGATGACGCTGCGCGGCTGCACCTGTACGTCGGTGAACGTGATGTGGGTGCCCTCGTGCTCCTCGGCGAGGAACGCGAGCTGCTGTCCGGTCTTCTGCTCCAGCTGCTCGAAGCCCTGCACCGCCAGGCGCCCGTTCGTGGTGCCCGAGAGCGCGAGCACCATCTCGCACGCGCGCTTGTCGGTGTCGAGGCGGACGCGTCCCGCCATGGGCCCCGCCTCGACGGTGCCGTTGAGGCGCTTCAGCATCTCGACGTCGCGCTCGGGGCGGTACGTGATGCCCTTCGTGACCATGCCGAGCTTCTCGGTGAGCGGCCCGAGCGACTTCCACTTCTCGGCCAGGGCCGGGTAGTCGCGCTCGACGACGATGAGCTTGGCCATCGTCACGCCGGGCTTCAGCGGAAGGTCCTCGACGCGGCCGTGCGGCGTCGCCATCGCGTCGGGGGTGTCGTGCTGCAGCGGAGCGGCGACGACGTCGCGGCGCACCCCGAGGTGGGTGCGGGCCATCTCGCTGAAGCGCTCGGCCAGCACCTTGAACGTGTCGAAGTCGGTGCGGGTCTGCCACGGCGGATCGATCGCCGGGGTGAACGAGTGCACGAACGGATGCATGTCGGTGGACGACAGATCGTACTTCTCGTACCAGGTGGCGGTCGGCAGCACGATGTCGCTGAACAGCGTCGTCGACGTCATCCGGAAGTCGCTCGTCATGAGCAGGTCGAGCTTGCCGAGCGGGGCGTCGTCGCGCCAGCGGATGTCCCGCGGACGCGATCCCTCCGGCGTCTCGTCGACACGGACTGCCGAATCGGTGCCGAGCAGGTGCTTGAGGAAGTACTCGTTCCCCTTGCCCGACGAGCCGAGCACGTTCGCCCGCCACATGTCGATGACGCGGGGGAAGTTCTCCGGCGCATCCGGATCCTCGCACGCGTAGTGCAGAGACCCGTCGTTCAGCGAGTCGACGATGTAGTCCGCCGGCTCCTTGTCTGCGGCCTCCGCTTCGTCGCACAGGTCGAGCGGGTTGCGCGAGAACGTCGGATAGCTCGGCATCCAGCCGCGCTTGACCGACTCGACGAGGCAGTCGGCGGTCGTGCGGCCGTCGAACGTGCCGCGGCTGAGCGGCGACGCGAGCTGATTCGCGGGGAGTCCATCGTAGCGCCACTGGTCCGTGGCGAGGTACCAGAACGCCGTGCCGATCGCCTGCCGCGGCGGCCGCACCCAGTCGGCGGCGCCGGCGTACTGGTTGTACCCGGTGAGCGGCCGCACCTTCTCCTGGCCGACGTAGTGCGCCCACCCGCCGCCGTTCACTCCCTGGCACCCGGTCATCATCGTGAGCGCGAGGAATGTGCGGTAGATCGTGTCGGAGTGGAACCAGTGGTTCGTCCCGGCGCCCATGATGATCATCGAGCGGCCGCCGCTGCGCTCCGCGTTGTCGGCGAACTCGCGTCCGATGCGGATGGCCTGCGCGGCCGGCACCGACGTGATCTCCTCCTGCCACGCGGGCGTCCCCGGCGAGGTGGCGTCGTCGTAGCCGGTCGGCCACTGCCCCGGCAGTCCGTCGCGGCCGACGCCGTAGCGGGCGAGCATGAGATCGAACACCGTCGTCACGGCGCGACCGGCGACGGTGCGCACCGGCACGCCGCGGGAGATGACGGCCGATCCGCCGGCGTGCTCCTGACCGGGCTCGGGCGTGACGTCGAAGCGCGGGAAGGCGACCTCTGCCGCCTCGCCGTTCCAGTCGGCCAGGTCGGCGATCGACAGGGGAGGCGTGACGTCGCCGAGGTCGAGGTTCCACTTGCCCTCGTCTTCGGGCGTGAACCGGTGGCCGAGCGAGCCGTTGGGCACGAAGACCGAGCCGCTCTGGTCGAGCACGACGGGCTTGAAGTCGCCGCGCGCGACCTGCTCGCCGTCGAGGTCGGCGGCGGTGAGGAACTTGCCCGGCACGAGCTGATCGCCGTTGCGCTCGAGCGTGATGAGGTACGGCGCATCCGTGAACCGGCGCATGTAGTCCTCGAAGCGCGGCGTGCGCTGGGCGACGTAGTGCTCGGTGAGGATGACGTGGCCCATCGCGATGCCGAGCGCGGCGTCGGTGCCGGGATGGGGCGACGCCCACTCGTCGGCGAACTTCGTGTTGTCGGTGTAGTCGGGCGAGACCACGACGACCTTCTGGCCGCGATAGCGCGCCTCGGCCATGAAGTGCGCGTCGGGGGTGCGGGTGACCGGCACGTTCGAACCCCACATGATGAGGTAGCCTGCGTTCCACCAGTCGGCCGACTCCGGCACATCCGTCTGATCGCCGAACACCTGCGGGCTCGCCACCGGGAGGTCGGCGTACCAGTCGTAGAACGACAGCATCGTGCCGCCGAGCAGGTTCATGAAGCGCGAGCCGGCGCCGTGCGAGATCATCGACATCGCGGGGATGGGCGAGAACCCGGCCACCCGGTCGGGGCCGTACTTCTTCACGGTGTGCACGTGCGCCGCCGCGGCGATCTCGACCGCTTCGTCCCACGCGGCGCGGACGAGGCCGCCCTTTCCGCGCGACCTCTTGTAGCGGGCGGATGCGTCGGGGTCCTCGACGATCGACGCCCAGGCGTCGACGGGGTCGGGATGCGTCAGCTTCGCCTCGCGGTACAGGGCGAGCAGCGTGTCGCGGATGTACGGATACCGCACACGTGTCGGCGAGTAGGTGTACCAGCTGAACGCGGCACCGCGCGGGCAGCCGCGCGGCTCGTACTCGGGGGAGTCGGGCCCCACCGACGGGTAGTCGGTCTGCTGGGTCTCCCAGGTGATGATGCCGTCCTTGACGTACACCTTCCACGAGCACGAGCCGGTGCAGTTCACGCCGTGCGTGGAGCGGACGACCTTGTCGTGCGACCAGCGGTCGCGATAGAAGACGTCGCCGTCCCGTCCGCCCTTGAGGAACAGGGTGCGCTGATCGCTCGAGATCTCGCCCGGCCGCACATACCGGCTGAGTGTCATGAGGGCATCGGCCAGGGGGCCATCGGTCGCGGGTTCGGTGTCGATGCGTGGTGTCATTCCCGGTCCTCCAGCGTGACGAGTACCCCCAGTATGTGGGGGGTCGTGATTCGCCGCTAGGGCTTGCGCCGTGTTTAATCAGCCGCCGCCGGCTCGCTGACGAGGGCATTTAACACGGCGCGCATCGTCGTGACCGGCCCTTTTCCTGGCTAGTGTGTCGGCAAAACCGTAAGGAGCCATCGTGTCCCAGGCATCGACGTCCGCCCCTCCTCGATTGCGCGGTGGTCTCGCGCAGGTGATCCTTGCGACGCTCGCGTCGACCGTCGGATTCTGGGCGTGGATGGTGATCGCTCCGCTGCAGAACCTCTACACGGAGCAGATGGACCTCGATCAGGGGAAGGTGTCGCTGCTGCTCGCGATGCCGGTGCTGGTGGGGGCACTGGGACGGATCGTGGTGGGCGCGCTCACCGACCGGTTCGGCGGCCGCAAGGTCTTCGCGATCGTGCTGCTCGCGGGAGTGCCGGCCGTGCTGCTGGTGGCGCTCGCCGGGTCGATCCGCAGCTATCCGCTGCTGCTGGTCGCGGCGTTCCTGCTCGGGGTCCCGGGCACGATCTTCGCCGCCGGCATCCCGTTCGCGAGTGCCTGGTTCGCGCCGGCGCGGCGCGGTTTCGCGAACGGCGTGTTCGGCATGGGGATGATCGGCACGGCGGTCGCGGCGTTCTTCACTCCGCGGCTGCTGCGGGGCATCGGGTACTGGCCGACGCATCTGCTGGTCGTCGGGCTCATGATCGCGATGGCCGTCGTGGTGTGGTTCGTGATGCGCGATTCGCCGGCGTGGAAGCCGAGCCGGCAGCCGCTGATCCCGAAGGTCACCGGGGCGCTGAAGCTCGCCGTGACGTGGGAGATGGCGTTCCTCTACGCGATCGTGTTCGGCGGGTTCGTGGCATTCTCGACGTACCTGCCGAAGTACCTCATGACGATCTATCCGAACGAGGTCGACCCGGTGGGCGCGGGCACCCGCACCGCGGTGTTCGCGGTCGCCGCGGTGATCGCGCGGCCGATCGGCGGTGTGCTCGCCGACAAGTTCGGCCCGAAGGTGATCTCGCTGATCTCGCTGGCGGGAATCGTCGCCGCGGCGTACATCGTCGGGCAGCAGCCTCCGGAGGGAGTGCTGACCGGGGTGGTGTTCCTCCTGATGGCGTCGGCGATGGGCCTCGGCATGGGCGCGGTGTTCGCCTGGGTGGGGCCGTCGACCCCGCCCGACAAAGTGGGCGCGGTGACCGGTGTCGTCGCCGCGGCCGGGGGCCTCGGCGGATACTTCCCGCCGCTCGTGATGGGGGCGACGTATCACGCCGAGACGAACTCGTACTGGCTGGGCCTCTGGCTGCTGGTGCTGGTCGGGGCCGGGGCGCTCGTCGTCGGCGGGATGCTGCGCGACACCCGCGTCTCGAAGTGAGGCGGCCCCGACGCCGCGTGACCGTGACTACGGTTGAGACATGACTGAGGTGACGGATGCGCGCGGTCGCGCGTTGCGCGACCTGCGCATCTCGGTGACGGACCGGTGCAACTTCCGGTGCGTGTACTGCATGCCCAAGGAGATCTTCGGGCGGGACTACGCATTCCTTCCGCGTGAGCAGCTGCTGACGTTCGAGGAGATCACGCGGGTGGCGTCAGCCGCTGTGGAGCTCGGGGTGCACAAGCTGCGTCTCACCGGCGGCGAGCCGCTGCTGCGCCGTGACCTCGAGGAGCTCGTGCGGATGCTCGCACGGCTGCGGACCGGCGAGGGAGCCAAGCCCGACATCGCGCTGACCACCAACGGCTCGGCTCTCGCGCACAAGGCCGAGGTGCTGCGTGAGGCTGGTCTCGACCGCGTCACCGTGTCGCTTGATTCGCTCGACGATGACGTGTTCCGGGCGATGAACGACATCGACTTTCCGGTCGCGCGCGTGCTCGACGGCATCCGTGTCGCGCGCGAGGCGGGTCTGCCGGTGAAGGTCAACACCGTCGTCAAGCGTGGGGTGAACGACGCGGACGTCGTCGCGATCGCCGAGCATTTCCGTGGCACCGGGGTGACGGTGCGCTTCATCGAGTTCATGGATGTCGGGACGACGAACGGCTGGAACCTGACCGAGGTCGTGCCGTCGGCGGAGGTCATCGAGCGCATCGGTGCGATCCATCCGCTCGAGCCGGTGCCGCCGGCGTATCCGGGTGAGACGGCGACGCGGTGGCGCTACCTCGACGGCGGCGGCGAGATCGGGGCGATCTCGAGCGTGAGCGCGCCGTTCTGCGGCGCGTGCACGCGTGCGCGCATCTCGGCGGACGGGAAGCTCTTCACCTGCCTGTTCGCGACGCGGGGCACCGACCTGCGGGCCCTGCTGCGGTCTTCCGCCCGCGGGGGCAGTGACGCTGACGCTGGCGCGATCTCAGTCGAGAGCGGCGGTGCCCATCGTGCGCGTGCGGTCGCGGCCCGCGGTGCGGGTGGTGGAGCCGGCGATGGGGCGGATGCATCTGCGGCCGGCGCCGATGACGGGGGAAGCAGCGGTGGCGCGCGTGCGTCTGTGGCCGGCGGCGTCGATCGCGCGGCCGGTGGCGAGGATGCGGTCGCTGACGGCGGTGCCCATGATGCAGCTGGTCGCGGCGGGATCGATGATGCCGGGCTGCGGGACGCGCTCGCCCGGATCTGGGGAGTGCGCGACGATCGGTACTCCGAGATCCGTGCGTCGGCCACGGCCTTGGGAACGGACGCGTCGAGGCGACGCGGGGCCGAGCGCATCGAGATGTCGTACATCGGCGGCTGAGCCGGGAGACGCGACGTGCTTCCTGTGAGCGCGAACTTCCTCTGAGCCTGAACTCCCGAGAACGCCACGGGCGAGCCGGCGCCGAACCGCAACTCCTCTAAGCCGCCGGGGCTTCGCCGGGTCTCAGCCGAGGCGGAGGCGCAGCCGATCGGAACAGATACTGACGCGCGAGCCGAACCGTCAGGACGATCGGGGCGCCGTCTCCTGGCGGGCGGAGAATGAAGTCGTCCTTGCCACGTCGGGTGATGCCCCATCCGCCGTGGTGAAGCTGCATGTGGTGGAACCGGCACAACAGGATGCCGCGGTCGACGTCGGTTCTGCCGCCGGTCGCCCATCCGTCGATGTGGTGTGCTTCGCAGTAGTGCGCAGGCCGATCGCAGCCGGGCCATCGGCATCCGCCGTCTCGGATCGCCAGAGTGAGCTTCTGCTTCGCGGAGAACAGCCGGGCTTCTCGACCCAGATCCAGCGGATTGCCGTCGGTGTCGAGGAGGCACTCGCTGACGCCGGAATCGCAAGCGCGCTGCGTTGCGGCCCACACCGGAAGCGCGACCGGTTGGTCCTGCAGAGACGCCACGGCCGGCTCATCGCGTTCCGCCCTGTCGAGCGCGTCCTGGGTGACGATGATCCGGACGCCTGCTTGGCGCGTGCCCAACACGGCCTCCGCATCGGCCAGTGCGCCGGAGCAGAGCAGGTCGATCATGAGGTCGTACGCGTACTGGTCATCCGTTCGCGGATCGGCAGAGACCTCCTCGGCGCGCTCCCTGTCGGCGTCGTCGATGAACCGCACGCCGCGACGCGGCGCCAAGGCCGCATCGACGATGGTGTCGATCCATGCCGCACCCTCGTCGTCGAAGACGAAGGAGCCGTGCCGGATGCCGTCGGCATCCCGCCAGGTACGGAACGAACGGCGCTCGTACCGGTGCTCGAACCGTCGCTGCGCGCCCTCGGGATCAAGCAGGTCACGGATCGCCCTCGCCTGCGCGCCGAGGTCTTCGACGTTCCGGCATCCCGCCTCGTCGATCAGCTGGCGGCACGCCGTGTCCCATGCCGACCGCGCTTCCTCATTGGCCGCGGCGACCAGCGTCGGGTCGGCGTCGTGGGCGTCGACAGCAGGCGGCTCCCCGAGGTTGCGCATGATCGCATCGTGCTGGGCCGTGGAGATGCGGCCGTTCAGCAGCGCATCACCCAGCGGGGCATGCCAGACCCCGGGTGCGGGCGCCTCGACTGAGCCGACGTCTTCAGTCGGCGTCGCGGCCAGCAGCGCTTCGCCGGCGCGGACCTGCTTGATCGCCTCGGCCCTGCTCGTCCCGGTGATCTCCTGCACCAGCGACACCGGCGAGCCATGCCCGCGGGTCTGCGCGAGCCCGGAGTGTCCGGCATCCCGCGTGGATCGAGCGGCGGCCACTCCCGACGCGGCGACGCGCAGCGACTCGAGCCCGCGGATCGCCGCCGACGCCTCTGTCATCAGCGTGAGCACGCGTTCGTCGTCGAGAGCGGAGATCGTCGCCGGCAGTGCCGACGCATCCACATCACCGATCGCGCGGCGCAGCACTTCGATGTGCGCCTCGACGTCGGTGAAGATTGCCATAGTCCATGTTCTCGCGGGCCTCCGACATCGCCCGCCCTGATCCGGGCCCACTCGACCGTCTGCAGATCACGACCGGATAACGAATCCACGAGACGGAAGACCGGAGCTCCAGGGCGAGTCTTCATAGGATGGGCGCGTGAGTCGCATCCGTCCTTTCCAGTCCGGCGACGAGCCCGCTCTCGGCGAGATCTGCCTCCGCACCGCCGACAACGGCGGCGACGCGACCGGGATCGTCACCGACGACGACATCTGGGCAGCGGTCTTCGCATGGCCCTACGCGCACCGCCATCCCGACACTGCATTCGTCGTCGAGACCGATGACGGGCGCGTCGCCGGCTACATCGTCTCGACGCCCGACACCGACGAGTTCGAGCAGTGGTTCCGCGCCGAATGGTGGCCGCGGTACGCCGAACGCTGGCCGCGACCGATCGACGACGAATCGCGCACCGGCGACCTCCTGCGCTACGCGTATCGCCGCGGCGACGCCGCGAATCCGCTGCAGGCGATGGGATACCCGGCACACCTGCACATCGACCTGCTGCCGGAACTGCAGGGGCAGGGATGGGGCAGACGCCTCGTCGACGCGCTCGCCGCCCGCCTGCGCGAGCTCGGCATCGAGGGCGTCCATCTCGTCGCCGGCGCCGAGAACGCGGGAGCGGTCGGCTTCTATCCGCGCGTCGGATTCACCCCGCTCGGCGCCGACGAGGGCAGCCGGGCATTCGGGATGCGGCTCTGATGCGGCCGCGCGGCCGGCCGGAGGGCGTCGGCTCCGCAGCCGATCGGCACTAACTCATGCTGGCGCTCGGTGCGCGACCCGAGTTGCGCGAAATACCGGGGTCTTCTCCTCCCGGCCAAACCGCGCAGCATGAGTTCGTGTACGCGACGGAAGGGAGGCGGCCATCCGTGAGGGCCGCTACGGCTCGACCGACTCGGAGAGGTCGCGCATGCGCCGACGCTCCCGCAGCGGCGCCGCGTCGCTGCCCGCCACGATGCGATCGTCGTCCTTGATGGCGCCGTCCTCGCGCCATCCGTGCCGCTCGTAGAACAGCGCGGCCCGCTCGTTCCCGTCGAGCACCCACAGCGAGGCGACGTCGAAGCCTGAGGCCCGCAGGCCGTCTTCGGCCGCCACCATGAGGGCGTGCCCGACCCCGGTCGACCAGCGCTCGGGCAGGGCGTACAGCGCATAAAGCTCTCCGCGCGACTCCGCGCCGGTGTCGCGGCACGGGCCGATCGCGGCCCATCCCACCGGATCGCCGTCGGCCTCGGCGATGAAGTCGCCCATGCGCGGATCGGCATGGACCTCGTCCCAGCGCCGTGCTCGCACCTCGCTCTCGTGATCCACGTCCAGTCGATCGATGAGCGCCTGATCGATCAGGCCGTCGTAGGCGTCTCGCCACGACAGGATGCGGATCGTGGCGATCGCACGTGCGTCATCCGCCGTCGCGCGGCGCACCATGAGCGTCATGCGTTTCTCCTATGTCAAGTCAGGCGGCGAGGGGGAGGCTGGCGGGGAGGTGAGCGGGTTGTTGATCGGAGTGGAGGGCGTGGAACACGACGCGGCAGAGTCGGCGTTTCAGGCAGCGGAGGGCTTCCACGGTGGAGTCGCCCTGGCCGAGGCGTTTGCGGTAGTAGACGCGTCCGAGCCCGTCGAGGCGGATCTGGGTGACCGCGATGCGGTGAAGTGCTGCGTTGAGCTGTCGGTTGCCGGTGCGGCTCATCCGGACTCTGCCCCGGGTGTTAGCGGAGGATCGACGCGGCGGGAGCGTCAGGACAACGTGAGCTGCACATGGCACTGGGTGGGATCGCACGCCGGCAGCAGCCCCTCCACCTCGAGCGGCCCGCCCGCCTCGGTGAGCACTCCCTGCATCAGCCCGACGTGCACGGCGCACAGCACATCTCGATGCTCGGCCTGCGACTGGGCGTTCGCGCACGGCGAGAGGTTGACGGTGAGGGCCGCCTGATCGACGACCGGGTCGAAGCCGGCGTCCTGCAGATCCTCGACGAGCGCGTCGATCTGGTGCTGCGCATCATCGGGAAGGACGGAGTCAGTGGTCCACGGCATCACCCGTCGCATCAGATCGCCGCGCTCCGCCGCTTCACGCACCTTGCGGCGGGCGACCGGGCTCGACGGCGCATCCGACCCCGTCACCGCGCTGTACAGCACGCGCGGGCGGCCGCGCGTGGCGCGGTGCTCCGTCTCGGGGACGACGTACCCCGCCTCGATCAGACGCTGCAGATGCTCGCGCACGGTGTTCGCATGCAGTCCGGTCGCCTCGGTGAGTTCGGCGATCGACCGAGCGGGCCGCTCCTGCAGGAGGTGGAGGATCTGGACCCGCGAATAGCTCGAGATCGCGCTGTAACCGACCGGCATGTCCCCATTATCGCCGTCCGGCGCCGCGCGCGGGACGATCACCGCGGCAGCAGCGCCTCCATCGCCGTGACGAATGCGGTCACATCGAAATCGAACTGCGCGTCGCCGTAGTTGTCCACACGCGCGTCGACCAGGTCGCGCAGCGCGTCGTACCCCGTCGCGGTGTCCGCCAGCGCGCGCCGCAGCTCGGCGATCTGCGGATGCCCGCCCTCCCGCGCCGCCATCTCCGCATCCCGCGCGAACCCGAGGCACATCGTGAGCAGCATGTGCATGCCGCGGCTCACCGTGACCGGGTCGAATCCCGCCGCCAGCATCCGCTCGGCCGCGATCTCCGCCGGGCCCACCGTCGCGAGCTCGCTCTGTGACGAGAAGCTCAGGAACTCGACCCACGCGCCTGAGAGCACGATCGCCCGCCGCATCCCCTCCGCCAGCGACCGGCACGCATCACGCCAATCGGCGTCGACGGGGATCTCGACCCGCGCGAGGTGGCCGGCGAACGCGTCGGCCGCCAGAAGCCGGCGCAGGCTCTCGCGATCGGTCACGTGATGGTTCAGCGCCTTGCGGTCGACGCCCAGCTCGTCGGCCAGCGCCTGCATCGTGAGGGTCTGCGGGTCCATGCGCCGTGCCGCTGCCACGATCTGCCCCCGGTCGAGTCCCGCACGAGTGCCACGGCCCCGGGGCGAGGGTGAAGGGCTCATGGGTTCCTCATGCGAAGCGTGGCTGCCGACCCGTTGACGACGGGGCGTCACGAGCATAATATTTCCCGTGCGGGAATTGAAGCTCCGACGCAACTCGGAGACGGTTCTCGCCACCGAACGGAGAGGACCGTGATGTCGGAGAGCACCGCGCTGACCGCCCAGACCACGATCGGACAATGGCTCGACAGCCCCGTCGGCGGGCCGCTCGTGAAGGGGCTGCTCGCCGCCTCGGGCGCGAGCGAGGAGACCCTCGCCCCCATCCGAGGCCTCCCGCTGCAGCAGCTCGTCGCGATGAGCCAGGGGCAGCTGCCCCAGTCGGTGGTCGACGACCTCGTGCTGCAGGCGAACGGCGGCCGGATGCCCGACGAGACGGCGCCCACGGGGTGGGCCGAGCGGGTCACGCCCGGCCGCTTCGCGGGGCAGACGGTGGTCGTCACGGGCGCCGCGTCCGGCATCGGCCGGGCCACCGCATCCCGCATCGCCCGCGAAGGCGGCCGGGTCGTGGCGGTGGATGTCTCGGCCGACCGGCTCACGGAGTTCGCCGCATCGCTCCCGGATGCCGAGATCGTCACCGTCAGCGGCGACATCACCCAGCAGGAATCGGTCGACGAGATCGTCGCCGCCGCGGGAGAGCGCATCGACGCCCTGGCGAACGTCGCCGGCATCAACGACGACTTCTCGCCGCTGCACGAGACGAGCGATGCGACGTGGGACCGCGTGCTCGGCGTCAATCTCACCGGGGCGTTCAAGCTCACCCGGGCAGTGCTTCCGGCCATGATGGCCGCCGGCCGCGGCGCGATCGTGAACGTGGCCTCGGAGGCGGGCCTGCGCGGGAACGCGTCGGGCAACGCCTACACGGTGTCGAAGCATGCCGTTGTCGGCATGACCAAGTCGGCGGCGTTCATGTACGGGCCGCAGGGGATCCGGGTGAACGCGGTCGCTCCCGGCGGCGTCGCCACCGGCATCCCGTTCCCCCCGCATGTGTCCGAAGCGGGCAGCGCGCGGCTGCAGCCGTTCCAGTCGCAGATACCGACGGTCGCCACTGCCGAGCAGCTCGCGGCGTCGATCACGTTCCTGCTGTCGGATGACGGGGTCAACATCAACGGCGCGATCCTCGCCTCCGACGGCGGCTGGTCGGTGCAGTAGCCGATACCCCGCCCGCGGCTGTGCTGGGATGGAGGCGATGAGCACCGCATCGACGCCTCCCGACGCCTCCGGCGCGACGGCCGACGCATCCGGACCCGGCGCGATCGCCGACGCATCCGGGTCGCGCGCCGCGACGGGTGCGTTCGCGCTGGCGGCCGCGATCCGTGAGGGGCGCACGAGCGCGTCCGAGGTCATCCAGGCGCACCTCGCGAGAATCAGCGACCTGAATCCGCGGCTGAACGCGCTGACCGTCGTGTTCCACGACCGGGCGCGGGCGCTCGCCGCGGCGGTGGACGACGATCTCGCCGCCGGCCGTGAAGTCGGACCGCTGGCCGGCGTGCCGATCTCGGTGAAGGAGAACATCGACCTCACCTGGTCGGCGACCACGGAGGGATGGCGCGGCGCCGTCGACGCCGTGCCGGCGCGCGACGCCACCGTGGTGCAGCGACTGCGCGCGGCCGGAGCCGTCCCGATCGGCCGTGGCAACATGCCCGACTTCGGAATGCGGTGGGACACCGACAACGACCTGTTCGGTCGCACCGTGAACCCGTGGGACACCGGCCGCACGACGTTCGGATCCAGCGGTGGCGACGCCGTCGCCGTCGCGACGGGGATGAGCGAGCTCGGACTGGACAACGACTTCGGCGGCTCGGTGCGCCTCCCCGCCACGGCCCTCGGCATCTGCGGGCTGCGCCCGTCGACGGGGCGGGTGCCCCGTGCGGCAGTGACGGATGCGCCCGTGGCGCTGACGCTGCAGCGGTTCGCGGTGAACGGCGTCCTCGGCCGCAGCGTCGCCGATGTCGAGGGGGCGCTGCAGCTCATCGCGGGGTACGACATCGGCGATCCTGTGTCGCTCGACCTGCCTCCGTTGCGTCCGTACGACGGGCCGCGGCGGGCGGTGGTGACGCGCGATCCGCTCGGCTGGGGGACGTCGCCGGATGTCGCAGCCGCCGTCGACCGCGCCGCCGCCGCGCTGCGGGATGCCGGCTGGGAGATCCTCGACGCCGACCCACCGCTGCTCGAGGAAGCGGCGACGCTCTGGCGGCGACTCGCCTGCACCGACATGGCGTGGACCCTCGATCCCGACAGTCTTCCGGTGCCGCTCGGCAGATCGGCGACACGGTTCCTGCGCGACAGCACCGCCGCGGCGCGTCCGTACGACACCGCGGCCGAGTACGCCCAGGCGTGGGCGCGCCGCGCGGTCATCGAGGCGGCGTGGCGGCGCATGCAGGCCGTGACCCCCGTCGTGCTCGGGCCCGTGTTCACCGACCCGCTGCCCGGCCCCGACTTCGACCTCGGCGGGCCGGAGCAGGCGGACGCGGCGTGGCGGGCTCTGCGGCTGACGGTCGCCGTGAACTTCCTCGGCCTGCCGGCCGTTGCGGTACCCGCCGGCCTCGGCGGTGACGGGCTGCCCACGGGCGTCCAGCTCATCGGGCCCATGCACGGCGAAGCGGCCGCCCTGGCCGCGGCGGCCGATGTCGAGGCAGCCCTCGGAACGCTCGCCGCGCCCGTGTAGCGCGCGACTTCGCCCCGGCGGTGGCAGAAGCACGCTGGATCGGCGGAATTCCGGCTGACGCGACCGTTCGGGTGCAGATCAGCCTGCTTCTGCGACGCGAAGCGGCCGTGACGAACCGCCCGCCACGCGTCATCGCGGGCGGGATGCCGCCGGATGCCGCGAGGCGGGCCGGATGCCGCGACGCGGGCCGGATGCCGCGACGCGGGCCGGATGCCGCGACACGGGACGGATGCCGCGACGCGGACCGGATGCCGCGACGCGGGCCGGATGCCGCCGGCCGCGACGCGGGCCGGGGCCGGATGCCGCGACGCGGCCGCGGCATCCGCCGTCCGGCGCTACGGCAGGTAGTACGTCGGGTTCGGCAGCTTCACCGCCCGATCGGCGTGCCCGCCGATGAGGTCGCTGTACTGGTCGCCGAAGTTCGCGATGATGCGGTAGCCGCCGCCGGCGCGTGATTCGATGTGCGCCCGCGTCTGCGACTTGTACTCGATCGTCGTGCACTTCGCCGTGGCGCACGTGATGTACGACGGCTGCTGCGACGCGCCGGTCCCGGTCCACTTCGTGTAGTAGTTCTGCGCCGAAAGTCCCGTGTAGCCGACGCGCTCGAGGTTGCCGATCGTCGCCGCCTTCTGGTTGTCGTTGCGGCCCGTGAGCCCGATCAACGTGCACCCCGCGCGCCGCAGCACGTCGGTCGCGCTCACCATGCCGGGCGTCGCCGGGAAGCGCTCGGCCTGCACCCACACGTCCTGCTCGGCCGGGTCGAACACGAAGTGCATGTCGTTCACCTCCATGTCGTACGTCCACAGCGTGGTGTCGTCGGCGTCGAGCACGACGGCCGGGTTCTGATGATGCCGAGCCGCGTTGCGGCACTGCGCGGCGATCGCCGGCAGCCGGTGGCGCAGCAGCGTGCGCATCTCGCTGATGTAGGGCGAGCTCGTCTTGTTCGCGATGCCGTCACCCGAGTCGCCGTAGTAGACGGCGATCGTCTTCTTGACACTGTCGATGTTCGGGATGCCTTCGCCGCCCTGCGTCCGTCCGCTCGAGCCGTCCGCCTTCATCGTGAAGTGCGTGCGCGGGCTCAGGCGCGGCTCGTGCACACCCGGCAGATCGGGCGACGGCAGGTAGTAGGTCGGGTTCGGCAGCTTCTGGATGTGGTCGGCGAACCCGCCCTGCAGGTCGGACCACTGGTCGCCCACGTTCAGGGCGATGTCGTAGCCGAGATCCTTCTCGAGATGCTTGCGGGTCTGCGCCTTGTACTCGACCGTCGTACACGCCGACGTCGCGCACGTGATGTACGACGGCTGGGCGCCGGCCGGCCACTTCGTGTAGTAGTTCTCCGACGTGAAGCCGGCGTAGCCGACCTTCGTGACGTTCCCGATCGACGCGGCCTTCTGCGAGGCGCCGCGACCGGTAATCCCGATGACCGCGAAGCCGAGCTTCTGCGCGGTCTTCACGAAGTCGACCATGCCGGGCGTCGCCGGGAACCGCTGCGCCTGGACCCACACGTCCTGTTCGGCCGGCGTGAACACGAAGTGCATGTCGCCGACCTCCATGTCGTACGTCCACAGGATCGTGTCGTCGGTGTCCACGACGATCGCCGGCGTCTTCCCGCTGCGCTTCGACTGCGCGAGGTAGTGCGGGAGCTGCGCGGTCATGCGCTTCGTGAGCTTCGTCATCTCGCTGATGTACGGCGAGCTCGTCTTGTCGGCGATGCCGGTCCCCGGGTCGCCGTAGTACGTGGCGATGGTCTTCTTCACGATGTCGATGTTCGGGATGCCTTCGCCGCTCTGCGTGCGGCCGCTCGACCCGTCGGGCTTCATCCTGAAGTGCGTGCGCGGCGTCAGCGTCGCGCTGTGCGACGACCCGTGGCCCGGATCGTAGCCGGGAGAGTACGCCTGCGCCGAGACGGCCCCGGCCACCGAGGCGACGAGGGTGAGGGCGATCGTGACGGATGCGGCAGCCAGACGGCGTGTGCGGATCATCGGTGACTCGCTTTCGATCGAAGAATGGCGAAATCGGCCGTGCGTCACACTAGACCTCGCTCGCGCACCGGCGGAAGAGCCATCGGCCATCCGTCATCCGGTTCTCATCGTCGGCGATGATTGACTGGAGGCATGACCGATCTGCCCCGCCCCGCCAACGAGAACCTCACCCGCGACGAAGCAGCGGCCCGCGCCCGCACGGTGCGCACGCACGACTACGTCGTCGACGTCGACTTCTCGGGCGCGGCAGATCCCACCGTCGACACCTACCCGGTGCGCACGCGGATCGTCTTCGACGCCGAGGCCGGCGCATCCGTGTTCCTCGACTACCTCGGGGCGCGTGTGTCGTCGGTGACGCTGAACGGGGCGGAGCAGGATGTCGCAGCCGTCGTCGACGGCGCTCGGATCACGCTGTCCCCTCTCGCCGCGACGAACGAGGTCGTGATCGCATCGGAGTCCATCTACTCCCGCTCGGGCGAGGGGGTGCACCGCTTCGTCGACCCGGCCGACGGGGCGACGTACCTCTACTCCCAGAACGAGCCCGTCGACTGCCGCCGGATCTACCCGTGCTTCGACCAGCCCGATCTCAAGGCGCGCTTCCATGTGACGATCACCGCCGACGCATCCTGGCACGTCGCCGCGAACGGGGCGCTGAGCGGGGAGGAGCCGGCGGGCGCCGGGATGAGCCGGCGCACGTTCGCCACGACCGAGCCGATGTCGACCTACATCACGACGTTCCTCGCCGGCCCGTACGCGCAGTGGCACGACGAGTACACCGGGCGCACGGCATCCGGCGCGGAGGTGACCGTTCCCCTCGGCATCGCATGCCGGGCCTCGCTCGCCGACAGCATGGACGCCGAGGAGGTGTTCGCGATCACCAAGCGCGGTCTCGACTGGTTCCACCGCAGCTTCGATGTCGCCTATCCCTGGGGCAAATACGATCAGGTCTTCGTGCCCGAGTACAACCTCGGCGCCATGGAGAACCCCGGGCTCGTCACGTTCACCGAGCGATACGTGTTCACGTCGCCGGCGACCGAGGCGCAGCACGAGCAGCGGGCGAACACGATCCTGCACGAGATGTGCCACATGTGGTTCGGCGACCTCGTGACGATGGTGTGGTGGGACGACCTCTGGCTGAAGGAGTCGTTCGCCGACTACGTCGGCACGCTGGCCGTCGACGAGGCGACCGACTTCACGACCGCCTGGACGACGTTCGCCTCGCGGCGGAAGGCCTGGGCGTACCGGCAGGACCAGTACCCCACGACGCATCCGATCGTCGCCGACATCGTCGACCTCGAGGCCGCGGACCAGAACTTCGACGGGATCACCTACGCGAAGGGTGCCTCGGTGCTCAAGCAGCTGTCGGCGTTCGTGGGGCAGGACACGTTCCTCGCCGCCGCCCGCGCCTACTTCGCGAAGCACGCGTGGGGCAACACGACGCTCGACGACTTCCTCGACGCGCTGCACGAGGCATCCGGACGCGACATGACCGGATGGGCGCAGGCGTGGCTCACGACGGCGGGCGTCAACCGGCTGCGCATCGAGACGACCGTCGAGGATGGCGCCGTCGCGGCTGCCGTGCTGCACCAGGACGGGGTGGACCCGCGCACCGGCGAAGAGGTGCTGCGCCCGCACGTCGTACGCATCGGGGTGTACGCGCCCGTGGCCGACGGCCCGGCCGCGTACGAGACCGCATACGCCGTTCGCGTCGAGGGGGCGCGAACCGCGCTGCCCGAGCTCGTCGGCGCTCCCGCAGACCGCGTGCTGCTGCCGAACGACGGCGATCTCACCTACGCGAAGATCGTGCCGGATGCGCGTTCGCTCGCCGTCGTCCTCGACGCGGGACTCGACGACGAGCTCGCCCGCGCGACGGCGTTCGCCGGAGCGTGGAACATGGTGCGCGACGGGGACCTGCCCGTGGAGCGCTTCGCCGACGGCGTGGTCGCGAACCAGCATCTCATCGGGGATTCCGGCGTGCTCGCGCAGGTGCTGCTGCAGGCGACGACCGGGCTCGCCGCCTACACGACTCTCGCGCAGAGGCAGCGGGTGCTGTCGCGGTGGGCGACGTTCCTCGTCGACGCCGTCGTCGACGACCCGGCGCCGTCGGACCGCCGCACGGTGCTGCTGCGCACGCTGTTCGCCGCGCTGAACGAGCTGCGCGAGCCCGTCGAGCCGCTCCTCGACGTCGTGCGCTCCTGGCTCGATGACGCCGACTTCGCGCTCGGCGAAGACCTCACCTGGGACGCGTATGTCGCGCTGAGCGCGCACGGTCGCGTCGGCGAGGACGAGCTGCGCGCCGCGCAGGCGGCCGCTCCGACAGCCGTCTCCGCGACGGGCCTCACCCGAGCGCTCGCGGCTCGGCCCGATGCCCCTGTGAAGGATGCGGCGCGCGAAGCGGCGTACACGGGTCGCCGGTCCGACGGAACGGTGCTGTCGAACGATCATCTCCAGGCCACGATCGACGGACTCGCCGTCGACCCGACCGGAGTCGGTTCCGGTCACGATGCGGAGTACTGGGAGCGGATCGAAGGCGTCTGGGCGGCGCAGAGTCAGGGGCAGTCCACGCGGGTCGTCGCCGGGCTCTTCCCAGCCGACGCCGACCTCACGGACGGCGACGAGCTCACGCATCCGTCAGTCGCCGCCGCCGAGGAGTGGCTGCAGGTGCGGACGGATGCGCCGCACGCGCTGCGCCGCATCGTAATCGAGCGGCTCGACGACCTGCGGCGGCGCCTGCGCGCGCAGGCTGCGTCGGCCTGAGCGTGCTCGACTGTGCTCTCGACCATGGCGGGCTTCCCGTCCTGATGGCGCTGGCCGCCGTCGGGCTCGTCGGCGGCATCGGCATCACGGCGCTCGGGCCGGGAGGAGTGCTCGTCACGATCGGGCTGTTCGCGCTGACCGACCTGACTCCGGCGGCGGTCGCCGGCACCGCGATCGTGACCCATATCGCAACGGGGCTGCTCGGCACCGCGGTATACCTGCACTCCGGTCAGCTGCGCGAGCCGGTGACCAGACGCACCGCGATCGTGCTGGCGGCGACGGCGCTGGTCGGCACGCCGATCGGCGTGCTGGTGAACTCGCTCTTCTCGGTGCGGGCGTTCGGCGTGCTGCTGGGGGTGTTCGTCGCGGTCGTCGCGCTCCTCGTCCTCTACCGCGAGCGGCGATCGCGCGGTGCGTCCGAGACGGCGCACCCGCGACATCCGGCGCCTGTGCTCATCCTGCTGGGACTTGCGATCGCCGTCGTCAGCGGGATGTTCGGTGTCGGCGGGCCGATGCTGTCGGTCCCCGTCCTGCTCGCGATCGGGGTGCCGCTTCTTCCCGCGCTCGCGGCGGCGCAGGCGCAGAGCGTGGTCATCGCGACGGTGGGCGCGATCGGCTACGCCGCCCAGGGGGCGATCGACTGGCCGCTCGCGCTCATCGTCGGGGTTCCGGAGGCGATCGGCGTCGTCATCGGCTGGAAGATCGCTCACGCGATCCCGACGCGTCGGCTGAAGATCGCGCTCGTGGCGGTGCTGCTCGCGCTCGCGCCGTATCTGGCGCTGCAGGGCTGACGGCCGGGGTCAGGCGCCCCTTCGGCCCCGCTGTACGATCGCAGCGATCACGCGCCACCCGACGAGGAACAGCGCGAGCACGATGGTCGCGACGATGACGAACGCGAGGGCGATTCCCTGGCCCGAGAGGACGCGCAGCAGCATCCCGGCTGCCACGGTGACGACCCAGATCGGGATGCCGGCGCGCACCGGGCGCGCGGGCGCGCGCCACGCGAGGCTCGCGGCCCATCCCACCACGAGCCCGGTGAGGAACGGCCACGCCGTCGTGGCGACGCCGCCCGCGTCGACCGACTCGTGATGACTGGCCCGGCCGATCACGGCGAACACCACGACCAGCACGACGTCGAGCGCGAACGATCCGGCGATGGTCCTGCTGGAGGAGCGGGTGGAGCTGCGCGGCATGACGTCCCTTCGGGTCTCGTCAAGTCTCGCAGGTCCCGGCGGCCACCGGCACGAGCTGCTGCGTCAGCCAGCGCTCCACCTCGCGCCGGGAACCGAGGCGCACGACGGTCATCGCGGGGAACTCGGCGGCCGCCGTCGGCACGCTCTCGCGGTACTTGTTCCGGGTCGACCACGCCCACCGCACGATGTGCTCGCGGTCGGTGAAGAACGTGCGGAAGGGCCCTTCGATGTTCCCGTTCCACAGTTCTTCACGCCGGAGACGCCGGCGCACGGTCCGCCGGATGACGCGCGGCAGCGTGACGGTCATGAACGGCAGGTCCAGCCAGACCAGGAGGTCGGCCCGGGCGGCGAGCAGGGGTCGCGCCGTCGAGTACTGCCACTCGGTGACCCAGGCGTCCTGTGAGATCAGGGTGCGCACGTCGTCGAGGAAGGCCTCGCGCGGCTCCCAGCCCGGCCCGTGGAAGAGTGCGTCGATCTCGGTGTGAGGGATCCGCAGGATCTGCGACATCCGCTCAGCGAGCGTTGTCTTTCCCACACCCGACACCCCCGCGATGACGATGCGCTTCGGGCGCGCCGGAAGGGCGTCTCTGGCGGTCAGCACTCACGTCACGATACCGTTCCGCCGGTGTGACTCCCGCGCCGGGCGCCGGCCTACGAACCGTCGCCGCGGCTCACTGCGCCGTCGTGGGTTCCCATCCGAGCGCGGGCGCGACGTGCTTCGCGAACGACTCGACGACGTGCAGGTTGAACTCCACGCCGAGCTGGCTGGGGATCGTCAGCATGAGCGTGTCGGCCGACTGCACCGCCGCATCCTGCTGCAGCTGCTCGATGAGCACATCGGGCTCCGCCGCGTATGTGCGGCCGAATGTGGAACGCATCCCGTCGATGTATCCGACGCCCTCGTGCTCCTGGCTGTGCCCGAAGAACATCCGGTCCTGCGCGGTCGTGATCGGGAAGACCGAGCGGCTCACCGACGTCCGCGGCTCGCCCGCGTGGCCTGCCTCACGCCACGCGTCACGGAATGTCTGCAGCTGCGACGCCTGCAGCTCGTCGAACGGCATCCCGAGGTCTTCCGTGAGCAGCGTCGACGACATGAGGTTCACGCCGATCCGGCCCGCCCACGCTGCCGAGTCGTGGCTGCCGGCACCCCACCAGATGCGCGAGCGCAGCCCGGGGGAGTGCGGCTCGATGCGCTGCCGTCCTGTGCCGCCGCCGAACGGGCTGGACGGGTCGCGGTCGGCCATCCCCTCGCCCTCGATCGCGCGCACGAAGGTGTCGAAGTGCTCTCGTGCGATGTCCGCCCCGCGCGGGTCCTCTGAGCCGGTGTACCCGAACGCCTCGTATCCGCGCACCACCGACTCCGGTGACCCCCGGCTCACGCCCAGGGCGAGCCGGCCGTCGCTGATGAGGTCGACGGCCGCCGCCTCCTCGGCGAGATACAGCGGGTTCTCGTACCGCATGTCGATGACGCCGGTGCCCATCTCGATGCGCGCCGTCTTCGCCGCGATCGCGGCCAGCAGCGGCATGGGCGACGAGTGCTGCCGTGCGAAGTGGTGCACGCGGAAGTACGTGCCGTTCACGCCGAGCTCGTCCATTCCCTGGGCGAGGTCGATGGCCTGATGGAGGTTGTCGGCGGCCGTGAGCTGGCGCCCGCCGTCGAGCGGACCGTAGTGACCGAACGAGAGCGTTCCGAAGCGCTGCATGGTGGGTGCAACGGTACTCGCAGCGGGCCTATTCCGGTGAATGGATGCGTGGCGCCCGGCCGCGTCTCGTCGCTTCGGCGGCGGCGGATTCGCCCCGATGGCGCCGGTAGAATGGCACGGATCCCTCTTCTTCGCACGCGTCGGCGTGCCATCCCACGACAGCGCCGTCTGGTCACGATCCGAACGGCGCAGAAGGAGCGCAGTGAACAGCCCGGTCGACACCCATCGCCGCACCTGGATCGCCCGTGAGGAGCAGGCGGAGCGCCTCATCCCCCTCGTCGGCGGTCTGTATCGCAACCACGGGGTGGTGACCTCGATCCACGGGCGGCGCCTCATCGGGCTCAGCTCCGTCGACCTCATCAAGGCACACCGCTTCGCCCGTCAGGCCGGGGCGCTCCAGATGAGCCTCGACGACTCCACCGCGGTGCTCCAGGCCCTCACTGCCATCGCGCCCGGCCGCGCGTCGCTCGACATCGCCCGGCTGCACGAGGCGTTCCTCGCCCGGGGAGAGGGTCGCGGCCTCGAGGAGTTCCTGCGCGTCGAGCTCGCCGACATCCTGCACGAGGGGTCCGACGCCGGCACGCCGAAGGATGTCGTCCTCTACGGTTTCGGCCGCATCGGCCGGCTCCTGGCCCGCCTCCTGATCGCCCACGCCGGCAACGAGTCGGGGCTGCGGCTGCGCGCCATCGTCGTGCGCAAGGGCAGTGACGACGACCTGATGAAGCGCGCGAGCCTGTTGCGGCGCGACTCCGTGCACGGACCGTTCGCCGGCACCCTCGAGGTGGACGTGGAGAACAACACGATCCTCGCGAACGGCACCCTCATCCAGGTGATCTACTCGAACGACCCCGCGACCGTCGACTACACCGCGTACGGCATCCGCGACGCGATCGTCGTCGACAACACCGGTCGGTGGCGCGACCGCGCCGGCCTGGAGCAGCACCTTCAGGCGCCCGGCGTCTCCCGCGTGCTCCTGACGGCGCCAGGCAAGGGCGACATCAAGAACATCGTGCACGGCATCAACCACGGCGACATCACCGCCGACGACGGCATCCTGTCGGCGGCGTCGTGCACGACGAACGCGATCACCCCGGTGCTCGCCGCGATCGACGAGGCCTACGGCATCCGCCGCGGACACGTCGAGACCGTGCACTCCTACACGAACGACCAGAACCTCATCGACAACTTCCACAAGGGCAGCCGCCGTGGCCGGTCGGCGGCCCTGAACATGGTGATCACCGAGACCGGCGCCGCGAAGGCCGTCGCCAAGGCGCTGCCGGCGCTCGCCGGGAAGCTCACCGGCAGCGCGATCCGCGTGCCGACCCCCGACGTGTCGCTCGCGATCCTGAACCTGTCGCTCGAGCGGCCCGCCGAGCGCGACGAGCTGAACTCCTACCTGCGGGCGGTGTCGCTGCACTCGAAGCTGCGCCAGCAGGTCGACTACATCGAGTCGCCCGAGGTCGTCTCGACCGACTTCGTGGGCTCGCACCGCGCCGGAATCGTCGACGGCCTCGCGACGATCGCCGACGGCCAGGACGTCGTCGTCTACGTCTGGTACGACAACGAGTTCGGGTACAGCTGCCAGGTCGTGCGCGTCATCGAGGAGATGGCGGGCACGCACCCGGCCGTGCTGCCGCCGCGCGTCGACGTGACGCTCGACTCTGTCAAGGAGCTCGCTCCGGCGCTCGCATGACGGCGCGCGGCTCGTCGGCCGGCGTCGTGTGCTGCGACGACGCTCCTGCGACGCGACGTCCGGCTGCGTGACGTTCGGGGCTGACGTCGGGTCGCGAGTTCAGGCAACGCGACGAGTTCAGGCGATTGACGTCGGCATCGGCCTGAATCCGCATCATCGCCTGATTTCGTGACAGCGCGTGGGGCGGCTGTTGCCGGACGTCATGCGTGTCGCGGCTGCCCTTACGCTGGACGGGTGATCGACTCTGCCGCATCCCGCACCCTCGTCGACGACGCCGTCCTGCGCGAGGCGCGGCCGGGCGACGAGCCCGGCATCCTCGCCTGCATCAGGGCTCTCGCCGAGTACGAACGCGAGCCGGATGCCGTGGCCAACACGGTCCCCATGCTCGCCGAGACGCTGTTCGGCGCGGAGCCCCGCGCGTTCGCCCACGTCGTCGAGCGCGCCGGACGGATCGTCGGCATCGCCCTGTGGTTCCTCACGTATTCGACGTGGACGGGGCGCCACGGCATCTGGCTCGAGGACCTCTTCGTGTACGAGAGCGAACGCGGCCGCGGCTACGGCAAGGCCCTCCTCTCGACACTGGCAGGAGTGTGCGTCGACCGCGGCTACACCCGGCTGGAATGGACGGTGCTCGACTGGAACGCGCCGTCGATCGCGTTCTACCGCTCGCTCGGCGCCGAGCCGATGGAGGAGTGGACGACGCAGCGGCTCGACGGCACCGCGCTGCATGCCGTCGCCGCGCAGGCGCGGTAGCCGACGCATCCGTCTTTCCGCTGTCGCAGCCGCCCACTACCCTCGACCTCGTGGTTCACGAGCTGACCCGAGACCAGGCCCGCCGCATCATCGTGCGCGCGCAGCTGCTCGACGCCGACCGACCGGGTGATGTCGTGGAGGTCGCCGAGCAGCTCGGCGTGATCAAGATCGACCCGACGGCCGTGATCTCGCCGTGCCAGCACACGACCCTGTGGTCGCGCATCGGCTGGTCGTACGAGCCCGGGCAGCTGCGCAAGGCCGTCGAGGAAGACCGGCTCGTGTTCGAGTTCGACGGCACCTACCGGCCGATGAGCATGCTGCCGCTCATGCTGCCGGCGATGCGGCGCGGCCCGCAGCACGCGAGCACCCGGCAGTGGCTCGAGGCGAACGACGGCTTCCGGCGGGATGTCGTGGCCCGCCTGCGAGCCGAGGGGCCGATGCTCGCCGACCAGATCCCCGACACCGCCGCCGTCGCGCACGACTCGGCCGACGGCTGGTACGGGCCCAACCAGGTGCCCCGCATGCTCGAGGTGCTCTCCCGCATCGGCGAGGTCGCCGTGGTCGGACGGGAGGGCAGGCGCCGGGTGTGGGATGTCGCGGAGCGCGCCTTTCCGAGCGACCTGCCCGAGTATCCCGCCGAGGAGGCGGAGCGACTGCTGGCCGCGCGCCGGCTGCAGGCGGCCGGCATCACGAAGCAGAACTCTCCCTGGTCGCGGGTGGGGGAGGCGGGGGAGCCCGCGCGCGTCGAGGGCTCGAAGTGGAAGTGGCGGGTCGATCCGGACGCGCTCGCCCATCTCGACGACGAGGTCGATGGCCGCGTCGCCATCCTCAACCCGTACGACGCGATGCTGTTCGACCGGCCACGCCTGCGCGAGGCGTTCGAGTTCGAGTACGTCCTCGAGCAGTTCAAGCCGAAGGAGCAGCGCGTGTACGGGCATTTCGCGCACCCGATCCTCATGGGCGACCGGTTCATCGGACTGCTCGACGCGCAGATCGACAAGAACGAGGGGGAGCTGCGCGTGAACGCGATCCACGAGCTGCTGCCGTTCGAACCCGAGGAGATGGACATGGTGCGGGCCGAGCTCGACGAGCTCGCCCAGTGGCTGGGAATACCCCTGGGGGGTATGCGTTAGAATCGGTATGGGCAACCACGACGCACACGACGCACACTCCACGCCCCTCGCGGAGGCCGAGCAGGCGAAGGCCCTGCATGCTCGCGAGGAGGGCCACCTCGACGGCCACACCGGCCGCGGCGAGCACACGGGTCATGCGGGCCAGGCCGGTCATATCGGCCACGCCGCCAGCCACGCCGGTCACGCCGGCCACGTCGCCCGGTTCCGGCGGCTCTTCTGGCTGAACCTCCTCCTCGCCGTCCCGGTCGTCGCGCTGTCTCCCGGATTCGGGATGCTGCTCGGCTACGACGTTCCCGCCTGGGCGCTCTGGGTCGCCCCGGCTGTGGGCACGATCATGTACTTCTGGGGCGGCTGGCCGTTCCTCACCGGCGCCCTCGACGAGCTCAAGAGCCGGGCACCGGGCATGATGCTCCTCATCGGCCTTGCGATCACCGTCGCGTTCCTCGCGTCGTGGGGCGCGACGCTGCACGTGCTGCACCACCAGCTCGAGTTCTGGTGGGAGCTCGCACTGCTGATCGTCGTGATGCTGCTCGGGCACTGGATCGAGATGCGCTCGCTCGCGCAGACGACGTCTGCGCTCGACTCCCTCGCGGCGCTGCTTCCCGACGAAGCGGAGCGGGTCGAGGGCGACGAGGTCGTCACCGTGTCGCCGGCCGACCTGCGCGTCGGCGACGTGGTCCTCGTCCGCCCCGGCGCCAGCGTCCCCGCGGACGGCCGCATCGTCGAGGGCGCCGCGAGCCTCGACGAATCGATGGTCACCGGGGAGTCGCGCCCCGTCGAGCGCGGTGTCGGCGACAGCGTGACGGCCGGCACGGTCGCGACCGACTCCGGGCTGCGGGTGGAGGTCACCGCGACCGGAGACGACACGGCGCTCGCCGGCATCCGTCGCCTCGTCGACGAGGCGCAGAACTCCTCGTCGCGCGCGCAGCTTCTCGCCGACAAGGCCGCCGCCCTCCTGTTCTGGTTCGCGCTCGGGGCCGCGGTGCTGACGGCGCTCGCCTGGACGCTGCTGGGCAGCCCCGATGAGGCCGTCATCCGCACGATCACGGTGCTCGTGATCGCCTGCCCCCACGCCCTGGGTCTCGCGATCCCGCTCGTGGTGTCCATCGCGACCGAACGGGCCGCACGAGGCGGAGTGCTCGTGAAGGATCGCCGCGCGCTCGAGACGATGCGCCTCGTGGACGCGGTCGTTTTCGACAAGACCGGCACCCTGACCCGCGGCGAGCCCGTCGTGACGGCGGTGGAGCCCGCCGCAGATCTCGAGGCCGACGAGGTGCTCGCCCTCGCGGCGGCGGCCGAGGCCGACAGCGAGCACCCGCTGGCGAAGGCGATCGTGCGCGCGGCACGAGAGCGCGGTCTCACGGTGGCGACGGCATCCGGCTTCACTTCGTCGCCCGCCGTGGGAGTGACGGCACGCGTCGGCGGACACGAGGTCCGCGTCGGCGGGCCCCGCATGCTGCGCGATGCCGGAGCGGCCGAGGTCGCCGCAGCCGCCCGCTGGCGCGACGACGGGGCGATCATCCTCCACGTCGTCCGTGACGGCGATGTGATCGGCGGGCTGAAGATCAGCGACGAGGTGCGGCCGGAGTCGCGCGAGGCGGTCGACGCGCTGCACGCGCTCGGCGTGCAGGTCATCATGATCACCGGCGACGCCGAAGCGGTGGCGCAGTCGGTCGCCGACGAGCTGGGCATCGACCGCGTGTTCGCGGGAGTCCATCCTGAGGACAAGTCGGACAAGGTGGCGCAGCTGCAGTCGGAGGGCCGCCGGGTCGCGATGGTCGGCGACGGCGTGAACGACGCACCCGCGCTCGCGCAGGCCGACGTCGGCATCGCGATCGGCGCCGGAACGGATGTCGCGATCGCGACGGCCGGAGTCATCCTCGCCGGATCCGATCCGCGCTCCGTGCTGTCGGTGATGGAGCTCTCCCGCGCCGCGTACCGGAAGATGACGCAGAACCTGTGGTGGGCGGCCGGCTACAACCTCCTCTCCGTCCCGCTCGCCGCCGGCGTGCTGGCTCCGATCGGCTTCGTCTTGCCGATGGCCGTCGGCGCGCTGCTGATGTCGGCGTCCACGGTCGTGGTCGCACTGAACGCCCAGCTGCTGCGCCGCCTCGACCTGCGGCCCGGCGCCAGTACCCGTGCGGTGCTGGAGCGCAAGCCCATAGGCGCCTCCACAGCACGGGCCTAGACTGCCGACGTGCCGGGGCGCCCCGGCAGAGGGAGGAAGCACCATGCAGCTCGGAATGATCGGTCTCGGACGGATGGGCGCGAACATCGTGCGCCGCCTGATGCGCGACGGCCACGAATGCGTCGTCTTCGACACGAACCCCGAGGCGGTGAAGGGCCTCGTCGGCGAGGGCGCGATCGGCGCCGACAGCCTGGCCGACCTCGCCGAGAAGCTGCAGACCCCCCGGGCGGCGTGGGTCATGGTCCCCGCATCCATCACCGGCAAGGTCGTCGACGAGCTCGCCGACGTGTTCGAGCCCGGCGACGCCATCATCGACGGCGGCAACTCCAACTATCGCGACGACGTCCGCCGCGCCGCCTCCTTCGAGAAGCGGGGCATCGACTACATCGACGCCGGCACGTCGGGCGGCGTCTTCGGCCTCGAGCGCGGTTACTGCCTCATGATCGGCGGGCCGGATGAGGCCGTCGAGCGCCTCGATCCGATCTTCAAGACGATCGCCCCCGGGCCGGGCGACATCCCCCGCACTCCGGGTCGCTCGGGCGAGTTCGCCTCCGAGGAGCAGGGATATCTGCACTGCGGGCCCACCGGCGCCGGCCACTTCGTGAAGATGGTGCACAACGGCATCGAGTACGGCGTCATGGCCGCTCTCGCCGAAGGGCTGAACATCCTCAAGAACGCGGATGCCGGAACGCGCGAGGCGGAGCACTCCGCCGAGATCGCGCCCCTGGAGGACCCCGAGTTCTACAAGTTCACGATCGACACACCGCGCGTCGCCGAGCTGTGGCGCCGCGGATCGGTGATCTCGTCGTGGCTGCTGGATCTGACGGCCGCGGCGCTCGAGGACAACCACGAGCTGACCGGCCTCGCCGGCCGCGTCTCCGACTCGGGCGAGGGGCGCTGGACGGTGAAGGCGGCGGTCGACGTGGGCGTCCCGGCTCCCGTGCTCGCGGCATCCCTCTTCGAGCGCTTCGCGTCGCGCGACGAGGATCAGTACGCGAATCAGCTGCTGTCGGCGATGCGCCTGCAGTTCGGCGGTCACAAGGAGCTGCCCGCCGGCGATGTGCTCGAAGCGGGCGGCCGCAAGTCCGACTCGCAGGAGTAGGCGACGCGGTTAGGCTCGGGTCCAGACGGAGGGAGTCACGATGGTCCGGATTCTCATCATCGGCGGTCACGGCAAGGTCGCACGACTGCTCGAGCCGATGCTCGTCGCCCGCGGCGACACGGTCACCGCAGTGATCCGCGACAGGCTTCAGGGAGCCGACGTCGAAGCCACCGGTGCGCAGCCGCTCGTCGCCGATGTCGAAGCGCTCGACACCGAGCAGCTCACCAACGTCGTGGCGGGCAACGACGTCGTGGTGTGGTCCGCGGGGGCCGGGGGAGGCGATGCCTCGCGGACGACCGCCGTCGACCGCGATGCCGCCATCAGATCGATGGATGCGGCCGCCGCGGCTGACGTGCGGCGGTACGTCATGGTGTCGTACTTCGGCGCGCGAACCGACCACGGCGTTCCGCCCGACAGCTCGTTCTTCCCCTACGCCGAAGCGAAGGCAGCGGCCGACGCGCACCTGCGGGCGAGCGGCCTCGACTGGACGATCGTCGCGCCGTCCACACTGACCCTGGACGAGCCGACGGGTCTGATCGACGTTCGGGCACAGGAATCGGGCTCGGTCTCGCGAGCGGATGTCGCGGCCGTCGTGGCAGCGGTCATCGCGGACGACAGCACGATCCGGCGCACCATCAGCTTCAACTCCGGTCAGACGCCTATCGCCGACGCGGTGCGCGGCTGACCGCCTGACCGCGGCTCCGGGCGTCGGGTCGACGCATCCTCCCCACTCTCCGGCGGCGCCTGTCCGCCGACGTCGCGGGGCGGCGTAGCCTGGCACGGTGCCTGCCGAAACCACGCCGCTCAGCGCCCGGTCTCAGCTCGCACAACTGGCGGCAGCGGGCGAGGCCCGCGAGTTCGATCGGCTCCGCGCGTATCCCTCGGCGGCGCGATCGCGCCCGGCGGCGGTGTTGATCCTGTTCGGTGTGCTCGACCGCCTGCCGAGCGACCACGACGCGCAGGCCGCGGCGGTGTCGCACGATCTCGACGTGCTGCTGCTGGCGCGGGCGTCCACGCTGCGCTCCCACCCGGGACAGGTGGCCTTTCCGGGAGGGCGCCTCGATCCGGGCGATGGCGGGCCCGTCGAGGCCGCGCTGCGGGAGGCCTGGGAGGAGACAGGGCTCGATCCGTCCGGCGTCGACGTGCTCGGCACTCTGCCGGACGTGCCGTTGGCGTACTCGCAGCACCTCGTCACGCCCGTGCTCGGCTGGTGGCGCACGCCGTCGGCGGTGCACGTGGTCGATGTGGCCGAGTCGGCGGACGTCTTCCGCGCTCCGGTGGCGGACCTGCTCGATCCGGCGAACCGCGGGGTCACGGTGCTGCGCCGCGGTGGCCAGGTGTTCCGCGGACCGGCATTCCAGGTGCGGCATGAGAGCGGGACGCACCTCGTGTGGGGCTTCACCGCGATGCTGCTCGATGCGCTGTTCGACCAGCTCGGCTGGACGGAGGCGTGGGATGCCGAGCGCGAATTCCCGCTCTCCGACCCGTCTTAGACCGCGGCCGGCACGGGAGTCTGCTGATACAGCGCGAGACGCCAGCGCCCGTCACGACGCGTGTACACGCTCGACATCAGCGCCTGGAAGTCGCTCCCGTCGCGCCACGCGCGTCCGGTGTAGACGAGGATCGCGGTGTTCGCATCGACCTCGACGAGGGCGGCATCGGTGATCTCGTACTCGCGCCATGCGGGAGCGTCGTTCAGCGAGGCGATCACGGCGTCGCGGTCGAGGACGAAGCCGTGAGCGAGCACCATGCGTGCCTCCGCCGTCATCAGCGCTCCGTAGAATTCGGCTCCCGTGCCCCGGCACAGCGATCGCCAGCCCTCGTGCTCCAGCTCCAGCAGCTCGTCCGCATCCATGGCCACCAGGGTAGGGGCGGCACCCGCACGCGTCATGATAGACATCTCATGGGAGGTGGACGAGGGGGACCGCATGACGTCGCAGCACTCGCTGCCCGATGAGTTCGCCGACCTCGCAGAGCTCCTTCTCGACGAGCAGGAGTTCACCGGCCGCTCGGCGGTCGGCCCGGAGAAGCGACGCCGGCGTCGTCGCGGCATCGTCGAACCGACGGCATGGTGGCGGCTGACGCATCCGTCCGAACGGGGGCAATAGGCTGTTCCCTCATCGGTCGCCTCCCGCCAGACTGGGAGCCATGACCGATCCCGCGTCGCCGTGGGTGCTGCACGTCGACCTCGACCAGTTCATCGCCGCGGTCGAGGTGCTGCGCCGGCCGGAGCTCGCAGGCAAGCCCGTGATCGTGGGCGGCAGGGGCGATCCGACGGAGCGCGCGGTTGTGTCCACCGCCTCATACGAGGCGCGGGCGTTCGGTGTCGGCTCCGGGATGCCGTTGCGCATCGCTGCCCGCAAGGCACCGGATGCCGTCATCCTGCCCGTCGACGCTCCGACGTACACGGCGGTGTCGGAGGAGGTGATGGCGACACTGCGCGCGCAGCCCGGTGCGGTGGTGCAGGTGCTCGGCTGGGATGAGGCGTTCGTCGGAGTGCACACGGATGACCCCGAGGCCTCCGCGCGGCAGGTGCAGGCGGCGGTGCTCGAGCGGACGCGGCTGCACTGCAGCGTCGGAATCGGCGACACCCTCGTGCGCGCGAAGAACGCGACGGACTTCGGCAAGCCGCGGGGAACGTTCCGGCTCACGGCGGCGAACTGGCTGGAGGTCATGGGGGAGAAGCCGACGATCGCGCTGTGGGGAGTCGGATCGAAGATCTCGAAGCGGCTGGCCGCGCACGACATCCTGACCGTCGCGCAGCTCGCGAACGCCGACGAGGCGGAGCTCGTCGCGGAGTTCGGACCCAAGATGGGGCGGTGGTACCGCCAACTCGGCCGCGGCGACGGCTCCTCCGTCGTGGATGACACGCCGTGGGTCGCTCGTGGGCACGGGCGCGAGACGACCTTCCAGCAGGACCTCGCCGACCGTGTCGAGATCGAGCGGGCTGCCCGCGACCTCGCAGCCCAGGTACTGGCGGACGTCGCATCGGAGGCGCGTCCGGTCGTCGGGGTCGGTCTGAAGATCCGCTACGCCCCGTTCGTGACCAAGACCCTCGTGCACAAGATCGCCGAGACGTCCGACCGTGAGACCGTCATCGCGGAGATCATGAACCTCGTCGCCAAGATCGAGCCCGGCCGTCCGCTGCGGCTGCTCGGCGTGCGCGCTGAGATGGCGATGCCGGACGACGCCCGCGAGGGCCACACCCCGACCCGCAGCGGGTGGTGAGCCGGGCGCCCGCCGAAGGGTTCGAACCCGCTCTCCCGATGGAACGAATCGAGCGCCACCCCTACGGGGCAGCGCTCGATTCGTTCGGCGGAGGATGGGGGATTCGAACCCCCGAGGGCTTGCACCCAACACGCTTTCCAAGCGTGCGCCATAGGCCACTAGGCGAATCCTCCGGGCGGTCCCGGAGGACCGCAGACCATCCTACCGGGTCGGCGTCGATGCTCCCATCCCGGCGTACGCGCTTCCGGGCCGCACCAGCAGCGACCGCGGGAACAGCAGCGCACCCACCCGCCGCCCGTTCGGCACGGCGAGATACATCCCGGTCCGCACGGCAGCCGCCGCATCCGCCAGCCCACGCCCATCGAGACCGCCCGCGGAACCCGGAGGAGCGAACACCGCCGCCTCCACCGCCGTCACGAGCGCCGCCGTCTCGGCATCCGGCGCCCCGTGCGACAGCACCAGGCGCGTGCCGAACGCTCGCGGCGACTCGGTCAGCGGCACCGACACACCGAGATCGATCGCGGTCTCACGCACCGACGCCCACGCCGCCAGCGGATCACCCGACCGCGCGGCGGCATCCCGCCGGCGCCGCCGCAGCTCTCCGATCAGCCCCGGCAGCAGCAGGAGCACGATCACTCCCGCCGCTCCCACGCCCCACGGCAGCAGGTTCACCCCCGTCGCCGCCGCCGATCCGGTATTCGCGTCGTCGGCGCGCAGGCCCTCGGGGTCCGGCCGGTTCGACTGGTTCGGCGCACTCGTCGGCCCCGTCGTCGGCGCCAGCGTCGGCCTGCCGTCGGATCCGTAGCCGGCCTCCGGGATGAACGAGGTCGGATCGCCGAGGCTCTTCGTCGGCTCGAACGGCACCCACCCGATCCCGCCGAAGTACACCTCCGGCCAGGCGTGCAGCTGCGCGCTGCTCACCGCGTACTCCAGCGGCTTGCCGTCGGTGAGGTCGGCCGTGTTCGTCGTGCCCGGCAGATAGCCGACGACGATCCGGGAGGGCATCCCGAGCACCCGCGCCATCACCGCGAACGCCGACGCGGAGTGGATGCAGTACCCCTTCTTCTCGACGAGGAAATCCGCCACCGACGACATCCCCGACCCGTCATAGCCCGACTGGGCCGGAGCCGTCAGCGAGTACTCGAAGTCCGGACCGCGGAACCAGTTCTGCAGCGCGATCAGGGCGTCGTAATCCGTGTCGGTGCCTTCGGTCACCGCGTGCGCTGCGTCGACGATCACGCCGGGAGGCTGCCCCGCGATCTCGGTGTCCTGCGGATCGGTTCCGCGTGAGACGGCGGCTCGGATCTGCTCGAGAGTCGGCTCGGCCGTCTCGGAGACGACCGTGTACTCCTGGCCGGAATGCGTCGACGCACCGTCACCGACCACCGTGCGGTTGGCCGACATGACCGACCAGCCATCGTCGACACCGGAGATCTTCACCGCCGGATACGGCACGGGCAGATACCGCGCGCGCAGTGCGTCGATCGTCACAGCCGTGGTCGTCTTCTGCACGGCGATCGCAGGATCGGTCGGCAGCGACCCGAAGCCGCTCTCGGTGCGCAGCGGCATCGACGCGAACTCGTCCGGCTTCCACACGGCGCCCTCGAGCACCGACAGCGTCGCCACACGTAGATACGGCGCCGACGTCGCAGTGGTGCGCAGCGTGAGCGCCGTCACCGGGTCGGGCCGGCGCAGGTCCCTGCCGAGGTCCAGGCTCGCGTTCACGCTCGTGCCGGCGATGCTCGACACGGATCGCGGCGCCGGCTCCGGCAGCAGGGGCGTCGCCGCGACGGCCACGAGCATCGCGACCAGGCCGATCGACACGGCGATCGCCGAGGTGCTGCTCGGCGCGGTCGGCACCGCCTGCGGTGGACGGTAGCGCGTCCGCGTCTCGGCCCTCAGGAGGAACAGGATGGCCGCGGCCAGCAGCACAAAGCCGATCACATCGAACGGCGCCGGCACCGCCAGAGACGGGATGAGCGAGATCGCGACCAGCGCGACAGCGGCGGCCAGCGGCATCCGCATCGTGATGGCGACATGATCGACGATGATCGCCACGAGTCCCGCCGCCGCCACGAGACAGAACGCGAGCCCCGGCGTGGGATGCAGCGGCGCGATGCCCTCGCGCACCTGGGTCAGCGCCGTGCCGACGAGATCGGGCACGAGCTGCAGCGCGTGCAGGGTGGGGACGACGAACACGATCGCGGCTTCGCGCAGGAACACGGCGGTCACCACGCCGATCCAGATGGCCGCCTCGATGAGGGCGACGGTGATCGCCGGGAGCCGGTACCACCGGCCCACGAGCCCGGCGGCGAACACCCCTGCCGTGACGACGAGCACCCCGGCGATCCACGGATCGGGCGCGATGACGTTCAGCAGCGGCACCATCGCCGCCAGCACCGCCGCCCACGCGCCGAGGGTGAGCGAGAGCTGGGCTCCGGCGCGTCGGCGCTGCATCCGCTCAGCCGAGGACATCGGTCGCTCCCACGACATCGGCGTGTGAGACCTGCGACCACGCGTCGCGCAGGTCGTCGGTCGGGGCGACGGATGCGGCGTACCACCCGGTCGCGACGGCCTGCTCCAGGGCGTCGGCGGCGGGCGCCGCGGCGAGCAGAACCGGGTGAGCGCTGTGCGCGGGCAGGGCCGCGAGCGCCTCGACGTCGCTGGGGCCGAGAGCTCCCGTGATGAGGACGAGCGGGCCGGTCGCCGCACCCGACCACATGCGCGCGAGCGTTCCGAGATCGGCGTTGCCATGGGCGGTGAGGGTCGCGAACCGTCCGATGAGAACCGCGACCGCCGTGTGGTCGCCGCCGGGGACCACGTCCGACAGCTCGTTGCCCTCGGCGTCGACGATCTGCACGGAATACCCGTCGCGCACGAGCGCGTTCACCGCCGACACGCAGGCGTTGACCGCCGCCTCGAACAGGGGATCGGCCCCCGGCGCACCCGCAGCCTCCGTCGCCCAGCGTGCCTTCGCTCGGTCGAGCACGACGATCGCCTCCGGCGTCGACTCCTGCTCCTCCTGCCGCACCATGAGCGTGTCGCGGTGCGCGGTCGCGCGCCAGTGGATCCGGCGCATCGAGTCGCCCGGCTCGTACGGGCGCGCGACGAGGTTGTCGGCGCCCTGCCCGAGACGCGTCGTCGTGGCGTGCAGCATCCCCCCGGTGGCTCCGGCGTACGCGGTCAGGGGCGGCAGGTCGATGCACTCCGGCGTCACCAGGAGCCGCGTGTTGTCGCCGATCTCCGCCGAGCGGCGGGCGATCCCGAACGGGTCGCGGATCGTCAGCTCGAGCGGGCCGATCCAGTGCACCCCGCGCCGCACCGCGTCGAGGTCGTACACGAGATCGACGGCGCGCTCGCCGCCGCGCAGGCCCGATCCCAGGGCCGGGAACCGCCCGTCGGATCGACCGTCCAGACCCTCCGGCACGCGGTCCTCCCACGTGCCGGGCGTCGTGGGCAGCGCCGTGCGCACGCTCACATGCACCGTCACCCGCGCCTGGGCCCCCACGGGGACGGCGGCGGGAGATGTCGTGCGAGCGACGGTGACGTCACGCCGCGTGATGTGCAGGGCGACGAGGCTCGTCACGACGAGCGCCAGCAGGAAGACCCCGAACCCCAGCAGCTGCACCGACCCCAGCTGCGCCGCGGCGATGAAGCAGGCGAGAGCCAGGATGCCGGCGGCGGTGCCGCGGGCGGTGAGGGGCCATGCCTGTCTCATCGGCCGTCACGACCCTGTGGAGAGGGGCACCGGCACCGTCGCGATCAGCCGCTGCAGAATGGCAGTGACGGCATCCGGCGCACCGCGCCCGCGCACGCTCGTCGCGCGTGTGGGGATCAGCCGGTGCGCGAACACGTCGATGAGAAGCCCCGAGACATCGTCGGGGATGACGAAGGCACGTCCGTCCAGCGCGGCCCGCACCTTCGCCGCACGCACCAGCTGCAGCGTCGCGCGCGGGCTCGCGCCCAGCCGCAGGTCGGGGTGCGCACGCGTGGCCTGCGAGAGCGCGACGGCGTACTGCTCCACCGGCGGCGACACGTGCACGCGACGGGCCCAGCCGATCAGCTCGCGGACGAGGGACGCGTCGGCGACGGGACGGATCGCGGTGAGCGGGTTCGACGTGTCGCGCTCGCGCAGCATCTGCGCCTCCGCGGACGGGTCGGGGTAGCCCATCGAGATGCGCATCATGAACCTGTCGCGCTGCGCCTCCGGCAGCGCATACGTGCCCTCCATCTCGAGGGGGTTCTGCGTCGCGACGACGAGGAACGGGTCGGGCAGCGGATGCGTCCGCCCGTCGACGGTCACCTGTCCCTCCTCCATCGCCTCGAGCAGCGCCGACTGCGTCTTGGGGGAGGAGCGGTTGATCTCGTCGGCGATCACGATATTGGCGAACACGGCGCCGGGCTTGAACTCGAACTCCCGCGCCACCGGGTCGAAGACGCTCACGCCGGTGACGTCGCCGGGGAGGAGATCGGGGGTGAACTGGATGCGTCGCACCGTCGCGTCGACGGTGGCAGCGAGGGCCCGGGCGAGCATCGTCTTGCCGACCCCGGGCACGTCCTCGATCAGCAGGTGACCTTCGGCCAGCAGCGTCACGAGCGCGCTGCGGACGGCGTCGGGCTTGCCGTCGATGACGCGGGAGACCTCGGTGAGGATCGCGGTGGTCACCTCGGCGAACGCGGAGGGGCTCATCGGGGCGGAGGTGTCCGTCCCAGGCGCTGGTGTCGTCGTCTGCTCCATGGGCAGCCCTTCGGGTCGGATGCGGGCGCCGTCGCCCGGCATTCTCCGATCGTAACGCCCTGCTGTGGGCCCCGTCGCTGGGAGAGGGCCGGGCATCACGGGCGATGCCCTAGACTGGGGGAAGCTCTCCGCGAGGCGGCATCCAGGCCAACTCCCCCAGGACGGAAACGTAGCAAGGGTAACCAGGCTCTGCCGGGTTCGCGGAGAGTCTTACTTTTCCCGCGTGTTCTGCGCTCCGGCGCCCGCTGCGCGAGGCGATGCAGCCTCCGGCGGGGCACCGTGGCCGCGGTTGCGCCGCCGCACCTCCTTCGTGGCCCGGCCGCCGGTGAACGAGCGCGCCGCGTCGACGATGAAGCCCTGGCGCAGGGCCTCCCGTCCGACGAGCATCCGGAATCCCATCTCGTCGCGGTTCGACAGCGTCACCTCCGCGGTGACCGTCCGTCCGACGAGGGTGATCTGCAGCAGCACGACGTACCGCTCCTCGCTGTGGCCGGACGAGCTGCGCACGCTGCGGCGGTCGTGCACCGCGCACTCGTACACGACGGCGTCGGCATCCGAGTCCTGCCACGGGTGCACGCTGAAGCGCACCCGGTCGGGGTCGCCCGGCACGAGCGCGATGTCGAACGCGTGCAGGGATGACGAACGCGCGCCGGTGTCGAGCTTCGCCTTGATCCAGTCGATGCCGAGCTCCGGCAGGCTCACCCATTCTCGCCAGCCGGCGATGATGCTTGGATGGGTGCTGTGCGTCATTCGTTCATCTTGGCAGGGCTGCCGCTGTGAAGCTCGCGATCCTCTCCCGTGCGCCGCACGTGTACTCCACCGAGCGGCTGCGCGCCGCCGCGCTGCAGCGCGGCCATCAGGTCAAGGTGCTCAACACGCTCCGCTTCGCCATCGACCTGGCCAGCGACGAACCCGACCTCTGGTTCCGGGGTCGCCCCCTCAGCGACTACGACGCGATCCTTCCGCGGATCGGCAACTCGATCACGTACTTCGGCACCGCCGTGGTGCGTCAGTTCGAGCAGATGGACGTGTACACGCCGAACACCGCGAACGGGATCTCGAACGCCCGTGACAAGCTGCGCGCGAACCAGATCCTCTCGCGCCACAACATCGCACTGCCGGCCACGGCGTTCGTGCGCAACCGCGCCGACGTGCGCCCGGCGATCGAGCGCGTCGGCGGTGCTCCCGTGGTCATCAAGCTCCTCGAGGGCACGCAGGGGATCGGCGTCATCCTCGCACCCCAGGTGAAGGTCGCCGAGGCGATCATCGAGACGCTGCACTCCACGAAGCAGAATGTGCTGATCCAGAAGTTCATCGCCGAGAGTCGCGGCCGCGACATCCGTGCCCTGGTCGTCGGCGACCGGGTCGTCGCCGCGATGCGACGTGTCGCGAACGGCGACGAGTTCCGCTCGAACGTGCACCGCGGCGGCACCGTCGAAGCGGTGAACCTCGACCCGGCGTTCGAAGCGGCTGCCGTGCGCAGCGCGCAGATCATGGGTCTGCGGGTCGCGGGCGTCGACATGCTCGAGGGCGAGGACGGGCCACTCGTCATGGAGGTGAACTCGTCGCCGGGGCTGCAGGGCATCGAGGCGGCGACGAAGCTCGACGTGGCCGGCGCGATCATCGACTACATCGCCAACCAGGTCGCGTTCCCCGAGATCGACGTGCGCCAGCGCCTCACCGTCTCCACGGGGTACGGCGTCGCCGAGCTCGTGGTCTACGCGTCGGCCGGCCTGGTCGGCAAGACGCTGGGGGAGTCGGGCCTGTCGGAGCGCGACATCTCGGTGCTCACCCTGCATCGCGGCACGACGGTGATCCCGAATCCCCGCAAGAGCGTCACGCTCGAGGCCGGCGACCGGCTGCTGTGCTTCGGCAAGCTCGAGGAGATGCGCTCGATGATCCCCGAGCGCCGTCGTCGCCGGCAGCGCGTGCGCAAGCTGCCGAAAGAGGCGCTCTCGGAAGCGTGAGTCTCCGCGTCTGTGACGGTCGCAGGATCGCCATACTTCCGAAAACGGCATTGAACCTCCCGTTCACACAGCCGGGATTGAACCTCTCGCTCACACAGCCGGCATTGAACCTCTCGCTCACACAGCCGACCTTGAACCTCCCGTTCACGCAGCGGCAAGGGGCGTGTGAGACGGAAGTTCAATGCGCGTGGGAGAACATGTCTGTTCTGGCAGCGGGCCGACGGTCGGCGTGGAGGCCGTGTCCGGACGTTGACGCAGAGTCGCGGCCGGGGCCCTGACGGCTCGACGGCGCCGCGCCTAGGCTGGAGCCGTGGCGCAGAGCATCTTCATCACATCCGCGGAGGGCCATTCCGGCAAGTCCACGATCGCGCTAGGAGTGCTCGACGCGATCAGCCACGCGACGCCCCGCGTCGGGGTCTTCCGCTCGATCGCCCGCTCGACCCATGAACGCGACTACGTGCTTGAGATGCTCCTCGAGCACGACGGCGTCGACCTCGACTACGACATGTGCATCGGCGTGACCTACGACGACGTGCGCGCCGATCCGGAAGCCGCACTCGGGGTCATCGTCGAGCGATACAAGGCCGTCGAAGCGCGGTGCGACGCCGTCGTCGTCCTCGGCAGCGACTTCACGGATGTCGGCAGCCCCGCCGAGCTCGGATACAACGCCCGCATCGCGGCGAACCTCGGCGCGCCCGTCCTCCTCGTGCTCGGCGGCCGCGTGCAGCAGGGCCTGGGTGAGAGCCTCGGCACCACGCAGGCGCGGACCCCCGAGCAGATGGGCCAGATCACCGCGCTCGCGCTCGCCGAGCTCGCGCACGGGCGGGCGGAGCTGCTCGCGATCGTGGCCAATCGCAGCGACCCGGAGCTGCTGGTCGAGACGATCGCCGCCGTCCGCGCCGTGGCCGATGCATCCGCCGTCCACCATCACGGAGCCGCGGGTGCCGGGGGCGTGCCGGTCTGGGCTCTGCCCGAAGACCGCTTCCTCGTGGCGCCGTCGATGCGTGACGTGGCGCGGGCGCTCGATGCGACCCTGTTGAAGGGCGACGAGGAGCTCCTCACCCGCGAGGTGCTCGACGTCGTCATCGCCGGCATGTCGATGGACAACGTCCTGCCGCGCCTGAAGGAGGGCGCGGTGATCGTCGTCGCCGCCGACCGCACCGACGTGCTGCTCGCCACTCTCCTGGCGAACACGTCGGGCACGTTCCCGTCGCTCGCCGGCATCGTCCTGAACGGCCCGTTCGCCCTGCCCGACGCCATCGACCGGCTCATCGACGGCATCGGCTCGTCGCTGCCGATCATCACGACCGAGTTCGGGACGTACGACACCGCGGTGCGTGTCATGAACGCACGCGGTCGCCTCGCCGCCGACTCGCAGCGCCGGTACGACACCGCGCTCGCGATGTTCGAGCAGCACGTCGACGTCGACGAGCTCGTGCGCGCCCTGGGCCTCGCCCGCTCGAGCGTCGTCACCCCGCTGATGTTCGGCTACCAGCTCGTCGAGCGTGCGCGCGCCGACCGCAGGCGCATCGTGCTGCCCGAGGGCGCCGACGACCGCGTGCTGCGCGCCGCGGCGACGGTCCTCGCCCGGGGCATCGCCGACATCACGATCCTCGGCGACCCCGCCGACATCCGCGGACGGGCCACCGAGCTCGGGATCGACATCGCGCCCGCGCAGCTGCTGAGCCCGTTCGACCCCGAGCACGTCGACCGCTTCGCCCGCGAATACGAACGGCTGCGGGCGCACAAGGGCATGACGTACGCGCGCGCCGCCGACACCGTGACGGATGTCTCGTACTTCGGCACGCTCATGGTGCACCTCGGGCTCGCCGACGGAATGGTGTCGGGCGCCGCGCACACGACGGCGCACACGATCCGGCCGGCCTTCGAGATCATCAAGACCGCCCCCGGCGTCTCGGTCGTCTCGAGCGTCTTCCTCATGGCGCTCGCCGACCGGGTACTCGTCTACGGCGACTGCGCCGTCATCCCCGATCCCACGAGCGCGCAGCTCGCGGACATCGCGATCTCGTCGGCCGCGACCGCTCAGCAGTTCGGCATCGAGCCGCGCGTCGCGATGCTGTCGTACTCCACCGGCGAGTCCGGATCCGGCGAGGACGTCGAGAAGGTGCGTGCCGCGACGGCGCTCGTGCGCGAGCGCGCCCCGCAGCTCCTGGTGGAGGGGCCGCTCCAGTACGACGCCGCGGCCGATGCCGCCGTCGCGGCGGCGAAGATGCCGGGATCGGAGGTGGCCGGTCGCGCGACGGTGTTCATCTTCCCCGACCTGAACACGGGCAACAACACCTACAAGGCCGTGCAGCGCTCGGCCGGTGCCGTCGCGATCGGCCCGGTGCTGCAGGGGCTGAACAAGCCCATCAACGACCTGTCGCGCGGCGCGCTCGTGGAGGACATCGTGAACACCATCGCCATCACCGCGATCCAGGCCCAGGGGCAGGCGCCGGCATGAGCGTCGTGCTCGTCATCAACAGCGGATCGAGCTCGTTCAAGTACCAGCTGCTAGACATGGACGCCGAGACGGTGCTCGCGAGCGGTCTCGTGGAGCGCATCGGCCAGCCGATGGGCGCGTGCCGCCACACCGTGCACTTCCCGCCCGGTGAGCCGGGCGAGCCGGCGCCGGCCGTGCTCGACGCGACCAGCGAGCGGGAGCTGCCGATCCCCGACCACTTCGCGGGATTCGCCGCGATGCTCGAGGCCTTCGCCGAGCACGGACCCAGCCTCGACGAGCATCCTCCCGCCGCCGTCGGGCACCGGGTCGTGCACGGCGGAGCACGATTCTTCGAACCCACGCTGATCACTCCGCTCGTGGAGATCAACATCGAGGAGCTCGCCGTGCTCGCACCGCTGCACAACCCGGCGAACCTCGCCGGGATCGTCGCGGCAAAGCGGGCGTTCCCCGATGTGCCGCATGTCGCGGTGTTCGATACGGCCTTCCACCAGACGCTCGCGCCCGACGCGTACACCTATGCCATCGACGCGGAGCTCGCGGCCCACCACCGCATCCGCCGATACGGGTTCCACGGCACCTCGCACAAGTTCGTGAGCGAGGCGGCGGCCGCGTTCCTCGGCCGCGACCTGGCGACGCTCAAGCAGATCGTGTTCCACCTCGGCAACGGCGCGTCGGTGACCGCCGTGGACGGCGGCCGATCGGTGGAGACGTCGATGGGGTTCACGCCGCTCGAGGGGCTCGTGATGGGAACACGGTCGGGCGACGTCGACCCCGCCGCCCTGTTCCAGCTGGGGCGCCGCGCCGGCTACACCGTCGACGGCCTCGACGAGCTGCTCAACAGGCGCAGCGGGCTGAAGGGCCTGAGCGGGTTCTCCGACATGCGGGACGTCCTCGCCGGACGAGCGGCGGGGGACGCCGCATCCGCCCTCGCGTTCGACGTGTACGTGCACCGGCTGCGCGCATACGCCGGCGCGTATCTCGCCCAGCTCGGGGGCGCCGACGTCATCTCCTTCACCGCCGGGGTGGGGGAGAACGCGCCGGATGTCCGCGCGGCCGCGATGGACGGTCTGGGGTTCGCCGGAATCGAGATCGACCCCGACCGCAACGCGGCGCGCGGCCGCGGCATCCGCGTGATCTCGACGGATGCGTCGGCGGTCACGATGCTCGTCGTGCCCACCGACGAAGAGCTCGAGATCGCCCGCCAGACCCTGGAGGTGGCACAGGCATGATCGTGACCGACCTGACCCGCTACGACGCCGTGCTGTTCGACCTGGACGGCGTGCTCACCCCGACCGCCCAGGTGCACATGCACGCCTGGCAGCGGCTGTTCGACGAGCTGTTCGACGACTGGGGCATCACCCCGCCGTACACCGACGCCGACTACTACGAGCACGTCGATGGCAAGAAGAGATACGACGGCGTCGCGGCCCTGCTGCGCAGCCGCTCCGTCGAGGTGCACTGGGGCGACCCGGCCGATCCGCCGACCGCCGACACGGTGTGCGGCATCGGGAACCGCAAGAACGCCTACTTCGAGCGGGCGCTGCGCGAGGACGGCATCGCCCCGTATCCGGGATCGCTGCGGCTCCTCGACCGGCTGCGCGACGCCGGCACGGCCGTCGGAGTGGTGTCCAGCTCGAAGAACGCGGACGAGGTGCTGCGCACCGCGGGGATCCGCGACCGGTTCCCCGTGCTCGTCGACGGCGTCGTGGCGGAGCGCGACGCGCTCGCGTCGAAGCCGGCACCCGATATGTTCGCCGCCGGCGCACGGCTGCTCGGCGTCGATCCGGCCCGCGCCGCCGCGGTCGAAGACGCGCTGAGCGGCGTGCGCTCGGCCGCCGCAGCCGGATACGGACTCGTGATCGGTGTCGACCGGGGAGTGGGACGGGCGGCGCTCGAGGAGGCCGGGGCGCACCTCGTGGTCGCCGACCTCGCCGAGGTGGTCGAAGCGGCCCCCGACGGTCTCTAGACTCTTCGAGGCGCATTTTTCCAGAAGGGTCAGCATGATCGATCGCGACCGATTTCCCGTCGACGAATGGCGACTCGTCGAGACGAGCTTCGACATCGACGACGCCGGTGTCACCGAGAGCCTCTTCGCCGTCGGCAACGGCTATCTCGGCATGCGCGGGAACCATCCCGAGGGGCGGTTCGCGCACGAGCAGGGCACCTTCATCGGCGGCTTCCACGAGACGTTCCCCATCCGCCATGCCGAGCAGGCGTATGGCTTCGCCGAGGTCGGCCAGACGGTCGTCAACGCCCCCGACGCCAAGGTCATGCGGGTCTACGTCGACGACGAGCCGCTGAACTTCGACACCGCCGACATCCGCGAGTACGAGCGCTCGCTCGACTTCCGGAGCGGAGTGCTGCGCCGCGATATCCTGTGGGTGACCCCCAGCGGCAAGCACGTGCGGGTCGGCTTCGAACGCATGGTGTCGTTCGAGGAGCGCCACCTGGCGATCATGAGCGTCGACGTCACGGTGCTCAACGACGATGCGCCGGTGTCGGTGAGCTGCCAGATCGTGAACCGGCAGGACGGCGAGGACGTCTACGGCGGCACCCCGATGCGCCGGGCGCGCTTCGACCCGCGGCGCAGCGAGCGCTTCGCCGAGCGCGTCCTGCAGCCGCAGGAGTACTGGCAGGACAAGACCCGCTCCGCGCTGAGCTACCGGGCCACCGAATCGGGGATGACGCTCGCGGTGGTCGCCGACCACATCATCGAGACGGAGAACCCGTACACGATGCGCACGCTCGTCGAGCCCGACATCGCGAAGAACATCTTCCGGGTGCAGGCGACGGCCGGCGTCCCGGTGCGGGTCGTGAAGCTCGTGAGCTACCACACCGGCCGCCGCGGCGTTCCGGCGCGCGAGCTCGTGGACCGCTGCCGTCGCACCCTCGACCGGGCGATGGACGTCGACGTGTCGACGCACTTCGCGCGACAGCGGGCGTGGCTCGACGCGTTCTGGGAGCGCTCGGACGTGCGCATCGGCGGGCGACCCGACCTGCAGCAGGCGGTGCACTGGTGCCTGTTCCAGCTCGCGCAGGCCGCCGCCCGCGCCGACGGCGAGGGCATCGGTGCGAAGGGCGTGACCGGCTCCGGCTACAGCGGGCACTACTTCTGGGACACGGAGATCTACGTCCTCCCGTTCCTCGCTTACACGACCCCGCAGTGGGCGCTGAACGCGCTGCGGATGCGGGTGCTGATGCTGCCCGCCGCGCGCCGCCGCGCCCACCAGCTCACCGAGGCCGGCGCGCTGTACCCGTGGCGCACGATCAACGGCGAGGAGGCGTCGGCGTATTACGCGGCCGGCACCGCGCAGTACCACATCAACGCCGACGTCTGCTTCGCGCTCGCGCGGTACGTGCGCGCGACGGGCGACCAGGAGTTCCTCTACCGCGAAGGCGTCGACATCGCGGTGGAGACCGCGCGCCTGTGGGCGACGCTCGGGTTCTGGCGCTCCCACGATGGGGTGCAGGAGTTCCACATCCACGGCGTCACCGGCCCCGACGAGTACACGACCGTCGTGAACGACAACCTCTTCACGAACGTCATGGCGCGCTTCAACCTGCGGTTCGCGGCGCGGACCATCCGTGAGATGGAGGAGCGCGACGGCGAGGTGTACCGCCGGATGGTGGCGCGCCTGAACCTCGAGCCGGGCGAACCGGATGCGTGGGAGCGGGCCGCCGACTGCATGCACATCCCGTACAGCCCGCAGCTCGGCATCCATCCGCAGGACGAGGTGTTCCTGGAGAAGGAGGTCTGGGACCTCGAGAACACCCCGCCCGAGCAGCGCCCGCTGCTGCTGCACTTCCACCCGCTCGTGATCTACCGGTACCAGGTGCTCAAGCAGGCCGATGTCGTGCTCGCCCTGTTCCTGCAGGGCGACCACTTCACGCCGGAGGAGAAGCTCGTCGACTTCGAGTACTACGACCCGCTCACCACGGGCGACTCGACGCTGTCGGCCGTCGTGCAGTCGATCCTCGCCGCCGAGGTCGGGTATCAGGATCTCGCCGCGACGTACTTCGAGCACGCGCTGTTCGTCGACCTCGCCAATCTGCACAGCAACACCGCCGACGGTGTGCATGTGGCTTCGGCCGGCGGCGTCTGGTCGGCGCTCGTGTCGGGCTTCGGCGGCATGCGCGACTACGGCGGGAACCTCACATTCGACCCGCGGCTCCCCCTCGGCTGGGACGACCTCGAGTACGTCATCCACTGGCACGGCACCGAGCTGCGCGTGACGCTGCGCCGCGACGCCATGACGGTGCGCGCCGGACACGGCGCACCGGTCTCGTTCTGGGTGCGCGAGGCCGCGTACACGATCGAGCCGGGCGGCGAGCTCGAGATCCCGCTCGACGACCAGGGGCCGCGGATCCCCGGCCGGCCGACGCTGCGCGAGCTGATCGGCGAGCGTCGCGAAGACGGCACGCTGCTGTCGGCATCCGTTCCGACCACCGTGACGACCGCCATCCCGGTGGTCACTGCCGGCTACTGAGCCTGCCCGGACCGCTCACCTGTCGCAAATCGACCGTCACGAGCAGAACGAAAGTCGATCTGCGACAGGCGAGCGGGTAGTCGCGCCGGGTCGGGCGGGCGCGTCCGCGCGGGCGGGCGCTTCCGTTCATGCGGGGACGCCTCACGCGACGATGAGCTCGACTCCCGCGCGCTCGAACGCCCTGGCGTCGGCATCCGTCAGCCCGTCGTCGGTGAGCAGCGCGTCGACGTCGTCGAGGCCGCAGATCCGGGCGAACGCCGTGGTGCGGAACTTCGTGGAGTCGGCCACCACGACGGTGCGGCGCGCGGCGGCGACGAGGGCGGCATTGACGGATGCCTCGCCCTCATCCGGCGTGTAGAGCCCCTTCTCGAGGTCGACGGCCGTCACGCCGAGGAACAGCGTGTCGATGGAGATCTCGGGCAGGATGAGCCCGGTGAGCGGGCCCGTGAGCTCATACGACCGGGCGCGGGCGACCCCGCCGAGCACGACGATGCGCAGCTGCGGGCGCACGACGAGGTCGTTCGCGATGTTCACGGCGTTCGTCACGATGGTGGTCTCGGTCGCTGCGAACGCCGGCTCGGCCGCCGCCCGCACCCCCACCTCGTACGCGGCCGCGGTGGTGGTGGTGCCGCCGTTGAACGCGATCACCGATCCGGGCACGACGAGCGAGGCGACGGTGCGGGCGATCGCATTCTTCTCGTGGGAGCGGCGCGACGTGCGGTAGCGCAGCGGGACATCCCCGGTCGTCGGGTTCGCCCGGGCGCCTCCCCGGGTACGTTCCACGAGCTGCTGTGCGGCGAGCGCATCGAGGTCGCGGCGCGCCGTGGGGCCGGACACGGCGAATTCGGCCATGACGTCTTCGATGCGCACGGCGCCCTGGTCGATGATGTAGTCGACGAGGCGCGACAGCCTGTCCTCGCGGTCCACGGGGCCTCCTCGTCGGGTCGGGATGCTGTCAATGATGCCGGATGGCGCCGCCGCGCCTCGGCGGCGGCCGTGTGTCGCTCGTCAGCCGGCGATCAGGGTGAGCAGCCGGGTCGCCTCGGCCGCCATCGCGTCCCGGGCGGGACCGAGGTACCGGCGGGGGTCGACGATGCCCGCGTCGGCCTCCAGCGCCGCACGGGCGGCGCGGGTGAAGTGCCCGTTCAGATGGGTGGACACGTTGATCTTCACGATTCCGGCGGCGACCGCCTCTCTCAGGTGGTCGTCGGCGACCCCGGACGAGCCGTGCAGCACGAGCGGCACCGTCACTGCCGCGCACAACCGGCCGATGAGGTCGAGGTCGAGGCGCGTCGTCCGGTCGGTGCGCGCGTGCGTGGACCCCACCGCCACGGCGAGCGCGTCCACTCCGGTGGCGGCGACGAACCGCTCGGCCTCGCCCGGGTCGGTGCGCACGCCCGGCGCGTGAGCACCGTCCTTCCCCCCGATCTCACCGAGTTCGGCCTCGACGATCGCCCCGGCGCCGTGGGCGTGCGCGACGACCTCGCGGGTGACGGCCACATTCTGCGCGAACGGCAGCGCCGCGCCGTCGAACATCACGGATCCGAAGCCCAGGTCGACGGCCGCACGGGCGAGGTCGGCGTCTTCGGCGTGGTCGAGGTGAAGAGCGAGGACGGCGGGGGATGCCTCGGCCAGCGCACGGGTCGCGACGGCGATCGGCGCCAGCCCGCCGTGGTAGGCCACGCAGTTCTGGGAGATCTGCAGGATGAGCGGCAGAGCCGCGTCCTCGGACGCGCGCACGAGCGCCTCGGCGGTCTCGAGGTTCACGACGTTGAAGGCGGCCGCGCCGCGGGCGCTGTTCCGGGCCTCGGCGAGGATGTGCGCGGTGGGGACGAGAGGCATGGCGCTCCGTTCGCAGGGTCTCAGTCGTGCCGGAGCTCGACGGCGGCGGCGAGCTCGGGATGGGACGGGTCGAGGGCGCCGGCGAGCGGTGCGAGCACGGCGGCCGCCGACCACGCCGCCGCGCGCCGCACGAGCTCGTCGAGATCGGCCGACAGGTCGAGGCCCTCGTCGAGGCACGCGGCGACCGCGGCGACCGCGGCGTCGCCGGCGCCGGTGGCGTTGCCGCGCAGGGGGCGGGGAAGCCGGGCGTGGACGGCTCGGCCGGAGCGTCGGGTGGTCGCGGTGCTTTCGGCGTCGCGGGGCGGCGCTGTTCCTTCGGTGTCGCGGGGCGGCACTGCGTGTTCGGTGTCGTGGGGCGGCACTGTGCTTTCGGTGTCGCGGGGCGGCACTGCCACGAGTCCGTCCTCGCCGAGCGACACGAGCACGAGCCGGGCTCCGGCATCCTGCAGCATGGCCGCGCCGGCCATCGGATCGTCGGTGCCGACGGTGGCGGCGAGCTCGTCGCGGTTCGGCTTGAGAACGTCGGCCCCGGCCGCGGCGGCGGCCAGGAGGGCGTCGCCGGTGAGGTCCGCGACCACCCTGACGCCGGCATCCTGCGCCGCCCGGATCAGTCGGGGGACGACATCGGCGGGCGTGGCGGGCGGAAGCGACCCGGAGATCGTGAGGCAGCGGGCGCCGGGGAGCGCAGCGCGCACGGCGGCGAGCACCGCCTCCCATTCGGCGACTGTGCGTGCGGTGCCCCGCTCGTTCAGCTGAGTCGTGCGGGCGACTCCCGCCTCGACCACTGCGTACGTGCTGCGGGTGGCGGTCGCGCAGGGCGTCATCCGCACATCGACCCCCGCGAGGTCGGTGATGAACCAGCCGAGGTCGTCGGCCCCGACCGGCCCGGTCGCCACCGCGTCGTGACCGGTCTGGGCGAGCACGCGAGCGACGTTGAGTCCCTTGCCACCCGCGCGGCGGCGCGCCCCCTCGATGACGTGGCTCGCGCCGAGGCGCAGCACCGGCACGTCGATCGTGACGTCGATCGCCGGATTGGGGGTCACGGTGACGATCATCGCCGTGCGCCCTCGGCGAGCTCCCGCGCCCGCAGCGCGGCGCCCACCACACCGGCGTCGCCGCCGAGACGCGCCTTCATGAGCGGCGTCGAGCGCATCGGGAAGTACGCGTCGAGGCGCTCCTGCAACGGCGCCAGCAGCGCGTCACCGGCTTCCGACAGGCCGCCGGCGATCACGATGGCTTCGGGAGCCAGCGCGGCGCACACGTGCGAGAGGCCGAACGCGAGGGCGTCGACCGCGTCATCCCAGATCTCTCGTGCCGCAGGATCGTCGCCCACGCGCGCCAGCACCTCTCGCGCGCCGGCGACGGGGGTGCCGGTGGCGCGGGAGTAGCGGCGGGCGATCGCTGCCGCCGAGGCCGTGGCCTCGAGGCACCCGCGGTTTCCGCACATGCACGCCTCGCCGCCCGGCCGCACGACGGCGTGGCCGATCTCACCCGCGAACCCCTCCCGCACGATCACGCGACCGTCGATCACCACGCCCGCGGCGATGCCGGTGCCGACCGTCATGATCAGGGCATCACGCAGGTCGCGGGCGGCGCCCACCCGCAGCTCGGCGAACGCCGCGGCCCGCACGTCGTGCGTCAGCGTGACGGGTACACCGAGCCGCTCGGCGAGCAGGTCGCGGAACGGCACGTCCTCCCAGCACAGGTTCTCGGAGGCGACGGCGACGCCCGCATCGTCGTCCACGATCCCGGGCAGGGCGAGCCCGACCGCCGCGACAGCGGCGCGGTCGGCGACGTCGTCGGCGGTGCGCGCCAGGAGTTCGAGGACGTCGGCGACGATCCGCGGCGACGGCCGAGGCGTCGGCACCCGCGTCGGCGTCGACATGACCCCGTCGGGCGCGACCGTGGCCGCCTTGACGTCGGTGCCGCCGACATCGAACGCCAGGACCGCGACCCCGGGGTCGAGGCGCAGCAGTGCCGACATGCTCACTCGGACAGGATGACAGAGCGCGTCAGCGAGCGGGGGCGGTCGGGGTCGAGGCCCCGCTCCTTCGCGAGCCCGACGGCGAACCGCTGGGCGACGATGAGCCCGGCGAGCGGATCGAGGTCGTGGTGCACGAAGGTCGCGCCGGTCGCGGCCACGTCTTCGCGCAGGCCCTCGGGCACCTCGCCGAACGCCCAGACGTTGCGACCCGGCTGGGCGATCGCGAGCGGTCCGTGGCGGTAGTCCATCGCGGGGTAGGACTCCGACCAGTACTGCGCCGCCTCGCGGGTCTTCAGCGCTGCCTCGGCCGCGAGGCCGACCGTCCAGCCTCGACCGAGGAACGTGGTCTGGTCGGCACGCAGCAGCGGCGCGATGTCGATCTCGAGCGCGCGCTCTGCGTCGGCGGCGGCCTCGGAGACGTCCTCGCCGAGCGCCGCGCGCAGCAGCGCGAGCACCGAGGTCGCGAAGCGGGTCTGCACGACGGACTGCTCGTCGGCGAAGTCGAGCACGACGACGGCGTCGGCGGATGCGGCGGCCGGCGCGTCGGCGACCGCGGTGATGAGCAGCGTGGGGCGTGCAGTGCTCTCGAGCAGGTCGACGATCTCTGTCGTGGTGCCCGAGCGGGAGATCGCGACGACGAGGTCGTACGCGCGCTCGAGCGGGAACTCCGAACCCGAGAACGCGTCGGTCTCGCCGTGGCCGGCCTGCTCGCGCAGCACGGCGTAGGACTGAGCCACGAACCAGCTGGTGCCGCATCCCACGACCGCCACGCGCGCGCTCCGCGACGGCAGGCGATCGGGGACAGAGGAGGCGAGTGCGGCGGCACGGCGCCAGCTTTCTGGCTGGCTGGCGATCTCGGTGTCGACGAACGTCTCGGTCATGCTGTTCCTCTCCCGTCACGCGGCTCGGCGAATGACTTCCAGTGATCATAACGCGCCAGAAAGATCAGGAAAAGTCATGACTGCGCCGCGTTCGCGGCGGCTTCGCGGGCGCTGCCGCAGTGTCGGCGCCACACCGTAGGCTGGACGGGTGACCACCGCTCTGTATCGCCGCTATCGGCCCGAGTCCTTCGCGGAGATGATCGGCCAGTCGCAGGTCACCGAACCCCTGATGACGGCCCTGCGCGGCGATCGCGTCGGGCACGCGTACCTCTTCTCGGGCCCGCGTGGTTGCGGGAAGACGACGTCGGCCCGCATCCTCGCCCGCTGCCTGAACTGCGCCCAGGGGCCGACCGACACCCCGTGCGGCGAGTGCGACAGCTGCATCGAGCTGGGCCGCGGCGGAGGCGGATCGCTCGACGTGGTCGAGATCGACGCGGCGTCGCACAACGGCGTCGACGACGCCCGCGACCTGCGCGAGCGCGCAGTGTTCGCGCCGGCCCGCGATCGCTTCAAGATCTTCATCCTCGATGAGGCGCACATGGTCACGCCGCAGGGCTTCAACGCGCTGCTGAAGCTCGTCGAAGAGCCGCCCGAGCACGTCAAGTTCATCTTCGCGACGACCGAACCCGAGAAGGTCATCGGCACGATCCGCTCGCGCACCCATCACTACCCCTTCCGGCTCGTGGCGCCGGCCGCGATGCTCGAGTACGTCGAGCAGCTGTGCGCGCAGGAGGGCGTTCAGGTCGAGCCCGGCGTGCTGCCGCTCGTCGTCCGTGCCGGCGGCGGCTCGCCGCGTGACACGCTCTCGGTGCTCGACCAGCTGATCGCCGGATCGGAGAGCGGAGCCGTCAGCTATCAGCGCGCCGTCGCGCTGCTCGGCTACACCCCGGCCGAGCTTCTCGATGAGGTCGTCGACGCGTTCGGCGCTCAGGGCGCCGGAGCCGCGTTCTCTGCGGTCGACCGTGTCATCCAGACCGGGCAGGACCCGCGTCGGTTCGTCGACGACCTGCTCGAACGGCTGCGTGACCTCATCATCGTCGCCGCGACCGGCGAAGGAGCCTCCGCCGTGCTGCGCGGAGTGCCCGCCGACGAGCTGGAGCGGATGTCGCACCAGGCGACGGCGTTCGGCGCCGAACGGCTCTCGCGCATAGCCGACATCGTCGTGTCGACCCTCGACGAGATGACCGGTGCGACGTCGCCGCGCCTGCAGCTCGAGCTCATGGTGGCGCGCGTCCTCGCGCACGGCGCCCCGGCCGCCGCCGCCTCAGCCGCCGAGCACCCGCAGCGCGTCGACACCGCCGCCGCCCCGGCGGCGGCGCCGGCCGCTCCGCGCCCCGGCGCTCAGCCGACCTCTCCGGCTGCCGAGCGTCCGGAAGCCCGTCCCGCGTCCGGCGCTCAGCCGACGCCCGCCGCCGGCGACGGCCCCGCCGTCCAGCCGACGTCCGCCTCCGCCGACCGCCCCGCTGTCCAGCCGACGCCGGCAGCCGAGCGCCCGTCGGAACCCGACGCGGCTCCTCGCCCCGCGGGGGCCCCGTCGGCGGACACGCCGCCCCAGGGCAATGCCCCCGCGCAGCCCACGGCGACCTCTCCGGCGCCTCCGGCTTCCGCCCCGGTCGACGAGCGAGCGCAGAGGGCCGAAACGGCGTCCGAGCTGGAGCCGGCACCCCCCGCGGGCCCGGTCACACTCGAGCGCATCCACGAGGCGTGGCCCGACATCCTCCGCCGCCTCGAGGCGATCGATCGGTCGTCGTGGCTCGTCGCGTGCGCCGCGAGCGCCACGGCATTCGCCGACGACGTGCTCACGCTCAACTTCGCCAGCGCCGCCGATGTCGCGAAATTCAAGAAGCTGCAAGCCGGCGCCGGCCCGAGCGAAGACCTGCGCCAGGCGATCAAGGCGACCCTCGGCGTCCGGGTCAAGTACATCGCCCGCCACACCGAGGCCGGCGGTCCCGCGAGCGGCGGTCCCGGTGACGGCCCCGGCCGCGGCCCGGCCCCGACGCATCCCGCCGCACCGGCGCCGTCAGGGAACGCGCCGTCGACCGCGCGCCTGGCACCCAGGCCGTCCGTCGCCTCACCCGACCGCGGTGGATCGACCGCTGCGCAGGCGGCCCCGGTCACCGACTGGGCGGTCGCGCCCATCCCACAGGACACCGAGGCCCGGGCGGGCCAGTTCGCGGTCGACGACGAGCCCGAAGACGCGGCCCCCGCCCGCTCGCGCGTCGCCACGCTCGCGCCGCCGCGCGAAGGCGAGGTCCTCCCGACCCGCGAGGTCGAGACATCCGTCGAACCCGACGACGACGAGCGGGAGGCAGAGGAGCTCGGCGAGCAGCCGGCGCCGATCGGCTACATTCCGCCCGTCGCCACGATCCGCGACGACGGCGTCGAACGCGTCGGCGAGGCCGTCGTCCGCCAGGTGCTGGGCGCGACGTTCCTGCGCGAAGAGCCCTACGAATCGCCCACGAGGTTCCAGTAATCCATGTATGACGGCATCGTCCAGGACCTGATCGACGAGTTCGGCCGGCTTCCGGGCATCGGCCCCAAGTCGGCCCAGCGCATCGCGTTCCACATCCTCCAGACACCCGGCTTCGACGTGTCGAAGCTGTCGCAGCTGCTCGGCGAGGTGCGCGAGAAGGTGCGCTTCTGCGAAGTGTGCGGCAACGTCTCCGAGCAGGACCGCTGCGCGATCTGCCGCGACCCGCGCCGCAACCAGACGCTCATCTGCGTCGTCGAGGACGCGAAGGATGTCGCGGCCATCGAGCGCACGCGCGAGTTCCGCGGGCTCTACCACGTGCTCGGGGGCGCCATCAGCCCCATCGCGGGCATCGGCCCCGACGACCTGCGCATCGCCCAGCTGATGCAGCGCCTCGCCGACGGCACCGTGCAGGAGGTCATCCTCGCCACGAATCCGAACCTCGAGGGCGAGGCGACCGCGACATACCTCAGCCGCCTACTGAACACGCTGCAGATCGCCGTCACCCGGCTCGCCTCCGGACTCCCGGTCGGCGGCGACCTCGAGTACGCCGACGAGGTCACCCTCGGGCGCGCGTTCGAGGGTCGGAGGTCCGTGTGATGATGCAGGGATGAGCGCAAAGGGCTGGTGGCTGTTCGCCGCCATGGCGGTGCTGTGGGGCGTGCCGTATCTGTTCATCCGCGAGGCCGTCGACTCGTTCTCGCCCGCCGCGGTGGTCAGCGGCCGCACCCTCGTCGGCGCACTCCTGCTCCTCCCGCTCGCCCTGCAGCGCAAGGCGCTCATGCCCGCGCTGCGCAAGTGGCACTGGGTGCTCGCGTTCGCCGCTGTCGAGATGGGCGGCCCGTTCTTCCTGCTGAGTCACGCCGAGCAGACCATCCCGTCGGGGCTCACCGGTCTGCTCGTCGCCACGGTGCCGCTGTGGGCCACGGTCATCGGGTTCGTCATCGGCAGCCACCGCACCATCGTCCCGCCGAAGATCGCCGGACTGCTGATCGGGTTCGGCGGTGTCGCTGTCGTCGTCGCGGGGCAAGGGATGGCGGTAACGGATGTCGCGACCACCCTGGTGGCCGTCTCCGAGGTGCTCGCCACCGCCGTGCTCTACGCCATCGCCCCGTTCATCGTCGCGACGAAGCTCCACGACGTGCCCTCGCTCGGATCGATCACCCTCGCACTCGGGGCCGTGGGCATCGTGTACCTGCCGATCGCCCTGCTCACCCAGCACGAGCTGCCGACCGTGCGCAGCACGGTCTCCCTCGCGGCGCTCGCGGTGCTGTGCACCGCCGTGGCCTTCGTCGTCTTCTTCGCGCTCATCGCCGAGGTCGGTCCCGTCACGGCGCCGCTGTTCACGTACGTCAACCCGCTCGTCGCGATCACGCTCGGCATCCTCATCCTCGGCGAGCACCTCACCCTGTGGCTTCTGCTCGGCTTCCCCCTCGTGCTGATCGGATGCTGGGTGGCCGCCACCGGCGGAAGGCTGCGACGCCGTCCAGCAGCCGTCGTCACCGGCAGCACGGACACCCGTCACATGGTCGGGCCGGTGGAGGCCGATCCGTAAGATGGACGGCGGGCGCGGCATCCGCACCCGCATCCAGAGCGCGCAGTCCGGGAGTTCCAACGTGGCGCTGATCGTCCAGAAGTACGGCGGATCGTCCGTGGCCGATGCCGAGAGCATCAAGCGGGTCGCCAAGCGCATCGTCGACTCGCGGCGTGCCGGAAACGACGTCGTCGTCGCGGTCAGCGCGATGGGCGACACGACCGACGAGCTGCTGGAGCTGGCGAACGAGGTCGCGCCGATTCCCGCACCCCGCGAGCTCGACATGCTGCTGTCGTCGGGGGAGCGCATCTCGATGGCGCTGCTGGCGATGGCGATCCACTCGATGGGATTCGAGGCGCGCTCGTTCACGGGCAGCCAGGCGGGCATGATCACCGACGCCCACCACGGCGCCGCCCGCATCGTCGACGTCACTCCGGTGCGACTGCGCGAGGCCCTCGACGAGGGCGCGATCGTGATCGTCGCCGGGTTCCAGGGGTTCAACCGCGACACCCGCGACATCACGACCCTCGGCCGCGGCGGCTCCGACACGACCGCGGTCGCCCTCGCCGCCGCGCTCGAGGCCGACGTGTGCGAGATCTACAGCGATGTCGACGGGGTCTTCACGGCCGACCCGCGCGTCGTGCCGCGTGCGCGCAAGCTCAGCGCGATCTCGAGCGAGGAGATGCTCGAGCTCGCCGCGAACGGCGCGAAGGTCCTCTACATCCGCGCCGTGGAGTACGCCCGGCGTCACGGCGTGCTGATCCACGCCCGGTCCACGTTCAGCTCGGCCGACGGCACTCTCGTCGTCGACGAGGCACGCCGCGCCGAACTCGCGGCGACGTTCCCGCAGTTGAAGGAAGATCACATGGAAGAGCCCGTCGTCGCCGGCGTCGCGACCGACCTCAGCCAGGCCAAGATCACTGTCGTCGGCGTGCCCGACGTGCCCGGCAAGGCCGCCGAGATCTTCAAGATCGTGGCGAAATCGGGTGCCAACGTCGACATGATCGTGCAGAACATCTCCGCCGCAGCCACGGGCCGCACCGACATCTCGTTCACGCTTCCGAAGGCCGACGCCTCCACCGCCCTCCGGGCACTGTCGGTCGAACAGGGCGACGTCGGCTACGAGAATCTCGTGCACGACGACCAGATCGGCAAGCTCTCGGTCGTCGGCGCAGGGATGCGCACGAACTCCGGCGTCTCGGCGACCCTGTTCGAGGCCCTCAGCATCGCCGGGATCAACATCGAGATGATCTCGACGTCCGAGATCCGCATCTCCGTCGTGCTGCGCGGCGACGATCTCGCCGAGGCTGCCCGTGCCGTGCACTCGGCGTTCGGTCTGGACGGCGAGGTCGACGCAACCGTTTACGCCGGCACCGGTCGCTGAGGCGCCTCGTCCCGATCACGGCCCGCGAGCGCAACATGCGGACCGTTCCCATCGGGCGTCGGTAGAATCGGCGAAACCCTGCGACGACGCATCCGGCGGACCGCTCCGTGCGCTTCGCGGGATCGGCGCGCCGACCGAGCGAGGACTCCCCCATGACCCGCATCTCCGATTCAGGACTCAACGTCGCCGTCGTCGGCGCGACCGGACAGGTCGGCACCGTCATGCGCGAGATCCTCGCCGAGCGCTCCTTTCCGATCAGCGATCTGCGGCTGTTCGCAACCGCGCGCTCGGCCGGCACCGCCGTCGACTTCGCGGGGCAGACGGTGACCGTCGAGGACATCGCCACGGCCGACCCCGCGGGCATCGACATCGCGCTGTTCTCCGCCGGTGCCACCGGCAGCCGCGCGCACGCCCCCCGCTTCGCGGAGGCCGGCGCACTCGTGATCGACAACTCCAGTGCATGGCGGATGGACCCCGACGTCCCGCTCGTCGTCAGCGAGGTGAACCCGCACGCGATCGATCAGGCACGCAAGGGAATCGTCGCGAACCCCAACTGCACCACGATGGCGGCCATGCCCGTACTGAAGCCGCTCGACGCCGCCGCCGGTCTCGAGCGGCTCATCGTCAGCACGTACCAGGCCGTGTCGGGCTCGGGCCTCGCCGGGGCGCAGGAGCTGCTCGGGCAGGCCGAGGCGGTCCTCGCCCAGCCGAACGCGATCGAGCTCGTGCACGACGGGGGAGCGGTCGACTTCCCCGAGCCGGAGAAGTACGTCGCACCGATCGCGTTCGATGTCATCCCGTTCGCCGGGAACCTCGTCGACGACGGCGACAACGAGACCGACGAAGAGAAGAAGCTGCGCAACGAGAGCCGGAAGATCCTCGAGCTGCCCGACCTGCGCGTCGCCGGCACGTGTGTGCGCGTGCCGGTGTTCACCGGCCACTCGCTGACGATCCACGCCGAGTTCGCTCGCGAGATCAGCCCCGATCGTGCGCGTGAGGTGCTCGGCGACGCGCCCGGAGTCGTGCTCGAGGAGATTCCGACGCCGCTTGCCGCCGCCGGCAAGGACCCGAGCTTCGTGGGGCGCATCCGTGTCGACCAGTCTGCGCCCGAGGGCCGCGGGCTCGTGCTCTTCGTCAGCAACGACAACCTCCGCAAGGGCGCCGCGCTGAACGCCGTGCAGATCGCCGAGGTCGTCGCTGCGCGTCTCGTCGCCCACGCCTGACAAGCGAGCGTCGGGCCCGGCCCCGCGCACGGTCCGGTCAGGCGCGCGAAGTAGACTGAGGGATTGTGACTGAAACCGTCGACGTCGTCCTGATCGGTGGGGGCATCATGAGTGCCACCCTGGGTGCCCTGCTGCACGAGCTGCAGCCCGACTGGAAGATCACGGCGCTCGAACGGCTCAGCGACGTCGCCGAGGAGAGCTCCAACGCGTTCAACAACGCCGGCACCGGCCACTCCGCCCTGTGCGAGCTGAACTACATGCCGCCCTCGCCCGACGGCACGCTCGATCCGACCAAGGCGATCAACATCAACGAGCAGTTCCAGCAGAGCCGCCAGTTCTGGGCGAGCCTGGTGGAGCGCGGCATCCTCGAGGGCCCGAAGACGTTCATCAATCCCACTCCGCACATGACGTTCGTGCGCGGTGAGAAGGATGTCGCCTACCTCAAGAACCGCTACGAGGTGCTCAAGCAGCAGCCGCTGTTCGCCGGCATCGAGTACAGCGAGGACTCGCGCGTCATCAACCAGTGGGCGCCGCTGCTCATGCAGAAGCGCCGCAAGGGCGAGCCGTTCGCCGCCACCCGCGTGCCCGCGGGAACCGACGTCGACTTCGGATCGCTGACGCGTCAGCTGTTCACCTACCTGCGCTCGCAGGGCGTGAGCGTGCAGACGAACACCGAGGTGCGCAGCCTCAAGCGCCAGAAGGACGGCACCTGGCTCGTCAAGTACCGCCGCACGGTCGGCCGTGCGCCGGGCCGCATCAAGGCGCGTTTCGTGTTCGTCGGTGCCGGCGGATGGGCGCTCAAGCTCCTGCAGAAGTCGGGCATCGACGAGATCAAGGGCTACGGCTGCTTCCCGATCGGCGGCCAGTGGCTCATGACCACCGACCCGTCGATCGTCTCCCAGCACCACGCGAAGGTCTACTCGCAGGCATCCGTCGGCGCTCCGCCGATGTCGGTGCCGCACCTCGACACCCGGGTCGTCGACGGCAAGGCCTCCGTCCTGTTCGGCCCGTTCGCGACGTTCAGCCCGAAGTTCCTGAAGAACGGCTCGATGTGGGACATCGTCACCCAGGTGCGCCCTTCGAACCTGTTCAGCATGCTGAAGGTCGCGTTCACGAACTTCGATCTCATCAAGTATCTCGTCGGCGAGCTGGCGAAGAACCACCACCGCAAGGTCGACAGCCTGCGCACGTTCGTGCCGACGGCCAAGGACGAGGACTGGACGCTCCTGCAGGCGGGTCAGCGGGCTCAGGTGATGAAGGACGGCAAGCTCCAGTTCGGCACGGAGGTCGTCGCATCCGCCGACGGCTCGATCGCCGGGCTGCTCGGCGCCTCGCCCGGAGCATCGACGGCCGTCCCGATCATGCTCGGCCTCCTGAAGCGCTGCTTCCCGGAGCAGTACACGTCGTGGGAGCCGAAGCTGCGCGAGCTCATCCCGACGTTCGGCCAGACGCTCAACGACGAGCCGCACCTCGCCCGCGAGACCGTCGACGAGACGGCCGAGGTCCTCGAGATCAACCGCTGATCGGCGGAAGACGGACCCGGTGAGACGCCCAGCAGCAGACCCGTCCGTTCAGCCGCCCGCGCTGAGCCCGTCGTCACGCATCCTGCTCACCCTGGCGGCAGCGGTCGTCGTGCTGGCCGGGCTGTGGTTCGCACGAGAGGTCGTCGGCCCCCTCGCCCTCGGCGCAGTGATCGCGATCATCTGCCATCCCGTCCGGCATCCGCTCGAATGTCACGGATGGCCGCGATGGGCGGCGACGACGGCGGTGATCGTCGTCGGGTTCGCCGTGCTGATCGGCCTGGCGCTCATGCTCGTCTTCGCCGGAGTGCAGTTCGCCCAGCTGGTCGTGGACTTCACCGACGAGATCGAGGGGACAGCACAGGGCGTCGTGTCCTGGCTGCGCTCGTTGGGCCTCGACACGCAGCTCTCCGACGCCACCGCCGCCGTGCTCGACCCAGCGCAGATCCTGTCGTTCGTGACGAGCCTCGGCGGCACCGTCCTCGGTGTGGCCACGGCCCTGTTCTTCGTTTTCGCGTACGTGATCTTCATGGCGGTCGACGGGGCGCGATACAGTCACGCCGAGGAGCGCTTTGGCGACGCCATCCGGCCGACGATGGACCGCTTCCGCGCGTTCAACACCGGCGTGCGCCGGTACTACGTCGTGAACGCGGGTTTCGGGGCGGCCGTGGCGATCATCGACGGTCTCGCCCTGTGGGCCGTGGGGGTTCCGGCACCCGTGGTGTGGGCGATCCTCGCGTTCGTGACGAACTTCATCCCGAACATCGGCTTCATCGTGGGGCTCATTCCGCCGGCGCTGCTCGCGCTCGTGGTGGGCGGCTGGCCGCTCATGCTTGCGGTGATCGCCATCTACTGCGTCGTGAATGTCGTGCTGCAGGTGCTCGTGCAGCCGAAGTTCGTGGCGGATGCCGTCAGTCTGAGCCTCACCCTCAGCTTCTTCTCCGTGATCTTCTGGTCGTTCATCATCGGGCCGCTGGGGGCGATCCTGTCGATCCCGCTGACCCTGCTGGTGCGTGCCCTTCTGCTGGGCCCCGATCCGGAGACCCGATGGCTGCGCTGGCTGTCGGGGGAGGATGCTGCTCACTGATCCGTCCGCGATCGGATGCGTCGTGTCCTGCGCAACGGCAGCCGCCTCCCCTGCAATGGGTGATGCCGTCGGCCCGGAGGCGAAGCCGTGTGCGAACGTCATCGCGTGGAGACTCGGCGAGACGGCGGCGACGAAGCCGCGGCACCGCGGGAGCAGCGGGAGAACACGGCGGCACCGCGGGAGCAGCGCGAGAACGAGGTGACGGCTTCGAAGAAGAGCGACGTGTTCGAGATCGTGGCGGTGATCGTCCTCTCCGTGACCGCCGTGATCACGGCGTGGCGCGGCTTCGAGTCATCGAAGTGGAGCGGCGACATGTCGATCTCGTTCAGCCAGGCGTCCACCGCGCGCGTGAAGGCGGCGTCCGCGGAGGGCGAGGCGCGTGACGCGCGCCAGTACGACCTCACGATCTGGACCCAGTGGGTTCTGGCGGACGAACGCGGCGACGCCGCGCTCGTCTCCTACATCGAGCAGCGGTTCTCACCCGAGTTCCGTGTCGCGTTCGACGCCTGGAACGCCGGGGACCGCGCCGCACAGGGGCCCTTCGCGATGCCGGAGTACGTGCCCCCCGGCACGCGTGAGGCGGAGCAGCTCACGCAGCGCGCCGACGCCAAGTTCGCCGCCGCCCTCGTGAGCAATCAGCGCGGCGACAACTACACGATCCTCACCGTGCTGTTCGCCCTGGTCCTGTTCCTCACCGCCGTCGCGCAACGCCGGCTCGCCGGATGGGTGCAGTGGGCGCTCCTCGGCCTCGCACTCGCCGTCGCGGTGACGGGGGTCGTCATCATGCTGACGTTCCCGGTCCTCGTCTGAACGATGCCGCGGCACCGGCGCGCTCCTCAGACCAGCGCCGTCAGCGCCTTCTGCAGCTGCAGCGCCCCGATGACGAGGAGCAGTGCGGCATTGAGGACGTGCGTATGCCCGGCGATCCAGACGCGCGTCGCGTCGAGGGCCGGCTGCGCCTTCGCGCCCGCGACGAGCAGCCAGATCACCGGCACCGCGACCGGCAGCACGCCGATCACGATGAAGCCGATCGCCACCGCCGTCGCCTGCCCCGCCGTCACATCGGCGAGGGCGATGTCCAGCGCCGCGATGATCGCGCACGACGCGTCGACCGGGTTGAGGACGAACAGGCCGATGCCCAGGAGGAACGTGCGCACGGGGCGGAACGTCGACACCGACTGAAGCCACCCGGGCAGCGTCGCCGCCTTCGCGACATCCTTCGGTGTGCTCGCCGCTGCCATCCGTCGGATCCGTCTCGCACCTTTGCGGTACACCCAGACGGCGCCACCCACGAGGACGAGCCCGATAAGCAGACGCAGAACCGCGACCCAGAGCGGCGGCTCACGCTGCGCGTGGACGGCGGCGGAGCGGAAGATCCAGCTGAACAGCGCGAGCACGGCGACGATCCCCGCGAGCCACCCCAGCAGGTAGGCCACGCCGTTCACGCGTGCGAGCCGGGAGAGGAGCACGGCGACGAGCGCCATGATGGCCAGCGGGCTGAGCACGACGCCCAGCGTCACCGGGACGAGATCGACGATCAGTCCGCCCATCCCCGCCTCCTCGAAGGAGTGTTCCGGCCGCGGCGGCACCGCGGCCGGAACGTCGCTCAGTGCGTCAGCTGAGCGCCTTCGCCTTGAGCTTCTCGTATTCCTCGGTGGTGATCGTGCCCGCCTCCAGCAGCTGTGCGGCGTGCGCGATCTCCTCCGACGGACTCTTGCCTGCGACGCCGCGGATGTATGAGTCCGTGGCGTTCTGGGCCTCGCGCGCCTGCGCAGCGCTCCGCTCGGCCATCCCACCGCCGCGCGCGATGAGGTAGATCAGCGATGTGAGGAACGGCACGAAGATCAGGAAGATGATCCACAGTGCCTTCCACCACCCGTTGAGTTCCCGGTCGCGGAACAGGTCGGCGATGATCGTGAACAGCACCATGAGGTAGGCGATGAAGAAGAACGCCCAGATCATGTACCAGAAGAAGTCCCAGAATCCCATCAGCTTCTCTTTCTCTCTTTCCTACTCGAACGGCTCGGCTCAGAAGCTGCCGATACCCTTTCCGATCATCTGCACGCCGATCACCAGCAGCAGGATCGCCATGATCACCGCGTTCTCCTTCATGAGCCAGCCGCGCAACGCATCCAGCGCGGCGCGCAGCCTGTCGGCGGCGATGAGGTAGCCGATCACCGGCACCAGGACCGTGGACGCGGCGAGGATCGTGAAGATCGCGATGACGAGAACCGTCCCGCCGGCGTTCAGCGCCGCGTCGCCGATCGCCACGCCGGCGCTCGCGGTCATCAGCAGGTTCTTCGGATTCAGCGCCGAGAGCAGGAATCCCAGGCCGAGCGCGACGGGGAACGTGATGCGGTCGATCGCCTGCATCCACTTCGGCATCATCGGCTCGGCGCCGCCCCGCGGCCGCTTCCGCCACTGTGCCAGGGCGAGCAGCAGGAGCAGCACGCCGAGGACCAGCTGGATGACTCCCTGGACGGGCTTCGCCCCGCTCTCCTCATCCTGCGGAAGGACCGCCGACAGCAGGGTGAACACCGTGATCGCCACGATGATGCCGATCACCCAGCCGAGGAGGAACCCCACGCTGGTCGAGCGCCTGGGCGACAGCAGCATGAGGACCGCGGCGATGATGGGGATGGGGCTGATCGCCACACCGACGGCGAGGGGGAGAGCCTGTCCGATCGCGCTGCCCATGTCACGCCTCCGTTGCGGATGACAGTGCCGCGACCGCGGCGCGGTTGGTGGGGTAGACGGGCTCGTCGGCGATGATGCCGAGACGACCGAGACGCGCCCGCGCGCCGGAGCGCACGCGGCTGAAGCCCAGCGTCACGCCGTTGTCGTCGAGCCACCGGCGCAGCCCCTCGAAGGATTCCGCCGCCGTGACATCGACGTCGGTGACCGCCTCCATATCGATCACGACGTGGTGCACCGATCCCGCGCCGCCCGCAGCCGTCACGGCCTTCTTCACGGACTGCGTGAAGGTGTCGCTGTTGGCGAAGAACAGCGGCGCCGCCATCCGGATCACGACCACGCCCGGTGCAGTGCTCGAGCCCTCCGGGGCGTCCTCGAGGAGCGAGTCGGTGGGGGTGTCGTCGGACTCCAGCACCTCGATGGGTGGATGGGCGGCGCGCTTGGCCATGTTCACGAGCGCCAGCACGAACGAGACCAGGATGCCGGGGATGGAGCCCACGAACAGGGTGACGAGGAAGCACACGGCGCCGATCGCGAACTCGAACCGGTCGAGCCGCCAGAGGGTGCGGAACTCCGTGACTCCCAGCAGGGGGAGCACGGCGACGCCGACGATCGCGCCGATCGCGGGTGAAGGGATGTCCGCGAGCAGGCCGGTGCCGAACATCAGGAGCAGGAAGGTTCCGACGGCGAGGACGAGCGAGGGCAGCTGCGTGCGGGAGCCGGCTTGATCCATCGCCGCTGTCCGGCTCGTGGACGACCCCATCATGAAGGCGCCGCTCGCCCCGCGGCGACGTTGCCGAGCCCGAAGGCGAGAAGGTCCCGGTCGGGGCTCGTCGCATAGTGGCGCTTCTCGCCGTAGGAGCGCGAGACGAGCAGCCCCTCGGCCACGGTGACCATGGTCAGGGCGATCGCCGAGGGCACGAGCGCGAGCCACTTGTCCCACGTGAGCATGGGCCACGTGAGTGCCGGCGGTCCCGCCGGCACCGCGCCCAGCACGGAGACGCCCGCCTTGTCGGCGTGCGTGAGGACCACGATCACGGTGGCGACGACCATCACGACGAGGGCCCACGGGATGACGGACGCGATGCGTCGGCCGAGGAGCAGCACCGCCACGGAGCACACGGAGATCACCAGCGACCAGACGTTCAGCGTGCCGATGTGCGACACCAGGCCGACCAGCTTGTCCACGAATTCGCCACCCGAGTCGATCTTGACGCCGAGCATCTTGGCGATTTGCGAGACCAGGATGTCGAGTGCGAGACCGCCGACGAATCCGACGAGGATCGGCTTGGAGAGGAAGTTCGCGAGGAAGCCGAGCTTGAACACGCTCATGGCCAGCAGCAGCAGACCGCAGATGATCGCCTGCGCGAGCGCCATCGTCGCGTAAGTTTCCGGACTCCACGGTGGACGCCACCACCATCACGGTGCAGGACCCGTCGACCATGCCCGACCCGAACAGCTGGTACGACTCGTTCGACCCGCAGTCGGTGACCGCAACTCCGGTGCCGGCCTGCTCCTCACTGACAGTGCAGTACACGACAGACCCGAGCGGAGCCGATGGTTCGTGGCAGCCGGTGCCCGGGATGGAGTCGATCACCGGGGCGACGATCTACAACGGCGCCATCCCCGAGGACATCGGAGCGGCAGCCGAGGGCATCCGGCTCGTCTACACGGCAGCGCCCGCCGGCGGAGACTGCACCGGCGGCTTCCCGCCGGGAACGTCGGTGAGTCCGAACCTCACGTACTCGCTCGACGGCGACGTGCCGATGGACTCCGACACGACGATCACCGACTGTGCGCGCTCGGCAGGCACCAGCACGACGGTCTCCCCGGGGCAGTCCGAGGAGGCCTGCGACGACGTGCGGCTCACCCCGGTCAACCCCGGCGCCATCGACCCGATCGACAAGGACTGGGACGTGCCCAGCGTGTCCGAGCGTTCGCAGGCCCAGGCGGGAGCGACCCTCAGCTGGTCGACGGGCGGATACACCGGAACCGGCCGCATCGACATCACGGACACCCAGAACCCCGACACCACAGCCCTCGACCAGAGCGTGTTCGACGCGTTCAATCTGCTGCGCATCGATCCGATCAGCCCGAGCCTCGACCCGCTGCTCACCTACGACCAGATCACCGGCGTCCAGCTGTATCGGCTCCCCGCCGGAAGCACCGATCCGGCGGCGGGCCAGTGGACGGATGCGGCGAACGACCCGTGCCCGGAAGGCTGCGACGGGACGTTCCCCGGCGTCACGCTGACCGCCGACGAGACGGCGACGACGGTCGGCTTCCGGCTCACGTACATCGAGAGCCCGTTCGAGGCCGGCGCGATCAACGTCGTGAAGAGCGTCACCGGAGACGTCGCGGACGAGTACGGGTCGGGACCCTTCGTCGTCCGCATGGTGTGCACGCTGGACGATGCGAGCGGCACGCGGGTGACCAGGACCGCCGAGATCACACTCGGCGGGGGAGCGCCTCTGAGCGCCCGCGTCGTCGACATCGCGGCCGGCTCCCAGTGCCGCTTCGCGGAGACCGACGACGGGGGCGCGACGGCGTCGTCGATCGACCCCGAGGGGCCGATCTCGGTGGATGCGGACGAGACCGCCACCGTCACGGTGACGAACACATTCGACCCCGCGGTGCTGTATGTCGACAAACAGGTCGACGGCGAGGCCGCCACCTTCGCGCCCGAGACGTTCCCCATCGATGTGACGTGCTCCGCGAACGGTGCGGTCCTCCCGGGATTCCCCGTCACCGTCGAGGTGACACCGGGTACCCCGGCCGCGGTCGATACGCTCTCCGGCGCCGACTGCTCCGCGGTCGAGACCGACACGGGCATGGCGACGGAGGTGACGTACGATCCGGCACGAGCCGACGGCGGCGACGGGTCCGGCACCGTGATCGCCACGGACGATCCCGACAACCCGTCGACGATCACCGTGACGAACACGTACCGTGCCGGAGCCCTGCAGATCGAGAAGAGGATCGTCGGATCGGGTGCGCTGGAGGCCACCGGACCGTTCGCCTTCTCCGTCATATGCGCGTTCGACGGTGAGGAGGACGTGTACCGCGACACGGTGACCCTGCGGCGCACGGGAGCCGGCGTCACGCTGCGCTCCGATGTCATCTCGCCGCTGCCGATCGGCGCCGAGTGCACCGTGACGGAGACGGATGACGGCGGCGCCGACGTCACGCCGGATCCCGTGACAGTCACGGTCCCCGACCCGCGATCCGGAACGGCATCGGCGCTGGTGAGCATCGTGAACACCTTCACCGCACCGCTTCCCGTCACCGGTGGCAGCGGCGTCGCCTGGGGCGCGGTCGGAGGAGCTGGAGGGCTGATCCTGCTCGGAGTCGCGCTCATGCTCGTGCGACGCCGACGCCATCGACTGCACTGAGGACAGAGCGGGGCCACCGGCGGGGTTCCGTAGACTCTCCTGGTGGCCAAACTCTACTTCCGCTACGGAGCGATGAACTCCGGGAAGTCCACCGCACTGCTGCAGGCCGCATACAACTACGAGGAACGCGGGCAGCGGGTTCTGCTGGCCAAGCCCGTCATCGACACGAAGGATGCCGACAGGATCTCGAGCAGGCTCGGGGTGTCGCGTCCGGTCGACTTCCTCATCGGGCCTGACGACGATCTGCGTGCGCTGTTCGCCGAGCATCGGGCACGTGTGCGCGGGGATGCCGAGGCGCTCATCCAACCCGCCGCGGGCACCGATGTCGCATGTCTGCTCATCGACGAGGCGCAGTTCCTCACTCGCCGGCAGGTCGACGACCTGCTGCGGATCGTCGTGCTCGACGGTGTGCCGGCGCTGGCATACGGCATCCGCACCGATTTCCAGACACAGGCGTTTCCGGGCTCCCGCCGGCTCATGGAGCTCGCGCACAGCCTGGAGGAGCTCAAGACGATCTGCCGCTGCGGGCGCAAGGCGCTGTTCAATGCGCGGCTCGTCGGTGGGCGGTTCGTGTTCGAGGGCGACCAGGTCGCGATCGACGAGCTCACCGCCGACCGCATCACGTATGAGTCGATGTGCGCGGAGTGCTACCTGCGTGAATCGGGTGGCCGCCTCAGCTGACACCCGCGTGGTAGTGGCGGTGTCAGGCCGAGGCGAGCAGCTGAGCGACGCGCTCCAGGGCGTCCGCCTGCAGCTGATAGTACGCCCAGGTGCCGCGCTTGGAACGGCTCAAGAAGCCAGCTTCTGTGAGGACCTTCAGGTGGTGGGACACGGTGGGCTGAGAGAGTCCGACCGGGTCGATGAGGTCACACACGCACGCTTCTCGCCCCTCGGAGGAGGCGACGATGGACAGGAGCCGCAATCGTGCCGGGTCGGCGAGGGCCTTCAGCGTCACTGCCAGGGACTCCGCGTCGTGCTGGTCGAGGGGCTCCTTCACGAGCGGCGCGCAGCAGGCCGTGCCGCTGGTGGCGGTGTCGGTGACCTCGAGCATGCGGACCATACATCGAGAATACCCGATATTGACAAGCTTCGATAGATAGCCTGATACTGAACATCGACGTTCATCGATGCTCTGGAGGTTCTCGTGGTGACTCTGCTCGATCTCACGCCCCATACCGTCACGATCGACCGGCTCGCGACACTGCCGGTGGTCATCATCGGCGCCGGGCCCATCGGTCTCGCGGCGGCGGCGAACCTCGCCGCGCGCGGCATCGACTTCGTGGTCCTCGAAGCCGGCGACCGGGTCGCGTCGTCCATCAGGCTGTGGGGCCACACGCGGCTGTTCTCGCCGTGGCGACACCTCATCGACCCGGCATCGCGGCGTCTGCTGGAGGCAAACGGCTGGGCCGCTCCGGCAGATGAGGGGCGGGCACCCACCGGCCACGAGCTCGTCGATGACTACCTCGAGCCGCTGGCGCAGTTGGACGAGATCGGCTCCCGCGTCCGCTTCGGAACGCGGGTGGTCGCGGTGACCCGCGAAGGCATGGACCGGACGAGAACCGCCGGCCGGGACAAGACTCCGTTCCTCGTGCGGCTGCAGACTGCCGACGGCACCGTGAACGAACTGAGTGCACGGGGTGTGATCGACGCGTCGGGCACCTACAGCACCCCGAACCCGTTGGGTTCTGCAGGACTTACGCCCATCGGCGCCGAGCAGGTTGCCGAGCGCATTCTGCACGCTCTGCCAGATGTGCTCGGCACCGACCGGGCACTCTTCGCCGGCAAGCACGTGACGGTGGTCGGCGCAGGCCACTCCGCAGCGAACACGATCCTCGCCCTTGCCCGGCTTGCGAAGGGGGAGCCGACCACCCGGATCACGTGGCTCATCCGCAACCGCTCCGCGGTTCGTGTGTCGTCCTCACCGGATGACGAACTCGCGGACCGGGCACGCCTCGGATCTCGGGTCGAGCGACTGGTGGCCGGTGGCGCCGTCGAGAGGATCGACTCGTTCGAGATCACCCAGGTCGCACCGCACGCGGGCGGCATCCGCCTCGTCGGGTCGCGCCGCGGCGAGACGGCAACGCATGACACGGATGTCGTCGTCAACGCCACCGGCTTCCGGCCCGAGCTGGGCATGCTGCGAGAAGTCCGGCTTGAGCTGGATGACATCGTCGAAGCGCCTCGCCGACTCGCACCGCTCATCGATCCGAACCTTCACTCGTGCGGCACCGTGGCCCGGCACGGGTTCGACGAACTGCGCCACCCCGACCCCGGATTCTTCATCGTGGGTATGAAGTCCTACGGCCGTGCGCCGACGTTCCTGCTGGCCACCGGTTACGAGCAGGTCCGCTCGGTGGTCGCGTGGCTCGACGGCGACATGCGCGCGGCCACCGAGGTGCAACTGGTACTTCCGGCGACCGGGGTCTGCTCCACCGACATCGGCGCTGGGTCCTGCTGCTCATGACCTGCGTGAGGCCGATGACGGCGGACGACTCGCCGCAGGTCGAGGCGATCTTCGCCGCGGGAATCGCCGGAGGAGGGGTCGCGGAGACGGCACCTCCGACCTCGGAGCGACCCTGCGGAATATGTCGGATACTGGATCACCGCAATGGAGTCCCCGTATGACCGTTTCGCGCCCCACCGTCCTGTTCGTCTGCGTCCACAACGCCGGACGCTCGCAGATGGCCGCCGGCTACCTGCGAAATCTTGCCGGCGACCGCATCGATGTCCGGTCCGCCGGCTCGGAACCGGCTGACCAGGTCAACCCCGTCGCGATCGAGGTCATGCACGAAGCGGGCATCGACATCACGGGGAACACCCCAGCCTTGCTTACCGTCGACGGCGTGGGAGAAGCCGACGTGGTCGTCACCATGGGCTGCGGTGACGCCTGCCCGGTCTTCCCAGGCAAGCGCTACGAAGACTGGGAACTCGAGGACCCCGCCGGTCAAGACGCTGCTGCTGTTCGCGGCATTCGTGATGAGATCCGAACGCGGGTCGAGGCGCTGATCGCGGATGTCCTCCGGCTCGATGATCCAGGTCAGGAGGGCCGCTGAGTCTGTTGCCTGCCACTCGCTCTCGCAATTCCACGACGTTGATGCAGCCGAGCCCGTCCGCCATGCCGATGCAACTCCGGACGTAGGCTCAGGAACCGCGGAGCGAGCCGAAACAACCGTCCCGCCACATCGTTTCAGCTCACGCCCGGAAGGCGGTACTGTGGTCAGACCACAGAAGGGGGGCTCGGGTGGTCGACAGTGCCGTTCCCGCACGCGCCTGGCGCGTCGTGCTCGAGAAGATCGAGACCGATCTGCTCGACGGCGTCCTGAAACCCGGCGATCACCTTCCCCCCGAGCGAGACCTCGCCGCGAGCCTCGGAGTGGGGCGCTCGAGCGTCCGCGAGGCGCTGCGCGTCCTCGATGTCCTCGGCCTCATCCGCACCGCCACCGGGTCGGGGCCGAGCTCCGGCGCGATCGTCATCGCGACGCCGCAGGGCGGGATGTCGGCGCTGCTCCGGCTGCAGGTCGCGGCGCAGGGGTTCCCGATCGAGGACGTCGTGCGCACCCGCCTCATCCTCGAGACCGCCGTCGCGGAATCGCTCGCGACCGACCGCACGGGCGCGGAACTGGCGTCGGCGCGGCAGGTGCTCGACGCGATGGACGACACAAACCTCACGCCTGCCGAGTTCCTCGCGCTCGACGCCCAGTTCCACCTCGCGCTGGCCGAGGCATCCCGCAATGCGGTGGTCGCCGCGATGATGGCCGGGCTCCGCACGTCCGTCGAGTCGTACGTGCTCGCGGGGGCCGAGCGCGTGAACGACTGGACCGGCACGGCGGCCGGCCTGAGGCGTCAGCATCGCGCGATCGTCGCCGCCATCGAGGCGGACGACCCGGAGGCCGCCCGCGACCTCGTCGTCGACCACATCACCGGCTATTACGCGCATGCCGGGCTCACCCGCGATTGAGAGGACCGCAGATGGTCACCAGACAGATTCCGAACCTCGGCGACATCTTCGAGCTCATGCAGTTCAAGAAGCCCGAGCTGAACGGCAGGAAGCGCCGGCTCGAGAACGCGCTGACGATCTCCGACCTGCGGACGATCGCGAAGCGGCGCACCCCCGCCGCCGCGTTCGACTACACCGACGGCGCGGCCGAAGGCGAGCTGTCGATCGCGCGCGCCCGGCAGGCGTTCGAAGACGTCGAGTTCCATCCCGGGATCCTCAAGCCGGCGCCCGCGGTCGACACGTCGTGCGAGATCCTCGGCGGCCGGTCGGCGCTCCCGTTCGGCATCGCGCCGACCGGCTTCACACGCCTGATGCAGACCGAGGGTGAGATCGCCGGCGCTGGGGCCGCGGGAGCCGCCGGTATCCCGTTCACACTGTCGACCCTGGGCACGACGTCGATCGAAGACGTGAAGAAGGCGAACCCGCACGGCCGCAACTGGTTCCAGCTCTACGTCATGCGCGACCGCGAGATCTCGTATGGGCTCACGCGCCGAGCCGCGGAAGCCGGGTTCGACACGCTCTTCTTCACGGTCGACACCCCCGTGGCCGGAGCGCGGCTTCGCGACAAGCGCAACGGGTTCTCGATTCCGCCGCAGCTGACCCTCGGCACGATCATCAACGCCATCCCACGGCCGTGGTGGTGGATCGACTTCCTCACCACGCCGAAGCTCGAGTTCGCCTCCCTGTCGACGACCGGCGGCACCGTCGGCGAGCTGCTCGACGCCGCGATGGACCCGACGATCAGCTACGACGATCTCGAGGTCATCCGCGAGATGTGGCCGGGCAAGATCGTCATCAAGGGCGTCCAGAACGTCGAGGACTCCAAGAAGCTCGTCGACCTGGGCGTCGACGGCATCGTGCTGTCCAACCACGGCGGACGCCAGCTTGACCGCGCGCCGATCCCGTTCCGTCTGCTGCCCGAGGTCGTGCGCGAAGTAGGCAAGGACGCCACCGTCATGATTGACACGGGCATCATGAACGGCGCCGACATCGTGGCGTCGATCGCGCTCGGCGCGAAGTTCACGCTCATCGGGCGCGCCTACCTCTATGGCCTCATGGCGGGCGGCCGCGCGGGCGTCGACCGCACGATCGCGATCCTCCGCAGCGAGATCGAGCGCACGATGAAGCTCCTGGGCGTCTCGTCGCTCGATGAGCTCGAGCCGAAGCACGTGACGCAGCTCACCCGGCTCGTGCCGGTCGGCCAGGACGCGTCTGTCATCACCACCGGTCGTTGAGCGCGCGGGCTCAGCGCGAGTTCACGTCAGGCCCCTGAGCGAGGGAGCCCGCGCGGAGCGACCCACGTCAGGTCTCTGAGCGAGCCCGCGCGGAGCGACCCACGTCAGGTCCCTGAGCGAGCCCGCGCGGAGCGCGAGCGAGTCGAAGGGCCGTGAGGCGCGCGTCCTCCTACAGCGTGGGGATGAGCCCGTCGAGGAACGCGGCCGTGTCCTCCCAGCCCTCCACGGCCTTGCAGTCGACTCCGAGCACGAGCACCGGGTAGTCGTTGCCGTCGGGGTCGAGGCGGTCGCCGACGAACAGCATGTCATCGAGCGGGATGCCGGTCTGCTCGGCGAGCTGCCGCATCCCGTATGCCTTGTCGATGCCGCGGTGGGTGATGTCGACACTGGTCGACCCGCCCGAGCGCACCTCGAGATCGGGCAGGCGGTCGGCGACCGCCGCCCGCAGCTCGTTCTTCTTCGCCCCGTTGGGGTCCCATGCGGCCTTCGCCTCGAGCGGCGCCTGCTGCCCGAGGGCCGAGAACGTGATCTGCGAGCCGCGGTCTTCGAGGATGTCGCCCCACGGCTCGGCCTCCCAGTACCCGAGCCGCCGGGCCTCCTCCTCGACCGCGGCGAGGGCGCGGGCCTTCTCGTCGTCGGTGAGCGCATGCGCGTACACGGTGCGCACGCCATCGTCGGTGAGGCGGTAGTACTGGGTGCCGCAGGTGGGGAGGAGATGGATGCGTTCGCGCACGCTCAGCGGCGCGTCGGGCAGCCGTTCGACCACCTGCTTCGAGAACTGTGCGAGCTGTCCACCCGAGATGATCGCGACCTCTACGCGCTCCGCGAGGGCGACGAGCAGGTCGCCGATGCGCGGATCGATGGCGCTCTTGGACGGGGCAAGGGTGTCATCGAGGTCGAAGGCGACCAGGCGGGGAGTAGGCATCCGGATCCTTTCGCATCATGCGAAGAGGAGGCCGACCTCGCGGTCGACCTCCTCTGATGGTCGGGGTGACAGGATTTGAACCTGCGGCCTCTTCGTCCCGAACGAAGCGCGCTACCAAGCTGCGCCACACCCCGTGGCAGCCGTTCAAGTCTACCTGATGGGATGGGGTGGTCCGAACCGCGGCGGCTCAGCCGTGGCCGTGACCGGGCTTTCCCGGAGGCTTCGGCTTCGCGGGAGGCGAGGGCGCGGTCGAGGGCTGGGCCGGCGCCGAGGGCTTCGTCGACGGGGCGGGAGACGGCTTCGTCGACGGGGCAGGAGACGGCTTGGTCGACGTGTCACCCTTCTTCGGCTTGCTGTGGTGATACCCGTAGTTCGGGTACCGCCCGGAGTAGACGAGGAGCTTCGCCTCGGGATCCGGCAGGGGTCCGCCGGGGTAGTACTTGTCGGCGGCCCGCTGGATCCGCTCGGACATGGCGTACCGGATGTCGGCCAGGTCGATGCCGCGGTAGTACCAGTGGAACAGGTCCAGGTCGGGATCGCCGTGGTTGTCGGTGACGCCCGACCACACGAGCGATGTCATCGCCGAGCTCGAGGTGATGAGCCACGTCTGCTCGCCGTTGTGGGTTCCGGTCTTGCCGAACAGCGGTGTGCCGTCGTGGGGGTCCGCGGCGGCCGCGGTGCCGTGCGGGTACCGCATCACCCCCTGCAGAGCGTACTCGGCGGTGGCGGCGATTCCCGGGTCGATGACCTTCTTGCAGGTGCGCTTCGGCACCGGCAAGTCGTTCCCATCGGCATCCGTCACCCGCGCGATGACCCGCGGCTGGCAGAAGGTGCCGTGGTTCGCGATCGCGGCATACGCGCCCGCCATCGCGATGGGCGACACGGCGTTGGAGCCGATCACCGAGAAGAGGTTGTCCATGACGACGGGACCTGTGCCGTTCGCGAGAGTGACCCCGAGCTTCGTCGCATCCTTCATCACATCGCACAGGTCGAGCTTCGCCGCCATGCCGAAGTACCCCGAATTCAGCGACTGTGCGGTGAACTGCATCGGGGTGCCGTAGTAACCGGACTCGTTCTTGAAGTTCGGAATGACGAGGTTCTTCGTGTTGACCCAGTCGCCCTGGCAGGAGTTCGTCACACGCGGGATCGCGCGCACGGTGCCGTTCACCACCTCGTTGAGCGAATGCCCCTTCTGGAGCCAGTCGAGCAGGGTGAACAGCTTGAACGACGACCCGGCGGGGAAGCCGTTCGCGCCCTGGATGCTGTTCCCGGCATACACGATGCTGGTGTGGCCGGAGTCGGGCGATGTCGACGTCGTGCTGTAGTGGGTGTTCTGCGCGATGGACAGGATGTCGCCGGTCGACGGCTGGATGTTGACGATCGTCGCGCCGTAGCCGAACGCCCGTTCCGACGCCGGCGCATATTTCGTCACGGTGGCCTGCGCGACCTTCTGCAGACGCTCGTCGAGGGTGGTGTACACCTTCAGGCCGCCCTGCCGCAGCGCCTGCTCGCGGTCGACGCTGGTCGCGCCGAACGCCGGATCGGTGCGGATGATCGAGGTGACGTACTCGCAGAAGTACTGCACGGTCGTGTTCGCGCAGCCTGTCGTCGGCGCCGTGATGTGTGGCGTGATCGGCTGCTTCATCGCTGCTGCGTACTGCGCAGCGGTGATCTTGCCGGCCGTCCGCATCCGCCCGAGCACGTACTCCTGCCGCTGCTTCGTCAGCGCGTAGTGATTCGCCGCGCCGTTCGCCGTGCTGTCGGGAAGGTCGATGCGGTACGTGTTCGGGTTCTGCACCATGCCGGCGAGCGTCGCCGCCTGGGGGAGGGTGAGCTTGGCGGCGTGCACGCCGAAGTAGTACTGCGATGCCGCCTCGATGCCGTAGGTCACGCCGCCGAAGTTGGCGATGTTGAGGTAGCCGAGCAAGATGTCGTTCTTCGAGTACTTCTGCGAGAGCGCGATGGCGTAGCGCATCTCCTGCAGCTTCCGGGCGTAGCCGGCTGAGCCGTCGGCGTTCGTGGCCTCGTTGTAGCAGTCCTGGATCGCCTTCTCGCGCTGGGCCTGGGTGAGCTTCTTGTCGTCGACCGAGGAGTAGCAGTCCTGCACGAGCACGTTCTTGACGTACTGCTGACTGATCGACGACCCGCCCTGGATGTTGCTGTTGCCGCGGAGGTTCGACAGCAGTGCGCGTGTGGTGCCGAGCAGGTCGATTCCGCCTTCGTCGTAGAAGCGCGGGTCCTCGCTGGAGAGGATCGCGTCGTACATGACGGGGGCGACCTGCTTCCATGTGACGGGAACGCGATTCTGGTCGTAGAACTGGGTCAGCGCCTCGTCTTTGCCGGTCTGCGGGTTCTTCGCGTAGATCGTCGTGGGCAGCTGCAGCGGGTTGATCTGCAGCTCACTGGGGAGGTTGTCGAAGGTGTCGATCGCGCTCGTCGCGGCGACGCTGCCCGTCGCGACCACCGGGGTGACCGCGGCGGCGAGGAGTATCCCGGCCACCACGCTGAGCGCGACGAGGCCGACCAGGCCGCCGATCACCCCCGCGGCGGTCCGGTTCGTCGGTGGTTGCGAACCCTTGGCCACAGGGCGACGGTATGCCTGAACTCTGTGCGTCAGGTGGACGTGCCAGCATGGGTTGCATGCCGACGCCCTCTCATCCCCATCGCAGCCGTCACCTCGTCTGGGTGACGGCTCTGTGTCTGGCCGCCGCCGCACTCACCGGATGCAGTGCCACCGATCAGCCCGACACGAAGGCGCTGCGCAGCGCGCTGGAGACGGGCGACTTCCGCCATGTGCTCCTGAACGGCGCGACAGTCGAGCAGGCGGGCAAGGACTATTCGGACATCGTGGCGGACCTGGGCAAGATCACCCCGTCCGTGAAGATCGACGCGCCGACGGTCGACGACGACAAAGCCTCATCCCGCGTCCACTGGAGCTGGCCGGTGGGCAATGGCGAATGGTCGTATACCTCGACCGTCACCGCCACGAAGAAGTCCGACAAGTGGTACGTGGACTGGGGGCCGTCGGTCGTTCAGCCGGAGCTTGCCGCCGGCGACGTCCTGCGACGCAGGACCGAGGCGCCGGTGCGCGCCGACATCCTCGGCGGCGACGGGGAGCCGCTGATCACCAGCAGACCCGTCGTGACCTTCGGCATCGACAAGAGCCACGTCACCCCGGAACAGGCGGAGACGTCGGCGTCCGCGCTCGCGCGGCTGGTGAACGTGGATGCCGAGGGGTTCGCGGCGCGCGTGGCGGCGGGCGGTCCCCAGCAGTTCGTGGAGGCGATCACCTACCGGGAGAAGGAAGCGCCGTCGACCGACGATCTGTCCGGCATCCCCGGTGCGCGCGGCATCTCGAGCACGATGCAACTCGGCCCGTACCGCGGCTTCGCCGCTCCGGTGCTGGGATCGGTCGGCCCGGTCACGGCAGAGATCATGGAGAAGAACCCGGGGAAGTACCAGGTCGGCGACACCGTCGGACTGAGCGGGCTGGAACAGCGCTACGACAGCACGCTGCGAGGGACCCCCGGCGTGACGATCGACCTGGTCCCGCAGAGCGGGGAGCCGACGGAGCTGTTCGCCGTCGAGCCGACGCCGGGCGCGCCGCTGCAGACGACTCTCGACGAACGGCTCCAGCGCATCGCGGAGGCAGCGCTGGGTGAGATCGGTCCGGCTAGTGCACTCGTCGCACTGCGGCCCAGCGATGGCGCCGTCTTGGCGGCGGCGAACGGTCCGGGCACGGGTGCGTTCGACGCGGCGCTGAACGGACAGGTGCCGCCGGGCTCGACCTTCAAGATGTTCGATACGCTCGCGCTCCTGCGCGCCGGCCTGACCGCCGACTCCACGGTCGACTGCACGGCAGAGACCGTCGTCGACGGATACCGCTTCGTCAACGACTCCTGGTACCCGTCGTCGGCGATCGGCAAGATCTCACTGAAGACGGCGATCGGCCACTCGTGCAACACGGCGATGATCAACGCTCGCGGTCAGATGGGCGACATCGCCGCGACTGCGCAGAGTCTTGGCTTCGGCACCGGCAGCATCCCGGGAACGGAGAGCTTCGCGGGCCGGATCCCAGCGGCGACATCGAACACCGAGGCGGCCGCCGATGTGATCGGGCAGGGCAAGGTGCTCGCGTCACCGGTGGTCATGGCTGCCGGCATCGCCTCGATCCAGGCCGGTCACACCGTCCTGCCGATGCTCTTCCCTTCGCAGCCGGCGAAGCTGCCCGAAGGGGTGAAGTCGCTCACCGCGGACGAGGCGAAGCAGTTGAAGGACATCTTCCGCCAGCCGGTGGTGGACGGCACCGCCGTGGGCCTGAAGGGCGTCCCCGGCGCCGCGGTCATCGCGAAGACCGGCACCGCTGAATTCGAGCGGGACGGGAAGACGATGGTCCATGCCTGGATGGTGGCGGCCCAGGGAGATCTCGCGCTGGCGGTGTTCGTCGATACCGGCAGCAGCGGTGCCGACACAGCCGGCCCCATCGCCAAGAGGTTCCTCAGCGAGGCAGCAGAGTGATGAGGGATGCCTCGGGTCGGCAGCCGAACCGCACGGGAGCGTAGATCGAGTGGCCGATGCCCGCGCTCACGTTGAGCGGTACGGTGCGGCCGTCGTGGGTCCACGAGGACAGGCCGCGGGCCTGGTCGAGGGGGATGTCGCAGTTCGCGACGAGAGCGTCCGGGGACAACGGGATGCGCACCTGTCCGCCGTGCGTGTGTCCGGCGAACAGTGCCTCGGCGCCGAGGTCGACGAAAGCATCGAGGATGCGACGGTACGGCGCGTGGGTCACGCCCCACGTGACGTCGGCACCGGCGCCGAGCGCCGCAAGCGGAGCGGGAAGGTCTTCGATTCGGTCCCAGTCGCGGTGCGCGTCGCTGACGCCGAACCCGTCGATGCGCAGTCCCGCTGCCTGGATCGATGCGGCGGTGTTGTTGAGTCCCGTCCACCCGAGGTCGTCGGTGAGGAAGTCGTCGAGCGCGGTGGCGTCGATCGGCTCCGCCTCGATCACATGCCGTGACGGCCCCATGAAGTACTTGAACGGATTGCGCGGAGTCGGCGCGACATGGTCGTTGGAGCCGTGCACGAAGAACCCCGGTGTGCCGCGGAACGGAGCGAACGCGCGGCGGATGCCCTCCAGACCGGCCGCGTGTCCGAGATTGTCACCGGTGTTGACGATCACGTCGGGTCGCAGGGCGGCAAGCGATGCGATCCACCGCTGCTTGCGATGCTGCCACGGAGCCATGTGGGCATCGGACAGGTGCAGGATGCGGATCGCCGGCGACCCGGCCGGGAGGATGCGCAGCTCGTGCCGGCGCACCGCGTAGAGGTGACGCTCGATGCCGACGCCCCAGACGGCGGCGCCGACACCGACCGCCCCCACCGCGCCGAGCGCGGTGAGGGCGGTGCGGGTGATCGGCTGAGGCCGGGTCAACCGTTGCCCTTGCCCTTGCCGGGCTTGTCGGGCTTGTCCGGCTTGCCCTTGCCGCAGTCGGGTGCCGTGTACACCGCGGTGATCTTGGTGTTCGGCCCCGCGACGCTCCCGGCAGCGGGGTCGGTGCTGGTCACCGTTCCGTCGCCATCCTTGCTTTCCTCGCAGACGGCGGTGACGTTTCCGAATCCGGCGCCGCGCAGCGACAGGATGGCCTCGGGCGGCGTCGAGCCCTTCACGTCGGGCACCTTGATGCCCTTGCCGTTGCTGGGACTGATCGTCACCATCGTGCCGCTTGCGACCTTGCCGGCGCCGGGGCTCTGCTCGGCGATCGTGCCCTCTGCCTGATCGGAGTCGACGGGCGAACCGACCTTCACCTGGAAGCCGCGCGACCGGAGAGTGCTCTTCGCCTGTGCCTCGGACATCCCGATGACGTTGGGCAGGGTGACGAGCACCTGACGCGTGAGGTTCTTGTCGGGCTCGGGGAAGCTGCCGCCCTTGTAGATGTCGTCGATCGCACCCTGAATGCTGCGCCCGAGATCGAAGCGCAGGTTATTCAGCGACTTCCAGCCGAAGTACAGGTCGTACAGGGGCACCTGACCCTTGACACTCCCCACCCAGTTCGCCGTCGTGACCTTCGTGCTCGATGTGATCAGCCACGTCTGGTAGTCCTCGTGCGTACCGGTCTTGCCGATGAGGGGCGTGCCGTCGAACGGGTTCCCGGCCTGCCCCGACCCTCCGGGGGCAAGCGGTCCCTTCAGCGCATAGGCAGCGGTTGCTGCGACCTTGGGGTCAAGTACCTGCTTGCATGTGGTCGTGGGCAACTTGAGCTGAGTGCCTTCGGAGTCGGTGATCTTGTCGATCACCTTCGGCTGGCAGTACACCCCCTTGTTCGCGACGGCGGCGTAAGCCGCGGCCATCGCCAGCGGCGAGACGTTGTCGGATCCGATGACTTCGTACGGCGCGGGGTTGTTGGCCGCGATCTTGCTCGTGCCGTCGGTGGTCAGGGGGATGGGAGTCCCGTCACCACGCGTGATACCCAGGCTCGCGGCCATGTTCCCGATGTCGCAGAGGTCGAGCTGACGAGCCATCTCGAGGAACCCGGTGTTCAGCGAGTCCTTGGTGAAGCGCATCGGCGTACCGAAGTAGCCGCCGCTCTTCTTGTAGTTGTGGATGTCGGCCTGCACGTCCCACGTGCCGCCTTCTACGCAGTGGTCAGCCCATGGACCGCGGGTGTGCTTCCGGCCGTCGAGGAGCTGGTTCAGCGACTTGCCCTTGTCCAGCCAGTCGAGCAGCGTGAAGAGCTTGAACGTCGAACCCGCGTTGAATCCCGACGACCCGCCGAACTTCTGACTGCCGGCGTAGACGATGGCGGATGTGCCCTTCTTCTTCGACGCCACGGGCGTGTACTTGGTGTTCTGCGCCATGGCGAGAACACGCCCTGTGCCCACCTCGACGCTGGTCGACGTCGAGCCGAAGACGGACTTCGATCCGTAATCGTGACCCTTGACAGACGACGGAACGTACTCGTCCTGTGCCTTCTGTGCGGCCTTCTGCACCTTCGGATCGAGGGTCGTGTAGATCGAGAGCCCGCCCTTGTGCAGCAGTGCCTTGCGGTCGTCGGCGGTCTTGCCGAATGCTTCGTCGTTGAGTAGCACAGCTGTCACATAGGCGCAGAAATACGCGGCCGATCCCGCGGCCTCGCAACCAGTCTTGACGGCGGTGATCTTCGGTGTGATCGGGGCCCTCACCGCCTCATCGTGCTGCTTCTGCGTGATCTTGCCGTCGATCAGCATGCGGTCGAGCACATACGTCTGCCGCTGCTTCGTCAGCTTGTAGCCGTCATCCTTGCCGTTGACGCCCTTGCCGTCCTTCCCGGTGATCGTGCCGTCGGGAAGGTCGATGCGATACGTGTTCGGGTTCTGCACCATCCCGGCCAGGGTGGCTGCCTGGGAGAGGTTCAGGTTCTTCGCGTGCACCCCGAAGTACCGCATCGCGGCGGCCTCGATGCCGTACGTCGTACCACCGAAGTTCGCGATGTTCATGTAGCCGAGCAGGATGTCGTTCTTCGAGTACCGCTGTTCGAGGGCGATCGCGTACCGCATCTCCTGCAGCTTGCGCTGGTATCCCTCGGTGCCCGAAGCGGTGGTGGCCTGCACCCAGCACTTGTTGAGCTCTTCCTCGGTCTTGGCGTTCCAGTCGCACTGCTCGATGAGGACGTTCTTGACGTACTGCTGGCTGATCGAGGATCCGCCCTGGGTGTCCGACCCGCCCTTGACGTTCGACATGATCGCGCGCGTCGTACCGATGAGATCGATGCCGCCGTGCTCGTAGAAGCGAGGGTCTTCGCTCGAGAGCAGCGCGTCGTACATGACGGTGTTGATCTGATCGAACTTGACCGGAGTCCGGTTCTGATCGAGATACGTCGCCATCAGGGTGTTCTTGCCCTTGTCGTCGGTGTAGTAGATCTTCGACGGCAGGATGAGCTTGTCGATGGTCAGCACACTCGGCAGATTGTTGAACATGTCGATGGCGCTCGTGGCTGCGGCACTGGTGACGGCGACGGCGGGAGTGACCGTCGCGGTCACGAGGACGCCGGCGACAGCGCTCAGGCCGATCAGGCCGAGCAGGCCGCCGGCCACGCCGGTGGCCGTGCGTTTCGAGTGGGGCATAGGGTTGATCGTAAGGGAGATTGCTGGGCGATCCCTCCAGAGATCGCCGGGCAAGCGCCACCCCGATGCCCACCGCCGCACACGACGATTGAGAGCGCCGCGATGACCACCTGGGAGTACCTGACGACGCCGTTGCTGATCCACAACACGGCGGCGATCCTGAACAACTGGGGCAAGCAGGGGTGGGAACTCGTGCAGGTCGTCCAGGGACCCGAGGGAGGGCTCGTCGCCTACTTCAAGCGTCCGGTGGGCGGCGGATCGGCGAATGCCGGCCTCGACGCCGCTGCGGTGGCCGCGCAGCAGTTCGAAGGGAATTGACATGACCGTGTCGCAGACCCTCGCCGACCTCGGTATCACCCTTCCCGACGTCGTGCCTCCCGTCGCCGCGTACATCCCCGCCACGGTCCACGGCGATCTCGTCTACACATCAGGCCAGCTGCCGATGGTCGACGGCGCCCTGCCCGCCACCGGCAAGGTGGGCGCCGAAGTCGTGGCGGAAGACGCGAAGGGATATGCGCGGCAGTGCGCCCTCAATGCGATCGCCGCGGCTGCCGCCGTCGCCGGAGGGGTCGATCGCCTGACCGGTGTCGTGAAGGTGACCGGATTCGTGGCATCCACTCCCGACTTCACGGGACAGCCCGGCGTGATCAACGGTGCCAGCGAGCTTCTCGGAGAGGTGTTCGGGGACGCCGGACGCCACGCCCGCTCAGCGGTCGCAGCTCCCGTGCTGCCTCTCGACTCGCCGGTCGAGGTCGAGGTCGTCTTCTCCTACTCCTGAACCGCTCGCGCCAGCACGGCGAGCAGCGGCCGCGGCATCCGTTCCTCCGGCATCGCCGCCAGGAGGATCTCGGCGTAGCGCAGCTTGCGCCGGGCTCCGCTGCCGAGCCAGCGCCGCAACTGGGCCTCGACGGGGCGATCGCGCCACTGGGGCTGCGCACGCAGTCGCTCGAAGGCGCCGAGGTCGCCATGTTCCCGCAGGCACGCACGGACAAGGTCGGCGCCGCAGGCGCGGATGAGCTCGTCCTCCAGATCGAGGGTGCATGCGAAGAAGCCGGCCTCCGCGGGGTCGTCGTCCGGATCGGCCAGGCCATGCACCGCGAGCGCCCGCCGCACGACATGTTCCTCCGCCGTGTCGTAGAGTCCGGCGAAGCCGGCATCCGGGTGCCGTTCCCGCACCATCGCGATCGTGCGTCCCAACCCCTGCACACCGCCGCTCGAGACGACGGTCGCACCGCGCGCGTCGAGGTCGCGGCCCGTGCGCCGCGCGAGGGCCTCGACCGCGATCCGGTCGCTCGCTCCCTCCACGAGCACGACCGTGCGCAGGCCGTGCTCGTGGAGGAGGTCCACCGCTACTTGACCTGGGCCGAGATGATGCTCATCACCGACGTGTCTGCGAGCGTCGTGGTGTCGCCCACGTCGTGCCCGTCGGCGACGTCGCGCAGCAGGCGGCGCATGATCTTGCCGGAGCGGGTCTTCGGCAGCTCGCTGACGATGTAGATGTCCCGCGGTCGCGCAATGGGACCGATCTGCTGGCCCACCCAGGTGCGCAGGGTGTCGGCGAGGCCCTCGGGGGAGTGCGCCGAGAGGTAGCTCTCCTTGATGATCACGAACGCGACCACGGCTTCGCCCGTCGTTTCGTCCTTCGCGCCGACCACCGCAGCCTCGGCGGTCGATTCGTGGGCGACCAGCGACGACTCGATCTCGGTCGTCGACAGGCGGTGCCCCGAGACGTTCATGACGTCGTCCACCCGGCCGAGCAGCCAGATGTCGCCATCCGCGTCCTTGCGGCCGCCGTCGCCGGCGAAGTAATAGCCCTTGTCGGCGAACTTCGCCCAGTACGTCTCCTTGAAGCGCTCCGGGTCGCCCCACACTCCGCGCAGCATCGACGGCCACGGTGCGGTGACGACGAGCAGGCCGCCGTTGCCGTTGTCGACCGCATTCCCCTCCTCGTCGACCACGTCGACCGAGATCCCCGGCAGTGGCACCTGGGCCGCCCCCGGCTTCGTCGCGGTGACGCCGGGCAGGGCGGCGATCATGGTGGCACCGGTCTCGGTCTGCCACCACGTGTCGACGATCGGCGTCTGCTCGCCGCCGATGACCTCGCGGTACCACATCCACGCCTCGGGGTTGATGGGTTCTCCCACCGAGCCGAGCAGCCGCAGACTCGACAGGTCGAACTGCTGCGGGATCTGCCGTCCGGTCTTCATGAACGAGCGGATGGCGGTGGGGGCGGTGTAGAGGATGCTGACGCCGTACTTCTGCACGATCTCCCACCAGCGGCCCGGATGCGGCGTGTCAGGCGTGCCCTCGTACATCACCTGCGTGGCGCCGACGGCGAGCGGACCGTAGACGACGTACGTGTGCCCGGTGACCCATCCGACGTCGGCGGTGCACCAGAACACGTCCTCTCCGGGGTGGATGTCGAGGACGTACCTGCACGTGAACGCCGCCTGGGTGAGGTAGCCGCCGGAGGTGTGCAGCACGCCCTTCGGCTTTCCGGTGGTGCCCGACGTGTACAGGATGTACAGCGGGTTCTCGGCGGGGAACGCGGTCGCCTCGTGCTCCTCGGACGCGGAGTCCACGAGATCGTGCCACCAGAGGTCGCGGCCCTCGGTCCAGTCCACGTCGTTGCCGCCGCGGCGCACGACCACGACGTGCTCGACCGTCTCCTGCGCGCCATTGCCGCGATCGGCGAGCGCCATGTCGACGGCGGGCTTGAGAGCAGACACCTTCCCCTTGCGGTATCCGCCGTCGGCGGTGATGACCAGGCGCGCAGCGGCGTCGTCGACGCGGGAACGCAGGCTGTCGGCCGAGAAGCCGCCGAAGACGACGGAGTGGATGGCGCCGACGCGGGCGCACGCGAGCATCGCGATGGCAGCCTCGGGGATCATCGGCATGTAGATCGCGACGCGATCGCCGTGCCCGATGCCGAGGCTCTCGAGCGCGTTCGCGGCCTTCTTCACCTCGGTGGTGAGTTCCGCGTACGTGATGCTGCGCGAGTCGCCCGGCTCGCCCTCGAAGAGGATGGCGACGCGGTCGCCGTTGCCGGCCTCCACGTGGCGGTCCAGGCAGTTGTAGGCGACGGAGAGCTCCCCATCGCCGAACCAGGTGGCGAACGGCGGGTTCGACCAGTCGAGGGTCTCCGTGAACGGCGTGTGCCAGTGCAGCAGATCGCGCGCCTGGTCCGCCCAGAAGCCCTCGCGGTCGGCGTCGGCCGCCGCGTACAGGTCGGCGGTCGCGTTGGCCCGCTCGGCGAAGTCGTCCGAGGGTGGGAATCGGCGGTCCTCGTCGAGGAGATGATCGATCTGACTGCTCATGGTGCGCTCCTTTGCGAATGGACGATGCGTCGGGCGGCGTGCGCCGGGGCCGTCGTCAATCTACTCCGGCCGCCCAGGGCCGACTACCGCCGATAGTGGGTGCCCGGAAGGGGTGGGAGCGTTGCCATGCCCGTCACCAGATGAGGAAATCGTCACGCGATATATCACGATGTGAGAGCGGATTTGTTTGTCGCCCTGCACGAACATGCGTATGCTCATCAGCGGCCGAACATTCGATTCTGGCATTGCAGCCCGCCGACCCCCCGATTGCGGTGCTGCACGTGGCGGCATCCCATTCCCCCCATGGGATGCCGCCCCTTTTTGATCTATGGACCCGCCTTCGGCCGTGCGGACCCGGTTTGCCCTCCGTGCCGGGAGCCCGTCCGAGACGGTCGACGGATGCCGTTGCCTCCCCAGTTCCGTGAGCCGCGCCGGAGAGCCGATGTTGTCCACGGATGCGTCGGCCGTCGTCCGCGTGAGGGTCGGCGCTCTCTAGATTCGGGGCATGTCCGAGCCGTTCGTCGTCCGTCCGCGGACCGCTGCCGCCGTCGTGCCTCCGACGGCTGTGACGCGGCGACGGGAGCCGGTGGAGCGGCATCCGGCGCTTCAGCCGATCGCCGAATACCTCGACGACCCTGCGGTCACCGACTTGTTCGTGAACGGCGAGTCGGGGCTGTTCGTCGATCGGGGATGCGGCGCCGTGCGCGTTCCGCAGTGGCGCGCCGCGGAGGCGGACGTGCGTGAGCTCGCGGTCGCGCTGATCGGCCTCGGAGGTCGTCACATCGACGACGCGAGCCCGTGCGTCGACGTGCGGCTCGCGCACGGCATCCGCGTGCACGCCGTGCTGCCGCCCGTGGCGCGCGGTGGAACGGCGATCTCGGTGCGCATCCCGCGGGCGACCGCGCTCGGCCTGGACGATCTCGAGCGGGGCGGCGCGATCGATGCGGCCGGTCGTGAACGGCTGGAGCAGCTGATCCGCGCGCGAGAGAACATCCTGATCACCGGCGCTGCAGGCACCGGCAAGACCACACTGCTCGGTGCGCTCCTGGCCTGCGTGCCGCACGCCGAGCGCATCGTCACGATCGAAGACGTCGCCGAGCTGCGCATCGACCATCCGCATCACGTGGCGTTGGAGGCTCGGCAGGCGAACCTCGAGGGCGCCGGCGGCATCGGTCTGGCCCGCCTGGTGCGGGAGGCCCTCCGCATGCGCCCCGACCGGCTCGTCGTCGGCGAATGCCGCGGCGAAGAGGCGCGTGAGCTGCTGAGCGCGCTCAACACCGGACACGACGGCGGTGCCGGCACCGTTCACGCCAACGGGCTCGACGACGTGCCTGCCCGGCTCGAGGCTCTCGGCGCGCTCGCGGGCCTCGGCGACACGGCGCTCGCGCGCCAGGTCGCGAGCGCCATCGGCTTCGTCGTGCACCTCCAGCGGGATGCGGCGGGCAGCCGTCGCGTCACCGGAATGGGGCGCCCGGTGGTGCACAAGGGCCGCCTCGCGATGGAGGCGGTGCCGTGGTGAGCCTGATCCGCCGACATCGTCGCCGACCCGTCGAGACCGGACCGGATCCCGGCACCGTCCTGCGGCTTGCCGTGCTCCTGCAGGCGGGAGTCGCGCCGCCGCTCGCATGGCGGCATCTGTCCGACGCCGGTGACGCCGAAGCTGCCGCCGTGGTCGCGCGTACCGACGCGGGCGACGATCTGGCCTCGGCCATTGCGGCGGCCGGGCCGGCGTGGCGAGACGTCGCCGCCGCGTGGGGCATCGCCCAGACGGTCGGCGCTCCGCTCGCCGAAAGCCTGCGCGGCATCGCCGCCGCACTGCAGGATGCGTCCCGCACGCGGGACGAGGTGCGTGTCGCGCTCGCCGAACCGGCGGGCACCGCGCGTCTGATGTCGTGGCTGCCGCTCGTGGCGGTCGCACTCGGCGCGGCACTCGGATTCGACACCCTCCAGACGCTCGTCGCGAATCCGGCCGGCATCGGGTGTGCGTTCGCCGGGCTCGGGCTGATCGTCGCCGCGCGACGCTGGAGCGGAGTGCTCGTGCACCGGGCCGATCCCGACGACGCGGTGCCCGGCATGACCGCCGACCTGATGGCGATCGCCCTTTCCGGAGGCGTGTCGATCGCCCGCGCCGAACAGATCGTCCAGGCGGCCGGTGGTGGTGTCGTCGATGCCGAGACGTCAGCCATCCTCGTTCTCTCCCGTGCGGCGGGCGTGCCCGCGGCGGAGCTCCTGCGTGCGGCGGCTCAGCTCGCCCGGCATCGCGCGCGTACCGAGGGTCGCCTGCGCGCGGCACGCCTGGCATCACGTCTGCTCGTGCCGCTGGGCGTGTGCACCCTCCCCGCGTTCCTGCTCCTCGGGGTCGCCCCGATGCTGCTGAGCGTGCTCACCTCGACACCCCTGTCGCTGTGAGCCGTCCGGTGCCCATCCATCCCTCTTCATTAGGAGCGACATCATGTCGAAGAAGAAAGCATTCCCCTCCCTCACCCGTCGCCGCGCGGTCCGCCTGTTCCTGCCGGCCGACGCCGACGACACAGGTGCCGCGACAGCGGAGTACGCGATCGCCACGATGGCCGCGGTGGCCTTCGCTGGGCTCCTCGTCGTCATCATGCGGTCGGACGAGGTGCGCGGCATCCTCACGGACCTCGTGCGCCGAGCGCTCACGGTGTCATGATCCGTCGGCGCGACGACGGCGGCTCGGTGACAGCCGAGTTCGCCGTCGCGCTGCCCGCGGTGGTGCTCGTGCTCGCCCTCGGCGCCGGCGTGCTCGGTGCGTGCGGGCGGCAGGTGCGGCTGCAGGATGCCGCGGCCGACGCCGCTCGGCTCGTGGCTCGCGACGAACCGGAAGCACGCGCGCACGCCGTGGTCTCGGCGGCGGTCGACGGCGCCACGGCGACGGTGCGTCACCGCGGCGATCTCGTCTGCGTCGATGCGACGGCGCCGACGGGGCTCGTCGTTCCTGTCGCCGACCTCCGTGCCGCCTCGTGCGCCCTCGCCGGAGGGCGGTGAGCCACCGTGGCGGGAACAGTCCTCGCGGTGGGCGTCGTCGGATGCGCGGCGGTGCTCAGCGTCGGCCTCACCACCGCCGGCCTCGCGGCCGTGCAGAGCCAGCGCGCCGCCGATGCCGCTGATGCCGCCGCGCTCGCCGCGGCCGATACGGCGTCGGGGGCGGCGAACGGCGTTCCGTGCGATCGTGCGACCGAGGTGGCAGGCGCCGGTGGGGCGAGCGTCACCGCGTGCCGGCTCGACGGCCTGATCGCGACGGTCTCGGTGAGCGTGCCGTTCGGGCCTCTGCACGCGATGGCCTCGGCGCGGGCGGGACCGCCTCCTGGCGGGTCGTGACCCGCGCTCCCGCTCGGGTGCTCGCTCTGCGCCGGGCCTCGCTCGAGTCGTCTGACCGAGCTTTCGCTCGAGTGGTCTGACCCCGCTCTCGCTCAGGTCGTCTGACCCGCGTGCCGGCCCTCGGCGAACTCCTCGATGGTCTTCTCGTTGAACGCGGGGAGATCGTCGGGGGTGCGACTGGACACGAGACCCTGGTCCACCACGACCTCCTTGTCGACCCACGTCGCCCCGGCGTTCTGCAGATCCGTCCGCAGGCTCGGGTAGCTCGTGAGCGTGCGCCCCTGCACGACACCGGCCTCGATGAGGATCCACGATCCGTGGCAGATCACGGCGACGGGCTTGTTCTGACGGAAGAAGTCCCGCACGAAGCCGATCGAGGGCTCGTCCATCCGCAGGTGGTCCGCGTTCACGACCCCGCCCGGCAGCACGAGCGCATCGAAGTCGTCGGCCTTCGCGGCATCGGCCTGCACATCGACGCCCTGCACATGACCGTTCTTGCCGGTGACCGAGTCGGCGCCCGGGGCGACCATGGTCGCCGTCGCGCCGTCGGCGGTGAGCGCCTGCCACGGGCTCGTGAGTTCCGCATCCTCGAACCCGTCGGTGGCGAGGAACGCCACGGTGTGATCGCTGAGCTTGGGCATGAGCCTTCCTTTCCTCGGGAGACCTCGAGCATGAGCCGGTCTCGAGGCGGGTCGAAGGGGGTGGCCCCCTCGAACACGACGTGCTAGCCGGGCGGACGATCGTCCGTGCTGGGGCGTACGCTTGCGGACGGTGCATCGCCGCCCGATCGCACCCGCATTCAGGATCGGGCGCGATCCGGGTGTGTATGGTGTGCATCGAAGAAAGGACCACACCTTTGGCACACGGCAAGAAGCTCGTGATCGTCGAGTCCCCGACGAAGATGAAGTCGATCCAGGGTTACCTGGGCGACGGATACGAGGTGCTCAGCTCGGTCGGTCACATCCGCGATCTCGCCGACCGCAAGGCGATTCCCGCCGAGCTGAAGAAGACGTCGGTCGGGCGTTACTCGATCGACATCGAGAATGACTTCGCTCCTTATTATGTGGAGTCCGAGCGCGGCAAGAAGACCGTGGCCGAGCTCAAGCGTGCGCTGAAGACGAGTGACGAGCTCCTGCTCGCCACCGATGAAGACCGCGAGGGCGAAGCCATCGCGTGGCACCTTCTCGAGGCGCTCAAACCCAAGGTTCCGGTCAAGCGCATGGTGTTCCACGAGATCACGAAGGACGCGATCCAGGCCGCGGTGGGCAACACCCGCGAGCTCGACCTCGACCTCGTCGATGCGCAGGAGACCCGCCGCATCCTCGACCGTCTGTACGGCTGGGATGTCTCACCCGTGCTGTGGCTCAAAGTGCAGCAGGGGCTGTCGGCCGGCCGCGTCCAGTCGGCCGCCACGCGCCTGGTCGTAGACCGGGAGCGCGAGCGCATGGCGTTCGTGTCCGCGTCGTACTGGGACGTCGCGGCCACCGCTGCGAAGCAGAAAGACTCGTTCGGCGTGCAGCTCGTGCGCCTCGGCGGTGCCCCGATCGCACGCGGGTCCGACTTCGACGACCGCGGCGCACTGAAGAAGGCCGTCGTGGTGCTCGACGAGGCCGGCGCCCGCACACTTGCGGAGGAGGTCGCGGCGGTGGGCGCGGCATCCGTCACGAAGCTCGAGTCGAAGCCCGGCACGCGGCGCCCGTATGCTCCCTTCACCACCTCGACGATGCAACAGGAGGCAGGGCGCAAGCTCTCGATGAGCGCGAAGCACGCGATGAGCGTCGCCCAGCGTCTGTACGAGAAGGGGTACATCACCTATATGCGCACCGACTCCACCGCGCTGTCGACGCAGGCGGTGCAGGCGGCGCGCGAGCAGGCGGTGCAGCTGTACGGCGAGAAGGCCGTTCCCCTCAACCCGCGTGTCTACAAGAGCAAGAGCAAGAACGCCCAAGAGGCGCACGAGGCGATCCGCCCGTCAGGCGAGCACTTCCGCACGCCGTCGTCGGTCGGCTCGGCGCTCGACCGCGACGAGCTGCGCCTCTACGACCTCATCTGGAAGCGCACGGTCGCGAGCCAGATGTCCGACGCGACGTACGAGACCACGACCGTCACTCTCGAGGTCGCGCTCGCCGAAGGCGGCAAGCAGGCCGCCGCCGAAGGCGCCAAGAAGGCAGAGTTCACGGCATCCGGCACGGTCTACACGTTCAAGGGCTTCCTCGAAGCGTACGAGGAGGGCAAGGACGAGAAGCGCTCCGACGCCGACAAGCAGGACGACCAGTCGCTGCCGCAGCTCGCCGTGGGTGATTCTCTGACGCTCCGCGACGTCGAGCCCAAGGGCCACGCGACGAGCCCGAAGCCGCGCTACACCGAGGCGTCGCTCGTCAAGGCGCTGGAGGAGAAGGGCATCGGCCGCCCGTCCACGTTCGCGAGCATCATCGACACGATCATCGCCCGCGGGTACGTCACCAAGCGGGGCCAGGCGCTCGTGCCGAGCTGGGTCGCGTTCAGCGTCGTGCGCCTCCTCGAGCAGCACTTCACCGAGCTGATCGACTACGACTTCACGGCGGCCCTCGAAGACGACCTCGACGCGATCGCCCGCGGAGAGCAGAAGCGCGTCGACTGGCTCCGCGAGTTCTACTTCGGTTCCGAAGGGCACACGGGTCTGCGCAACATCGTCGACAACCTCGGCGAGATCGACGCGCGGGAGCTGAACTCCACGCCGGTGACCGACAACGCCGTGCTGCGCATCGGCCGTTACGGACCGTATCTCGAGGTCACCGACCCGGCTCATCCCGACGCCGAGCCGCGACGGGTGAACATTCCCGAGGATCTCGCGCCCGACGAGCTGACGGCCGAGCGCGCACAGGAGCTCATCGACGCGCCGGTCGCCGGTGACCGCGTGCTCGGCGAGAACCCGGAGAACGGCAAGCTCATCGTCGTGAAGGACGGCCGCTACGGCCCGTACGTGCAGGAGCTCGAGCCGGACGAAGAAGAAGTGGATGCGGCGACCGGCGAGATCACCGACAAGCCGGCCAAGAAGGGCGCGAAGAAGGCGGCCCCGCCGAAACCCCGCACCGCCTCCCTCTTCAAGTCGATGTCGGTCGACACCGTCGACCTCGACACGGCGCTCAGACTCCTCGCGCTGCCGCGCGTGGTGGGTGCCGACCCCGAATCGGGTGAGGAGATCACCGCTCAGAACGGGCGGTACGGCCCGTACCTGAAGAAGGGCACCGACTCCCGCACCCTGGATTCGGAACAGCAGCTCTTCGACATCACGCTCGAGGAGGCGCTCGAGCGGTACAAGCAGCCGAAGTACGGCGCGCGCCGTGCATCGAGTGCGCTGAAGGAGTTCGAGGCCGACCCGGTCAGTGGCAAGCCGATCAAGCTGCGCGACGGTCGATTCGGGCCGTACGTCACCGACGGCGAGACCAACGCCACGATTCCCCGTGGCGAGGACGCGATGGCTGTCGACTTCCAGCGGGCCGTGCAGCTGCTGGCCGACAAGCGTGCGAAGGGCCCGGCTCCCAAGCGCAAGTCTGCCGCGAAGAAGACGACCACGCGCAAGACGGCGACGAAGAAGAAGTGACCGGGCTGTTCGTCACGTTCGAGGGCGGCGACGGCGTCGGCAAGAGCACCCAGGCCGCTCTGCTCGAGGAGTGGCTCCGCGCGCAGGGGCGCGAGGTCGTGCGCACGCGCGAGCCCGGCGGCACCGAGGTCGGCCAGCGCATCCGCGACCTCGTCCTCCACCATCGCGGGCACATCGATCCGCGGGCCGAGGCGCTGCTCTACGCCGCCGACCGGGCGCACCATGTCGCGACTCTCGTGCGTCCGGCGCTCGAGCGCGGAGCCGTCGTGATCCAGGACCGCTACCTCGATTCGTCCGTCGCGTACCAGGGTGCGGGGCGGGTGCTGGATGCGGGAGAGGTGCGTGACCTCTCGCTCTGGGCCGTCGAGGGTCTGCTTCCCGATGTGACGGTGCTCCTCGACCTCGACGAGGCGTCCGCCCGACTCCGCCGCGACGCCGACGACAAGCCGTTCGACCGGCTCGAAGCGGAGCAGGACGACTTCCACGCCCGCGTGCGCGAGGCGTTCCTCGCTCTCGCGGGCGCCGAGCCGGATCGATTCCTCGTGGTCGACGCCGCCGCCCCGATCGACGAGATCGCTCTGCGGGTGCGCGAGCGCGTCGCATCCGTCGCAGACTGACGGCGTCTGTCGCCCCCGTTAGGCTGGTCGCCATGGAAGCCGCCGCAGCGTCAGACGTGAGTGCGGCACCCGTGAACCCGACGAATGCCCTGCCGTGGGGCGAGGTGTGGGGGCAGCCCGACGCCGTCGCGGCCCTGCAGGCGGCGGCGTCAGACCCGGCGAGTCTCACCCACGCGTGGCTCATCACCGGCCCGCCCGGATCGGGCCGCTCGACGCTCGCTCGCGCGTTCGCCGCGGCGCTCATCGCCGAGCCGGGCGACGAGATCGTCATGCGGCAGGTGCTGGCCGGCACGCATCCCGACTACACCGCTCTGCGCACCGAAGGCGTGATCATCTCGATCAAGGACGCCCGCGCCCTGGTCGAGCGGTCGTACTTCGCGCCGTCGCTCGGCCGGTACCGGGTCATCGTGATGGAAGACGCCGATCGCATGGCCGAACGCACCTCGAACGTGCTGCTGAAGGCGCTCGAAGAGCCGCCCGAGCGCACGATCTGGGTGCTGTGCGCACCGAGCGAGGCCGACCTGCTCCCGACGATCCGGTCGCGCGTCCGCACCCTGCGGCTGCGCGACCCGGGGGTCGCGGATGTCGCGCGCCTCATCGCCGAGCGCACCGGCGTCCGTCTCGAGATCGCGGAGCAGTCGGCGCGCCACGCGCAGCGGCACATCGGCATGGCGCAGCGACTGGCGACGGATGCGGCGGCCCGCGCACGACGCGAAGAGACGCTGCGGATCGTGCTCGGTGTGCGCGGCGTGTCAACGGCAGTCGAGGCCGCCGCGCAGATCGTCGCCGCGGCGACCGACGACGCCAAGGCGCTCACCGCCGAGCGCGACGAAGCCGAGCGGTCGCACCTGCTGACGACGCTCGGCGTCGCTCCCGGAGCAGCGGTGCCGCCTGCGGTGCGCTCGCAGCTGAAGGCGCTCGAAGACGACCAGAAGCGGCGTGCCACCCGCAGTCTGCGCGATGGCATCGACCGCGTCCTCACCGACCTGCAGTCGGTGTACCGCGACGTGCTCATGCTGCAATTCGGCCGCGACGACGACCTCATCAATCGTGAGCTCGAGCCCGATCTCCGGCGCCTCGCCGAGGGGTGGGAGCCATCACGCACCCTCGTCGTGCTCGATGAGATCGCCGAGATCCGCCGCCGGATGGAGCAGAACGTCGCCCCGGTCCTGGCACTGGAGAGCATGCTCATCACCGTCGCCCACGGAAGGACGCTGTGAACATCAAGACCCGCCTCGTCTCCGCTCTGGCCGGTCTGGCCGCCGCGACCGTCGCCCTCACGGGGTGCCTGTTCACGTTCATCCCCGACAGCGGCACCACGAGGCCCGCGGCTTCGCCGAGCGCGTCGCCCGACACCGCCGGCGTCGCGGCCGACCTCCTCCCGTTCTACGGGCAGGACGTGCACTGGCGCTCATGCAGCGGCGAGTTCCTGTGCGCCACCGTCACCGCGCCGCGCGACTGGGACGACCCGGCGGCCGGCAGCCTGAAGCTGGCACTCATCCGCCACGCCGCCACCGACGGCACCTCGTTGGGCTCGCTGCTCGTGAACCCCGGTGGGCCGGGGGCGAGCGGCATCGAGCTCGTGCGCGACTCCCTCGAGTTCGCGGTCGGCGATAAGCTCTCCGCCTCGTATGACGTCGTGGGCTTCGACCCGCGCGGTGTGGGGGAGTCCACGGCGGTCACCTGCTACGACGCGAAGCAGATGGATGCGTATCTGTTCGACATCCCCGCGGCCCCCCGCGGCACAGCCGCCTGGCGCAGCGAGGTGCTCGGCTCCGCCAAGGACTTCGGTCAGGCGTGCGAGAGGAACAGCGACGGCATCCTCCCCGACGTCTCCACGGTGTTCGCGGCGCGCGACATGGACCTCATCCGTGCGGTGCTCGGCGACAAGAAGCTGAACTACCTCGGCTACTCCTACGGCACGTTCCTCGGGGCGACCTACGCGAAGCTCTACCCTGAGCGGGTCGGACGGTTCGTCCTCGACGGTGCGATCGACCCTTCGGTGTCGGGTCTGCAGGTGAGCGTCTCACAGGCGGTCGGCTTCGAATCGGCGCTGAAGGCGTACATGCCGTCATGCCTGAAGGGGCGCGGCTGCCCGTTCTCTGGTTCGGTCGACGACGCGATGGCCGATCTCGGAACACTTCTGGCGCGGGTCGACCGCAGCCCACTCCGCAACAGCGACGGACGTGAGCTGGGCGCTGACACCCTCGTGACGGCGATCGTCGCCGCGCTGTACTCCCAGGACAGCTGGCCGTATCTCACCCAGGCCCTGAGCGGAGTGGCGAAGGGCAACCCGAGCACAGCATTCCAGCTCGCCGACTTCTACTACAACCGCGTCGACGGAAAGTACCAGGACAACTCGTACGAGGCGTTCACGGCATACAACTGCGTGGACTACCCCGACGACGCCACCGATGCGCAGAAGGCCGCGGCCGTCGCAACGCTCAAGAAGAAGGCGCCGACCATCGAGCCGTACTGGAACGTCGACCTCGACACGTGCTCGGTGTGGCCCGTCAAGCCGACGGGGGTGCGCGAGACGATCCACGCCAGCGGCGCCGCGCCCATCCTCGTGATCGGCACGACCAACGACCCGGCGACACCCTACGCGTGGGCGCAGTCCCTCGCGAAGCAGCTCGACTCCGGAATCCTCATCACCCGGGTGGGAGAGGGACACACCGGCTTCAACAAGGGGAACAGCTGCGTCGACGATGCGGTCAACGACTACTTCGTGCACGACACGGTTCCGTCTGGCGACGTCCGCTGCGGGTAATGCGGTGACCGTCCCGCCGGTTCGCGGCGGCGGTTGCGACCATGTAAGATCGTTGATCGTGTACCGCGCAAGCGGAGCGCGCCACCTTAGCTCAGACGGCAGAGCGATTCACTCGTAATGAATAGGTCAAGGGTTCGATTCCCTTAGGTGGCTCCACCGGCCCGGACTTCGCGAAGTCCGGGCCTTCGTCATCCGACGTCACGCCACTGCGAGCAGCGCTCCGGCGGCGAGCGCGAGGACGAGGCCGACCCACTGCACCGCCGCGACGCGCTCGCGCAGCACGATCGCAGCGAGCACGATCGTCCCGGCCGGATACATCGCCGTGAGCGCCGAGACGATGGACAGGTCGCCCATCCGGAGCGCGACGAGCATGATCGCGTTGGCTGACGAGTCGACCACACCGCAGGCGGCGGCGAGCCACCACGCGCTCGCGGGGATCCGTGAGGAGAACGACGGGGCGGTCCCGGTCGCCGTGTGCTCGAGATCGGCGTGGCCGGTCGGAGTGGCGCCGATCTGAGCGCCCTGGGCGGCCAGCACGCCGCCGGCGGACACCCCCCGCCGGTGCGCGAGGAGGAGGATGACGACGACCACCGTCGTGGTGATCGCGCCGTTCGCGGCGCGGTTCATCACGAGGGGCACGATGCCGCTGTCCGAAGCTGTCTGATCGAGCACGACCATGAAGCCGCCGATCGCGAGGCCCGCGCCGATCGCCATCAGGATTCCGCGAGCGGAAGGGCGCACGACCTTCTCTCCCGGGATGAAACCCACGAGGATCACAGCGACGAGCGCCACCCCGAGCCCGGCGTAGCCGAGGCCGCTCAGCTGCTCGCCGTTCACGAGCAGGCCCCACAGCATCGGGGCGATCGCCGAGACGATCGCCGTGAGGGGCGACAGGATGCTCATCGGCCCGATCGCCAGACACGCGTAGAGCAGCGCGATGGCGACAGCGCCGAAGACGCCCGAGACGGCGCCCCATGCGACATCCCGCGGCGCCCAGGCGCCGCCGACAAGCGGATACAGCGCGAGCAGCAGCACCAGACCGGATATCGCGGCCACCGCGGTCGCCGCGATCGACCGCAGACGCTTCGCGGCGAGGCCGCCGAGGAAGTCAGCCGATCCGAACACGAACGCGCCGATCAGAGCGATGAGGGCTGAGGGCACCTCGTCAGCCTAAGACGTGACGTCGGCTGTCCTCCTCGCGGTGAAGCGAATCGCTAGATAGGCTAGCAATATGATGGCCCGCAGCTCCCGCACCCTGCCCACGCGACGAGCACGGCGGGAGCAGGAGGCAGCGAACCAGCCGCGGGGCAGCCGATGGCTGCGACTCGGCATCCCTGCTCTGCTCGTGATCGTGTGGCTCGTCGGCGGCGCGATCGGCGGGCCGTACTTCGGAAAAGTGAGCGAAGTCTCCACCAACGAGCAGTCGGCATACCTGCCTGACTCCGCCGCGTCGACCGAGGTGCAGAACCGCCTCACCGATTTCACCGGCAGCGACAGCATCCCCGCCGTCGTCGTGGTCACCGGCGACGGCGAACTGACCGCCCAGCAGCTCAGCGGGCTGCGGGACCTCGCCACAGGCCTAGCCGACCTCGACGGCGTGAACGGCGACGTCTCACCGCCGATCGTCTCCGACGACAAGCAGGCGGCGCAGCTGTTCGTGCCGCTGAACACCGACAACGTCGATGACACCGTGGATGCGCTGCGCACCGCGCTCGACGACGGCCTTCCCGACGGGACCACTGCCTGGATCACGGGACCGGCCGGCTTCACAGCCGATCTCGTGCACGGCTTCCTCGGGATCGACGGGCTGCTGCTGGGCGTTGCCCTGCTCGCGGTGTTCATCATCCTGGTGGTGGTCTATCGGTCGCCGCTGCTGCCGATCCTCGTTCTGGCGACCGCATCCTTCGCCCTGTGTGTGGCGCTGCTCGTGGTGTGGTGGCTCGCGAAGGCCGGCATCGTCGTGCTGAACGGTCAGGTGCAGGGCATCCTGTTCATCCTCGTCATCGGCGCAGCCACCGACTACGCGCTGCTGTACGTCGCCCGGTTCCGGGAGGCGATCGCGACCGGTGCGCGACGGGGGGCGGCGGTGCTCGACGCGTGGCGGGGAGCCTTCGAGCCGATCCTCGCCTCGGGCGGCACTGTCATCGCGGGGCTGCTGTGCCTGCTGCTGAGCGATCTGGCGACGAACCGCGCCCTCGGACCCATCGCGTCGATCGGCATCGCGTTCGCGATGCTGTCGGCGCTGACCTTCCTGCCGGCGCTGCTGGCACTGGTCGGCCGCGCCGCGTTCTGGCCGTTCATCCCACGGGAGCCCGTCGCGACGATCCCGGACGATCTCACGCAACCGGTGAAGGGGTTCTGGCCCCGGCAGGCACGGCTCGTCGCGCGCCGCGCCCGGCCGGTGTGGATCGTCTGCCTGGTCGTTCTGCTGGCGGCCGGATCAGGCATCCTGCAGCTGAAGGCGGATGGCGTACCCTCGAGCGACCTGGTGCTCGGGCACTCCGAGGCTCGTGACGGGCAGGAAGTGCTCGGCGACCACTTCGACGCGGGAAGCGGCAGCCCCGTGTATGTCCTCGTGCCGCAGGAGGACCTCGGGACGGCCGCGACAGTCCTCGACGATTCCGCCGGCGTGGAGGATCTCGCCGTCGCGTCGGAGGACTCGCGCAGCGGCCAGGCTGCCGTCACGGTGAAGGATGGCGAGCCGCAGCTCGCAGCCGCCGGCCCTCCGGGGACGCCGGCACCGGAGCCGACGGTGTCGGACGGCGACGTGCTGCTGATCGGCACACTGAGCGATGCCGCCGATTCGACGGCCGCCGAAGAGACCGTGCGTGCGCTGCGAGTCGATCTCGACGATCAGCTCGGCGCGGGTACGGCGAAGGTCGGGGGAGTGACCGCGACCGACATCGACACGAACGACACGTCGATCCGCGACCGCACCCTGATCATCCCGCTCGTGCTCGTGGTGATCGTCCTCATCCTCATGCTGCTGCTGCGAGCCCTGCTCGCTCCGCTGCTGCTGATCGTGTCGGTGATCGTCTCGTTCGCCGCGGCGCTGGGCGTCTCGGCGCTCGTGTTCGATCACGTCTTCCATTTCCCGGGTGCCGATCCCGCCGTGCCGCTGTACGGGTTCGTGTTCCTCGTCGCGCTCGGCGTGGACTACAACATCTTCCTGATGACACGGGTGCGCGAGGAGTCGCGGACACACGGCACGCGACCCGGCATCCTCCGGGGCCTGGTCGCGACGGGCGGAGTCATCACCTCGGCGGGGCTCGTGCTGGCGGCGACGTTCGCCGCGCTGGGCGTGATCCCGATCCTCTTCCTCGCGCAGATCGCGTTCATCGTCGCGTTCGGCGTCCTGGTCGACACGTTCATCGTGCGGTCGTTGCTCGTGCCGGCCGTTTCGTACGACATCGGGCGCGCGATCTGGTGGCCGTCGAAGCTGTGGCGCAGCGGTGTCGATGCTCCGGATGCCGAGGCGCAGCCGGGCAGTGACTCAGGCTCGGGCGACGAGCACCGCCGCGACAGCCCGACTGCGAGGCGCCGTCGCGGGCGCTCAGCCTGAGTAGGTGCTGCGCACACGCGCGTAGGCTCGGAACATGAGCAAGGCACTGTTCATCGTCGACGTGCAGAACGACTTCACCGAAGGCGGAGCTCTCCCCGTCGCCGGCGGAGACGCCGTCGCCGAGGGGATCTCGCGGTGGCTGGCGGCGCACGCGGACGACTACGCGATCATCGTCGCCTCGCGAGACTGGCACGACGCCGACAACGACAACGGCGGCCACTTCGCGTCGGGCGAACCCGACTTCGTCGACACCTGGCCGGTGCACTGCGTCGGCGGCACACCAGGTGCCGATTACGATCCCGGCCTGGACGTGGCATCCGTCACACATCATGTGAAGAAGGGGCAGGGACGGCCGGCATACTCGCTGTTCGAGGGTACGACCGACGACGGTGACACCGTCGAGCAGCTGCTCGACGCGCACGGCATCGTCGACGTGGACGTCGCCGGGCTGGCCACCGATCACTGCGTGCGCGCGTCGGCGCTCGACGCCATCTCGCGCGGCCGCCATGTGCGCATCCTCACCGACCTCGTCGCCGGAGTCGCCGCCGATTCCAGCGAGGCTGCGCTCGCCGAGCTGGCCCATGCCGGCGCCGAACTCGTTGCGTCAGACTGACGCGAGCCAGGCGGGCGTGGCGCGTTCTTGAGGAGTCGACGACCGCGCTGCGCAGGGGCGTCCTCCACGGGGGTCAGTGAGCGTGGCCGGTCGTCCGGACCCCGGTCATCCCTTCCGGCGCGCGGCTCGATCCGAACGAGAAGTCGACGACCCCACTGCGATCGACGCTCGCCTCGAGCACGACGCCATCGAGCGTCTCGGCGACGTCCGGTGCGAGGAAGACGCGAGCTCCCCCCTGCTCAACGACGACATCTCGTGGCTCCGGGCCGGCGGCGGGTTCGATCGTGTAGTCGGCGTCCCGGTCGGCGCCGTCGCTGATCCGAAGTCCGCCGGCCTCGCGTCCGCCCGTGGTCTGGCGTGCGATCGCCTTCACGATGAGGCATGTGTCGTCGGTGAGCGTGAACACAGAATCCTCCAGGCTGCGGATGTCCGAGGCACGGCGTAGAACGGCAGCATGGTGCCCCCGGAGAATTACGATATCTCGACCCACCGGTTAAAAGCCGGTTGCTCTGCCTCTGAGCTACGGGGGCAAACAGATGTGCCGTACAAGCTGTGCGGCACCTGTCGGCAGTCTAAACCATCCACAGAATTCAACCGGAAGTCGTCGCGAAGGGACGGATTACAAGAGGTTTGCCGAGACTGCAACCGCGCGTCGTCGCGCCGCTACTACGCGAAGAACAGGAGTGGAGTCCTGCATAGTGGTGTAGCGCGCGGTGGCCGGGCTCGTCGGATGCGACGTAGACGCGGTCACCGTGTG
>NZ_JBYRJB020000005.1:0-450170 GCF_058349865.2 Microbacterium altimontanum | reverse complement strand
CATATCAGACTGACCACGCGTCACCAGACACGCCGCATCCCGTGACCGATCGAGCGAACGACGAAGCGCCGCCCGGCCGCCAGCCCCGGCGGCGCTTCACCCTGCCCACTTGACAAAACTCACCACATATCAGGCGAGGAAGTCCTCGAGCTGCACTGTCGTCGGGTAGGACGGCTGGGCCCCCGCCACGGTGGCGGCCAGAGCAGCGGCGCCATTCGCTCGGTGAGCGGCGTCCTCGAACGTCCGACCTGCGACGAGACCGGCGGCGAACGCGCCCAGGAAGGCGTCGCCGCACCCGGTGGTGTCGACCGCGATCACGCGGTGCCCGGGGATGCGTGTGACCGCGTCCCGTTCGGCGACGACCACTCCCCCAGCTCCCAGCGTGACGATCAGGACAGCCACGCCGAGGCGCGACAGCGCGCTCCGGATGTCGTCGTCGGATGCGCCGCCGCCCGAGATCGCGGCAAGCTCACCGGCGTTGACGACGAGCACGTCCGTCCATGCCAGTGTCACTGCGTCGAACGACGCCACGGGAGAGGCGTTCACGATCACCGTGGCGCCGGCCCCGTGGGCGCGCTGGGCGGCCGCTGCCACGACGGCCTGCGGAGGTTCGCAGCACAGCGTGACGACATCATCGCTCGAGAGCTCCACCGTCTCGAGGTCGCGGGGAGAGAGGAGGTCGTTCGCTCCGGCGGACAGGACAATGGTGTTCTCCGAGGCGTCATCGACGCAGATGAACGCGGATCCGGTGGGAGTTCCGGTACAGATCCGCACGCCGGTCACATCGACGCCGGCATCGCCGAGGGCACTCAGTGCGAGCCGCCCATGCTCATCGTCGCCGACGCATCCCACGAAGCGGGCGGACGCCCCCAGCCGTGCGGCCGCCGCCGCCTGGTTCGCGCTCTTCCCGCCCGCGGCCTCCGCCACGCTGTGCGCGTGCAGCGTCTCTCCTGGCGCGACGAGATGCGGTACGCGGAAGATGACGTCGACGTTCGCTGATCCGATGGCGACGACGCTCCCCACGATCAGTGCGGTTCCCGCTCGATCGCCTCGGCGATCGACGAGCCGGCAAGGGCCGGAACGCCGATTCCCGCGAGGCGCGCATCCAGGGTGATCTCGGCGGGGATCCACCCGCCGCCGAACAGCGCCGCTGCCGCCGCACCCGCGAGCGCCGCGAGCGTCGTGCCGTTGCGGCCCGTCCCCGCCGTCCCCGCCAGCAGCGCCTCGGCGCTGTCCGCCACACTGACGTGTGCGAGGAGCACCGCCAGCGTCTCGGGCGCGGCGACAGGGTAGCTGTAGATCCAGTCGCACACCTCCCGACCGAGAGCCACGGCGAGACCGAACGGATCGCCGTGCTCCTCGGCGGTCTGCAGAGCGGTGCCCGTCAGCCGCCGACTCCAGCTGCCCGATGGCAGCGCGGCCGCCGCCGCCCGGGCGGCATCGCCTCCCGACGCACCGGCCATCAGCGCCCGGAACAGCACGACGGTGGCATCCGCCGCCCACACGCCGTCGAGGTCGTGCGTGGCATGGGCGTCGGCGGCCGCGAGTGCGCGAGCGGTCTGCTCATCCTCGTGCAACACTGCCGCAGCCAACGCCCGCACCATGGCCAGGTCGTCGAAATAGTGGGGGTTGTCATGCCCGGACTGGGGAGGCCGGAGGCCACGGCGCATGTTGTCGAGCGCGATCGCAGTGCCGGGACGACGACGACCCTGCGGACCGCCCGCCAGGGCGATCCATCCGTCGGTGACGACCGCAGCGTCTCCCGACGCGATCAGCCCCGCACTGAAGGCGAACCACTCGGCGTTCTCGCCGGCGCCCTGCAGAAGCTGCGGCGGCGAGGAGTGCGCGTACGGGCGCGTCGGAGTGGTCTGGTCGTGCTCCCTGTCGAAAGCGTGCAGCACCTCCATCCGAGCGAACCGCTTCGGGGGAAGGGCATGGATGCGGAAGTCGAGATTCGCCGGGTGAAGGCACTCGCCGGCGACGAGTCCGCGGACGATGTCGGTGTTCATCGGTTCTGCTCCCGGAGGTCGATCAGCGCGTCGGCGGCTTCGAGCGGATGGATGCCGGCGGTCGACCGGATGCACGATCCTTCGACCGGCCGCAGAGCCTCGACCCAGTCGGCCGGGATGGCGTCGATGCCCGAGATGGCGCCGGCGACGCATCCGGCCATCGCGGCGATGGTGTCGGCATCGCGTCCGAGGTTCACGGCGAACAGGACGCTCGCGCGGAAGTCGCCGTCTCCGGCGAGGACCGCGGCCATGGCGAGCCCCACTGCCTCCGGCGCGAGATCTGCCCAGTAGTAGTCGTCGACGGCGAGCCGGTCGTGCAGCGCGATCGCGAGGCGCCCGGGATCCGGCTCCGCATCGACCAGCTCGCGCCCCGCCACGAGGTTCCGCGCCGTCCACGAATCGGCGGGGATCGCCGCGAGCGCCGCCGCGTACGCCTCCCGTGCCGTTGCGCCAGACATGGCGGCCGCCACCGCGACCGCCACCACGACGCCGGCGTGGATGCCCTCGCCGCTGTGGCTGACCTCGCCGTCGGCCACCGCGAGACGCGTCGCGACCGCGGTGTCGCCGTCCGACACGATGCCCAGCGGAGCGACGCGCATCGCGAGCCCGTCGCTCCACGCGTGGATGTGATCGCCGGACTGGGGCGGGCGCACACCGCGTCGCAGGTTGTCGATCGCGGCCATCTCGCTGAAGCCCCCGCCGGCGAAGTTGTCGAGCTGGGGAAGCACGTCCTCGATCCACGTCTGCGCGAAGTCGTCGGCCGTCGCCCCCACACCGACCCGGTGGATCGTGCGGGCCGTCAGCAGCGCGTACTCGGTGTCGTCGCTGCCCGCAGGCGGCCACTGCAGATACCCCTCGACCCGGCCGTAGCGGTCCTGGATCTCCTGCGCCGACAGTCCCTCGACGGGGCGACCGATCGCGTCGCCGATCGCCAGCCCGGCCATCGACCCCCTCGCCCGATCACGGGCGGACATCGTGCTCATTATTCCTCCTTGCCGACGGCCAGCGCCGTCGTCCGACGTGCGAGTTCCGAGATCGCGACCCCGTCGAGCCCGGGAAGGCTGGTCGCGATGCGGTCGCGCAGCGGCGCCGTCCACTCGTGTGGCAGCGCCCGAGCGCCCGCCATGGCACCGCACACCCCGCCGACGGTGGCCCCGACCGAGTCGGTGTCCCACCCCGCCATGACAGCAAGCGGCGCAGCCTGCTCGAGTCTTCCGCGACCGCGGGTCAGTGCCCAGGCGATCGTCGCGGCGTTGTTGATGACGTGCACCCAGTGCATGCCTGCGTACCGAGCGGCGAGCGCGGCGAGGTCGTCGTCCAGGGTTCCCCCGCCGCGCCCGAGACGGCGGCCGAAGTCGATGGCGTCGGCGAGGGCGCTGGATGCCGGGACGACCGATGAGGCGGCGTCGAGCACGGTCTCGACGTCGGTGCACACGACCGCCGCCGCCGCGAGCGCCGCCGCCCACAGTTCGCCGTAGACGCCGTTTCCGGTGTGGCTCAGTCGAGCGTCTTCATGAGCCATCCGTGCCGCCGCCTGCGGGTCGCCGGGTGAGACCCATCCGAAGACGTCTCCTCGGATGAGCGCACCGATCCACTCGCGGAACGGATTGCGCACCCGCGCACAGCGATCGGGGTCGATCCCCTCCAACAGGTTGCGATAGGCGACGCGCTCCGCGGTGAAGACCCGGCCTGCCGGAAGCTCCGCGAGCCAGGCCTCCGCCACGTCGTCGACCGTGAATCCTCGTCCACGGCGCTCGACGAGCGCGAGGTTGAGCAGTGGATAGTTGAGGTCGTCGTCCTCGGGCATCCCGTCGATGTTCTCGACGAGGGAGGTCGGAGCGCTGCGCCGGTTCCACGGCCAGCGCGCGAGCACGTCCGCCGGGACGCCGTCGGCGCTGAAGTAGTAGCCGAGGGGCCATCGCCCGGCGGCTGCGAGAAGCTCACGGATCCCCTCCGGGGGGATCTTCTCGACCGGCTTGCCGAGGAGGCACCCCGCAGACCGACCGAGCCACGCACCGTGGATGCGGTCCCCGAGGTCGCCTGGCACGGGCGGGAGGGCGACGGATGCGGGGGCGGCCGCGAGGATGTCGTCAATCCGCTCCGGACGACGCGGGTCCGCGGGAGTCGGAAGGGCGTCGAGCTCGTCGAGCAGTCGCGCTGCGATCATCCGCCGGTCGTCGGGCGCTCGTTGCGGGGACGCCCCGTTCCGGGGGACCTCCAGCTCGCCGCCGGCGCCGACCCACGACGCGGCGATGGCGTCGACATCCCGCCCCTCGTCGCGCGAAGCGACGATCTCCTGCGCGACGAGATCTTCCGGCTGCGACCAGCTCAGCCTCATGAACCGATCCCGGCGAGCGCATCGAGACGCTCGAGGCGGAGCCGCGCACGACGCACGTCGTCGCGCACGATCTCCTCTGCGGCGTCTGCGAGCATCGTCGCGTAGTGGTCGAAGTCGATCCGGCTTCCCTGCGCCACGCCGCGGGCCCACTCCTGCGGGACCGCCTCCGCCCCGCCGAGCGCTGCCGCGATCGCTCCCGCCATTGTGGCGATGGAGTCGCTGTCGCGGCCGTAGTTCACGGCACCGAGCACTGACTCGCGGAATCGGCCCTGATGTGCCACGAGGAACCCGAGCGCGACGGGGAGCTCCTCGATCGACTTCGTCCGCGAGGGGCGGCGGGCATCGGCATCCGGTTCGCGGTAGGCGGCACCCACCGTGTCGAACGGGATCACCGCCTCGCGCAGGGCCGCTGCGAGAGCGCGGGGCTCCGCGTCGGCGTTCTGCCGCGCCGCCGCGACCACGGCCTCGATCGCCGTGCCTGTGCCGTCCCGCGCGAGGTCGAGCGCCGCCGCCACGACGGACTCGGCGTCCGCTCCCGGCGTGAGGGCCGCCGCGACGGCTGCCGCGAAGACACCGGCCGCCTCCCGCCCGTAGCTGGACTGGTGCGCACCGGCGAGGTCGATCGCCTCGGCATACGCCGCCGCCGGATCTGTGGCGTTGACGATCCCGACCGGCGCCATGTACATCGTCGCCCCGCAGTTCACGGTGTTGCCCACGCCGGCCTCGCGCGGATCGATGTGCCCGTACTTCAACCGCAGCACGAGCCACTTCTCGGCGAGGAAGATGCGCTGCAGCAGCACCGTCTCCCGCTCGAGCTCCGGGATCCACCGCACCTGCTCCATGAGCAGCGGCACGAGGTCCTCGGCGAGGTCGAAGGCGTCGAGATGACGTCGGCGCTTCGCGTACACCTGAACGAGCGCCTGAGTCATCAGGGTGTCGTCGGTGACGTGGCCATCGCCCTTGTGGTAGGGGCTGATGGGCTTGCGCGTCTGCCAGTCGGCGAAGAACGGCGGGACGATGCCGTCCACGCGTCCGCCGTAGCGCTCCTCGATGGCCTCGGGGGTGAAACCCTCAGTGGCACCGCCCAGGGCGTCTCCCACGGCGGCTCCCATCAGGACGGCGGCCGTTCGCTCGCGCAACCAGTTCACTGCTCTCTCGCTCTCGCATCGTTCGATCGGGGATGTGGCCGGCGCCGTCGTCGACGCCGGCCACCGGCCTCACTGGTTGGTGTTCGCCCAGCCGTCCTCCAGTTCCTTCGCCAGCTGATCGGTGTTGATCTGGCCCGCAAGGAACTTCTGGTACGCGGGGTTGGCCACCGTGCTCTTCCAGCTCTCGTACTTGGTGAAGGTGTTCCACTGCGGGTTCACGAGGTTCTTGCCGGATGCCAGCACCTCCGCCCAGCCGTTCTTCCCCTCCGTGAGCTTCGCGGCAGCGTCCTGAGCCGATGTCGTCGCCGGGATCTCGCCGTCGGCGATGTTGATCTTCGCGAGGTTCTCGGGCGACTGATAGAACTCGACGAACGCCGCGGCAGCGGGGACGTTCTTCGACGACTTCGTGATCGACAGCGTGATCGGGGCGGACATCTGCTGCGATCCTTCACTGCCCTCGAGGGCGGGGAGCACGATCCAGTGGAACCCCTGCGGAGCCTGCGTCTCGATGTTCGCGATCTGGTACGAGCCGGCCACCGTCATCGCGGCCTTTCCGCCGTAGAAGGTGGGAAGCGCCTCCGACGTCGACTGGGTGACGCTCGTCTTGTCGACGTAGCCCGCGTCGATCATCGACTTGACGCGGGTCGGCACCTGCAGTTCTGCCTCCCCGATCGACGCCTTCGCCTGGCTCTCGTCGGCGCTGGTGAAGAACTTCGCACCGAATCCGAGCCCGAAGCTCGCGAACACCGAGGTCGGGCTGCCGAGGCCCCACGCGAGACCCTTCACACCGTCCTTCGTCGTCGCCTTCGCGATGTCCTGGAACTCATCCCACGTCATCGTGTCGCCGGTCGGGATCGTGACCCCCGCCTTCTCGAGAAGATCCTTGTTGGCGAAGACGACGTAGCTCTGCTGCTCCGTGGGCACGGCGAGGAGCTTGCCATCCTTCTGCAGCCCCTCGCGCACACTGTCGGGGATGTCCGAGACCATCTCGGCGGGCAGCAGCGAGCCGAGGTCGGCAAGATAATCCGCGAAGCGGAGGGTGCTGCCGGGCGAATCGTTCTGCACCACATCGGCGGCGACACCGCCGGCATACTGCACCTGCAGCTTCTGCTGGAGGCTGTCGGCGGGCGCCACCTGAAGCGTCACGTCGACGTCGGGGTACTTCTTCTCGAAGTCCGCCACGATCTGCTTGGTCGCCTCGATCGCGGCAGGCTGGTTGTTGAAGTACTCATACGTGATCTTTCCGGTCGGCTGACCGGAGGCGTTCGTCGACGGGGTCGTCGAGCCTCCGCCGGAGCACCCGGCGAGAGCTGCAATGCTGACGACGGCGACGGCGCCGGCCAGGATGGGACGCATTCTCATGATCCTGATTCCCTTCTGATGTGATTGCGATGGTGGGGTACTGAAGCCGGTCTCAGCCTTTGACCGCGCCGGCGAGCATGCCGCCCGTCAGCCGTTTCTGCAGGATGGCGAAGAAGATGATGCTCGGGATGCTCGCCAGGAGCGCGCCGGCCGCCAGCGGCCCGATCAGGCTGATGCCCTGTCCGTTGACGAACGTGCTGAGAGCCACGGACAGGGTGTACTTGTCGCTGCTCTGCAGCAGGACGAGCGCGAAGAAGAACTCGTTGTACGCCGACACGAAGGTGAAGATGGCCGTCGCGATCAGCCCGGGCCGCAGCAGCGGCAGAACCACGCTCGCCAGCACCCGCATCCTCCCGGCCCCGTCGATCGCCGCGGCCTCCTCGATGTCGATGGGTATGCCCGCGACGTAACCCTGCAGCATCCACAGCGCGAACGGCAGCGAGTAGACGACGTAGACGATGCCCAGTCCGCCGAGGGAGTCGAACAGTCCCATCGAGCGCAGGATGAAGAACATCGGGATGATGATGATCGGGACCGGGATGATCTGGCTGACGAGGATCCAGCCGACTCCGGCAGCGCGGATCTTTCCGCGGTAGCGCGCCATGACGTAGGCGCCGGGCACCGACACCAGCACCACCACGATCGTCGTCGCGACCGACACCACGATGCTGTTCACGGCCGCCTGGACCAGCCCTTGGGACTGGAGCGCCTGCACGAAGTTGTCGAATGTCGGCTCGGTCGGGATCAGATGAACGGCGAGCGAGTTGAGCTCGCGGTCGCTCTTGAAGGAGGTCGAGATGAGCCAGACGAACGGGAAGCCCAAGAAGATGATGAACAGGGCGAGCGCGACGTACTGGAAGACGCGAGTGAGAACGGGTGTCCGGTTCACTTCTTCACCACCAGACGTCGCAGCCGGGTCAGCTGCGACAGCAGCAGGATCACGACCAGCACGAGCAGGATCACGAACGTCATCGCTGCCGCGACGCCGGTGTTCCCGTTGTGGAACGCCTCGTCATACACGAACAGCATGGGCAGAAGCGTGCGTCCGCCCGGTCCTCCCCCGGTGAGCACGTAGACGATGCCGAACGAGTTGAAGTTCCAGATCGCGCTGAGGGTCGCGATCGAGACGATGACGGGGCGCAGTCCGGGCAGCGTCACGTGAACGAAGCGCGCCCACGCGCCGGCGCCGTCCACGGTGGCCGCCTCCATCAGCTCCGCAGGGATCTGCTGAAGCCCGGCGAGCATCGTGATGGTGTTCTGAGGGATGCCGGTCCACACCGCGACGAGGATCACGGCGGGAAGCGCGAGAGCGAAGTCACCCAGCCAGTTGATGCTGTCCGGACCTCCCAGCGCGGCGATGAGCCAGTTCAGCGGCCCGTTCGTGGGCGAGTAGATCATCTTCCACATGATCGCCACGACGACCGGCGGCATGGCCCACGGGATGATCGCCAGGACGCGGGCGATCCCACCGAAGCGGATGTTCGTGTTCAGGAGGAGTGCCAGGCAGAGCCCCAACACCACCTGGAGGACCGTGACGCTGATGGTCCAGATCGCGCCGATGCCGAAGGAGTGCCAGAACGGGGCATCGCGGAAGACCTTTCCGAAATTGTCGAGGCCGACGAACGTCGGCACCTCCGTGCTGGCCAACTGGGAGTCGGTGAAGGCGTAGCCGAGCCCGATGAGGATCGGCAGCACACTCAGCGCGACGATGGGGATGAGCGACGGAAGGACGAGGGCGGCGGCCTCGTTCCGTCGAGCGGCGGACAGTCTGCGCTGCCGAGGGCCGAGCACAGGAGAAGGTGCGAGCGTCGTCATGATGCAAGGATCCCGGCGGTGCTCAGCGTCGTGGAGCGCCGCACGACGAGGCGAGGTTCGACGCTGAGGAGGCGGGCCGGGCGTTGCGGCTCCGCGAAGCGCTGCAAGAGCAGCTCTGCGGCGAGCCGGCCACGCTCGGCTGCGTGGAGCGAGACGCTCGTCAGGCTCGGGTTGTACACGGCGGCGATCTCCGTGTCGTCCACGCCGGTGAACATCACGTCGTCGGGGATGCGCAGACCCGCGTCGGTGGCGGCGTTCATCGCACCGATCGCGATGAGGTCGTTCGCGGCGATCACGGCGTCCGGCCGGTCGACCGGCCGTCGGCGGTGCCAGCCGGTGAACAGATCGGCCGCCGCCGCTCGCGCCGCCGCCACGGTGAAGTCGTCGGCGAGCACCTGCCGGCAACGGTCAGCGTCGAGCCCCATCGTCCGCACGGCACGGTAGAAGCCCCGTTCTCGAGACGACCCGGGATTCGTGTCGAGGGGCCCATTGAGGAAGACCAGATTGCGGCGGCCCAGAGCGGTGACGTGACCGACGGCCATGCCGATGCCCTTCGCCGAGTCGACGTGGACGACGTCGACGGGTGCGTCTTCGCCGAGCGAGCCGATCACGACGACCGGGATTGGCGAGCTCGTGATGGCCCGGCGCAAGCGGTCGTTGACACGTATCGGGGAGATGATGATGCCGTCGGCGGCTGACGCCGCATGCCGCACGAGTTCCACCGCCTGATCGTTGCTGCCGGTGGAGGTGACGCTGACGGACGGACCGCCGTGCCCCATCGCTCCTTCGATGGCCCGGAGCATCGCGACGTAGTTCGGGTTCCCGATGTCATCGACGGCGAATGTGATGCGGCGAGGGGCGCCGGTGCGCAGCGCGCGCGCCGTGGCGTCGGGGAAGTACCCGAGATCGCGGGCGGCCGTACGGACCTTCGCCACCGTCCGAGGGCTGGCCACACCGCCGGAGAGCGCTCGGGAGGCCGACGCGATCGACACGCCCGCCGCCGCGGCGACCTGGTGAAGTGTCGGTCTTGCCATGTCATCTCCTCGTCGAGCATCGGTGGAAACGTTTACAGTTCGGAGCCGCACGTCCCCTCAGGTGCGGATACGGTAGCGACCTCGGTCTCCGCCGTCAACCACGCGCGCGATCGAGCAGAAGGCGCGCCCGACCGACCATCGCAGCATCCACCATCTGACCGTCGGCGAGCCGCGTCACTCCTCCGCCCGGCTCGACGACGGAGATGACTTCCCGCGCCCAGGCGACCTCGGCGTCCGACGAGCGGAACACGGCGGCGATCGGCGCGATCTGCGACGGGTGGATCGCCATCCGCCCGACGAGGCCCTGTTCCCGTCCGCGGCGCGTGTCCGAGACGAGCCCGTCGACGTCGGCGATCGCGGGATACGCGGAGAGCATGGGCGGGGCGATCCCGGCGGCGCCGGCGGCGTAGACGGCGGCGAGGCGGGCGTGCTCGATGACCGGCTCGCCTCCGCCGAGCTGACTGCGCAGGTCGCTCTCGCCCAGTGCGATCTCGGTGACGGCAGGATGCGCCGCGATGGCGGCGGCGCAGAGCACCGCTCCCGCCGATTCGAGCAGTGCTGTGACAGGACGCCCCGGGGCCAAGGCCGCTGCCGCGTCCACGTCGTGGACCCCCTCCACCTTCGGCAGGCGCAGCCCGACAGTGGGGGGAAGCCCTGCCACGGCTCGCAGGTCGTCGAGATCGCCGGCGTTCACCCTGATCTGGATCGTCACGCCGTCCGTCGGATCGTGGCTCGCCGCCCATGCGCACGCAGCGGTCCTCGCTGCGGTCTTCGCATCGGCGGCCACAGCGTCCTCCAGGTCGATGACGACGAGGTCGGCGCCGCTGGCGGCGGCCTTCGCGAAACGGTCCGGCCGGTCCCCTGGCACGTACAGACCCGCGACGCGCAGCGTCATATCGTCCCCGCTTCCCGGAGCGCCGCCAGTTGGGCATCGTCGTATCCCACGCCACGCAGGACGGCGTCGGTGTCCTGCCCGTGCTGCCGGCCGGCCCAGCGGATCCCGCCGGGCGTCCGCGACATCCGGAACAGCACGTTCTGCATCGCGACAGGGCCGAGTTCCTCATCGTCGACGTGCACCACGGTGCCGAGCGCGCGATACTGCGGGTCGTCCATCACTCCCCGCACGTCGTAGACCGGCGAGATGGCGGCATTGGCCTCTTCGAACGCGGTGATGACCTCATCGGCGTCTCGTTCGCCGATCCACTCCTGCACGGCATCGTCGAGTTCGTCAGCGTGAAGGGCGCGATCGTGGCCGGTCGCGAACCATTCGTGCTCGACCACATCGGAACGGCCCACCAGCCGCATGACCCGCTCGGCGATCGACTGCGAGCTCGTCGACACGGCGAGCCAGACGCCGTCCCGCGACCGATAGACGTTGCGCGGCGCGTTGTTGACGGAACGATTGCCGACGCGGGGCTGAACCACCCCGAGCTGGTCCCAGGCGGTGATCTGGCCGCCCAGCATCATCAGGATCGGCTCGATGATCGCCATGTCGATGACCTGGCCGCGCCCGTCGCGCTCTGCCCCGCGCAGTCCGACCATGATGGCGTAGGCGGTGGCGAGCGCGGCGATCCCGTCCGCGAGGCCGAAGGGCGGCAGCGTGGGCGGACCGTCGGGCGCGCCGGTCAATGCTGCGAAGCCGCTCATCGCTTCGGCGAGGCTGCCGAACCCGGGCCGTGCGGAGTACGGACCGAACTGTCCGAAGGCAGTGACCCGCGCGAGGATCAGGCGCGGGTTCACATCGAAGAGGCGGTCGGGGCCGAGGCCCCATCGCTCCAGGGTGCCCGGCCGGAAGTTCTCGATCATCACGTCGGCCTCGGCTACGAGTCGCAGGAGGACCTCGGCTCCCTCCGGGCGGGAGAGGTCGATCGTCACGTCGCGCTTGTTGCGCCCGAGGGTCTTCCACCACAGGCTCGCTCCGTGCTTCTGCGGCCCGTGGCCGCGAGCGGCATCCGGCCTGCGCGGGTGCTCGACCTTGATCACATCCGCACCGTAATCGCCCAGGAACGTCGCCGCGAGCGGTCCGGCGAAGAGCGTCGACACGTCGAGCACACGCACGCCGGCGAGTGCGGCGGGAGTGGAAGACGTTGCAGTGTTCTCCTGTTGCTGCCCGTTCACCGGCTCATGATAGCCACACGGCGTTCGGCGCCTCGGGTTCGCCGGAGACGAGGCCACGCAGCCAGTCCCGGGCCTCGACGAACACGTCGTCGGCATACCGGTCGGGATAGTGCACGATCGCGCGGTCGGCGCGGGGGTACGAGCCGAGGAACACGACCTTCGGGCTGAACCGGCGCAGGCCGAGCAGCGCATCGGCCATCCGCTCGTCGCGCACATGTCCGTCGGCGTCGATCACGAAGCGGTACCGACCGAGCTCGTCGCCGATGGGCCGCGACGCCAACAGCGACAGGTTGATGCCGCGCGTCGCGAACTGCTCCAGCATGTCGAGCAGCGCGCCGGGGTGGTCGTCGGGCAGCTCGACGATGAGCGATGTCTTGTCGGCTCCCGTCGGCTCGGGCGGCGCCACGGTGCGCGAGACGAGCACGAACCGGGTGACCGCCTTGGGGTTGTCGCCGATGTTCTCGGCCAGCAGGGCGAGGTCGTGGTGCTGCACGATGGCCGGTGGAGCGATCGCCGCATCCGCGCTCGTGGTCCCGTCGAGCATCTCGAGCGCCGCGGCCACATTGCTCGACGCCGGCAGATGCGCGTGCGCGGGGAGGTTCTCGCCCAGCCACTGCAGGCACTGCCCGTACGCGACGGGATGCGCGGCCACGAGGTTCACGTCCTCGAGGGCTGTGCCGGGCGGCGCGACGAGCACGAACTGCACGGGGACGAGATACTCGCCGATGATGCGCAGGCCCGGCATCGTCGCGAGGGCGTCCTGCGTGGTGGTGACCCCGCCGTCGACCGAGTTCTCGATCGCGATCATCGCCGCATCCGACCGCCCCTCGATCACGTCGGCGAGCGCCTCGGGCACGTTGCGCACGGTGCGCCAGCTCTGCCCGCGGGCCTCGGGGACCTGCGCGAGAGCAGCCTCCGTGAACGTCCCTGCCGGCCCGAGATAGCTGTACGTGCGGCGTTCGGGCGATGCGGGGGGCTGCGTCATCCGATCAGCCTACCGATGCGCTCACGCCTGGTTCGGGGCAGACTGGACAGATGAGCCGTGCAGGAACGCCCGCCCAGGAGTCAGACCTCATCGACATCGACGAGGTCATCAACGCCTACTACGACCTCAAGCCCGACGCCGACAACACTGCGCAGCGCGTCGTGTTCGGCACGAGCGGCCACCGCGGCTCGTCCCTGAACCGCAGCTTCAACGAAGACCACATCCTCGCGACGACGCAGGCGATCGTCGACTACCGCAACGCGCAGGGCATCGCGGGGCCGCTCTTCCTCGGCCGGGACACCCACGGCCTGTCGCGGCCGGCGGAGCGGACGGCGATCGAGGTGCTCGTCGCGAACGGCGTCGATGTGTACGTCGACTCCCGCAACTCGTGGGTGCCGACTCCCGCGCTCAGCCACGCGATCCTCACGGCGAACCGCGGGCGGGATGCCGATGACCCGGCGCGCGCCGACGGCATCGTCGTGACGCCCAGTCACAACCCTCCGGCCGACGGCGGCTTCAAGTACAACCCGCCGAACGGGGGACCCGCCGACACCGACGCGACCGGATGGATCGCCGACCGCGCGAACGCGCTGATCGCCGCGGGCCTCGACGAGGTCAAGCGGACGCGGCTCGCCGACATCGACACGGACACGCTCGGCCGTTACGACTTCCGCGAGCGATACGTCGCCGACCTCGGCACGATCATCGACATCGAGGCGATCCGCAGGGCCGGCGTGCGCATCGGCGCCGACCCGCTGGGCGGCGCGTCCGTCGAGTACTGGGCCCTCATCGCTGAGATGTACGAGCTCGACCTCACCGTCGTGAACCCGGAGGTCGACCCGACGTGGCGGTTCATGACGCTCGACTGGGACGAGAAGATCCGGATGGATCCGTCGTCGCCGTCGGCCGTGGCGGCGCTCGTGGCCGCTCGCTCCGAGTACGACATCCTCACCGGCAACGACGCGGATGCCGATCGGCACGGCATCGTGACGCCGGACGCGGGGCTGATGAATCCGAACCACTACCTCGCCGTGGCGATCGACTACCTCTACTCGCACCGGCCGGAGTGGCCGGCCGGCGCCGCCGTCGGGAAGACGCTCGTGTCGTCAATGATCATCGACAAGGTGGCAGCCCAGCTCGGCCGCGACCTGCTCGAGGTGCCCGTCGGCTTCAAGTGGTTCGTGCCGGGCCTCCTCGACGGTTCCGTCGCATTCGGCGGCGAGGAGTCGGCGGGAGCGTCGTTCCTGCGCAGCGACGGCAGCGTGTGGACGACCGACAAGGACGGCATCCTCCTCTGCCTGCTGGCCAGTGAGATCCTCGCGGTCACCGGCAAGACGCCGTCGCAGCGGTATGCGGAGCTGGAGGCCCAGTTCGGCGCGTCGGCCTACCAGCGGGTGGACGCCCCGGCGACTCCCGAGCAGAAGGCAAAGCTCGGACGGCTCTCCCCCGACGATGTGACCGCGACGACGCTCGCCGGCGAGGAGATCACGGCGAAGCTCTCACATGCGCCGGGCAACGGCGCGCCGATCGGCGGTCTCAAGGTGCAGACGGAGCACGCCTGGTTCGCCGCTCGGCCCTCGGGCACGGAGGACGTCTACAAGCTCTACGCGGAGTCGCTGCGCGGCCCCGAGCACCTCGCGCAGGTGCAGGAAGAGGCACGCGCGGTCGTCGACGCGGCGCTCGAGGGCTGAACCGCCCTCCCGATCGAGCCGGTCGAGCCGGTCGAAGCAGTCGAGCACCGAACCGCTGAACCGCTCTACCAGCCGAGCTCGCCGGCCTCCAGCCGTGCGAGGAGTGCGGCGATCCACTCGCGCTCCGCGCGCAGCTGATCCGCCTCGTATTCGGCTTCGATGATCAGCACCGGCGGAAGATCGCCGACCTCCGCCAGATCGGCGGCCACCACGGCGAGGTCCGCCTCGAGCGTGGCGAGCCGGGCCCGGAGCGCGAGAATCGCTTCGCCGCGCTCGAGGATGCCGATGAACGACAGCGCCGCCACCGTGATCGTGCGGTCCGGCTGCGGCACTGCCAGCAGCGTGGTGACGCGACGGCGGACCTCCGCGCGCCCGGCGTCGGTCAGCGCGAAGACCGTGCGCTCGGGCCGTCCGCCCGCCTGCTCGGAGCCGATCGCCTCGATCAGGTGCGCCGCCTGCAGCTTCTGCACGGCGTGGTAGATGCTGCGCGGAGCGCCCACCACGAAGTCCTTGCGGGTCTCGACGACGAAGCGATGGATGTCGTACGGATGGCGCGGCCCGCGGGTAAGCAGCGCCAGCACCGTGAGACCGGGCAGATCACGCTCGTCACGCGTGAGCTGTCGGGCGGTCTCGGTCACGCGCCGAGTCTACGGCTTGACAACGAATAGTGCAGTCTGCATTAATAATTAGTGCAACTTGCCATAAGGAGACATCATGACGACGACAACCACCGTTCCGTCAGGAGTGCGGGAGGCGCTCGACCGCATCCGGCAGGCGTGGGACGCCGGCGACGCCCAGGCCTATGCCGCCGAGTTCACCGCAGACGCGAGCTACGTGATCTTCGCGGGGATCATCAGCCTGGGGCGGGAGCAGATCCGTCGCGATCACGTTCCCGTGTTCGAGCGGTGGCAGCGCGGTTCACGGATGGCCATGCAGATCCTCGACGCGCGCATGCTCGGCGACGACGTCGCCGTCGTGCTCACCGAGGGCGGCCTGTACAAGGGTGAGGCCGTCCGCGTGCGGCACGACAAGGTGCAGACCTTCGTGATGGTGCGGGACGGCGACGTCTGGCGCTGCGCCGCGTTCCAGAACACGAAGCGCAACCGGATCATGGCGGCCGTCAACGCCCGGGAGATGAAGCGGCTCGCGCGCTGACGTCGGCGCGGGCGAGAGGCGCGGCCACCTCAGGCCATCCCGGCGAAGCGCTCGGCGAGAGCCTGCCCCGCTCCCCGGAGCCAGTACCCGGCATCGGCTTGAGCGGCTTCGGCGCCGCCGGCCATCTCGGTGAGCGACACCGTCTCGGTGAAGGCGGCGGCATCGGCGTCCGTCGCGATGCGCCCGGCCACGAGGGCGACGGGCACATCCGCTTCGGCGGCGAGCGCCGCGACGAGCGCCGGCACCTTGCCCGCCGCGGATTGACCATCGAAGGATCCCTCGCCGGTGACGACGACGGATGCGTCAGCCAACGCATCCGGAAGTCCGATGACGTCGGCGACCTGCACTGCTCCGGGCAGGAGCTGTGCACCCCACGCCTGCAGCGCGAATCCGGTGCCGCCGGCGGCGCCCGCGCCCGCGGCGGCCGGGTCGGCCTCGGGGAGCGCCTCAGCGAGCGCTGCCGCGTAGTGGGCGAGAGCCGCATCGGCCTCCGGCGCGTCTTCGGCCGCGAGCCCCTTCTGCGGGCCGAACACGGCCGCCGCGCCCGCCAGCCCGAGCAGCGGGTTGGTGACGTCGGTGAGCACGCGCACCCCGCCGGGTGGCAGCGGAGACAGCCCCGACACGTCGACGGTCTCGATCTGGGCGAGGCCCCGCACTCCCGGCGGGATGATGCTGCCGGCGGCATCGCGGAACCGGGCACCCATCGCGACGAGCATCCCTGCCCCGCCCTCGGTCGACGCACTCGAGCCGACGCCGAGGATGAGGCGCGAGACGCCGTGCCGCAGGGCCGCCGCGATCGCCTGGCCGAACCCGACCGTGTGCGATTCCCACGCCAGGCGGAACCGGCCGAGCATCTCGATGCCGCTCGTCGAGGCGAGCTCGACGACGCCCGTCCCCCCGGGCGCATCCGCGGTGGGCGGAAGCAGCAGCCACTCCGCGTCCTTCGCGCGCCCCGCCGGATCGGTCACCGTGAGGGGCATCCGGCGCGCACCGGGGACCACCGCCGCGAACGCGTCGAGCGTCCCCTCACCGCCGTCGGCCATCGGCCGCGCGAGGACACGCGCATCCGGTTCGACGTCGCGCCAGCCGGCTGCGAGCGCGTCGCAGGCGGCCGCCGCGCGGATCGAGCCTTTGAAGCTGTCGGGGGCGAGGACGACGACGGATGCGTGACGTGTCACACGCGCGAGTCTACGGGCCGCCTCCCCGGCCCCTGACCTGCCATCTGCCATCTGGCCACCCACCGAACCCATCGACTGGTACCGAGCCCACCCGCTATCGGCGGTGGGTTCGGCACTGGGTGGTGGGTTCGCGTCGCGGGACGCCGGCCGAATGTGCCAGGGGGCGCGTTCGCGACCGGGCAGAATGAAGTGATCGTGATCGAACTCGAGCAGATGCTCGTCGCCGGTGCGCGCTTCGCGCCGGGGCCGCTGCTCGGCCCCGCAGAGGAGTGACATGACCTGGCTCGTGACCGGCGGCGCCGGCTACATCGGCGCACACATCGTCCGCGCGCTGGGATCGGCTGGCCTCGAGCCGGTCGTGCTCGACGACCTGTCGAGCGGACACGCCGGCTTCGTCCCCGACGGCGTCCCGTTCGTGCGCGGGTCGATCCTCGATCGCGACCTCGTCGAGGACACCCTGCGCGATCATGAGGTCGAGGGCGTCATCCACGTCGCCGGGTTCAAGTACGCCGGGGTGTCGGTCACGCGCCCGCTGCACACGTATCAGCAGAACGTCGAGGGCACCCGCATCGTCCTCGAGGCGATGGCGGCAGCGGATGTCGCGAATCTGGTCTTCTCGTCGTCGGCGGCCGTGTACGGCACCCCCGACGTCCCCCTCGTCACCGAGGACCTGCCGAAGCGGCCCACCTCCCCGTACGGCGAATCGAAGCTCATCGGCGAATGGCTCATCGCCGACCAGGGAACTGCGACGGCCGAGGCGACGCATCCGCTCCGCCACACCTCGCTGCGCTACTTCAACGTCGTCGGATCCGGCGATCCGGCGGTGTACGACACGAGCCCGCACAATCTCTTCCCGCTCGTGTTCGAGGCGCTGCTGGCGGGCAGGACCCCGAAGATCTTCGGCGACGACTACGACACCGAAGACGGGACGAACGTCCGCGACTACGTGCACGTCGCCGACATCGCCGCCGCGCACGTCGTCGCCGCGCAGCGGCTCGCCTCGGGTGCCGCGATCGAGCCCGCGTACAACCTCGGCTCGCAGAACGGGCTCTCCGTACGCCAGATCATGGACGCCATGGCGCGCGTGACCGGCATCGACTTCACTCCCGACGTCGCGGCGCGCCGCCCCGGCGACCCCGATCGGATCGTCGCGACGGGCGAACTCGCCGCCCGCGACCTCGACTGGGCCAACCGCTACACCGTCGACGAGATGGTCCGCTCGGGATGGGAGGCCCGCCGCGCCGGGGGCGCGTAGCCGCTCGGCCGCGGGCATACTCTGCATGGACGCGATCCACGGATGCGTCGGCTGATTCACCCCGCCGGAGGGGGGCCGCTGCTCGCTCGCACCACCAGGTCGGCCTCGATCGTCTCAAGCCGCGGTGTCCAGGCCACCTCGATACCCGAGACCAGCACATCGACGGCGCGCTCGCCGAGAAGGTCGAAGTCCTGGCGGACTGTGGTGAGGGGCGGGCGGTATTCTGCGGCATCCGCGACGTCGTCGAAGCCCACGACGCTCACATCGTCGGGTACCACGCGTCCGGCCTCGGCGAGAGCGCGCAGCAGGCCGAGGGCCATCTGGTCGTTCGCCGCGAACACGGCGGTGGCATCGGCAGGAATCGTCGAGCCGACGAGGTGACCGGATGCCGCGGTCCAGTCGCCGCGCACAGGCTCCGGCACCGTCGCCCCCGCGGCGGCGAGCGCCTCGCGCCATCCCCGTTCGCGCTCGGCTGCGGCGAACGAGCCGACCGGACCGGCGACATGATGCACGGTGCGGTGGCCGAGCGCGAGGAGGTGCTCCACCGCCCGTCGCGCACCCCCGGCGTGGTCCGTCCGCACGACGCCGAAGCGTTCGTCGGGCGGAGAGTCCACGACGACGAGCCGCAGCTCGGCCGGGGCCACCGCCTCGCGAGCCAGTGCCGTCGCCTCGTTCAGCACGATCACGCCGTCGACGCCCTGGTCGTGCAGCCGTTCGAAGGCGTCGGCGATCGCGCGGTCCCCCGCCCCGGCGACGCCGAGCGTCACGACCACGACCGAGTAGCCGCGCGCTGCTGCGGCATCCGCCACCGCCTGCAGCATGCGGGAGTTCCCCACCGTGGCGAGGGTCGCTGCCACGAGGCCGATCGTCTGCGTGCGTCCGGTCCGCAGTGCCCGGGCCGCGCGGTGCGGCCGGTAGCCGAGCTGCGCCATGGCCGCTTCGACGCGCGCCCGCGTGGCCGGATCCACGCGCGGGCTGCCGTTCACCACCCGCGACACTGTCTGCCCCGAGACGCCGGCGCGGGCCGCGACATCCGTCATCGACACCCGGCGGTTCTTCTCCCCCACGGCCGCCCCTCCTCCCGGAGCCGTGCGGAACTCCGGACGCTTCGTCGATGTTGACGATAACACACCGCCCTTGCTAGCGTGTGAACGTCAACATGGAGGAGTTCCGCACATGTCCGAACCTCGCGCCGCCCTTCCCGGCGAGACACTCGGCGCCGGCGTCGTGAAGCGGCCGACCCGCCTCGCCGACGGCCGCGAGCTGATCTACTACGACGACCCCGGCACGACACTCGGTGCCGACCGCGCCGTCGACACCCGCACGCTCGACCCGCGTCCGGAGACCGCCACGATGCGTCTCGACGTGCTCACCGGCGACTGGATCTCGGTGGCCGCCGCCCGTCAGAACCGGGCATTCCTGCCGCCGGCCGAACTCGATCCGCTCGCCCCGCAGACGCCGACGAACCCGAGCGAGATCCCGTCGCTGTACGACGTGGCGGTCTTCGAGAACAAGTCTCCGTCGTTCGGGCCGGCCCTCGCCGCGGCGACCGGCACCGCTCCGGTGGCGGCGAACCCGCCCGAGGGCCTCGCCGACCTCGCGCAGATGGGGCTCGGCCGGGAGCGCACGAGCGTCGGCCGCTGCGAGGTCGTGTGCTTCAGCCCCGACACGGCCGGTTCGTTCGGAACGCAGACCGAGACCCGCGCCCGCACCGTCATCGAGGCGTGGGCCGACCGCACCGCGGCTCTGTCGGCCCTCCCCGGCGTCGAGCAGGTGTTCCCGTTCGAGAACCGCGGCGAGGCGATCGGCGTGACGCTCGGCCACCCGCACGGCCAGATCTACGCCTACCCGTACATCACGCCCCGCACCACCCGGCTGCTCGAGCAGATCGGCCGCACCTCCCCGACGCTGTTCCAGGACATCCTCGACTTCGAGCGCGCATCCGACCGCGTCGTGCTCGAGGGCCTGCGCTGGACGGCGTACGTCCCGTTCGCAGCACGCTGGCCGCTCGAGGTGCACATGATGCCGCATCGGCACGTCGCGGACTTCGCCGAGACCTCCGACGCCGAGCGCGACGAGCTCGCCCGGCTCTACCTCCTGCTCCTGCGCGGCGTCGATCGCCTCTACCCCTCTCTCCCCACGCCCACGCCACACGGCGCTGACGCGTCGGGCGGAGCCGCCGGCGCCGGGGCCCTCCCCACGCCCACTCCACACGACGCTGACGCGTCGCGCGGAGCCTCGGGGCGCGGGGCCCCAACGCCGTACATCGCGGCCTGGCATCAGGCGCCGGTGCACGTCGGCCGCGACTCCGTGCGCCTGCACCTCGAGCTCACGAGCCCGCGGCGCGCGGCCGACAAGCTGAAGTTCCTCGCCGGCTCCGAAGCGGCGATGGGCGCCTGGATCGCCGACATCCCACCCGAGACCGCCGCCGCCCGCCTGCGCGAGGCGCTGGAAGGAGTGACCCTGTGACGGAGTCGAAGACGACGGATGCGTCGGCCGACGGCCGCTCGCTCAGTGCGCATGCATCGGCCCGCGCCTTGTTCGAGACGCTCGGCGGCCGCGCAGCGGGAGAGTGGTCGGCCCCGGGCCGCGTCAACCTGATCGGCGAGCACACCGACTACAACGACGGGTTCGTGCTGCCGTTCGCGATCGACCGGCGCACGCACGTCGTGCTCGGTCTGCGCGACGATGCGCGGATCCGCGTCGCCTCGACGTTCGCCGGCGAGCCGGTCGAGGTCGGGCTCGACGAGCTCGACCGGCTCTTCCCGAGCACGGGCGCGCCGGCCGTGCCGGAGTGGGCCGCGTATCCGCTCGGCGTGGCGTGGGCGCTGAGGCAGGCCGCGACGGCGCCCGGCCGGGGGGTCGACATCGCGATCGCGTCGGACGTGCCGGTCGGCGCGGGCCTCTCCTCCTCGGCGGCCATCGAGGGGGCGACGGCCGCCGCCCTGAACGACGTCTGGGGTCTCGGGCTCGACGCGGCCCACCTGGCCCGCGTGGGCCGCCGCGCCGAGAACGAGGCCGTGGGAGCACCCACGGGCATCATGGACCAGATGGCTGCGATGCGCGGCCGCGCCGATGCCGCGATCTTCCTCGACTGCCGCTCGCTCGATGCGGAGATCGTCGACCTCGGTTTCGCCGCCGCCGGTCTCGACGTGGTCGTGATCGACACGGGCGTGAAGCATGCGCACTCCACCGGCGGATACCGGGAGCGTCGCCAGGCGTGCGAGCGCGGCGCGGCGATCATGGGCGTGCCCGCCCTGCGCGACCTCGACGTCGCCGACCTCGACCGGGCGGAGACCCTGATGGACGAGGTCACGTTCCGTCGCGTGCGCCACGTCGTCACCGAGGACCAGCGCGTGCTCGACACGGTGCAGACGCTCCGCTCGCAGGGGCCCGCCGCGATCGGCGCGCTGCTCGACGCATCCCATGCCTCGATGCGCGACGACTTCGAGATCTCCGTGCCCGAGCTCGACACGGCGGTCGAGGCCGCCCGCGCTGCCGGGGCGATCGGCGCGCGCATGACCGGCGGCGGGTTCGGCGGCGCGGCGATCGCGCTCACACCGCACGACCGCGTCGATGCGGTACGGGATGCGGCGACCGCCGCATTCGCCGCCGCCGGCTACGCGGCACCCCACGTGTTCACCGTGACGCCGTCCGACGGCGCGCGTCGCGACGCCTGACCCCGCGCGGGAGCGGGGCCGCCCCGTTCGCCCTCGCGGGCCCGCTCACCTGTCGCAGATCGACCGTCCGACGCGGGACGAAGGTCGATTCGCGACAGGTGAGCGGTCCGGGCGGCGCTACTGCTGCTGGGCGTTTGCCGCGGCGATGAGTCCCTCGACCATCTCGGGCTGCACCGGCATGCCGGGGAAGTTCGCTAGGCGCCCGATCGGGAAGGCGGCCATCATCTTCCGCATCCCCTCGTCGTCGGGCATGAGCGCGCTGCCGTCGCCCAGCTGCTCCGTCATCCCGGCGAGGGCCTGCTGCACCATCGGTCCGGCGACGGGGTCGGCCAGGAGCTCCCCGACCGACGAATTCATCGTCAGCGGCACCCGCACCGCGTCACCGCTCACCGCGACCGTCGTGCGGGAACGGATGTCGCGACTCGAGGCCGCGACCTCGACGACGTAGTCGCCGCCCTCGACGACCCAGCGGTCGACACGGATGTCCCAGTAGGCGAGATCGGACCGCCGCACCGTGAGCCGCACCTCGCGCTTCTGACCCGGCTGCAGCTCGACCGACACGAACGCCTTCAGCTCCCGCGGCGCACGCTCGACGGTGGAATCGGCGAGCGAGGTGTACACCTGCACGACCTCTCGTCCCGCCGCGTCGCCGGTGTTCGTCACCGGCACGGTCACCACGACGTCGCCCGATGCGTCCACGGCGGCCGACGCATGCCCGTACGCGAACGACGTGTACGACAGTCCATGCCCGAACGGGTATGCGACCTGCATCGCTCGCGCGTCGTACCAGCGGTAACCGACGAGCAGTCCCTCGCCGTACCGCACGTGGCCGAGTGAGCCGGGGAAGTTGCCGTACGAGGGATTGTCCTCGAGTCGGAGAGGAATCGTCTCGGCGAGCCGTCCCGACGGGTTCACGGCGCCGAACAGCACGTCGGCGGTGGCGCCGCCACCCGCCTGACCGAGCAGCCACGCCTCGAGGATCGCCGGCACCCGGTCACGGAACGGCAGCGCCACCACCGAGCCGTTCGAGAGCACCACGACGGTGCGCGGATTCGCGGCGAGCACGGCGTCGAGCAGCGCGAGCTGGTCGGCGGGAAGGTCGATCTGCTCCCGGTCGTACCCCTCCGACTCGGCGGCCGCGGGCAGCCCGAGGAACACGACGGCGACCTCGGCGGCGGATGCGGCGGCCGCCGCCTCGTCGCGCAGGGCCGCCGCGTCGCCGGCGCCGGTGAGCGAGAACCCCTCGGCGTATGCGACGTCACCCTCTGCGGCTGCGCGGATCTCGTCCAGCGCGTGGTCGAGACGCGTCGGGTTGATGAGCGACGAGCCGGCGCCCTGGTAGCGGGGGCTCGTGGCGAAAGCGCCGATCACCGCGATCTTCGCATCGCGCCGCAGCGGAAGGATGCCGCCCTCGTTGCGCAGCAGCACGATCGACCGCCCGGCGGCCTCGCGTGCCAGCGCGTGGTGCGCGTCGACGTCGAGCGGTCCGGAGGCCTGCGGCCGTACCTGCGCCTTGCGCACGAGCTCGAGCGCGCGACGCGCGGCGGTGTCCACGACCGCCTCGTCGAGGAAGCCGTCCCGCACCGCGGCGACGATGCGGGCGTCGTTACGGCCGCCCGAGCCGGGCATCTCGAGGTCGAGCCCCGCCGCGATGCCCGCGACGCGGTCGTTCACCGCACCCCAGTCGGAGACCACGAGGCCCTCGAAGCCCCACTCGTCGCGGAGCACGCGCTTCAGAAGCCACGGGTCTTCGGAGGCGTAGACGCCGTTGATGCGGTTGTACGAGCACATCACGGTCCACGGCTGCGCCTCTTCGACCACGCGCTGGAAGCCGCGCAGGTAGATCTCGCGGAGCGGCCGGGGGTCGACGTCGGAGCTCACGCGCATCCGGTCGTGCTCCTGGTTGTTCGCCGCGAAGTGCTTCAGCGACGCCCCGACCCCCTGCGACTGGATGCCGCGCACCCACGCCGCGCCCATGGCGCCCGAGACGATGGGGTCCTCGGAGAAGTACTCGAAGTTGCGGCCGCACAGCGGCGAGCGCTTGATGTTCACGCCCGGGCCGAGGAGCACGGCGACATCCTCGATCTGGCACTCGGCCCCGAGCGCCGCGCCCACGCGCTCGACGAGGTCGACGTCGAACGACGAGCCGAGGCCGACGGCGGGCGGGAAGCAGGTGGCGGGAACGCTGTCGGAGAGGCCGAGGTGATCGCTGGCGCCGACCTGCTTGCGCAGCCCGTGCGGGCCGTCGGTCATCATGATCGACGGGATGCCGGCATCCGGAATCGCCTTCGTCGTCCAGAAGTCGGCGCCGCTCGCGAGCGAGGCCTTCTGCTCCAGAGTGAGGCCGCTCACATCGGCGGGGAGCTGGTCGGTCATCGGGTTCTCCTTCTTCCGGACGCTCTGCGCTGAGCACTGCAGAAACCATATGCCACTTGGTTTTGAGAAATCAAGCACTGTTCGGTTTATCGTGATGTCATGCCGAAGACCGGAGCGCAGCGCCGCGGCTCCTACGCGAAGGGCGTCGCCAAACGCGAGGAGATCCTGGCCCGCGCCCTCGACGTGATCGCCCGCGAGGGGTACGCGCGCGCCTCGGTCAAGCAGCTGGCCGACGCGGTCGGGCTCAGCCAGGCGGGGCTCCTGCACTACTTCGACTCCAAGGAGGAGCTGTTCACCGAGATCCTCCGCAAGCGCGATGACGTCGACGCTGCGGCCTCGGCGGGATCGGGGGCCGATGACCCGACTCTCGCCGCGATGCGGACCGGGTTCCTCGAGGTGATCCGTCACAACAGCGAGGTGCCCGGCGTCGTGCAGCTGTTCTCCCGGCTGGCCGTCGACGCCGTCGACCCGGAGCACCCCGCCCATGCCTACTTCCTGCAGCGCGGTGCGGGGCTGCGAGCGGCGTTCGCCGATGCGATCGTCCGCGCACAGGCAGACGGGGTGATGAGGGGCGACCTCGACGCCGACACGTTCGCGCGCATCTTCCAGGCCGTGGCGGACGGGCTGCAGGTGCAATGGATGCTGGACCCCCGCGTCGACATGGCAGGCACCGTGGACGCCCTGTTCACCGCGCTCACCGGAGCGCAGGACGGGACGCAGGCGCCGGTTGCGCAGCCCGGAGCCGAGACGAGCCACGGCGAGGCGTCGGTTGCGGAGCCAGGAGCCGAGACGAGCGCCGGCAAGGAGCCGCGATGAACCCGACCGAGGATCAGATCGTCCGGACCACCGCCGGAGCCGTGCGCGGCCGCCGGCGCGGCGGGTCGATCGCGTTCCTCGGCATCCCGTTCGCGAAGGCCCCCGTCGGCGAGCTGCGGTTCGCCGCTCCGGTTCCGCCCGAGCCATGGGACGGGGTGCGCGACGCCCTCGAGTACGGAGCGACGGCGCAGCGGAAGGCGCTCGCCGAGCAGACCCTCATCCCCGAGCCGTCGGTGCCGGGCGACGCGACCCTGAACGTCAATGTCTACACACCCGACGTGGCAGCGTCGTTGCCGGTGCTCGTGTGGATCCACGGGGGCGGCTACATCGGCGGATCGCCGGCGAGTCCCTGGTACGACGGTGCCGCGTTCAACCGCGACGGTGTTGTCACCGTCACGCTGTCGTACCGCCTGGGGTTCGACGGGTTCGGACACATCCCCGGTGCGCCGTCGAACCGCGGAGTGAGGGACTGGCTCGCCGGCCTCGAATGGGTGCAGCAGAACATCGCGGCATTCGGCGGCGACCCGCACCGCGTCACGATCGCCGGGCAGTCGGCGGGCGGTGGCGCCGTCCTGACGCTGCTCGGGATGCCGCAGGCGCAGCATCTGTTCCAGGCCGTGTGGGCGGCCTCTCCGGCGGTGGCGAACGTCTCGCTGGAGCGCGCGGGGACGCTCACGGCGAAGATGGCCCGGATGGGCGGCGTGCCGGCGACGCGTGACGGATTCGCCTCGCTCGACGAGGCGACGGTTCTCACGCTGCAGACCGAGGCCGGAAAGGGCGAGTCGGGCGACCCGATGGGCGAGTCGCGCGACCTGCTCGCGAACGGGCTGCAGTGGGGGCCGCTGCTCGACGGCGATCTGCTGGCGCAGCCGACGCTCGAGGCGATCCGCGCGGGAGTCGGCGCCGACAAGCCGCTCGTGTTCGGCACGACCGACGACGAGTTCACGATGGCCACAGACGGGATGCGTCGGAAGCTGCGACTGGTCCCCGCTGCGATCGGTCTGGCGGTCCTCGGTCTGCGCGGGCCGAGGGGCAGGGCGTATCTCGCGGCGAACCGCCATCAACGACGGAAGGGCACCGCGGCCGTGCTCGGCCGGTTCGTGACCGATACCGTTTTCCGCGCGCCGCTCGTGCGGATCGCGCAGGCGCGATCGGCGGGCTCCGGTGCGCACGGCGTCGACTGCGAGCGGAATGATGACGCCGCGCCGACGTGGGTCTACCGCTTCGTCTGGGTCTCGCCGTCGATCGGCTGGGCGTGCCACTGCCTCGACATGCCGTTCTGGTGGGACTGCCTGGACTCCCCCGTCGGCGTCGAGTACACCGCCGGACCCCATCCGCCACAGGCGCTCGCCGACGCCGTGCACGGCGCTGCCGTCGGGTTCATTCGCAGCCGCGACGCCGGCTGGACCCCGTGGAGCTCGAGCCCCGGCACGACGCGACTGTTCGGGGCCGACGCATCCGCCCGCGACGTGGTCGCCGACGGGTACGCGAGCGCCCAGGCGCTGGTCTGACGCACCGCGGTCAAGACGGATCCCGCACAAGACGCCCCCGCTCGAGACGCATCCCGCTCAGACGCATCCCGCTCAGGACAGGGCGGGTATGACCTCACGCTCGAACAGCTCGACGCCCGAGAGGTCGTACGCCATCTCCGGGAAGTAGTGGATCGAGTAGCCGAGCCCGTGCTCGCGACGGGTCGTGAGCTTCTCGATCACCTGCTCCGGGGTGCCGAACGCGTCGGAACCGAGGTAGTCGTGCTCGATCCGGTCGGCGTGCTCCTGTCCGACGTGGGGCAGCAGCCGCGCCTTGACGGCGGCGAGCCGTTCACGCGCCTCGGCCTCGGTCGGCGCGACGATCGTGTTGAAGTTCGACGACCGCACGATCTCGGACTGATCCCGCCCGATCCGCTCGCAGTGACCGCGCAGCGCGGCGTCCTTGCGGTCGAACTCCTCGAGCGAGCCGGCGAAGTTCGTGTACGACGCGTACTGCGCGGCGATCCGCAGCGTCACCTTCTCGCCGCCTCCCGCGATCCACAGCGGCACACCGCCCGGCTGCACGGGCAGGGGACGCACGATCGCGCCGTCGACCTGATACTCGCGCCCGTCGAAGGTCGCAGTGCCGGTGGTCCAGGCCTGATGCATGATCTCGACGCCTTCGCGCAGCTTGCGCAGCCGCGCGGGCACCTCGGGGAACCCGTAGCCGTACGCGCGCCACTCGTGCTCGTACCACCCGCCGCCGATCCCCATCTCGAGGCGCCCGGCGGAGACGTGGTCGACGGTTGCGGCGACCTTGGCGAGGTACGCCGGGTTGCGGTATCCCATGCAGGTGCACATCTGTCCGAGACGGATGCGTGAGGTGCTCGCCGCGAACGCCGCCATGAGCGTCCACGCCTCGTGGGTCGCCTCCTCGCTCGGCACGGGAGTGGTGTGGAAGTGGTCGTAGACCCACAGCGATTCCCACGGCCCCGCGTCGGCGCGCTGCGCGAGTGTGCGCATGGTGTTCCAGTGGTCGTTGTCGACGATGTCGACGAGGTCGAAGCGCCAGCCCTGGGGGAGGAATGTTCCGAATCGCATGCGGTCAGCCTACGACGCGGGATGCGGCGGCGCGGCGCGGCGCCGCGCTTGCGGGGCGCGGCCCGGCCCGGCGCTCCGGCTACGCACGTTCGGGCGTCGCCTGGCCGACCAGGCGGGCGTGCGGCATCCGTGCCCGCATCACCGCAATGGCTTCGGGGCTGTTGTCGACGAGGACCGCGCGGCGGCCGAGGGCCGCGGCCACGGCCCCGGTGGTGCCGCTGCCCGCGAAGAGGTCGAGAACGCGATCCCCGGGACGGGTCGATGCCTGCACGATGCGCCGCAGGATGCCCTCGGGCTTCTGGGTCGGGTATCCCGTCTTCTCGCGACCGCTCGTCGGCACGATGGTGTGCCACCACACGTCGGTCGGGAGCTTTCCTCGCGCCGCCTTCTCCGCGGTGACGAGGCCGGGCGCCATGTACGGTTCCCGGTCGACGGCGCTCGAGTCGAACCAGTACCGATCCGGGTCCTTCACGTACACGAGGATCGTCTCGTGTTTCGTCGGCCAGCGGCGCCTGCTCTTCGCCCCGTAGTCGTACGCCCAGATGATCTCGTTGAGGAACCTGTCGCGGCCGAACAGCGCATCGAGCAGCACCTTCGCATAGTGCGCCTCACGGAAGTCGAGGTGGAGGTACAGCGTGCCGTCGTCGGCGAGCAGCCGCCATGCTTCCCGCAGTCGCGGCTCGAGAAAGCCCCAGTAGTCGTCGAACCGGTCGTCGTAGACGCGCAGGCTCTCGCGGATCCGCGCGTACTCGCGGCCCCGGAACCCGCGCTGCCGCTCGGCGTCGGGGAACGCCATGGGGGCGTCGCGTGCAGAACTCCGGTGATCCGAGCCCGGAACGGCCGGGAACGGCTGATCCGGGCGGCCGGAGGTCAATATTTGCGGAGTTCTGCACACGGAGGCGGTCTGCCCTTCGCGATCGGGCATCACGCGGTGCCGCGCCCGGCCGGTGTTGAACGGCGGGTCGAGGTAGACGAGGGTGAAGGCGCCATCGGGGAGGATGGACGCGACGGCGAGGTTGTCGCCGTGATGGATGTCGACCTCGCCCGGGCGCCCGGCACTGGGTCCGATGGCCCCGCCGGCGACGCTCACGGCACGCGGCGCAGCCACGCCTCGGTCGCGAACTTCGACTCCACGAGCGCCTCCGCCTCCGCGTATTCCTCTTCGGTGATGTGGCCGGGAACCGCCCCGTAGAGGTTCGCGAACGTGTCGATGAAGCGCTCGATGATCGCCTCGCGCGGCAGACCCGTCTGGCTCCGGAGCGGATCCACTCGCTTGGCCGCCGACACCGTGCCCTTGTCGCTGAGCTTCTCGCGGCCGATGCGCAGGACCTCGGTCATCACCTGACCGTCCATGTCGTAGCTGAGCGTCGCGTGGTGCAGCACTCCGCCGTTGGCGAGGCGCTTCTGCGCGGCGCCGCCGATCTTGCCCGAAGGACCGGCGATGTCGTTCAGCGGCTGGTACACGGCGTCGATGCCGAGCGAGCGCAGCGCCTGCAGCACCCAGTCATCGAGGAACGCGTACGAATCGGCGAACGTCATGCCCGCGACGAGCGACGCGGGGACGTACAGGGAGTAGGTCACGATCGAATTCGCGCCCATCATCATCGCGCCACCGCCGGAGATGCGCCGCACGACGTCGTAGCCGTGCCGCGCCGCCCCGTCCGGGTCGACCTCGTTGCGCAGGGACTGGAACGACCCGATCACCACCGCGGACTGGTCCCACTCCCACATCCGCAGGGTCGGGTTGCGGCGCCCGTCGCCGACACGGGTGGTGAGCACTTCGTCCAGGGCGAGATTCATGCGCGGCGACACGGGCTTGTCATGCACGATCTCCCACGAGAACTCGTCCCAGCCCGGCGCGACGATGAGCGCCCGGCGCACCGCGGTCGCCACCGCTTCGGGGGTGAAGCCGAGCATCTGGGCGCCCTCGGGCAGCGCCGCCCGCACGGTCGCGGCGATGGCGGCGGCATCGGCGTTGACATCGAGTCCGGTGACGGCCGCGTCGATGTCGGCGAGGGCGTCGTCGGGCTCGAGGAAGAAATCTCCCGCCAGATGAAAATCCGAGATGCGCCCGTCGCGCACCTCGAGGTCGACGACGACGAGCTTGCCCCCCGGCACCTTGTATTCACCGTGCATGTTCACAGCCTACGGCCCGGTAGAGTGGATGCCGCGGCCCTGCCGCTGCGTCGTCGATACGCGCGCCACCGGGAGCTTCCCTCCCGCCCCGGCATCTTCTCGAACGGCGAAACGATGCGCACCTCTGCGCCGTCGCCCACCGCACGTCCCCGTGCACCACCCGAAAGCATCCCTATGTCTTCCTTCCTGTCTCTCGGCGTGCCCGCCGATCTCGCTGCCGTGCTCGAAGCCGACGGCAAGACCGAGGCCTTCCCCATCCAGCGCGACACGCTGCCCGATTCGCTGGCCGGCCGCGACGTGCTGGGCCGCGGTCGCACCGGCAGCGGCAAGACCATCGCGTTCGCGCTGCCCCTCGTGGCGCGCCTGGCCGCATCCAACCGCCGCCGCCAGCCCGGCAAGCCCCAGGGCCTCGTGCTCGCACCCACGCGTGAGCTCGCCTCGCAGATCGCAGCGACCGTGGCTCCGCTGGCGGATGCCGCGGGCCTGACGGTGACCACGGTCTTCGGCGGAGTGAGCCAGCGCCCCCAGGAGCAGGCGCTGGGCCGCGGCGTCGACATCGTCGTGGCGTGCCCCGGTCGCCTGGAGGACCTCATGAAGCAGGGCGTCGTGCGCCTGGACGAGGTTGAGATCACGGTGCTGGATGAGGCCGATCACATGGCCGACCTCGGGTTCCTGCCCGGCGTCACCCGCATCATGGCGGCCACACCCGCCGCCGGCCAGCGCCTCCTGTTCAGCGCGACCCTCGACCGCGGCGTCGACAAGCTCGTCACCCGATTCCTGCACAACGCCGTCACGCACTCGGTCGACGAGGCCTCCGTACCGGCAGGCGCCATGACGCACCGCGTGTTCGTCGTGGACGCCGAGCAGAAGTCGGCCCTGGTCCGGCATCTGGCCTCGGGCCGCGCCCGCCGCATCCTGTTCACCCGCACCAAGCACCAGGCCAAGAAGCTTGCGAAGCAGCTGACGGCGGCGGGCATTCCGGCGGTGGACCTGCACGGCAACCTGTCTCAGAACGCGCGCGAGCGCAACCTCGCCGCCTTCGGCGCCGATCCCGAAGCCGGCGGTGTGCGCGTGCTCGTCGCGACCGATGTCGCCGCCCGCGGCGTGCACGTCGACGACGTCGAGCTCGTCGTGCACGTCGACCCGCCCGTCGAACACAAGGCATACTTGCATCGCTCGGGCCGCACGGCCCGCGCCGGAGCCGAGGGCACCGTCGTCACCGTGGCGCTCGACGCGCAGCGCCGCGACGTCACCGACCTGCTCCGCAAGGCGAAGCTGAAGGCGCCGTTCGAGACGGTGGATGCTGAGGATGCCGCGGTCGCAGAGCTCGTCGGCGAGCCTGCTCCGCACGTCAAGCCGGTGGTCGCGCCTGCTGCGGCGGCGCGCAACGCAGCTTCAGGTCGAGGCGCAGGTCGCGGCACCGGCCGTGGGAATTCGGGTGGGGGCGCCGGGCAGCGCTCCGCTGGCTCGGCGAACGGCCGGCGTCGCTCTGGCAGCTCGGGCGCCGCGGACTCACCAGTTGCTCCGTCCGGCGGAGCAGCTGGTGAGTCGCGGCGAGACGGCGCGGCCGGCAATGCGGCGCGCGGCAACCAGCGTCCGAGCGGTCGCCGCGCGGGCGGTGCCGGACGCTCTCACGAGCAGCACGGCGGTTCCGGTGGACGCTCCTCCGGGGCGCAGGCACCGCGCACGCCGGCCCCGCAGAGCGGGCGCACGGCGTGCGGCAAGCCGACCATCGGCGCGACAGTGGGCAGCGTCCGCTCCCGCGGTTCCCGCCGCGCGTCGCACCCCGGCGGTCACTGAGCGCCCAGCGAGCGCCCCGCTCAGCACCCCGGCGGTCACTGAAAGCCCAGCGGAGCGCCCCGCTCACGCACCCCAGCCGGCCTGGACACCGCCTACCCGCTCAGCGACGATCTTCTCCTGGTAGCCCGACGCTCGGAACGCGGCGATCGGGTCGGCGGGAAGACCCCGGCCCTCGCGCCAGGAGGCAAGGTCCGCGCGCACGTCCGTGTAGAACGCGTCCATCAGAATGCCGTTCGCGCCCAGTACGTCGTTCTCGGTCTGTGCGGCGGTCAGCGCCTCGCGGTCGACCAGCAGTGCGCGGGCGGTCATCTCCTGAACGTTCAGCACCGACCGCAGCTGTCCGACGATCTTCTCTTCGATGTTGTGGCACTGGTCGAGCATGAACGCCACCGGTGACCCGACGTCGTAGCCGCCGCCGCGCACGACCTCGAACAGGATCCGGAACAGCTGGAAAGGATCCGCCGCCCCGACGATGAGGTCGTCATCCGCGTAGAAGCGCGAATTGAAGTCGAACGAGCCGAGCTTGCCGAGTCGCAAGAGCTGAGCCACGATGAACTCGATGTTCGTGCCGGGCGCGTGATGACCGGTGTCCAGACAGGTGAAGGCCTTCTCGCCCAGCGCGCTGACGTGCACGTAGGACGTACCCCAGTCCGGCACGTCGGTGTGGTAGAAGGCCGGCTCGAAGAACTTGTACTCGAGGACGAGGCGCTGCTGGTCGCCGAGGGCGTCGTAGATCTCGCGGAGCGACTCGGCGAGCCAATCCTGCCGGGAGCGGATGTCACCCTGGCCCGGGTAGTTCGTGCCGTCGGCGAGCCAGATCTTCAGGTCGCGTGAGCCGGTCTGATGCATGATGTCGATGCACTCGAGGTGGTGATCGATCGCCTTGCGTCGCACCGCGGCATCGCCGGAGGCGAGGGAGCCGAACTTGTAGGCCTCATCCTGGAACGTGTTCGAGTTCACGGTGCCCAGTGCGACACCGAGGTCGTTCGCATACGAGCGCAGGGCACCGTAGTCGTCCACCTTGTCCCAGGGGATGTGCAGAGCGACCGTCGGGGCAAGCCCCGTGTACCTGTTCACCTGAGCGGCGTCGGCGATCTTCTCCTGCGGGGTGCGGGGCGTACCGGGCGTGCCGAAGACGCGGAACCGCGTGCCCGAGTTGCCGAACGCCCAGCTGGGAAGCTCGATAGCCTGCCGCTCGAGTTCGGACGCGATGTCACTGAACTGAACCATGGGAATCCTCCTGGATCATGGCCGCTGACCTCTTCTGCGGCTCAATTGGGGTGGTCATGTGTGGGCCGGTTCGACGAACGGGTGCCCGGTCTGCTGCGCCAGGCGCTCACAGAGAACCCGGTAGCGGTCATCGAGTGCGGCCGTCAGCCCCGGATCGGGGTCGACGACACCGCGCGCCCCAGCGAAGCGCTCGGCTATCACGCCCAGCGGCTCGCCACTGATCGCCGCAGCCGCGATGACGGCCGCGCCGCGAGCGCTGCCGGCTCCGGGCGTCACGACGATCTGCTGACCCAGGGCGGATGCCCGGATGCGGTTCCAGACGTCGCTGGCTGCTGCGCCCCCGGCGACGTGGTGACGCCGGCACTCCACTCCCAGCTGACCGAGGCGTTCCAACGCGAGGCGCTCGACGAGGGCGACACCCTCGTAGACCGCGCGAAAGCGCGCTACGGGCGTCGTGGCCTCGCGTGCTCGCCCGTTCAGATCGATCGAGAACCCCTCGAATCGCGGGTCCACGATCGGGAATCGTTCCCCCTGCCGCGCCAGCGGGTACACGACCAGTTCGGACGGACCGTATCCCTCCACTGCGCGGGCTGCATCCGCGGGATCGAGTCCGGCGGTCAGGCCGCCGCGCAGCACTCCCGCCCCCGTGTTGGAGGCGCCGCCAGCCCAGAACAGACCATCCGGCGCGGCGTGCGAATACACCCCTGAGGCAGGGTCCATCACCTCGTGCGGGGAGACCGCCTTGAGCACGAGCGTGGTGCCGAGCACGCCGACGGTGTCGCCCTCACGGACGGCTCCGGTTGCGAGCTGCCCCGTCGAGCCATCTGTCATCCCGGCGACGATGCTCACCCCGGCAGGCAGCCCGAGCTCTTCGGGGTGCGCGATCTCGCCGATCACCGTGCCGGGATGCACCAGTTGCGCCATTCGTCCTCGCTGCAGACCCAGCAGGGCCAGAGCGTCCTCGTCCCAGCTCGCCGAAACGGGGTCGATGCCGCTCTTGAGCGCGTGTGACGTGTCGGAGGGAAGCAGGCGACCCGCCAGAGCGGCCGCGGCGATGTCGGGAGTGAAGACGTAACGGGCGGCGGGGGACGTGGCATGCATCCACGCGGCACGGGCGAGGGCGGTCGTCGGCCGATCAACGATGCCCGCCTCGGCGAGCCGCCGTCGCTCGTCGGCCCCACGGGGGTCGTCGTAGAGCACGGCGTCACCGATCGGGCGGCCCAGCGCGTCGGCAGGGACGACCGTGCCGGAGGTCCCCGTGATCGACACCGCACGCACCTCGCCGGCGCGCACGTCGAGGCGGCCTGCGAGGGCCCCGACGAGTTCGCGGGTCAGACGCCCGTGGTCGGCAGCCTGCACGCGCGCCCCCGGCGCGCCCGCCCCAGTCTCACCGTCCGCGGCGCCCGCGCCCCGCACGGGCAGCGCGGCGCGCGCTTCAGCGACGGTCTGTCCGGTATCCACGTCGACCGCCTGCACGCGCACGTCCGCGGTGGCCAGATCGACGCCCAGCACGATCGTCATCGCACTGCCCCCACGCTCTCGCACCGCTGTGTGGTCCGGCTCATGCCCGCGACTCCAGGAGTTCGAACAGACGTGGCCCGAGTCCGTCCAGCCCGCGCACGACCAGGTCGGGTTCGGAGAGCTGGTCGGGAGTGGGGGAATCGGGGGCCTCTCCGCGCAGCACCCATACGGTGGAAAGCCCGAGCGCGCGGGCGGGCCGCACGTCGGTGTCCAGGCGGTTGCCGATGTGCACGGCCTCGTCGGGCGTGGCCCCCGCCTGTGCGAGCGCCCACTGGAACAGCTCGGGCGAGGGCTTCTCGTGTCCGACGAGCGCCGACACGCCCCAGACGTCGATGAGTGGGGCGACGCCGTCCCGCTCGAGCGCCCGCACGACACCCTCCTCCTGGTTGGCGAGGATGCCGACCGTCACCCGGTCGCGCAACGACCTCAGAAACGGCAGCACGTCGGGGTACAGCGTGCCGACCGGGTGCACCCAATGCTCGCGCGTACGCGCGTGCAGCTCGTCGCGCCGCTCGCGCGAGCCGAGAAAGCGCTCGGCCAGCGCCCCCCGCAGCGATCCCCCCTGGGCAGCCCTGCTCCGGTCGTACAGTTCACGGAACATAGCCCGATCTGTCGGCGGCAGGCCGTCTGCGGCCCGGAGGTCATCGAGTGCGACCAGCACCGCCGCGACGAAGTTCTCGTCGTCGTAGATCGGACCTCCGACGTCGCAGAACACCGCCTTCAACCGTGCCATCAGACCGTGCCCGCCAGGTTCCTGCGACGCTCGATCATGTCGGTGCGCTCGAAGTACTTCGCCACAGCCTCGTCGCCCAGGCCCCGCATCCCGCCGACCGAGAGCGCATCCAGCCGGACCCGCGCGCCTTTCACCGTCATGAGAGTGATCGCCTCCGCAGCCTCGGCTGTACCGGCCAACGCCACCATCCCGTGATTGCCGAGCACGACAGCCGAGGGCAGTTCGCCCCGTTCGTCGACATAGCCGCGCAGTCGGTCGAGGAAGATGCGGCCGAGGTCGATGCCGGGTGCCGCGTACGGCACGAACAGCGGCACCCCGATGACCACCGCTTCGTCGGAGTAGACCCATTCGTCGAACGCGGTCGCTGCGTGGATGCTCGCAAGCAGCCCGACCACGGGCGTCGGATGCGTGTGCGCGACGAACGCGGTCGGCGCGACGGACTGCACGGCAGCATGCACGAGGGTCTCTATCGACCCGCGCCGGCGCACTCCCCCGTGCATCCCCGCGTCAAGAAGCGCCGTGAGCTCCTCCTGGCCCCGGGAACGGTCCTCCATCAGCATGATGAGCGGCTCGACCTCGGTCACGACGAAATCGTCGCGACTCGCACTGGCCATATACGATCCCGACGCCTTCACCACGATCCGCCCATCGGCCAGCCGCTGAGAGGTGTTCCCTTCCGCGAGGATCACGAGATCCTTCGCGGGGTCGCCGAGGGTCCGGCTGAGTCCGACGAGTTCGTCGCTTACGAGATCGGGCTGCCAGGTCGTGGCCATGGGTCGCGTCTTTCGGTCGGGGCGGATGAAGTGGTGTCATCGCTGGGGTGGTCGTGCGGTCGATTCGCGCACCACCATCTGCGGCTCCAGCAGCAGCTGGCTGTGCGTGTGCGTCTCCGGGCGGTCGATCTCGTCCAACAGCATGCGCACGGCATGCGTGCCCAGCGCCGAACGGGGTTGCCGGACGGTGGTCAGCGAGACAGGCACCGCGCCGGCCCAGATCAGATCGTCGAAGCCGACCACCGAGACATCGTCGGGGACGCGGATGCCCCGGCGGGCGAACTCGAGCAGGACGCCGAGCGCGATGAGGTCGTTGCTGCACATCACCGCCGTGGGCAGCTGATCCCGGGAGCGCGCTGCCAGTATCGCCCCGAGCGCGCGGCCGTCGTCGATCCCCCATGATCGCGTGGTCACTCGCTCCACCGTGCCGCTCATCATCTCGATGAAGCCCCGGAAGCGCTGATCTGTCTGCGGGTGGGTGCCGAAGGGACCAGCGAACACGATGCGACGGTGCCCCAGGGTGCTCAGATGCTCGCCGGCGATGCGGCCGCCCGCGGCATCATCGGTCTTGACCCAGCAGCGCATCGATGACGAGCCGACCCGGTCCACGTACACGAGGGGGATGCCACGGCCGTCGAGGCGGTCGAGCGTCGGGTCATCCTCCTGCACGGGTGCGATGATCATGCCGTGCACACGCTGCTGCACGAGGATGTCGAGGTTGTCCTGCTCGCGTGCGGCATCCTCGCCGTTGTGGATCATGACGACACCCACGCCGAGCGCCTTGGCCTCGGCCTCGGCACCCAACGCCACGTCGACGAAGAACGGGTTCGCCAGGTCGGCGAGGGCGAGTCCGAGCGTTCGCTGGCGACCGTTGCGAAAGCGGCGCGCTCGTGGGGTGGGGATGAAGTCCAGCTCGGAGATCGCTCGCAGAACGCGGTCGCGGGTCTCGGTCCCGACATAGCCCGGACGGTTGAGCACATTGCTGACTGTTCCCGCCGAGACGCCGGCCCGACGTGCCACGTCGCGGATCGTCGCCCTCATCGACGCCTCCTCTCGGATCACACCGGCTCGGGGAAAGTGGGCCGGCGCCATGAGCCGGGGCCCGCCGCGCGCTGTGCTGCGGGCCCCGGCCATGGCTCTGCAACTCAGAAGGAGAAGTCGCCCACGTTGCTCTTGTCGAACACGAACATCGGGCCGAGGACGATCTCCCCGTCCGCGCCGATGGTGTATTCGCCGAGCTTGCCGGCGGTGAACTTCTCGCCTTCCTTGCCGGTGATGTCCCCCTTGATCAGCGCATCCGCCGCGTATGAGGCGAGGTAGCCGAGGTCCTCGGGGTTCCACAGGCCGAACTGGTCGACGATGCCGCTCTCGACGTACTCCTTCATCTCGCTGGGAAGGCCGAGACCGGTCACCCAGACCTTGCCCTGGAACTCCTTGGTGTCAGCGAGGTAGTGCGCAGCCTCCTTCACCGAGACGGTGTCGGGAGCGATGATCGCCTTCAGGTCCGGGATCGACTGCATGAGACCCTGGGCCTCCTGGTACGCCTTCTGATCCTGGTCGTCACCGTACGCGACCTTGGCCACCGTGATGTTGGGGTGGTCCTTCTTCAGCAGCGCCTGGATGGCATCCACCCACGCGTTCAAGTTGGCCGCGTTGGCGCCACCGGACAAGATCGCGATGGTACCGCCATCGGGTCCCAGGTGGTCTGCCGTGAGCTTGACGAGGCCCTCGGCGATGCCATCGACCGTCGCCTGGTTGACGAAGACGTCGCGGCAGTCCGTGTCGGTGTCGTACGCGACGACCTTCACGCCCTGGCTCTGCGCCTGGGTCAGGTCGTTGCAGACGGCGGCGGGGTCGTTCGCGGCGATCGCGATCGCCTTCTGCCCCGTCTGAATGGCTGTCTGGATGAACGGCACCTGGTCGGCTGAGCCGGTTGCCGTCGGCCCCTCCTCCTTGAAGGCCATGCCGAGTTCCTTCGCAGCTGCCGCGGCTCCCTTGTCGGATGCCTCGAAGTACTTGTTGCCGAGGCTCTTCGGGATGAAGGTGACGCTGGCGTCACCGCCGTTCGAACCGCCATCGTTGTTGCCGCCCGCGTTGTTCGCGGTGCCGGAGCAGCCGGCAAGCAGCAGACCGGCAGCAGCAACCGCTGCGACCGAGAGGGTGATCTTGCGAGCGAGCCCGCCGGATGAGATCCTCATTGTTCTTCCTTCCGTTGCGGATTGTGATTCAGGTGTGTACTCGTGATGGGTGGGTCATGCGCCTGCCGCAACGAGCGCGGAGGCCTTCGACCGTCGTCGTCGCGAGACGAATCCCGCGATGCTCGCAACAACGACGGAGAAGATGAGGGCGACACCGGTGACGATGCTGATGGTGTCGGAGCCGATTCCGGCCAGCTGCAGGGTCTTGTTCAGCGCCGCGATGAGCAGGCCGCCGGCCAGAGCACCGAAGAGCGTGCCCTTGCCGCCCCAGATCGACACGCCGCCCAGGACGATGGCGGTGACCACTTGCAGCTCGAAGCCGAACCCGTTCGTGCCGATGGCGTTGCTGTACTGCAGCGTGAAGTAGACGCCGGTGGCCCCTGCCACCAGCCCGCTCAGCACGAACAGGATGAACCGCGTGCGGTTCACCGGCACTCCCGAGAAGGCGGCCGTCTCGGGGCTCAGACCGATGGCGAAGATGCCGCGGCCGAACGGGGTGAAGTGCAGCAGGACGCCGAACACGATGGCCAGGACGACGATGGCGATCGCGACCGGCGGGAACGGCAGCCCCCACAACGGCGCGGTGAGGAACCGCGGCACCTCGGGCGGGAACCCGGTGATCGACGTGGTGCCGAGCAGGCCCACCGCGATGCCGCGGAACAGTGCAAGGGTACCGATGGTCACAGCGAGGCTGGGCAGTCCGACGACGGTCACGAGCACGCCGTTCAGCACCCCGGCGAGCGCACCGCCCAGCACGCCGATCACGGCCGAGAGCCAGAGCGGGACGCCCGCCTGGAACGAAAGACCGAAGATCGCGCTGGAGAACCCGAGGATCGAGCCCACCGACAGGTCGATGTCGCCGGTGACGATCACGAGTGTCACGGGCAGCAGCATCAGCAGCACCGGGGCCGCGTTCAGGATCATCGTCTGATAGGTGTACGGCTGGGCGAAGAAGGGGATCGTGTAGGTGCCGATGAGCAGCAGGATGATGATCGCCAGCACGATCACCGATTCGGGGCGCAACAGCACCCGGCGCCAGAACGGCCGCGCATGGCGGGCATACGTGGTGGCGTCGATGACACCCGTCGTCGTCGCGGTGGTCATTTCTCACTCCCGCCTCTCTTGGCCCGGCGCATCCGGTTGACGAACAGGATGCGGTCCAGCAGGATCGCGCCGACGATGAACAATCCGACCAGGGACTGCTGCCACAGGCTCGGCACACCCAGCACGGGCAGCGCGTTGGAGATCGTCGCGAGGAAGAAGGCGCCCAGTGCCACGCCCCAGATGGATCCGGAGCCGCCGACGATCGCTACACCGCCGATGACGGCGGCTGCCACGGCCTGCAGCTCGTATCCGGTGCCCACTTGCGCGTCGCCCGTCGCATAGATCGCGAGGTACACCAGTCCCGCCAGCCCCGCGAGCGCACCGCTGGCGACGAAGGCTCCCAGTGTGAGCCGACGCTCGCTCAGGCCGAACAGGGTCGCTGCCTCGGGGTTGGACCCCAGCGCGTACAAGTCGCGGCCCGAACGCCGGCTGGTCATGTACCAGCCGACCAGCAGCACCACCACGAGCACGACCAGCAGCAGCACCGGGATGGTGAGGAAGGGCATCGTGCCCAGGGCGCGGAACTCTGGCGGCAGCCAGCTTGAACGGATGAAGTGCGGCCCGATCCACAGGATCGCGATGCCGCGGTAGGCGTACATCGTGCCCAGTGTGATCACCAGCGACGGCACCTTCAGGAAGGCCACCAGCAGACCGTTGAGAAGACCGAGGAACGCTCCGAGCGCGACGCCGATGAGCACCACGACGGGGATCGGGATGCCGGGGACGTTCGCGAACAGCCATCCCGACAGGTACGTCGACAAGCACAGGGTCGAACCGACGGACAGGTCGATGTTCCGGGTGATGATCACGATCGCCTGGCCGATGGCGATGAGGATCAGCATCGTGGGCTGCCGGAGCAGCTCACGCCAGCCACCGTCGGAGAAGAGGAAGCTGGGCTGGATCCACGCCGTGACGGCCAGGAGTGCGATGATCAGGACGATGAGCCCGAACTCGCGTGCTCTGATCAGGGTCTGGAACCAGGACCGCCCGGTCTCGACGGGCGCAACCGTATGCGTGACGCTCATGCGGCTTCCTCCGTCGCGTGAGTGGCGGCGTACATGACGTTCTCGGGCGTGGCCTGGCTGCGCAGCAGGTCGGCGGTGATGCGTCCCTCACGTACGACGAGCACGCGGTCGGCCATGCCGAGCACCTCCGGCAGTTCGGAGGAGATCATCAGCAGGGCGACCCCGGCGCCGGCGAGTTCCGAGAGCAGGCGGTGCACCTCGGCTTTGGTCCCCACATCGATGCCACGCGTGGGCTCGTCGATGATGAGGATCTTCGGCCGCGTGGCGAGCCACTTGCCCAGAACGACTTTCTGCTGGTTCCCGCCCGAGAGCATGGATGCCTCGGTGTCCAGTGCGTGCGTCTTGACCCGCAGACGGGCCGCCCACAAGCGTGCGCTCGGCTCCTCGAGCGAGGAGGTGATGAAACCGAACTTGGCGAGGTTCTCACGGATGGCGAGGGTGATGTTGCCCTGCACACCCGCCGACATCGCCAGGCCCTGCTTGCGGCGATCCTCGGGAACGAACCCCATGCCCAGCCGCATCGCGGCCATGGGCTTGTTCGGCGGGACGGGCTTGCCGCCGATGGTGACCGTGCCCGAGTCGTAGCGGTCGACCCCGAAGACCGCTCGGGCGATCTCGCTGCGTCCTGCTCCCACCAGTCCGGCGAAACAGACGATCTCGCCCGAGTGCACGGTGAAGCTGACGTCCTCGAAGACGCCGGCACTGGAAAGCCCCTGCACCTCGAGCACCGGGTCGCCGATCGTGGCCTCCTGCTTCGGGAAGAGGTTGTCCACGCTGCGACCGACCATCTGTCGGATGATCGCGTCTTCGGTGACCTCGCGTGCGCGGTTCGTCGCGATGTACGCGCCATCGCGCATCACCGTGATGGTGTCACAGAGGGCGAACACCTCGTCGAAGCGATGGGAGATGAAGATGAGCCCGCGCCCCTCATCGCGCAGCTGACGAGCAATGCCCATCAGCCGGTCGACCTCGGTTCCCGAGAGCGCTGCCGTCGGCTCATCCATGACGATGACTTTGGCGTCCAGCGAGATCGACTTCGCGATCTCGACCACCTGCTGGTCGGCGATGGAAAGTCCACGCGCCTCGCGGTCGGGGTCGATCGGCACGCCGAGTCGCCTCGTGAGCTCGACGGTCTCGCGGCGCATCCTTCCGCGATCGATACCACCGAATCGCGAATACGGCTGGCGCCCCACGAAGATGTTCTCCGCGACACTGAGGTCGGGGAACAGTGTGGGCTCCTGGTAGATCACCGCGATGCCGGCATCCTTCGCGTCCTTCGTGTTGTGGAAGTCGACGCTCTCACCATCGAGCATGAACTCGCCGCCATCGCGGCGGTAGAGCCCACCGATGATCTTGACGAGCGTCGACTTGCCGGCGCCGTTCTCGCCCACGAGTGCGTGGATCGAACCGGCCTCCAGTGTGAGGTCCGCGCTGACGAGCGCGTGCACGGCGCCGAAGGACTTGCTGACGGCGGTCAGCTGCATGAGGGGTGCGTCGGTTGTCATGCCTCCACCTCGATCTCAACGGAGTAGGAACGGCTCTCTCCCGGCGCCAGCACAGGCAGCTTCCCGTGCGCGCGCGCCGCGGCCCTGCCCTGGATCTCCGGCGTGTTGGCCGGCTCCAGACCGAGGACGTAATGCTTGGTCGCGGTCAGCTTCCATTGGAAGATCGCCGGCAGCGTGTCGGAGTACCGCAGCGTGAGCGACATTCCACGGGCCTCGTTCACGACGCGGGCGACACGCTCGGTGCCTGCTTCGTGCACGTAGACCTGCTCACGGAAGCCGACCGACGGTGCACCGATACCGGCACGTTCGGCAAAGCCGGCCGCAGCATCGGCGTCGCGCGGCTCGACGGACGCGGCTGAGATCTCGATCCTGGTGTCGGCGTCCACCAGCGGCCAGCCGAGATTCACGTGATAGAGCACCATGTGGTCCTGCGGGCGCTCCGCCTCGTTGGTGATCGTGTCCTGGATCCGCAACGACGACGATCCCACCGCCGAACTGATCCGTCGTTCCAGCAGCAGATTCTCCTGAAAGACCGCGGTCTGGCGCACCTGACCGCCGACGGCCACGATCTCAGGGGTCGCGGTGACCTCGCTGATCCGTGCAGGGATGCTGCCGATGCGACCATGCATCCCGCTCACGCCCGCTTCATCGTCGGCGGGCGGCCCGAAACTGTCGAGGCCGCATGTGGTCACCAGTCCACCTCCGAACGTCCGCAGCCAGCCGCGGCCCTCGGGCTCGTAGGCATCCGGCCGGGTGATACCGGTGGACGAGAGCCACGCCAACGGGACGCCACGGAACGTGGCTGCGCCGATGTCGAGGCCGCGATCGGGGTGCACGTCGAACTCCAGACCGCCACCGTTGACGACACGGAACCTGCGCGCCCCCCGGGCAGGACCGTCATCTTCGACGAACCGGTCGACGCGGGCGACCTGATCGAGCGATCCGACGCGGGTCAGCACCTCGGAGCGCGGCGTTCCGAAGATGTCAGGCAATGGTCCCCAGCTCCTGGTTGTCCGGGCCGAAGTGCTTGAGCATGACGAGGTCGTCGGTGCTGCTGCGGTTCGAGATCGTGACTCCTGCGCGCGCCGCCTTCTCGGTGACGAAGAACTCGTCCTGGCTGAGCTGACCGAAACGCAGCAACGTGGCGGCCTGCGTGTCATGCGGGCCGAACGTGCCCGCGCCTTGGACGACGATCACGCCATACGCGTCCTGATCGGTGATCGTGACGGTCTGCCCGGGACGGACGGTGAGTTCCTTCGCGCTGAACGATGAAGAGCGGTACACGATCCAGTTCTCCACGTACGCCGCACCGCCCTCCGCCTCCGAGGCTGCCGTGGCGCGCGGGCGCATGAACCGGTTCGCGACGAAGTCGGGGTCGACGTTCTTGTCCCAGTCGAGCAGATCGATGATGAAGTCGTAGTCGCCGTGGTGGTCGTGCGGAACGTCCTTCCAGAGCAGTTCTTCGGGCACCTCGCGGTTGTTGCTCCACGACTCGCACATGCTGAACACGTCACTGGCCGACTGCGGCTCGTACGTGCAGATGCTCGCCGGTGCGTGCAGGACGCCGGCCGGAATGTCCCATCCGGTGCCCAACTGGGTGCGATAGCCGAGTGAGTAGTCGGTGATGCGGTTATCACCCCCGGACCCGAACCGGGCCAACCGCTCCTTGAGCTGGGCGCGGGTGGTGGCCGGCTGCAGGCCGAGGAACGAGATCGCCTGGTCGCCGGTGTAGTTGTTCATGTGCGGCGAGTAGTAGTAGGACTCCGGCTTGCCGACCTTGTCGACGAGGGCCGCCTTCTCATCACTGTGGTGCACGTGGAACGGCAACGGTTGCAGGTTGTCGTAGAACTTCGAATACATCGTCCATCCGCCGAAGCGATCCTGCAGGCGGGAGCCGATCACCTCGGCCTTGTGATGCCCGACGAACTCGTCGAACGGCAGCAACCCGCCGTCCGGATCGACGACGAGGCTCAGACCCTCCCATGGACCGGTGAGCGGGCCGTTGTCGGCCCGGACTGTCGAGGCGAGCCAGCGCTCATCGATGCCGCCGCGGGTCTGCTGGAACGGAAAGTAGTCGTCCGGGTGAAGTCGGATGCGGCGCCCCGGAGTGCAGAAGGCACGAGGCACCCACGCCGGAGCGAGGCGCACGATGCCCCTGCCCGCATCCAGCGCGCGATCGAATCCACTCGCTGCGGAGGTGACGTTGTCGTATGCCTCGGTCATCGTCGATGATGCCCTTCTGCTGGAGTGCGTCGACGAATCCTGCTGCGACGCTGCCGTTCGGGAGTGGTTCAATGAACCTGCCGGGAATGTAACATCGGCGTGCGCCGTGTGTCAACGGTTTCGCATGACACAAATTCGATCCCAGTGTTTTCGGGCATTCTCGGGCCTGGCATGTTCGGTGTCAGGGCGATATAACAGGAACATCACACCGAAGGGACATCAATGGCGATCACCAGCAGCACCGAGTCCGAGGAACGACGCAGCCGACTGCTGGCCATCCTGGAGCGCGACAACGTCATCCGCCTCGCGGAGGCGGCCGAGGCTCTCGGCGTCTCTGCCATGACCATTCGCCGAGACCTCGCCGATCTCGAATCCGAGGGTCTGCTGCGGCGGGTCCGCGGCGGCGCGATCTCGGTGATCGGACCTCGGCCATACGGCGAGCGGCAGTCGGTGCATTCACGCGCGAAGGAAGTGATCGCCGAGAAGGCGCTCGCCCTGGTGCCGAGGTTCGGATCGATCGCTTTCGATGCGTCGACCACGGTGGGAACCCTGGCCGCGCGCATCGGGGTGCGGTCCGGGCTCATCGCGAGCACGAACTGCTACCCCACCTACGCATCGATGAAGGGCACGCCCGGCGTCACCCCGATCCTCATCGGAGGGGAGACCGAGGAGTCCACCGATACCTTCGTCGGACCGCTCGCCGTGCAGGCGGCAGAGTCGCTGCGGTACATCCGCTTCTTCTCCTCGGCGAGCGCCGTGGACGCGAGCTACGGGACCACGGAGGTCTCTCTCGCCGAAGCGCAGATGAAACGCGCATTCGCGGCCGTCGCCAAGGACGTGGTGCTGTGCGTCGACTCCTCCAAGCTCATGCAGGAGGCCACTGCCTCCGGCCTGCACCTCAGCAGGGTGTCCGTGCTGATCACCGAGCTCGCGCCCAGCGATCCTCGACTGGATGAGTTCCGCGACCACGTCGAAGTGCGCTGAGACTCGCGCTTGTTCGCCACGTTATTTCTTGTTACATTTTTCACCGAAACGAACGTTTCTTAACACGTCGGCACCGGGGCCGGCGCGGAATCCGGATTGAGGCCATGAGCGATACCAGAGCTGAACTCGTCAGACGTTCGAACCGTCTGGGGAGCGACCCGAAGAACACCAACTACGCCGGCGGCAATACCTCGGCCAAGGGCACCGAGATCGACCCCGTCACCGGGCAGCCGGTCGAACTCCTCTGGGTCAAGGGCTCGGGCGGGGACCTGGGCACCCTCACCGAGAACGGGCTGGCCGTCTTGCGCCTGGATCGGTTCCGGTCCCTGGTGGACGTCTACCCCGGCGTGGACCGCGAAGACGAAATGGTCGCCGCGTTCGACTACTGTCTGCACGGCAAGGGCGGAGCCGCCCCCTCGATCGACACCTCGATGCACGGTCTGGTCGACGCTCCCCACGTTGATCACCTGCACCCTGACTCGGGCATAGCGATCGCCACCGCTGCCGACGGCGAGCAGCTGACCGCAGCGATCTTCGGCGACAAGGTGGTCTGGGTGCCCTGGCGCCGGCCCGGCTTCCAGCTCGGGCTGGACATCGCCGCGATCAAACGCGAGCACCCCGATGCGATCGGCTGCATCCTGGGTGGTCACGGCATCACCGCGTGGGGCGAGAGCAGTGCGGACTGCGAGCGCAACTCGCTATGGATCATCGCCACGGCTGAGGCTTACATCTCCGCCCACGGCGTCGCCGAGCCGTTCGGCCCCGTCGTGCCCGGCTACGAGCCGCTTCCCGAAGCGGAGCGTCGCGCCAAGGCCGTCGCCCTTGCACCCACGATCCGAGGCATCGCCTCGCACGACAAGGTGATGGTCGGACACTTCGACGACTCCCCCGCCGTGCTCGACTTCCTTTCCCGGGAGAAGCTGCTGCCGCTGGCCTCACTGGGCACAAGCTGCCCGGACCATTTCCTCCGCACGAAGATCAAGCCGATGGTGCTGGATCTGCCGGCCGATGCTTCGATCGAAGAGTCGTTGGCACGCCTGGATGCGCTGCACGCACGCTACCGCGCCGATTACCAGGCGTACTACGACACATACGCGACCGCCGACAGTCCCGCCATCCGCGGCGCGGACCCGCTCATCGTGCTGGTCCCTGGTGTCGGGATGTTCAGCTATGGCGCCAACAAGCAGACCGCACGGGTCGCCGGCGAGTTCTATCGCAATGCGATCAACGTGATGCGAGGTGCTGAGGCGCTGTCCACATACGCACCCATCTCCGATGCGGAGAAGTTCCGCATCGAGTACTGGGCTCTCGAGGAGGCGAAGCTGCAGCGCATGCCGAAGCCGAAGACGCACCAGGGACGGATCGCTTTCGTCACCGGTGCGGCATCCGGCATCGGCAAAGCCATCGCGACTCGACTCGCTGCCGAAGGCGCGTGCGTTGTGATCGCCGATCTCGACCTCGAGAAGGCGCAGGCCACCGCTGCCGGCATCGGCGGGGCCGACGTCGCCGTCGGCGTCGGCGTGAACGTGGCAGACGCCACGGCTGTGCAGGCGGCGATCGATGCAGCCGTACTCGCGTTCGGCGGCGTCGACCTCATTGTGAACAATGCCGGACTCTCGATCGCGAAGTCCCTGATCGAGACCACCGAGGCGGACTGGGACCTGCTGCACAACGTGATGGCGAAAGGCTCCTTCCTGGTGTCGCAGGCAGCGGCGAAGGTCCTCATCGAGCAGGGCCTGGGCGGCGATATCGTCTACATCTCGTCGAAGAACTCCGTGTTCGCGGGACCGCGGAACATCGCCTACTCGGCGACCAAGGCCGACCAGGCGCATCAGGTGCGGTTGCTGGCGGCGGAGCTCGGCGAGTACGGCGTGAAGGTCAACGGCATCAATCCGGACGGGGTCGTGCGCGGATCCGGCATCTTCTCCTCCGGTTGGGGTGCCGACAGGGCCAAGACCTACGGGGTGAAGGAAGAGGACCTGGGCCAGTTCTACGCCGACCGCACGATCCTCAAGCGCGAGGTCGTTCCCGAGAGTGTGGCCGACGCCGTGTTCGTGCTGACCGGACCTGAGCTTTCGCGTACGACAGGCCTGCACATCCCCGTCGACTCCGGCGTCGCAGCCGCATTCCTGCGGTAACGGCCATGGGCAACGGATCCGTCGCCGCGATTGACCTCGGCGCCACCAGCGGTCGTGTCGTCGTCGGACGCATCGTTGACAAGACGGTGAGTCTCGAGATCGTGCAGCGTTTCGTCAACCACCCCGTCAGCTACTGGGAGGGTGACCGCGAGGCGCTGCACTGGAACCTGCTCGAGCAGTACCGGGCGATCAAGATCGGCCTGCGCACGGCGCTGTTGCGCGAGGGCGAGCTTCGCAGCACAGCGGTCGACTCGTGGGGCGTCGATTACGGATTGGTGCACGACGGTGCCCTGATGGGAAACCCGTACCACTATCGGGATGACCGCACCACCCGTGGGGTGAAGGCCACACACGACCTCGTGCCGCCGGAAGAGCTCTATGCGGTCAGTGGACTGCAGATCATGCCCATCAACTCGCTCTACCAACTTGCCGATGACCGTCTCATGGGACGTCTCGAGCCAGGGGTGCGCGGGGTGCTGATCCCCGATCTCATCACCTACTGGTTGACCGGCCGGCTGATCGCCGAGCGCACCAACGCGTCGACGACCGGGCTGCTCGACGTGCGATCGCGAGAGTGGGCGGGCGGTCTGTTCCGACGGCTCCACCTGCCCGCGGACCTCTTTCCCGAACTGGTGGAGGCCGGGACGCCGGTCGGCGGCCTGCTGCCCGGGATCGCCGAGGAGGTCGGTGCACAGATCCCTGTGCATACGGTCGGCTCCCATGACACCGCATCTGCCGTCGTCGGGCTTCCGGCCGTGGACGACGAGTTCGCCTACATCTCCTGCGGTACCTGGGCACTGGTCGGCGTGGAGCTCGAGAATCCGGTACTGACCGACGCCGGGCGACGCGCCAACTTCACAAACGAGGGCGGCGTGGACGGGCGGACCCGCTACCTGAAGAACATCATGGGGCTGTGGATCCAGTCCGAGAGCATCCGGACCTGGGAGCGCAACGGAAGCGAGATCGATCTGCCGGCCCTTCTGGCTGAAGCGGCTTCCCTGCCAGAAGGCTCCCGTTTCGATGCGAACGATCCACGACTGCTGGCTCCCGGCGACATGCCCACGCGGATCGCCGAGTGCTGTCGCGAGGCCGGTCAGCGCGTCCCGCAAACGCCTGCAGAGTTCGTGCGCGCCATCAACGAGAGCCTTGCCGACGCGTTCGCCGCGGCCGTGCGCTCGGCCGCGGAGCTCTCCGGCAAGCACGTCCGCGTGGTGCACATGGCTGGCGGCGGCTCGCAGAACGAACTGCTGTGCCAGCTGTCGGCCGACCGTCTGGGGCTTCCCGTCATCGCGGGTCCCGTGGAAGCGACGGCGCTGGGCAACGTGCTCGTGCAGGCGCGCGCGACCGGCCTGGTCTCAGGCAGCCTCGACGCGCTGCGTTCGATCGTCGCGGCGAGCGTACCCACGCGCCGCTTCGAGCCTCGGGGGCGGTGAAACCGCCGGGTGCGATGTCCCATTTAGATAGAAGTTCATCGATACTGTTGGAATGACCCCTGAGGTTGCCGCTCCGGTTCCTGGTGCGCTGCGAACCATCGAACGCGCCCTACTCGCCCTCGACCTCATCGCAGCGGCGAATCCGCCGCTCTCGATGCGCGAACTCGCGCGGCAACTCGATCACAACCTGTCATCGACGTACAACATCGTCAATACACTTGTCGCCGGCCAGCACGTCATCAAAGACGAAGGCGGGAATCTGCACATCGGCCCCCGCGTCGCAGCACTCGCGGCCGCGTACGACCGGGACTTCTCGTCGCGGTTCGCGAGATACGTCGACGACGTTGCACAGGCGACCGGAGAAACTGTCTACCTGACCGCCAAAGAAGGAAGCCGTGTCGTCATCAAGATCGTCCAGGACGGCTCGCGCCCGTTGCGCGTGGCCGGCCTCGCCGTCGGGTTCTCCGGTCAAGAAGATCAGCGAGCGTCGGGGAAGGCCGTGCTCGCTCATCTGCCTTCGGATGAGATCGCGACAATCGTCGCCCGCAATCACCCCAGCGAGTCCGCCCCACTGCTCGCCAAGCGTACGGAAGACCTCGAGTCCACCCTGGCCGGTGTTCGTCGCGATGGGTTCGCCTTCGATGACGAGGAGTTCGAGGCCGGGATCGTCTGCGTAGCGGCGCCGATCTTCGATCGCGCGGGCGAAGTCGTCGGCTCGATCGCGGCAAGCGGAGCTGCTGTGCGCCGGCAGGAATTCCGCAGCTCGGTGGTGGAGGCGGTCTCGCGAGCCGCGGGGGCCATGACCCGTGACCTCGGTGGGGACGCTTAGGCGCCGATCCCCAGGCGCGCGGCGCGTTCGGGAGCGTACTGCAGCAATTCCAGAGTGATGCCATCCGGGTCCCACAGATAGCAGGCCCATCCACCCGCGTTCGCCCCCTCGGTGATCTCGACCGGCGGATTGCGAAAGCGGACACCTGCGGTGCGCATGAGCTCGTATCTCTCATGGATGTCGTCGACGAGAAGGGCGAGGTGCGCGACGCCCACGCGATTGGTGGGCAGGCCATGATCCTCGGTATCACGCTGCTTCGAGTACTCGATTAGTTCGAGCATGTGGCTCGAGTAGCGGGATTCGACCCCTGGGAGCTTGAACTGCGCAACCTCTAGGGTCACTCCGGCGATACCGACCAGCCGGTCCGTGTAGGCATTCTCCTGGCGTTGGCGATGGACCAGCTCGAGCCCGAGTATTCGGGTGTACCAGTCGATGGAACGCTCGATGTCGCTCACTGTGAAGGAGAAGTGGAGAACGTCGGCGATCATGTGCGACCTTACAGAATGAGACGAAATTCGATATAAATGGAACTCTTGCGAGATAACCGTAGTACGGCTACGGTTGCACCGCAACGTAGTAGGGCTTGCCAGCCAAGGAGCAAACAATGACGTCTTCCTCCCCCCGCACCGTGTTCATCGTCGGCGGAGCGAGCGGGATCGGCCTTGCGAGCGCCGAACTGCTGATGGAAGACGGTTGGGACGTCGTCATCGGAGACCGGAACGTGGCGGGACTCGAGCACGTGGCAAAGAGCCTCGGAGACCGCCTGGCCGGCGCGATCGGTATCGACGTCACCAATCAGGACTCCGTCGATGTGGCTTTCGGACGCGTCACCGCCGAACACGGCCTCGATGCTTTGGTGAACGCCGCGGGCATCCTTCAGCTGGGAACGATTCTGGACATCACACCCGCCGATTGGCAGCGAATGCTCGATGTCAACCTCACGGGTGCTTACCGCACTTGCCGCGCGGCGGTGGCGCACATGGCCGCGCACGACGGCGGCGCTATCGTCAATCTCACCTCGCAGTCCGGTCGCACAGCGTCGTTCTACAGTGGCCCGCATTACGTCGCTGCGAAGGCCGGCGTCATCGGCTTGACGATGACGATCGCCTCGCAGCACGCATCCCAGCAGATTCGGGCCAACGCCGTGGCGCCGGGGCTGGTCGAGACGCCCATGATCGCCGACGCCTACACGCCCGCTCAACGCGAGGCCATGACGGCGAAGACCCCGATCGGCCGCTTCGCCAGCCCACGAGAGGTCGCGGAAGTCGTGCGATTCCTCATCTCCGACCGCTCGGCGTATATGACCGGTCAGACGCTGAACGTCAACGGAGGGAGCTTCATGCTATGAACACCGATCGCCTTCGGCTCGGTCTCGCGGTGCCGATCTTCGCAAATCCTGGGTTCGTCGACATCCGGACACCCTCATTCGTCGAACTGGAGTGGGCTCCCATCCTCGCCGCAGTACGTGAGGCCGAGTCACTGGGTTACGACTCGCTCTGGGTTGCCGACCACATGTTCCTCGGCCGCGACGGCGCCATCCTGGAGAGTTGGACGACACTCAGCGCACTCGCGACTGCAACGTCCCGGATGCGCCTGGGCAACATCCACCTCGGAGTCGGGTTTCGCAATCCCGCGCTCGTCGCCAAGATGGCTGCGACTCTCGACGTCATCAGCGGCGGACGCTTCGACCTGTTCATCGATCCGGGGTGGCGTGAGCGCGAGCACACGGCATACGGGTTCGCGTGGGAGCCATCCCGTGAGGTACGCGTCTCGCAGGTGGCCGAGGCCGTCGAGTTGATACGGGAGTTGTGGACGGGACGGCCTGTCGATCACCGAGGCATGCACTTCCACACCGACCGCGCCATCAGCACGCCCACACCGACACACCGACCCGAGTTGTGGATCGGTGAAGCGTTCGACGATGTGACGCTCGATCTCGTGGCCCGCCACGCCGACACATGGAACTCCATGCCCGCCGGGTTGGAGGTGCTCGCCGACAAGATCTCCCGCGTCAATGCCGCATGTGAAGCACGCGGCCGTGCTCCCCAGACTCTGCGCAAGACGCTGGAAACCCAGGTGCTAATAGTCGAGGACGATGCCGAGTGGGACCACTGGTTGGCCCACTGGGCACGCCTGCGAGACGAACACCCAGCCGGGGCTGCAATGAGCGACTTCTTGGACTTCGTTCACGCCGGCAACCCTCAACTCAGTGACGGCCTTGAACCCGAAGTTCTGAAGGAGGAGTTCATCATCGGAACTGCCGAAGAAGTCACAGCGAAGCTGCGCGCCTACCAAGAACTCGGGATCAGTGAGGTGATCTGCTGGTTCATGGACTTCCCGGCTTCGACGACGATGCGTGCCCTCGCTCCGCTGCGCGAAACGGCGAGCGTGGCACTGTGAGCGCGCGATCGGTCGCCGTGGTCACCGGGGCCGGGTCCGGCACTGGTCGCGAGACCGCCCTGCTCCTGAACGCCGAAGGGATCGACGTCATCGGTGTCGACCTGGACTGGCGGTGGGACGATGGGTTCGTCACACGCGTCACGGGCGGCGTCCACGACCCCGTGGTGTGGCGTCAAGTCGCGGAACTCGTGGACACGCAAAGCGGGATTTTGGATCGCATTGCACTGTGCGCGGGCAAGCTCGCCATCGGCAGCGCGACCACGGTGTCCGATGCCGACTTGCGGCTTGTGTTTGAAGTCAACGTATTCGGCGCATTCGAAGCCCTGCGCACTCTGCTGCCACGTATGACGAGCGGAGGAAGCATTGTCGCCGTAACGAGCATCGATGCCTCGCACGCCGAGCAGAATCTTGCGGCATACAGCGCTTCCAAGGGCGCGCTTCTCCAGCTGATGCGGTCCGTGTCGCTCGACTACGGCCACCTCGGCATTCGCGCCACCGCGATCTCACCCGGCGTCATCGACACACCCTTCTTCCAAGAGCACGTTGATGCAGCGCCGGACCCAGCCGCGTTTCTCGCCGCCAAGACCGCGCGCTATCCGATCGGACGGATCCTCGACCCGGTTGAGGTTGCCCGGGTGATCGTGTTTGTCCTGTCGCCGCTCGGATCGGGCATCAGCGGTACCGAGGTCATGGTCGACGGCGCGCTCAATGCCGGCTTCGACTACCGGCCACCGTCGCGAGAAGAGGAAGGGGAGAGGGAATGACCGACACAGAGCTGACCGATCAAGAGGCCTTTGAGCAAATGGCCTTCATCCGGGCGTTCGAGCAGAGGGCGCAGGACTGGAGTCATGAGGGGTTGATCGCCGGCTCGATCCACCTGTGCTTCGGTCAAGAGGCGATTCCCGTGGGAGCCGCGGCGGCGCTGCGCGAGGAAGACCGCGTGATCGGCACATACCGCGGCCACGGGTGGGCGCTTGCACTCGGCGCCGACCCCACAGCGGCATTCGCAGAAGTGGCTCAGAAGTCGGGTGGCTTGAACGGAGGGCGGGCAGGTTCACCCCTGTTGTCGGACCCGGCACATGGCTTCATCGGCGAGACCTCCATCGTCGGCGCCGGCAGCACAATCGCCACCGGGATCGCGCTCAGCCAGAAGCGATTGGACACCGGCGGCGTCACGGTCGTGGTCTTCGGCGACGGGGCGATGAATCAGGGGGCCACGAACGAAGGGCTCATCTTCGCGGTCGCCCACCGCCTGCCGGTCATCTTCGTGTGTGAGAACAACGAATGGTCCGAGATGACGCCCACCGCGAGCATGGTGCACGGCGAACTCGTCGATCGCGCTCGGGCGTTCGGGATGCCGGCCCACGTTGTCGATGGCTGTGACCCGCTCGCCGTCACCCGCGCCGTCGGTGATGCGGCGAACGCGGCGCGGGCGGGCGAAGGCCCCGTCTTCCTCGAGTGCCGCACGATCCGCCTTTCCGGGCATTACAACCGCGACATCCAGCACTATCGCCCGCGGCAGGACCTCGAGAGCGCACGGCTTCGAGAGCCCCTCAGGCGTCTGCGTGACGAGGGCCGGGTCAGCGCCGAGGCCGCGGATGCCGCCGTTGCGGATGCCGAGGCGCGCATGGCCGCGGTCGCCGAGGCCGTCAGCCGAATGGCGGAGCCCGATCCGGCGACGGTGTTCGATCATCTCTCGGCCTCGGCTCCGGCCACCGATTGGGGCTCCACTGACACCAGGGAGCTGACCTTGCAGCGCGCCCTCAACGCTGCTCTCAGCGATGAGCTGGAGACCCGCTCCGAAGTACTCGTGTACGGCGAAGACGTGGGTGTTGCCGGCGGCATCTTCGGCGTCACCCGCAGCCTGCAGAAAAGATTCGGCGCCGACCGTGTCTTCGATACGCCGATCGCGGAGAACGCGATCCTCGGCTCAGCCGTCGGCGCCGCGATCGGCGGGCTTCGGCCTATCGTCGAGATCATGTGGGCGGACTTCGCCTATGTCGCACTCGACCAGATCGTCAATCAAGCATCCAATGTGCGGTACATCAACCGGGGCGCGCTCACCGCTCCACTCGTCGTGCGCATGCAGCAGGGCGTCACCGACGGCGCCTGCGCGCAGCACGCGCAGAGCATTGAAGCGGTGCTCTCGCACATTCCTGGGATCAAGGTCGGCCTCGTCGCGACGCCGCAGGACGGCTACCGGATGCTGCGAGCGGCCATCGCAGACCCGGACCCTGTGGTACTCATCGAACATCGCGCGCTCTACCAGGTCGCGGGCCCGGTGACCAGGGGCGGCCGAGGCGAGTCGGTCGGCGGTGCGCGTCTGCACCGCGATGGCACACACGCCGTGGTCATCACTTGGGGCGCGACGCTGCCTTCCGCGCTTCAGGCAGCCGACGCGCTCAGCACGAAGGGAATCGACGTTGCCGTGCTCGACCTGCGCTGGTTGCGTCCGCTCGACGACACCGCCATCGCCGAGGTCGTCGCGAATGCGAGCGGCCGCGTGCTCGTCGTGCACGAGGATGTGCAGACAGGTGGATTCGGTGCTGAGATCGCTGCGCGCATCTCCGAGCAGCACTTCTCGATCCTCACAGCACCGGTCGCTCGGCTCGGCACACCGGACATCCGAATACCGGCTTCTCCCGCACTTCAACATGCGCTCGTCCCCAACGCGACGGCGATCGCTGCCGCCCTGCGAGAGTTGATCGGAGACTGACATGGCGCACCGCACGATTCAGCTGCGGCGCTACCGGATCGCAGCCACCGATCTGCCTTCGTATATCTCGTGGTTCCACAGCGAGTTGGTGCCGCTGCGTCATCGATACGGGTTCTCCATCGAGTTCGCGTTCGCTCTCCCGAGCGCCGGCGAGTTCGTCTGGGCAGCCTCCCATCCAGGAGGCAGAGCGCGGTACAGGGCCGCGGACGTCGCATACTTCGAGTCTGATGCGCGACAGCAGATGATCTCGCGACTGCCCTGCGAGGTCGACGTCCAGTCCGCCGACTTCGTGCACGCCGTGGTGTGGCCCTGACATGTCGATCGATCGCGACCTGCCGACAGCGACGGTTAGCGATGAACCGGACGAAGCGCCCCGCCCCGGCGGGTCGGTGATCGACCGCCGGTCGTTCCGGGAGCGGTGGGAGGTGAACCGGCGCGCGAAGGACATCATTCGCGACAAGGCACTCGCGCTGGTGCCGCGGCGCGGCTGCATCGCCCTGGACGCTTCAACGACGGTCGGCACGATTGCACCGGCGCTCACGCGCCGCTCAGGGCTCACCGTGGCGACGAGTTCGTACGAGACATACCGCACGCTTCAGTTTGCCGACGGAATGGATCCGATCCTGATCGCCGGTCAGTCAGAGTACGAGACGGAGAGCTTTGTCGGCCCTCTGGCCGTTCAGATGGCGCAGTCCCTTCATTACACGCGCTTCTTCGCGAGCGCCTCCGCGCTCAGTTCGACGCATGGCACCTCGGAGGTCTCATTGCATGAGGCAGAGCTCAAGCAGGCGTTTCGTCGGGTCGCAAGTGAGCTCATCCTGTGTATCGATTCGTCAAAGCTCGGGCAGATTGCTACCGCGATGTGCTTCGCTCTGGAGCGAGCGACCCTGCTCATCACGGAACTTGCGCCCACCGACCCGCGCCTCGAGGCAATGAGCGACAGAGTCGAGCTGCGCTGATGCGGTCGAATAGGTGCCGAGCGGTCCGCAACGGGCGTCCCCGCCTGTCTACCGCACGCGGAAACCGTCGTCACGCGCGCACGGAGTAGCGGGCATCGAGCCACGCGACCACGTCGGCGCGCACTTCGGCCTGGCACACCTCGTTGAACAGCTCGTGCCGGGCGCCCGGATAGACGAGGGTCGTCACGTCCGTGAACCCTGACCGCGTGCGGTACGCGTCGGCGAGCTTATGCACGCTGCGCGGGCCACCGACCGAGTCGTCCTTGCCCACGAGGAGCAGCAGCGGAATGTCACGACCGAGGTCCTTGCGGGGGCGGCCGAACAGGCGCGCGGCATCCACCGGACCGAACAGCCGCAGCAACGGGACCTCGACGGTCAGCGGGTCGGCGTGGAACGCCTCCCCGACGCTCAGGTCGCTCGAGAGCCACTCCAGACCCGAGGCATCCTTCGTCTTCCATCGGGCGTTCAGATCGCCCGCGTTCAGGGATCCCGGCATGCGCAGCGCCGAGCCGGAGAGGATGATCCCGTCGTACGCCTCGGGGTGCCGATTGACGAGGATCTGCGTGAGGAACGAGCCCCAGGAATGCCCCAGGATCACCAGCGGCAGTCCGGGGTTCTCGGCGCGGATGAGCTGCGTGAACTGCCAGCAGGCGTCGACGGCGGCGGGGTGTCCCCCGGGTCCGAGCCGGCCGAGCCGCGCGGCGTCACCGTGCTGGGTCATGCCGGTACGGCCGTGCCCGCGATGGTCGTCGGCGTAGACCGTGAAGCCGGCGGCGGTCAGCGACTGGATCAGCGCGACGTATCGGCCGGCATGCTCGCCCACGCCGTGCAGCAGCTGCACGACGCCGCGCGGGCTCTGCGCGGGATGGACGTCGTAGACGATCGCGATGCCGCGTGCGTCGGTGAACTCGGGCATGGCGCGAGCATATCGCGTGCCGATGCCGCCACCGAGATTTACTTAGCGAAGCTAATAAGCTAAGCTAAATATCTGTATGAGTGATGCGCGCGTGAGACTTCCGGAGACCGACGACGGCGTACCCGAGGAGGATGCCGCCGCAGCCCGCGACCTGCGCATGGCGACCTTCCGGCTCAGCCGCCGCCTGCGTTCGGAGCGCGCCTTGGACACCATGAGCGACGCCCAGTTCGCCGTGCTCGCGACGCTGCGCAGCCACGGTCCGCTCACGCTGGGCGAGCTCGCCGACCGCGAGCGTGTCACCGCTCCCTCCATGAATCGCACCGTGAACTGCTTGGAGGAGTTCGGCTGGGCCACGCGCACGCCCGACGAGAACGACCGCCGCAAGGTCAACATCGAGATCACCGCACAGGGGCGGGACCTGGTCACCGAGACCGTGCGGCGGCGCGACCTGTGGCTCGCGCACGTGGTCGCCGGCCTGACCCCCGCCCAGCGGCGCACGCTCGCCCAGGCGGCCACGATCATGAGCGAGGTGGCGGCCCGATGAAGGCGATGTTCCGCTCGCTCGGCCTGTTCAACTACCGCGTCTGGTTCATCGGTGCGCTGATCTCGAACATCGGCGGATGGATGCAGTCCACCGCGCAGGACTGGGTCGTGCTCACCGAGCTGACCAACAACGATGCCACCGCGATGGGCGTCACGATGGCGCTGCAGTTCGGCCCGCCGCTCGTACTCGTCAGCATCACCGGCTGGGTGGCCGACCACTTCGACAGACGCAAGCTGCTCATGTGCACTCAGTCGGCGCTCGGTCTCCTGGCGGTCACGGTCGGCGTCCTGCTGCTGACCGACATCATGACGCTGCCGCTCATGTGGATGTTCGCAGGCCTCTTCGGCATCGCGAACGCGTTCGACTCGCCGGCCCGCCAGGCGTTCGTCTCCGATGTCGTCTCGCGCGAGAATGCCGCGAACGCCGTCGCGCTGAACTCGGCATCCTTCAACACCGCCCGCCTCATCGGCCCCGCCGTCGGTGGCGTGATGATCGTGCTGGTCGGCACCGGCTGGATGTTCCTCATCAACGCCGCGACGTTCCTCGCGATGCTCGTCGCCCTGTCGATCATGCGGCTCGATGAGCTGCAGCCGCGGGTGCGGGCGACGGATGCCACCCGCCTGGCCGACGGCTTCCGCTACGTCGCACGACGCAAAGACCTGCTCGTCCTGTTCGTGATGGTCTTCCTGATCGGCGCGTTCGGCATGAACTTCCCGATCTTCGCATCGACCATGGCGTTGGAGTTCGGGTTGAAGGCCGACGGCTACGGGGCCCTCAGCTCGCTGCTGGCGATCGGGTCGCTCGCCGGCGCGCTCATGGCCGCGCGACGCGAACGCGCACGACTCCGGGTGGTGATCTTCGCGACCGGAGGCTTCGGCATCGCCTCGCTCGTCTCATCGGTCATGCCGCAGTACTGGATGTACGGCGTCACGGTCGTGTTCGTCGGGTTCACCACCGTGTCGATGCTCACGACCGCGAACGGCTACGTGCAGACCACGACGGATGCGCAGCTGCGCGGACGCGTGCTCGCGCTGTATATGGCGGTGATCATGGGGTCGACCCCGATCGGCGCGCCCATCACCGGATGGGTGGCGACGACGTTCGGGCCGCGGACGGCGATCCAGGTGGGCGCCGCCGCCGGGATCGTCGCGTGTGCCATCGGAGCGGTCTGGCTCGTGACATCCGGCCGCTTGCATCGCAGCGAGACGAGCCGGTTCGCGCTCACGATCGACGAGACCCGGCCGATCCGCGTGGTGGAGCGGATCGCACCGGAGGAGTTCAGCGACGAGATCGCACAGACGACGCCGATCGCGCTCCCCGGCCGCGACGACGGTGACGCCGCGCCGCGCGGCAAGCCGCTGCCCGGGCCGGCGCGATGATGGTGGGATGCTGACCCCCGCCGACATCGTGGTGCGCATCATGGCGCACCACCTCGCGCGCAAGGGCCTGCCCGTCGACCCGCGCTCCGACATCGATACCGCATCGCTGCAGCGCCGCTTCCCGCGGCTGGCGAAGGTGGAGGTGCGGGACGTGCCGGTGGCCGGCCCGCACGGCGCGGTGCCGGCGCGGCTGTATCGTGGCCCCGCGGTCCAGGCGCGGAATGCCCTCGTCTGGACGCACGGCGGCGCGTTCGTCGGCGGCGACCTCGACATGCCGGAGTCGAACTGGGTTGCGCTCGAGCTCGCCGCGCAGGGGATCCCCGTGCTCGCGGTGGACTACCGCAAGGCGCTGCGCGGGGTGAGGCATCCTGTACCGGTGGACGACGTGCACGCCGCCTGGCTGCACGCGACCGGCGACGCGGACGCACTGTTCGGCGTCGATGCGGCGCGCGTGCACCTCGGCGGCGCGAGCGCCGGCGGGACGATCGTCTCCGGCGTCACCATGCGCCTGCACACGCAGCATGGCCCGATGCCGGCATCCGTCGTGCTCGCATACCCGATGATGCATCCGACCCTTCCGCCGAACACCCCGGCGACCCTCGATCTCATGAAGAAGATGCCGTCGCGCCTGCGGTTCCGGCCGCCTGTGGTGCGCGCGCTGGCGAAGCATTACGCCGCCAGGGCTGTGGCGACCGACCCCGAGGCGTTCGCGGGAACCGCGCGCGACCTCGCCTGGTGGCCGCCGACCTACATCCTGGTGGCGATGATCGATGACCTGCGCTCGTCCGGCGACATGTTCGCCCGGCAGCTGCGCGACGCCGGAGTGCGCGTGGAGCTGTTCGCCGAGCGCAGCGCGACGCACGGCCACCTGAACCATCCGGAGGCGGCGTCCGCGCAGCGCAGCGTGAAGCGCATCGCGCAGTGGATCGAGTCGGTCTGAATCAGGTCTTGCCCAGTCTGCGCCGAATCGATTCGATAGACTGAGAGGGATTTCGGCGACCGCAGATCTTCGCGGTCGCCTTCGCCTTCTCCCCCGCTCGTCCTCGTCCTTCCGAGAGATCTCATGGCCACCACTCTCACCACGGGCCGCCCGTGGCGCGTCATCCTGGCGTTCGCCGTTCCGCTGCTCATCGGGAACGTCGTGCAGCAGCTCTACCAGTTCGCCGACACGATCGTCGTCGGCCGCCACCTCGGCGTCGACGCCCTCGCCTCGGTCGGCGCGACCGGCAGTCTGCTGTTCCTGCTGCTCGGCTTCGCCTGGGGCCTCACGAGCGGATTTGCGATCCCGACGGCGCAGGCGTTCGGCGCGCGGGACTACGCCGCCGTGCGACGCTCGGTCGCCGCCGGCACGATCCTCACGGCCGCGACGACCGTCGTGCTCACGGTCGTCGCCCCGCTCATCGCACGTCCGGCCCTCATCGCGCTGCAGACGCCGGCCGAGCTGCTCGACGGCGCGACGGTGTTCACCCAGGTGAGCTTCCTCGGCGCCGGCGCGACGATGTTCTTCAATTACCTCGCGGCGATCATCCGGGCGATCGGCGATTCGCGCACACCGCTCGTGTTCCTCACGCTCGCGTGCGGGCTGAACGTCGGCCTCGTCATCCTGTTCGTCGGCCCGTTCGGGTGGGGCGTGGCGGGCGCCGCGCTCGCGACGGTCGTCTCGCAGGCGGTCTCGGTGCTGCTGTGCCTGGAGTTCGTCCGCCGCCGCGTGCCCGCACTGCACGTGCACCGCGGCGACTGGCGCGTCGACTGGAGCGACCTGAAGGCGCACTTGCGCCTCGGCCTTCCGATGGGGTTCCAGGCATCGATCATCGCGATCGGCACCCTCACCGTGCAGGTCGCCCTGAACATGATCGGGGCGGATGCCGTGGCGGCGTACACCACGGCCTCACGCGTGGACTCGATCGCCGTCGCCTTCCTGCAGTCGCTCGGCCTCGCCGTGTCGATGTACGTCGCGCAGAACCTCGGCGGCTGCCGGCCCGACCGCATCCGCCGTGGCGTGAAGCAGGCGACCGTCATGGCGGTGATCGCCTCGATCGCGCTCGGCGTGGTGCTGGTCGCCTTCGGCACGAACCTCGTGCGCATCTTCATCGGCGACGGCTCCGACGAGGTCGTCGAGCTCGCCCACCTCATGCTGATCATCAACGGTGTGAGCTACTCGGCGCTCGGCGTGCTGTTCGTGCTGCGCGGCGCGCTGCAGGGTCTCGGCGATGCGCTCATCCCGACCGTGACCGGCGTCATCGAGCTCGTGATGCGTGTGGCGGCCGCCGTCGTTCTCGGCGGTGCGATCGGCTACGCCGGCGTGGTGCTGAGCAATCCGCTCGCGTGGCTGGGGGCAGCGCTCGTGCTGATTCCCGCCTATCTGCGCGCGCATCGGCGGCTCGCGGCGATGCCGGTCGAGCCGGAGTTCGCGACCGAGACCACGCCCATCCCGATCGTCGGGCCGACCGACGGATCGATGGTGGTCGACGCCGTGCTCACCGCGCCGGTGCCGATCATGGTGGCGCCGCCGCGCCGGCGGCGACTCCTGTCCCGCCGCTGAGCCGGAACCCGACCGATCCCGAGGCCCCGGCACGGTCGTAGGCTCGCATCGTGAGCGGGTCGACGAGACTGCGAGCGGGGCTGGCGGGAATCGCCGCCGTGGTGCTGGGGGTCGGCCTCGGCGAGCTCGTCGCGGCGGCGTTCGCGCCGTCGTCGAGCCCGGTCGCGGCGGTCGGCGATGCGCTCATCGATCTCGCCCCGGGGTGGGCGAAGGAGACGGCGATCACGCTGTTCGGCACGGCGGACAAGACCGCGCTGATCGTGGGCATCGGCGTCGTGCTGGTCGCCGCTTCTGGCGGCCTGGGCCTGCTCGAGGCGCAATACCCGCGCGTGGGTGCTCTCCTGTGCGCCGCGCTCGGCGTGGTCGGGATCGCAGCCGCTGTGACGCGGGCGGATGCCGGCGGCCTCGCATGGGCGCCGTCGGCGGTCGCCGGTGCCGTCGCGGCCTTCGCAATCGGCCCGCTCGCCCGCCGCGCGACCCGCGCCTCCCGAACCGCTGCGGATGCCGGCGCGGCCCCGCCCGGCGCCGGCCTCGATCGCCGGCGCTTCTTCGTGCTCGCGGGCGCCGCGGCGCTGATCGGCGTCGCCGCGACGGTGGGCGGCACGCTGCTGCAGGCGGGCGCCCGCACGGCTGCTGCAGCGCGCCGAGCCCTCCGCCTGCCGGCGCCGACGCATCCGGCGGCACCGATCCCCGCGGGAGCCGCACTCGATGTGCCGGGCCTCGCGCCGCTCGTGACGCCCGCCGGGCGGTTCTACCGCATCGACACCGCGCTGCTCGTGCCCCAGGTCGACCCGGCACAGTGGTCGCTACGCATCCACGGGCTCGTCGACAGGACGATCACGCTCACGTGGGACGAACTGCTCGCCCTCCCTCTCGAGGAGAGCTACACGACGCTGACGTGCGTCTCGAACGAGGTCGGCGGCGACCTCGTCGGCAATGCACGATGGCTCGGCTACCCGATCCGGCACCTGCTCGCCCGAGCGAGCCCGCATCCCGATGCCGACATGGTGCTGTCGCGCTCGGCCGACGGCTTCACCGCGTCGACTCCCCTCGCGGTGCTCACCGACGACCGGGCTGCGATCCTCGCGGTCGGCATGAACGGCGCACCGCTTCCCCCGGAGCACGGCTTCCCGGTGCGGATGGTGGTCCCCGGCCTGTACGGCTACGTCTCGGCGACGAAGTGGGTCGTCGATCTCGAGGTGACGCGGTTCGATCGTGCCACCGCGTACTGGACGACGCAGGGATGGGCTCCGCGGGGCCCCATCAAGCTCGAGTCGCGCATCGACGTGCCGAACGCCTCTCAGACGGTCGCCGCAGACGATGCGGTGATCGCCGGGGTCGCCTGGCAGCAGCACGTCGGGGTGTCGAAGGTCGAGGTGTCGGTCGACGGCGGCCCCTGGCGCACCGCACAGCTCGCTCCTGCGATCTCCGTCGACACCTGGGTGCAGTGGCGCCTGCCGTGGCGCGCGGAGCCCGGCGACCACACCGTCCGATGCCGCGCGACGAGCCGCACCGGCGAGGTGCAGACGGCGCAGCAGGCGCCACCCGTGCCGGATGGGGCGACGGGGTGGCACGAGGTCACGGTGCACGTCGCGTGAGCGTCGGCGCCGCCCTTCGACTCGTCGCTGCGCTCCTCGCTCAGGGACCTGACGGGACTGAAGTCGAAGGGCCGTGAAACGATGAGGGGATGCATCCCTCCCCTTCCGCACATCGTGGTGACGTGACAGAGACCCTCCACGGACACACCGTCGACGACCCGTACCGCTGGCTCGAAGACGCCGACGCGCCCGAGACCGCGGCGTTCGTCGCCGCGCAGAACGCCCACGCGCGACCGGTTCTGGATGCGCTGCCCGGCCGCCCCGGCTTCCTCGCGTCGGTGTCGGCGCTGCTGCACGCGCCCACCCGCGGCTGCCCGTTCGAGAAGGGCGGGCGCGTGTTCGCCTGGCAGAACGACGGGCAGAATCAGGACGTGCTCGTGGTCGCCGACACCGTGGACGGACTCGAGGGCGGGCGCGTGCTGCTCGACCCGAACACGCTCTCGGCCGACGGCACCCGGGCCGTGACGACGGCAGCCGTCAGCCCCGACGGGGCGCTGCTCGCCTACGGCGTGGCCGACGGAGGGTCCGACTGGCGCACGATCCGGGTGCGGGATGTCGCGACCGGCGAAGACCTTCCCGACGAGATCCCGTGGACGAAGTGGAACCGCCCGGTGTGGCTTCCCGGCGCCCGTTCGTTCACGTACTGGTGCTACGACGAGCCGGCGGGCAACGCGCTCACCGACGAGCAGGGCGCCGGACGGCTGCAGGCGCATGTCATCGGGCAGGATGCGTCGGCCGACGCCGTCGTGTTCTCACGGCCGGACGAGCCGCGCACGTTCGCACGGCAGTGGCCCGGCGACGACGACTGGTTCGTGCTGCTCACCGACGGCGGATCGTCGTCCGGCAACGACCTCGCGGTGCGGCGGCACGACGAGAACGACCTGCGTCAGCTGGTCCGCGGTCGTGAGCACGACTGGCACACCATCGGCATCCACGACGACGTCCTGTACGTCGTGACCGACGAGGGAGCGCCGCGATACCGGCTCGCGGGATTCGACCTGTGGACCGGCGATCAGCGCACCGTCGTCCCCGAGCACGAGGACGACGTTCTCCTGAACGCGCACCTGACGGCATACGGGCTCGTGCTCGAGTACTCCCACGACGCGTCGCATCGCGCGCAGCTCGCGACGTTCGACGGCGTTCTCGGCGAGGACCTTCCTCTCGGCGACGGCGTGAGCATCACGGATGTCTCGACCGACGACGAGACCGGCCGCGTGTACGTGCGAACCGCGAGCTTCGTGGACCGGGGGACGCGGCACGTACTCGAAGTGGACGACGCATCCGTTCTGCAGCATCGGACCCTGCCGACGCCCGGGCCGGCGGCGCCGGACGCCGTGACCGACCGCATCCGCGTGGCGAGCACCGACGGCGCCGATGTGCCGGCGTTCGTCGTGCGTCCTGCCGACGACGGGGAGGGGGAACCGCGGCCGACGCTCATCTGGGGATACGGCGGGTTCAACATCCCGATGAACCCCGGCTTCCGCCCCATCCTCGCGGCATGGGTGGCGGCCGGCGGTGTGCTGGTCGTGCCGAACCTGCGCGGCGGCGGCGAGTTCGGATCGGACTGGCATCACGCCGGAACGAAGGAACACAAGCAGCAGGTGTTCGACGACCTCTACGCCGTGGCCGAGCACCTCGTCGCGACCGGTGTCACGACGCGCGAGCAGCTCGCCCTGCACGGCAGGTCGAACGGGGGCTTGCTCGCGGGCGCCGCTGTGACGCAGCGTCCCGACCTGTGGGCGGCCGTGCTGCCCGGGGTCGGCGTGCTCGACATGCTGCGGTTCCACCGCTTCACGATCGGGTGGGCGTGGACCAGCGATTACGGCGACCCCGACGACGCCGACGCGTTCGCCTCCCTGCGCGCCTACTCGCCGCTGCACAACGTGCGGCCGGGCACGGCGTACCCGCCGACGCTCATCACCACCGGCGACCACGACGACCGCGTCGTGCCCGGGCACTCGCTGAAGTTCGCCGCGGCGCTGCAGCATGCGCAGGCCGGCGACGCGCCCATCCTGCTCGCCGTCGACACCCGGGCCGGCCACGGCATGGGCAAGCCGAAGGATGCGGCGGCCGCCGAGTTCGCCGACCAGCTCGCGTTCGCCGCGCACCACACCGGCCTGGCGTGAGCGCTCCGGCGGCCCTTCGACTCGTCGCGCAGACCCGCGCTGAGCGAGCGAAGCGAGTCGAAGCGTCCTCGCTCAGGGACCTACCACGCCAGGTCCCTAAGCGAGCGCAGCGAGTCGAAGGGCCTACCTCGACGTGCGTCCCTGAGCGCCCTTCGGCTCGGGACTTCCTCCCGCGGAGTCAGCCCTCCAGTGCGACCTTGAGCTGCTCGATCGCCCAGTCGAGCTCGGTCGCCCGGATCGTGAGCGGCGGCGCGATGCGGATCGTCTGGCCGTGCGTGTCCTTCACCAGCACGCCGCGGGCCAGGAGCCTCTCGGCGATCTCGCGTCCCGTTCCGACGGTCGGGTCGATGTCGACGCCGGCCCACAGGCCCGCCACGCGCACGGCGGTGACACCGTGCCCGATCAGCTCGTCCAGCCGGGCGGCGAGGTGCTCGCCGAGCAGCGCGGCGCGCTTCTGGAACTCACCGGTCGACAGCAGCTCGACGACCTTCAGGCCGACGGCGGCGGCGAGCGGGTTGCCGCCGAACGTCGACCCGTGCTCACCGGGGCGGATGACCCCCAGCACCTCCTCGTCGGCGGCGATCGCCGAGACGGGGAGGATGCCGCCGCCGAGCGCCTTGCCGAGCAGGTAGATGTCGGGGACGACGCCCTCGCGTTCGCACGCGAACGTCGTGCCGACGCGGCCGAGTCCCGCCTGGATCTCGTCCGCGATGAACAGCACGTTGTTGCGGGTGCAGATCTCGCGCACGGCCTGCAGGTAGCCGTCCGGAGGGATGATGACGCCGGCCTCGCCCTGGATGGGCTCGATCAGCACCGCGGCGGTGTCGGGGGTGATCGCCGCCTCGATCGCAGCGGCGTCGCCGTACGCGACGTTGACGAAGCCGGGCGCGAACGGCCCGAAGCTGTCGCGTGCGCTGTCGTCGTCGCTGAAGCCGACGATCGTGGTGGTGCGGCCGTGGAAGTTGCCGTCCGCGACCACGATGGTCGCGGCATCCGGAGCGACGCCCTTGACCCGGTACGCCCATGCACGGGCGGTCTTGATGCCGGTCTCGACGGCCTCGGCACCGGTGTTCATCGGCAGTACGAGGTCCTTGCCGCACAGCTCGGCGAGCGCGGCGGCGAATGCGCCGAGCTTGTCGTTGTGGAACGCACGGCTCGTGAGGGTCAGCCGGCCGAGCTGCTCGGTGGCGGCTGCGACGAGAGCCGGATGCCGATGCCCGAAGTTCAGGGCCGAGTAGGCCGAGAGCAGGTCGAGGTACCGCTTGCCTTCGACATCCGTCACCCAGACGCCCTCGCCCTCGGCGACGACGACGGGGAGTGGGCTGTAGTTGTGCGCGAGGTGCTCGTCTTCAGCGCGGATGATCTTCATCGCGGTGGTGTCGAGGGTGGGAGCGCTGCTCATCGGGTGCCTCCGCGCAGTTCGAGCGTGCAGCACTTGATGCCGCCGCCGCCGAGCAGGAGCTCCGAGAGGTCGACGTGCACGGGGTTGTACCCGCGCTCGCGCAGCTGGGCGTCGTAGCCCGTGGCACGGGGCGAGATGAAGACGTTGCGGCCGTCGCTGGCGGAGTTGAGGCCGAACACGGCGCCGTCGGCGTCGGCCACGCGGATCGCGTCGGGGAAGAGGTCCTCGAGGATGCCGCGGCTGCGGTCGTCGAACGCGCTCGGCAGGTAGGCGATGTTCGCCTTCTCGACGCCGCCGGGGCCCTCCACCGGATCGAGAACGCTGATCGCGGTGTCGAGATGGTAGAAGTGCGGATCGATCAGCTTCAGCGAGACGACCTCGCGGCCGAAGATGTCGGCGATCTCGCGGTGGCTTTCGATCGAGGAGCGGAAGCCGTATCCGGCCAGGATCGTGCTGCCGGCGAGGAGGATGTCGCCTTCGCCCTCCTGGGCGGCGATCGGCTCGACGACCTCGAAGCCGTGGGCGGCGAACCAGTCCATGAACGGCCGCTCTTCGCCGCGGCGCTCGTCGACGGAGAACTTCACACCGAGCGCGGTCCCGTCGACGATGAACCCGCCGTTGGCGGTGTAGACCATGTCGGGGAGGCCCTCGACGGGGTCGATCAGCTCGACCTCGTGGCCGAGCGCGAGGTACGTGTCGTACAGCGTCTGCCACTGCCGGACGGCCTTGGGCGTGTCGGTCGGGTCAGCCTTGTGCATCCACGGGTTGATCTCGTACGCGACGGTGAAGTAGGCGGGCTTGCACATGAGGTACCGGCGGTGCTGCTGGATGCGGACGGAGGCCTGCGCGTCGGCGACTGCAGTTTCGGAAAGGGACATTCTGCTCCTCACTGAACGTGATTGGCGGACGCCGTCCTCGGGCCCGGCGGAAGTTCGACCCAGCATGGTGGGGAAGATGCGACACGGGCACGCCGCATCCATTCTCTCACTGCCGACGCGGTGACCCGGTCAGCCGGCGTTCAGCGTGCCGTTGGGCCTGGTTCCCTCGTGCTCACCGTGCGACGGCGGTCAGAGGGTCGACGCGCGTCAAACCGGGGATGTCGTCGAAGGCAGGGTCAGGCGATGCGATCTTGCCGATGCCGTAGGCGAGTGCGGTCGCCGCGTGCACGGCATCTCGACCGCGGACGTGAGTGCGTTCGATCAATTCGAGCGCGAGATCGAGCACCTCGCGGTCGAAGTGCAGCACGGTCACTCCTCGCGTGACCTCACGGGCATCCGCGACAGCCACCCTTCGATCGCCCAGCGCACGAAGCCGATGGTGGACGACTTCTTGAATCATCTCCGTGCTCGCATAGGCGCGGCCGCGCCCGAGAGCCAGCCCCAGAAGGAATCGTCGACTGGCGGCCTGACGTGGGCTGGGCGCGCCCAGAGCGTGGAGTGCGACGGCGGCATCGATCAGCACCGCATCCTCACTCATCGGGTTCATGGCGCTTCCCCAGGGAGGGAGGGCCGGTCGAGGAGGTTGTCCTTGACCGATTCCCAATCCTCCATGGGCTGCGGACGCTCGTCGCCGCTGGCGAACAATCGGCGCAGCGCCGCCACCGCGTCTGCTCGTCGCCGATTCAACCGGTCATCGACCGCGTCTCGGATCAGGGCGCCGACGCTCATCCGTTCCTCGCGCGCTTCGGCGACGAGTCGCTCATAGAGCTCTTCGTCGAAAAGCACTTGCACGCGTCGATCGAGGGTGGCCATGTGGCCATGGTACACATGCCTACACATCCATGCGCAGAACGGGCGGCCGCTCGCGTCACGATCGCGCGCGTCAGCGGCGCACGCGCAGCGTCGCGATCTCGAACGGGCGCAGCTGCAGGGTGACCGTCGACTCTCCGTCGGCATCATCCACGGCGACCGGCTCCCCGGGCCGCTCCAGCAGGTCGGCGCGCACCACGTCGCCGGACGGCAGCGCCACAACCGCCGTCGAACGGCCGCCGCGCTCCTCGTGCACCCGCACGACGACGTCGCCGGAGCGGTCGTCGGCGAGCTTCACCGCACTCAGCACCGCGCCCGTGACCCGCACGAGCGGCGCCACATCGGCACCGGCGGCCGGCTCGACAGGCGCGACGAATCGGGATGCGGCGGCCGCGGCATCCGTCGCCCCGGCACCGACCACCAGGCCGAACCGCATCCGCTGCACTCCCTGATCGGTGTGCGGATCGGGGTAGCGCGGCGCGCGCAGCATCGAAAAGCGCGCGACGTTGATGACGCGCCCCTCGTGCGTCGCCCGCGTCGCGTCGAAGCCGTAGCTCGAGTCGTTCAGGAACGCCACACCGAACCCAGGCTCCTCCAGGAGGAACCAGCGCTGCGCGTGCTGCTCGAATCGCGCGGCGTCCCACGAGGTGTTCGTGTGCGTGGGCCGGGTGTGGTGCCCGAATTGCGTCTCGGCGACCACCTCGTCGGTGAAGACGTCGACCGGGAACGCGAGCTTCAGGAACCGCTCGCTCTCGTGCCAGTCGATCTCGTTGTCGATCACCACGGTGCGGCCGTCGTCGGCGAGACTCAGTCGCTGACGGATGCGCGAGGCGCCGAAGTCGGCCTCCACGACGATCGCGTCGCCCTCCACGTGCGCCCGACCCCGGATGTCGTCGTGACGGCCGCGGTAATGGGCGTCGACATCCCACGCATCCCACTGGTTCGGGAAGTCCTGGTGCAGCTGCAGCGCGTTTCCCGCGAGCCCGGCGGGGATCGCGTCACGCCCCGTCACGCGATCGACCGCCGACGTGATGCGACCGGATGCGTCGACCGCCACCCGCACGGCATCGCTCACAAGGACGAATCCGTCGCCGTCCCGTCCGACCTGTACCGGTACCGCCAACTCCCAGGGACCCACCGCGCCCGCCGGCACGCCGCGCTGCGGCACGGCGGCTGAGTTCAGGAGGAGCGGCCCGTCCTCCGCCCGTTCGACCCCGAGGGCGGCGAGCGCGTCGCCGATGATCGCGCGCAGCGTCCGCTCGACCCGCGCATGGCGCTCGCGCGCCTCGCGGTGGACCCAGGCGATCGCCGAGCCCGGCAGGATGTCGTGGAACTGCAGCAGCAGCACCTCGCGCCAGGCATCGTCGAGCGCGTCGTAGGGATACTCGACGCCGGTGCGCACCGCGGCTGTCGCCGCCCACAGCTCGGCTCGGCGCAGCAGCTCCTCGTTGGTGCGGTTCCCCTGCTTCATCGCGTGCTGGGTCGTATACGTGGCACGGTGGAGCTCCAGGTACAGCTCACCGCGCCACACCGGCGCATCCGGCAGCTCGGCCCTCGCGCGCGCGAAGAACGCGTCGGGTGTCTCCCACTCCACGTGGGCGCTGCCCTCGAGGTTCCGGAGGCGCCGCGCACGGGCGATCGCCTCGCGGGTCGTTCCGCCGCCGCCGTCGCCGTAGCCGGTCGGGGCGAGTGTGGAGGATGCGACGGCCTTCTCGCCGAACTGACGCGTCGCGCGAGCGATCTCGGCGCCGGTGAGCTGGGCCTCGTAGGTGTCCATCGGCGGGAAGTGCGTGAACACGCGGGTGCCGTCGATCCCCTCCCACCAGAACGTGTGATGCGGGAAGCGGTTCGTCTGGTTCCACGACATCTTCTGCGTGAGGAACCACTCGAACCCGGCGCCGACGAGGATCTGCGGGAGCGCGCCCGAGTAGCCGAAGCTGTCGGGGAGCCAGGCGCCGCGGCACTCGATGCCGAACTCCTCGCAGAAGAAGCGCTGGCCGTAGGCGATCTGACGGACGATCGACTCGCCGCCCGGGAGCACGGCATCCGTCTCGACCCACATGCCGCCGACGGGGATGAACCGGCCGGCAGCGACGGCATCCTTCACACGGGCGAACACCTCCGGCCGCTCGTCGCGCAGCCACGCGAACTGCTGCGCACTCGACATCGCGTACAGGAACTCCGGATGCTCGTCGAGCAGGCGCGTCATCGATGCGGCGGTGCGCGCGACCTTGCGGACGGTCTCGCGCAGCGGCCACAGCCAGGCGGAGTCGATGTGGGCATGGCCGATCGCGGTGATGTGCTGCGCGCTCGCGTCGGCCGGAGCCGCGAGCGGTTCGGCGAGCACGCCGCGCGCGTCGGCGGCAGTACCTGGGATGTCGTTGAGGTCGAGGCGGTCGAGCGCGAGGTCGAGGGCGTGCAGGATGCGTGCGCGTCGCGTGGACTCCGCCGGGAGCTGTTCGGCCAGCTGCAGCAGCACCTCCACGTCATGGACGAGCTCGAACACCTCTTCCTCGAATACGCAGAGGTCGGCGCGCGCGAGGCGGTACAGCGGCTCGTCGCCGGCCGTGGACCACTCGCCGCGCTCGGTGGGGCGGAACGGTGCGGCGAGGTCGAGGATGACGGGGTTCGACGCAGCTTCGAGGTAGAACTCCGCATCGCCGGTGTCGTGGACCGGAACCCACTGGGCGCGCGGGTGCACCGCCCGCAGGGGTGTGCCGTCGGCGCGGTAGGCGAGGCCCTCGGCCTGGAATCCCGGGACGGCGGTGTTGAAGCCGAGGTCGACCACCGCCTCGATGCGGCGGCCGGCGAACGACGGCGGCATCTCGCCGGTGAAGCGGAACCACGTCGTGTCCCAGGCGCGACCCCACGCCGTTCCGACGGCGAACGGCTCGAACGGCCCTTGGATTCCGGCGGCGACGGGGATCGGCTCACCGCCGACGACGTGGGCGGCGACGGCCAGCGGATGCGGGTCCGTGTGGATCGCCGGGCGCAGGCGCTCCTCGAGCACGCGGCGAGCGCGCCCGATCGACAGGGCCTGGGTGTCGTGCATGCTGACTCCTTCGTGCGACGCGCGTGAATCCCACGCTGGCAGATCTCCGGGGCGTCCACGTGGCACGACACCGGTTGTTCGTCCCTTCGCCGTCGGAGAGCCGAACGGCGCCATCGGCGATCGGGGTGCACCGAGCACCGAGCACCGCGCACCGCGCACCGGGCATGTCTTGCTCCGCGTATTGAACTTCCCGTTCACACACCTCTCGTGAGGCGTGTGAACCGGAGGTTCAATACGTCTTCAAGAAACGGTCAAGGGAGCGGGATCATCGCATGCGATCCCGCCTGCATCGGGCTGGGCGCGCCCAGCTCCGCGCGTCCGTCACGAGCGGCGAACGCAGGAAGTGCTGGCCACACCACGAACAGCGGGCTCAGATCACACCCTGCGACCAATCGTCCGGGTTGCCGAAGCGGTGCGCCGTGATGGCGATCGCCTGCTCGTGCAGGAATGGCAGCAGCTCGAGCCGGCCGGCCGTGGTGATCTCGTTGTCGTACACAGCGAGGTCGGGATCGCCGTTCACCTGCGTCGCGAGCGCGCTGTGCAGCGCCGCCACCGACTCGGGCCGGCCGACCAACCGCACCCGCGACGCGGCGGCCGACTCCGTCGCGTCGCCCGCGCCGATCCGCTGCATCCACTGCTCATCCGTCTCGACGAACACCGCGACGCTCTGATCCGACAGCACGCGCCGCACCTCGGCGGGCAGCCCGGCGGCGAGCGACAGGGTCAACTCCGACCCGGCCCGAACCCCCGCGAGCGCCACACGCAGGATCTCCTGAACCGTGGCATCCGCCGTCGCTCGCACCGCGACCGGCAGCGGGCGGTACCGGAACAGGTTGCGCTCGACACCCAGGCGCGAGACATCCTTCACCTGCCCGAACTCGCGGTCCCAGGCCACCGCGTCCGACAGGGCCGCGCGCCGCAGCCACTCGAACGCGGCGAAGTCGAGCGACGGCTGCGCCGCCTCGATCACGTCGGTGATGCGGGAGTCGAGCCCGCGCAGGTGCAGCGTCTTCGACGCCGCGGTCCCCGCCGATGCGCGCCACGAACCGAGCCCCACGAGGTAGTTGGGCCCACCGGCCTTCGTGCCGGCGCCGACCGACGAGCGCTTCCAGCCGCCGAACGGCTGGCGCTGCACGATCGCTCCCGTGATGCCGCGGTTCACATAGAGGTTTCCGGCCTCGACGTGGTCGAGCCACTGCGCCAGGTCGTCGGGGTTCTGCGTGTACAGGCCCGCCGTCAGTCCGTATGCGACCGCGTTCTGGATCTCGATCGCCTCCGCGAGCGTCGCAGCGTGCATGACGCCCATCACCGGTCCGAAGAACTCCTCCCGGTGGAACCGGGAGCCCGGCTGCACGCCGACGCGCACACCGGGGGTCCAGTACCGGCCGGCCGTCTCCGGGCCGAAATCGAGCGGCTTCGGCTCGACGAGCCAGCTCTCGCCCGGCTCGAGGGTGCTGAGCGCCCACGCGAGCTTGCCCTGCGGCGGCTCGATCACGGGGCTGACCTCGGCCGACGGGTCGGTCGGCGGGCCGACGCGCAAGGACTGCACCGAGTCGATGAGCTGCCGGCGGAAGCGCTCGCTGCGCCCCACGGGTCCGACGAGGATCGCGAGCGACGCGGCCGAGCACTTCTGTCCGGCGTGCCCGAAAGCGCTCTTGACGAGATCGGATGCGGCGAGGTCGAGGTCGGCCGACGGCATGATGATCATCGCGTTCTTGCCGCTGGTCTCGGCCAGCAGGGGCAGGTCGGGGCGCCACGAGCGGAACAGCGCCGCGGTCTCGAACGAACCCGTGAGGATGACCCGGTCGACGTCCGGGTGCGTGATGAGCTGCTGCCCGAGGCCGCCTTCGTCGATGTCGACGAGGGCCAGCACATCGCGCGGCACTCCCGCGTCCCAGAGGGCCTCCGCGATCACAGCCGCACAGCGTCGCGCCTGAGGCGCGGGCTTGAACACGACGCCCGAACCGGCGGCGAGCGACGCGAGGACGCCCCCGGTCGGGATCGCGACGGGGAAGTTCCACGGCGGCGTGACGACGGTGACCTTCGACGGCACGAAGACGGCGCCGGCGACGCTGTCCAGCTCGCGCGCGGTCGCGGCGTAGTAGTTGGCGAAGTCGACGGCCTCGCTGACCTCGATGTCGCCCTCGGAGAACACCTTGCCGGTCTCGGATGCGGCGACCTCGATGAGTTCGCCGCGGCGAGCCTCGAGCGTCCGGGCGGCGGCCTGCAGCACGGCGGAGCGCTGGGCGGCGGGCTTCGCTCCCCACGCGGCGCCGGCGTCCCGCACCCGCGCGACGACCGCGTCGAGGTCTGCGGCATCCGTCATCCGCGCCGCCTCGAGGGTGGCGTCGCCGGCCGTCGAAGTGTCGACGCGCGACAGCACCTGTGCCGACCACGCACGGTTCGCGGGGAGAGCGGGGTCGGAGTCGGGGGCGTTGCGGAAGCCAGGAGCGCCTGTCGCGCGCGTTCCCGACTCGCGGGGCGAGAACACCGCGGTCTCGACGAACCGGTCGCCGCCGAAGCTCTGCCCCTCGTTGAGCCCCGACACCGCTTCGGTCTCAGCCATCGCTGCGGTGTCGTCGGCGCCGGCGGTGCGGGCGATCCCGAGCACAGCCTCCGTGAGCCCCTCCTTCAGCGCCGACGGTGCGCTGCGCAGACGACGAGAGGGGGGGGTCGCGACCTCGGCCGTGCGGTCCTGTGTGCGGAACGGCCCGGTGTGCAGCGACGCGTCGACCGCCCGCTCGACCGAGGAGAGGAACCGCGACCGCTCGCGGTCGAACAGCGACACGTCATCGTGCAGCTCGAACGCCGCGGAGAGGAAGTTCTCGGTCGAGGCGTTCTCCTCCAGCCGGCGCACGAGGTAACTGATCGCGACGTCGAACTCCTTCGGCTTCACTACGGGGACGTAGAGGAGGACGGGCCCGACCTCCCGCGAGACCGCTTCGACCTGACCCTGCGCCATGCCGAGCAGCATCTCGAACTCGACGTCGGCGCGCACCCCGCGCTCGCCGGCGAGCAGCCAGGCGTAGGCGATGTCGAACAGGTTGTGACCGGCCACGCCCATCCGCACCGCCCGTGTCCGCTCGGGTCGCAGCGCGGCGTCGAGGCAGCGCAGGTAGTTGGCGTCGGTGTCGAGCTTGCTGCCGTACGGAGCCTGCTGCCAGCCGTGCATCACGGAGTCGACGTGCTCCATGGCGAGGTTGGCGCCCTTGACGAGGCGCACCTTGATGCGCGCGCCACCGGCGTCGACGCGCTGCGTCGCCCAGTCGGTGAGGCGGTCGAGGGCGGGGAGTGCGTCGGGCAGGTAGGCCTGCAGCACGATGCCGGCCTCGAGGTTCTTCAGGCGGGGGTCGGACAGGATGCGGGTGAAGACCGCGATCGTCAGGTCGAGGTCGCGGTACTCCTCCATGTCGAGGTTGATGAAGGTGCCGTTCCCGGCAGCCGTGAGGTACAGCGGCGTGAGCCGGTCGACGACAGTGGCGACGACCTGATCGAACGCCCACATCGACAGGTGGCTGACGATCGCCGAGACCTTGACCGACACGTAATCGACGTCGGGGCGGCGGATGAGGTCGTGGATGCCCTCAAGGCGTCGGTTCGCCTCGTGCTCGCCGAGGACCGCCTCTCCGAGGAGGTTGAGATTGAGTCGGTGCCCGCTGCCCCGCAGCTTCTCGATCGCCGGGCCGAGCTTCTCGGGGCGCGCGTCGACGATGAGGTGGCCGACCATTCCGCGCAGCACGCTGCGGGCGATCGGGACGACGGGGTAGGGCAGCACGGGGGCGACCGCGCCGCCGAGGCGCACCGCGGCCCGCAGATACCAGGGCAGGAATCGCGGGACGAGGGGGGCGACGCGATGCAGATTGGATGCGGCGGCGCCGAGAGACTCGGGCCGCATTACGCCGTCGACGAATCCGATCGTGAAGGGAAGGCCGTTCTCGTCCTGCAGCACGCCGGCCAGGCGCTGCGCGGCGGGGTCGACGTCGGCGGCGGCCGACTCGTTCACCCAGCGCTGCGCGAGAGCGACGGCCTCGTGGGCCGGCTCCGCCGGCACCGGCGGCTGTGCGTGGTTCATCTGCACTCCCGTCTGGCTCATTCCAGACTGCACCCCATCATGGTTCACCCTTCCAGGATGCGTCACCCGACTCATCATGAATAGCGATCATCTATGATGGATTCAGTTCAGGGTCATCGATGAAAGCAGGGCCCGTGTTCGAGTTGCGCCGATTGCGGATGCTGCATGAGTTCGCGCTGCGGGGCACGCTGGCCGCGGTCGCCGAGGCGCTCGCGTATAGTCCGTCGACGATCTCGCAGCAACTCGCCCTCCTCGAGCGCGAAGCGGGGGTGCCGCTGTTCGAGCCGGATGGCCGCGGCGTGCGATTGACCGCCCAGGGCCGGCTTCTGGCGCAGCACGCCGAGCGCGCGCTGGAACTCGACGAGCAGGCGCGGGGCGAGCTGGAGCGCCTGCAACCGGCGGCCGCTCCCGTGCGGGTCGCGGTGATGCAGACGGCAGCGCAGGCCATCCTCGCGCCGGCACTGTCGATCCTCGCCGAGACCGAGCCGGCGCTGCGGGTGGAGGTGGCAGAGGTGCCACCCGAGGAGGGACTGTTCGAGCTGTCGGCGCGGCGGTTCGATCTCGTCATCGCGGAGCAGTACCCGGGGTCGTCTCGGGAGCATCGTGCCGACCTCGACCGGATCGTGATCGGTCACGACCCGATCCGTCTCGCCCTGCCGCCGGATGACGAAGCCGACGCCCTGACTCAGCTCGCGGATCGCGCATGGGCGATGGAACCGCGCGGCACGGCGGCGCGGCGCTGGGCGGTGGAGCAATGCCGGGCGGCGGGATTCGAACCCGACGTGCGGTTCGAGATCGCCGACCTCACGGCCCAGGTGCGGCTCATCACGGCGGGCCATGCGGTCGGGTTGCTGCCCGATCTCGTGTGGTCGGGCGTCGCGCCGACGGCGCGCCTGGTCGAGCTGCCCGAGGCGTCGCGACGCGAGCTGTTCACGGCGGCACGTCGAGCGACGGCGTCGACCCCCGGCATCCGTGCCGTGCGAGCCGCGCTGCACGAGGCGTTCGCCGCCCGCTGACCGCGTCGCTCACTCTCAGCGGCGACCGGATCGCTCACCCGAGGGCGCGGGTCTGATACTCGCCGACGCGGGGCGCAGGTCTGATACTCGCCGACGCGGGGCGCGGCTCTGATACTCGCCGACGCTGGCCGCGGGTCTGGTGCTCGCCGACGCTGGCCGCAGGTCGGCTACTCCCAGACGCTGGGGGCCGGCGACTTGGTGGAGGGCAGCGCCGAGCCGGCCGCCCACGTCTCGACCCAGTCGTCGAGCGGAGGGAGGTCGTCGGGGCGGTAGAGCGCCTCGAAGAGCTCCTCGAGCGGGACGATGCCGCCGCCGCGCCGCAGGAACCGGGCGCGGACGAGCATCTCGGCGTAGATCTCACCCTTCACGACCGCGCGATGCACGAGGTATACCGACTTGTCATCGTGTCCGGCGAGCCGCGACTCGACGGTGAACCGCTGCCACAGCTGGAGCGACTTGCGGAAGGTGACCGTCTCGCTCGCCACGACGGCGTACCAGCCGCGCTCGTTCACGACATCCCACATGCCCGTGCGGATCAGCAGATCGAACCGGCCGAGGTCGAACAGCGAGGCGTAGCGCCCGTTGTTCATGTGGCCGAGGAGGTCGAGGTCGGTCGGCATGGTGCGCAGGCGCACGCGTCCGACGGAGCGGGGAGGGATGGCATCGTGCCGCCGCAGCATCGCCTTCGCACGCAGGATCGTCAGGAGGGTCCGCCACCACACGTTCACGAGGGGCGATGCTAGCGCCTCCCGCACTGCGACCCGGCAATCGGTTGTGGGATCCGGACAGCCGGACGCCGGTTCGCGCCGAGTCTCCCGCTTCCCGTTCACGTGCGTTGTCGCATGAGTTGGAGGAGTCGGGTACGGGATTTGGTGGGGCGGCGCCATCGCCGTGCGGGGTCGAACCAGGCGGGTCCGCGGATCTCGGGGACCCCGTCGTTCATCCGGATCTCCCATGGCCCGGTGTCGATGAACCGGTGATGACCCCAGCACAACAAGACTCCATTATCCGTGTGCGTGGGTCCGCCCTTGGCGTAGTCGAGGACATGGTGGATCTCGCACCAGGCGGCGGGGATCCCGCATCCGGGGATGATGCATCCGCCGTCGCGGACGGTGATCGCCTTGCGCTGGTTCGCGTTGAAGACCCGTTCCGGGGTCCCCAGTTGCACGATCTTCCCGTTGTCTCCCAGGACCACCCGTTGCAGCACCCCGCCGCAGGCGGTGTGCGTCGCAGTGTTGATCGATACCGGTTGCTCGATCCCCTCCAGGAACGCCCACCCGGCCCCGCGGGCAAGGTCGGTGGCGTTCACCGTGACCAGCAGCGTCGGGGCCGCACCGCCGATGGTGGGCAGGGTCCCGGACGCGGCGGCGGCGAACAGGGCCGACGCGAGCGCATCATGCTGCTTCTGCACCCGGGTGCGTGGATCGATCCACGCCCCCTCCGCATCACGCTCTCCCAGGCCGCCCGACCCGTCGGTGTTCGCGGTGAACCGGACACCACCCGGCACGGTGGCCTCGTCCTGCTCAGCCGACGGGTCAGAGTTGACGTAGGGGGAGTTGATGGCGTCGAGGATGCGTTGCATCTGCGCGGCCAGTTCCGGCACGGCGTTGCCGTGGAAGGGCACCAGCCCGTCCTTGGGTGTCCCGAGCACGAACGACCGCTTCCGGGCGGTGTCCCGGTCGGCGGGTTCGTCGCCGTCCTGATCCAACGCGCACGACCAGATCTCCGCCTGCACCCGCAGCAGATCCGCCGATGCCGCCGGTTCGTCGTCTGGGCCGTCGCCGCGGGCGAACGCGGCGATCGCCGTATCGGCGGCCAGCACCTGGAACCGGTCCACCCGGTCCCGCATCCGCAGCATCGGCCCGGCCACCGCCACGACCCCGTCGACGCCGACGTGCCCGTCGCGCAACGCGTCCCGCATCGCGGGCAGCTTCGCCGGCCGGCCTTCCCCACCGACCGGGTCCCACCAGGTGGCGACACCGCGTTGCGCGTTCTCCAGGCGGGCCGCGGTGTGCGGGCCGCACCGGGTGAGGCGCTGCACGAGCTCGTTCACGTCATGACAGCCCACCCGGGTGGTCAGCCGTTCCGCCCGGTCCCGTTGCCGGGACCGTTCCACGATCTCCGCGACACTCTCCACCAGCACCGCCTCCACCAGCCGCTGCACATCCCCCGCGGCCGTGACCGCCTCAAGCAGATCCACATCCGACGCGGCGTGCATCGTGGCGTCGGCGAACACGCCGGCCACGACCGTGGCGAGCTGCTCACGCAACCCCTCCAACATGACCCTCGTGTTCTCCATACCCTCCATTGTGACGACCACCACCGACACCGAAACCGCCGATCAACCCACGGATCCGGAACTGTGGAGAACGTCTCGGATGGGCTCTTCACTCGACATTGGGGAGGCGCGGGTCGGATATCGTTGGCTGCGGAAACGCGGTTGATGCGAAGTCATTCCATTCGCTCTTCGCGTCTTCCAGCAATGCACGACGCGTGTCCGAGGAGAACCATGACCGATCCCGCATCCGGTTTTGTCCCGGTCTCGACGATCCCCCGGTGGCCTGCCTTCATCCGTCCTATCCTCGAAGTGCTCTCCAACGGCGAGACCTGGACCAAGCGCGACATGGAACGTGGCGTCAGCGCGAAGGTTGGACTCACGTCGGATCAGCTCGGTGAGATGCTCGACTCCGGTCAAGGGCGGGCGATGAACCGCATCGGGTGGGCGACCTCGGGGTTGCGCCGAGCGCAGCTGATTGAAGCCCCGGAACGAGCGCGGTTCCGCATTACCCCGGCCGGCAGGCAGTTCCTCGTCGATCATCCCGGCTCAATCGACGAACACGTCTTGAAAGCGGTGCCTGCATACGCAGAGTACGTGCCCACGAAGGTCCGCAAAGCTTCTGAGGTCACGCGTCTCGCCATCGACGTTGAGGACGCCGACCCCGAGGAGCTCATCAGCTCCGGCATCCAACTCATGGCAGAGGACACCAAGTCGACATTGCTGCAACGTCTCAAGGAGAGCGATCCGTTCGAATTCGAACGAGTGGTGCGCACGCTCCTGGTCAAGATGGGTTACGGACGGGACGGAAGGATGGCCCCATTGGCCGGGTCAGGTGACGGCGGATTGGACGGTGTGATCGACCGGGACGAGCTCGGGCTCAGCAAGATCTACGTTCAGCAAAGCGTTATGCGGAGGCAACCGTGGGTCGCCCCAAGATCCAGGAGTTCGTCGGTGCGCTTGCCACGCGCGGCGCAAGCGTCGGAGTCTTCTTCACGACCAGCCACTTCTCGGCTGAAGCCATCGATGCAGCGAGGCGAGTGCAGCAAGACGTCGCACTCGTCGACGGCGACCGGTTGACCTCTCTTATGATGCGTCACAAGGTCGGCGTTCAGACCGCGCGCGTCATCGAGATCGTCAAGGTCGACGAGGACTTCTTCGCCGGAGAATAGTCTCGATACTCCCTGCGTGTGACGGCTTCCTACGAGTGTCGCCAGCTGGGGGTTTACCTTCCACTCTGGTCGCTTAGGTACCTGTGAAGCGTCGTACCTGGCGGTCCCGAGCTAATCGGGCGCACAATCCACCCCGGCCGCTGGCAGCCGAAACGCCGCATCCGTCCGCCCCTGAGCGCGGCGTCCGGACGCATCCCGACACCCGATTTCCTCCCCACGCCCTCCCCGCGTAGAGTCTCGACATGGATGCGCAACTGGAGACCGACATCGTCGTCCGTCCGGTCCGCGATGTGGATGCCGAGGCACTCGGCCGGGTCCACGCGACCTGCTGGCACGAGACGTACGACCACCTCATCAGCGAGGCCGCCCTCGAGCGCGTCTCCCCCAAGCGGCTCGCCGAGCTGTGGACCCACTGGGCCGTGCAGGGGCCGGAGTTCAAGATGAGCGCCGCCCTCGTCGACGGCGAGATCGTGGGCTTCGTCGGCTCGGGTCCGGCCCGTGACAAGGACGCTCCCCGCAACCGGGAGCTGTACTTCATCTATCTGCTCGAGAAGTTCCACGGCACGGGCATCGGCAAGCGTCTCTTCGACGCGGCGGTCGAGGAGGGCGAGCCGCTGTACCTCTGGGTGGCCGACGACAACCCGCGTGCGCACCGCTTCTACGAGCGCAACGGATTCCGCCTCGACGGCGCGAGCCACACCGAGCCGTTCCTCGGCGAACAGCTCACCGAGGTTCGATTCGTCCGCTGACGTGCTGCAGATCCAGGCCCTGGCGGGCATCCCCGAGATCACCGAGGGCGACGACCTCGTGCAGGTCATCGCCGTCGCCGCGGCGGGCAGCCTGCAGGACGGCGACATCCTCGTCGTGACGTCGAAGATCGTCTCCAAGGCCGAGGGCCGCACCGTCGCGGCCGACGACCGCGAAGACGCCATCACCGCCGAGACCGTGCGGGTCGTCGCATCCCGCACCTCCGATTCGGGGCACACGACGCGCATCGTCGAGAACCGGCTCGGCATCATCGCGGCCGCCGCGGGAGTGGATGCGTCGAACACCCCGGTCGGAACAGTGCTGCTGCTTCCTCTGGATCCGGATGCGTCGGCACGCGCCATCGCCGAAGGGCTGCACGAGCGGCTCGGCGTGCGCGTGGGCGTGATCGTCTCCGACACCCTCGGCCGCGCCTGGCGCGAGGGCCAGACCGACATGGCGATCGGCGCCGCCGGCGTGCGCGTCTTCGAAGACCTGCGCGGGCGGGCGGATGCCGAGGGCCGGCCCCTCGTCGTCACGATGCCGTGTGTCGCCGACGAGCTGGCGGCAGCCGCCGACCTCGTCAAGGGCAAGGCCTCGCGACTCCCCGTGGCGATCGTGCGCGGACGCGCCGATCTCGTCGGCGACCTCGACCTGCCCGGCGCCCGGTCGATCGTCCGTCCCGCCGAGCGGGACATGTTCCGGCTCGGCGCCGACGAGGCCTACGACCTCGGCTACGCCGCCGGCGTCGAGGAGGTGTGGGAGGAGAACGGCCCCGGCCGCTGACATCCCTCCCCCTCCCCGGGCATCGAGACGCCCGGTGGCCGACAAGGGCGTCGGCGCACCGGGACCTTCACTCGATCTCCTCTGCGGTCGGCAGGGTCAGCCGGACCCTTCGGCCGGCCTTCTCAACGGGCCCTCTCTCAATCGGCGGAGTCGAGCACCACTCGACCGGCCGAGACATCCACCTGCACCGTGTTCGCCGCGCCGGGCGTCGAGCCGATCCGGTTGTCGAACGAGCCGGCCGAGGTGTCGGCCGTCACGTCGTACTCGCCCTGCGGGACCGTGACCTGCATCGATCCGGCGCTCGCCGTGAGCTGCAGGCGGTCCGGACGGATGCCGGAGAGGGTCGCGTCGAGGTCGCCTGCGCTGACCTCGAGATCGGCCCGGCGCACGTCCGACAGGTTCAACTCCGCACGACCGGCGTTCATGTCGGCGGTGAGCTCCTGAGCCGAGCCCTCGGCCGTGAGACGCCCGGCCCCGGCGGTGAGATCGAGGCGCCCGAAGTCGCCGTTCACCGTCAGCTCACCTGCCGACACGTCGAAGGAGGCATCCACCCCGCGCAGCCGGTACGGGAGCTGCAGCACCGCCCGGCCGTTGTGATCGCCGAAGCCGCCCCAGGTGAAGCCGAACGTCCAGCCCCACAACGAGCGGTCGGGAGCGTGCACGTCGAGTTCGCTCCCGTCCCGGCGCAGGGTCCACCGGTCGGCGCCGAGGCCCGACGTGACCGTGAGCGTCGCCTCGGGAACATCGGCGTACTCCACGCGCAGCGATCCCGCGTTCTGGTCGACATCCAGCTGATCGATGCCGACGACGTCGACCGTACGGCTGCTCGTGTGCACGGCGCTCGAGACGAGGGTCGTCGCCGCGGCGGACGCCACTCCTCCCACGGCGATGACCGAACCCAGCACGATCGCGACGATCGCGACGGTGCGGGCACCGCTCGACGGGCGTTGCGGAGGCGGGGCCGTCGGCGAGGTCGTGGCCGGCGGGACGGGCGGGACGCCCATCGTGTCGTTCGTGCTCATGAGAGGTCTCCTGACTGCGGCGCGTCGCCGCTGTGCGCGATGTGCGCGAGTGCTGCGAGCACCCGCCGGTTGCCCGCCTCGTCCTGTTCGAGGTCGAGCTTCTGGAACACCGAGGTGATGTGCTTCTCGACGCTGCCCTCGGTGATGAACAGCGTCTGCGCGATGGCCTGGTTCGACTTGCCCTCGGCGATCAGAGCGAGCACCGTGGACTCACGGTCGGTGAGCCGCTGCATCCGCTCGTCCTGCGCCCGTCGGCTCAGCAGCTGCGCGACGACCTCGGGATCGAACACCGTCGCCCCGGCCGCGATCTGCTCGACGGTCTGGACGAAGTCGGCGACGTCGGCCACCCGGTCCTTCAGGAGGTAGCCGAGCGCTCCCCCGCGGCCGGCGATGAGGTCGGACGCGTACCGCTCCTCGACGTACTGCGAGAGCACGAGGATCGGCAGGTCGGGCCGGACGGAGCGGATGCGCAGTGCCGCCCGGATCCCCTCGTCGGTGCGCGTCGGCGGCAGTCGCACATCGAGGACGCACAGCTCCGGGTCGGTCGCGTCGATTGCCTCGTCGAGGTTCTCGGCGTCGGAGAGGGCGGCGACCACGGTGTGGCCGGCGTCTTCCAGCAGCCGCACGAGACCTTCGCGCAGGAGGACCGAGTCCTCGCAGATCAGAATGCGCACGGGACGCTCACCTCCACGCTCGTGGGACCGCCGGCGGGGCTGTCGAGGCGGAACGTGCCGCCCACTCCCAGTACCCGGTTCGACAGTCCGTCCAGTCCTCCGCCGGGGACGATCCTCGCCCCGCCGATGCCGTTGTCCTCGATGCGCGCCCACAGCGTGCCACCCTCGCGCTGTCGCACGACCACGCGGCATTCGGCGGCTCGGGAGTGCTTCGCGGCGTTCGTCAGCGTCTCGGCGATCACGAAGTACACGGCGGCCTCGGCCGGCTGACTGCACCGTTCGGTGAGGCGCGCGTCGAGCATCACCGGCACCGGCGAGCGGGCCGCGAGGGCCGACAGCGCCGCGTCGAGGCCGCGGTCGTCGAGCACCGAGGTGTGGATGCCGCGGGCGAGCTGACGCAGTTCGGTGATGGCGGCCTTCGTCGAGGTGTGCGCCTCGGCGATGAGCGCCCGCGCAGCGTCGGGGTCGGAGTCGATCTTCTGCTGCGCCAGGCCGAGCGTCATCCCCACCGAGACGAGTCGCGGCTGGACGCCGTCGTGCAGGTCGCGTTCGATGCGCGTCCGCTCCACGTCGGCGGCGTGGACCGCGCCGACGCGCTGCGCCTGCGACGTGCGGGCGACCTCCGCCAGCTGCGCCTCGCGTGAAGGGACGAGGATCGCGCGCGAGATCACCCCGTGCAGTGCGGCGAGGCCGATGAGTCCCGCGATGGCGGCCACGGCGGCGATGATGCCGACACCCACGGCCCACGCGGCGGGGATGTCGAGTCCGCTGCCCTGCAGACGCACGGCTTCGCCGTCACCGTGCAGCAGCGGCGTGAACGCCATGGCGATGCCCGATGCGCCGATCGAGATCAGCGAGAGCGTCGCCCAGCCGAGCACCGCGGCGACGGCGGCGTTGGCGATGCCGCGCCACATCGATCCGTCGATGAACTGCAGCCAGACGGTGCGCAGCCAGCCGGCGAACCCCGGCTGGCCGCTGCTGCGAGGACGCAGCGGGGTGATGCCGAAGCCGTACAGGCCGTCGACGCGTGCGGTCTCGATCCAGGCGAAGCCGTACAGCGCGTACACGAACGCGAGCAGGACGAACACGCCGATGCCGAGGGCGAACAGCAGGCCGACGCCGGCGGCGAGCATCGCGATGAGCACGCCGAACACGGCCGCCCAGACGACGCCGACGAGCGCGAGCTGCGCGATGGCGCCGAAGACGCGCATCGGGGTAAACACGCGCGGTGTCGTTGCGGTCATGGTTGTGGTCATGACTCCACGCTAGGGGCGACGCATCCGTCATCACAGCGCGGCGATCACCCCAACCTGTGTCGGGTTATCCCCCGGTCGGCCTCGGTTCCCGGACCGTTCGCCTGTCGCACATCGACCTTCCCTCGTGCGATGGAGGTCGATCTGCGACAGGTGAGCAGTCCCCGGGCAGCGTCAGCGCCGGGGTCAGCGCCCGCTGACGCGGCCGAAGAGCTTCGCGATGGGTGCGAGAACGAGCGGACGCGCGGCGATCCAGCCGATCGCGACGATCACCATCGCGCCGACGAAGAACCAGAACCCGATCCACGTGCCGCCGCCGTTCGCCGCGAACATGCTGTTGAGGTTGTGCAGCGCCCCGGTCGCGAACACGAGGGTGACGTGGCCGACGATGAACAGCACGAAGAAGAGCATCGTCGGGAAGTGCACCGCGCGGGCCCGCTCCACCGGGTACGCCTTGTTCAGCGCCTTCGCGTTCTTCGGCCAGACCCCGCTCATCCGCACGCCCGTGATCGCTGCGAGAGGGGCGGCGAGGAAGACGACGGCGAAGTAGGCGAGCTGCTGCAGGCTGTTGTAGTTGACCCAGCCGTCTTCGATCGGCCAGTCGAGCGAAACGTACTGCAGAGCCGCCGACACGGCGTTCGGGAACACCGCCCAGTTGGTGGGAATGAGCCGCATCCATTGCCCGGTCGTGAACAGCAGCACGATGAAGAGCACGCCGTTGACGAGCCAGAGGATGTCGAGCGACTGGTGGAACCACAGTGCGAGGCTGATCTTGCGCTTCGGATCGGTGCGCGGGCTCCAGAACACGTCGGGGCGCTTCTGATGACGCACGGTGAGGCCCGAGCGGATGATCAGCACCATGAAGAAGATGTTGAGGAAGTGCTGCCAGTTCAGCCAGGCCGGGAAGCCGACGGGTGCCGACTCCGGCAGCTCGTAGGCCCCTGGATACGTCGCGAGGAAGTCGCGCATGAAATCGAGGCTGAGGAACCAGCGGGTCGCGAGCACGAGCATGCCGAAGGCGCCGATGAGGGCGATGAGCGCGACGATCGCCGCGCCGACCCACTGACCACGGGTGAAGGGGCCGTAACGCTGAGGCTCGGGCGGTGTGATCGGGGTGCGCCGGGGGATCGTGCGCGCCCGGTCGGCCTGCCACTGCTCGGCCGCCGCGCCGACGAAGACCGTCTGCTCGAACGGCAGCGGTGCACGTTCGACGGGTGCGGGTGCGGGCGCCGGTGCGGCGACGGATGCGGCGGCCCGGCCGGTGCTCACCGAGGGGGTGGCAGAGGGTTCGGCCGGAGCGGGTGCCGCGGGAGTCGGCGCGGCTCCCGGACGCGGGAGACCCCGACGAACCGCCGGAGCGTGGTGAGCCGTTTCGACCTCCTGCGGTCGCTCGACGGCCGAATCTGTCTCAGCGGGAGTCGCCTCGACTCGCTGCGCGGATTCGACGCGGGCGGAGCGCGGGACGAAGTCGGCGGGCGGCCACGGCTCCCCGCCGGGCGTGCGCGGGAGACCGCGGCGGACCGCGGCTTCCGACATCGAGGTCCCTGAGCGGGGGACGAAGTCCCGAGTCGAAGGGCGCTCAGGGACCTGAGCGGGCGCGACCGGCCCTTCGACTCGCTGCGCGGTTCCTGAGCGAGGGACGAAGTCCCGAGTCGAAGGGCGCTCAGGGACCTCAGTCCCGAGGGGCGGCCACGGCTCCCCACCAGGTGTGCGCGGGAGGCCCCGACGCAGCGCGGTCGCCGATACTGAGGTCCCTGAGCGAGGGACGGAGTCCCGAGTCGAAGGGCCGCCACCGGGCACCGCCACGACCGGCTCGTCGACTCGCTGCGCGGTTGCTGAGCGAGGGGCGAAGTCCAAAGTCGAAGGGCGCTCGGGGACCTGAGCAGTCTCAGGGCCCACGCCGTGCACGGCCTCGGCCGTCGGCTCGACCCGCGGCGCGGGCTCGGCGACCGGGGATTCGCTGGCCGGGGGCCACGGCTCGCCGCTGGGGGTGCGTGGAAGACCGCGGCGGAGGCCGCCACCGTATGTCGCCACGGCTACTGCTTCCGCGCCTTGAGCGTCTCGATGAGCTGCGGCACGACGGTGAAGATGTCTCCCACGACGCCGAAGTCGGCGATGTCGAAGATCGGCGCGTCGGCGTCCTTGTTGATCGCGACGATCGTCTTCGCCGTCTGCATCCCCGCCTTGTGCTGGATCGCGCCCGAGATGCCCAGCGCGATGTACAGCTGCGGCGACACCGATACCCCGGTCTGGCCGACCTGGTACGACTGCGGCACGTATCCGGCGTCGACCGCGGCGCGCGAGGCGCCCACCGCAGCGCCGAGCACGTCGGCGAGCTCGGCGACGAGCGAGAACTTGTCGCCCGAACCGAGTCCGCGTCCGCCCGAGACGACCTTCGCGGCCCCGCGCAGCTCGGGGCGCGACGATGTCTCGGTGGCTTCCTGCACCGACTCGACCACCGCGGCCCGCCGGCCGGACGGGGTCACCTCGAGCGCCTCGACGGCGACGGGCTGCGCCTCGGCGCGGGCGTCGACCGCCCCCTGTCGCAGGGTGATCACGGGAGCGCCGAACGTGGCGGCGGAGTCGACGTTGTACATCCCGCCGTACACGGAGTGGTGGGCCAGGACCCCCTCCTCGTCGCGCGAGACCCCGACGGCGTCGACGGCGAGCGCGGAACGGGTGCGAGCGGCGTAACGGCCGGCGACGTCGCGGCCGTCGACGGAGTGCGACAGCAGGATCGCGTCGGGCTGCACGAGCTCGGTCGCCGCCGCGAGGGCATCGACGACGGGAACGGTCAGGCCGTCGCGGGGGCCCGCGACCAGCACTCGTGCCGCCCCGAGGCCGGCTGCCGCATCCGCCAGCTTCTCGTCGCCGACGACGAGCGCGACCGGCGTGCCGATGCCCGCGGCTGCGCCGAGGAGCGCGGCCGACGACTTCGCGAGTTCGCCGGAGGGGGTCACGTCCAGCAGGACGAGGATCGAGTCTGCAGCGTAATCAGCCATCTGGGTCACCTCAGGCGAGTCGGTTCTGGATCAGGAACTCGGCGAGCTTCTCGCCGGCATCGCCCTCGTCGACGATCTTGGTGCCCGCCTCACGCGCGCGCTTCTCGGCGATCGCCGTCATGATCGAACGGGATGCCGCGGCATCCTGTGCATCGATGCCGAGGTCGGCGAGCGAGCGCGTCTCGTACGGCTTCTTCTTCGCGGCCATGATCCCCTTGAAGTTGGGGAAGCGCGCGTCGGGGAGGCGCTCCGTGATCGAGATCACGGCGGGCAGGTCCGCGGTCACGCGAGCGGTGCCGCCGTCGATGGCGCGCTCCCCGGCGACCTGGGCATCGGTGATCTCGACGGAGTTGAGGCTCGTCGCCTGCGGCACATCGAGGATCTCGGCGATCATGGCGGGAAGCACACCCCCGTTGCCGTCGGTCGACTGGTTGCCGGTGATCACGAGGTCGAAGCCGATCTCGCGGATCGCCGCGGCCAGCGTCTCGGCGGTGAGCCCGAGGTCGGCGCCCAGCAGGTGCTCGTCGACGACCTGCACGGCCGATCCTGCGCCCATCGCGAGTCCCTTGCGGATCGTGGCCTGCGCCGACTCGGGCGACATCGACAGCACGACGACGTCGGTGCCCGCGTTCTTGTCGGCGTACGCCAGCGCGACCTCGAGCGCGCGCCCGCCGATCTCGTCGAGCACGGGTTCGCTCGCGCTGCGCTCGGCCAGCCCCGTCTCGAGGTTGAGTTTGCGGTCCCCGTAGGTATCCGGGACTTCCTTGACCAGGACGACGATCTTCATGGCTCTCCTTCGTCTTCTCCGAGTCTATGCAGGGCGCCCGCCCGTCACAGTCGGCAGTGGGGAACCGACTACGGTGGGATCGGATCCCCGGAGGTGATTGTGGCTCGCGTGAAACGGTTGCCCGTCGACCCCATCGCCGAGGCGAAGCGCCAGTGGCTCGCCCACGGATGGACCGACGCGGCGCCGGGGATGACCCTCGTGACGTCGATCATGCGGGCGCAGCAGATCCTCCTCGCCCGCGTCGATGCGACGCTCAAGCCCCTGGGGCTGACCTTCGCGCGTTACGAGCTGCTCACGCTGCTGCGCTTCACGCGCGGCGGACGGATGCCGATGGCCTCCGCATCCGCTCGTCTCCAGGTGCACCCCACCAGCGTGACCAACACCGTCGACCGTCTCGAGGCGTCGGGTCACGTGCGCCGGGAGCCGCATCCCGAGGACGGCCGCGCCACGCTCATCGTCCTGACGGAGGCCGGGCGCGACCTCTCCGAACGGGCGACCGCCGCGCTGAACACCGAGGTCTTCGAGCATCCCGGCCTCGAACGGGACGAGGTCGAGGAGCTCGTCGGTCTCGTCGCACGGATGCGGCAGAACGCGGGCGACTTCGACGACCCCCGCCCGACACCCGATCCTCTCTGACCGGAGCCCTTCGACTCCGTCGCGCTGCGCGCGCCGTCGCCCAGGGACCTCAGCGTTCCCGAACGTCGTCGTCGCGCTCCTCGGTATTCAGTGTTGCTATCTACCGGTACTCAGTGTTACTGTCTACCGGTAGTCATCATCACTGAGTAGCAAGGGGAGGTTCCGATGGGCAAGCAGGCCACCGAGATGCTCAAAGGGGTCCTCGAGGGCATCGTCCTCGCCATCCTGTCGCGCCGGCCCGCCTACGGCTACGAGATCACGGCGTGGCTCCGCGACCAGGGCTTCGCCGACATCGCCGAGGGCACCGTCTACGCACTCCTCGTGCGCATCGAGCAGCGCGGCCTCGTCGACGTCGAGAAGGTGCCGTCCGAGAAGGGGCCACCGCGCAAGGTGTACTCCCTCAACGCGGCGGGACAGACACAGCTCACCGAGTTCTGGGCGACATGGGGCTTCCTCGTGAATCGCCTCGAACAGCTCCACGGGACTGATTCAGACGGTGCCGATTCAGACGGTGCCGATTCAGACAGTGCCGATGGGCACAGGGACAACAAGCAGGGAGAGAAGCAATGAGCAACTTCATCGAGAAGATCATCGGCGACTTCAGCGAGAAGCGCCGGTGGAAGGAATACAAGGCCCGCGTCAAGGCGCTGCCGGCCCCGTACCGCACGGCTGCCGAGGGCGTCGAGCGGTACGTCATGTACACCGGCGCGATCACGAAGGGCGACACCCTGGTGCGGATGCTGGAGGACCTCGCCGACCTGTTCGAGCAGGCTGCTGCCGACCAGACGCCGATCCGCACCATCGTCGGAGAGGACCCCGTCGAGTTCGCGACCGAGTTCCTCGCGAACTACGCGGAGGACGCGTGGGTGAGCAAGGAGCGCAAGCGCCTGAACGAGACCATCACCCGAGCCGAGAAGGAGGGCGAAGGATCATGACCACTCCCGCAATCGCCGTTCGCGGCATCACCAAGGCCTATAACGATCTGTCGGTGCTGCGCGGCGTCGACTTCGACGTCGCACCCGGCACGATCTTCGCGCTGCTCGGCTCCAACGGCGCCGGCAAGACGACGCTCATCCGCATCCTGTCCACACTGCTGAAGGCGGATGCGGGGACCGCTGTGGTCGCGGGCGTCGACGTGGCGGCCGACCCGGCGCGCGTGCGTTCTGCCATCAGCCTCACCGGACAGTTCGCCGCGGTCGACGAGATCCTCACGGGGCGAGAGAACCTCGCGCTCGTCGCCCGCCTGCGGCACCTCCCCCACCCGGAGCGGATCGCCGACGAGCTGCTCGAACGCTTCTCGCTGACGGAGGCCGGCGCCCGCAGGGCCGCCACGTACTCCGGCGGAATGCGCCGACGGCTCGACATCGCGATGAGCCTCGTCGGCGAACCGTCGGTGATCTTCCTCGACGAGCCGACGACAGGTCTCGACCCGCAGGCGCGCATCGAGGTGTGGCAGACGGTGACGACGCTCGCCGCCGGCGGCACCACGGTGCTGCTGACCACGCAGTACCTCGAGGAGGCAGAGCAGCTCGCCGACCGCATCGCCATCCTGCACAAGGGCCGGATCATCGTCGACGACACTCTCGAAGGCCTGAAGAAGCTGCTCCCGCCGGCGGAAGTCACGTACGTCGAGAAGCAGCCCTCGCTGGAGGAGATCTTCCTCGCCCTCACCGGCGAGACCGGCGACGAAGGAGACGAGACGGCGGATGACGCATCCGCCACCCCGGCACAGAAGGAAGCACGATCATGACCACGGCGCATTTCTTCGGCGACACCGCCGTCCTCACGGGCCGCTCGCTCAAGCACATCACGCGCAGTCTCGACACGATCCTCACGACGGTGATCACCCCGATCGCCCTCATGCTGCTGTTCGTGTTCGTCCTGGGAGGCGCGATCGACACCGGCGGGCAGTCGTCGATCGACTACATGGTGCCCGGGTTCCTGCTGATCACCGTCGCGTCCGGCGTCTCGTACACGTCGTACCGGCTGTTCATGGACCTGAAGGACGGGATCTTCGAGCGGTTCCAGTCGATGCCGATCGCGCGCAGCGGCTTCCTGTGGTCGCACGTGCTCACGTCGCTGGTGGCGAACCTCATATCGGTCGTCGTCGTGATGGCGGTGGCGGTGCTCTTCGGCTTCCGCAGCGGCGCCGGTATCGGGGCATGGCTGGCGGTCGCGGGCATTCTCGTGCTGTTCATCCTCGCCCTGACCTGGCTCGCGGTGATCGCGGGACTGACGGCGAAGTCCGTCGACGGCGCCGGGGCATTCGCCTATCCGCTGATCTTCCTGCCGTTCATCAGCTCGGCGTTCGTGCCGACCGCCACGATGCCGGGGCCGGTGCGCTGGTTCGCCGAGAACCAGCCGGTCACCTCGATCGTGAACTCGATCAGGGCGCTGTTCGCCCAGCAGCCGGTGGGCGCGGACATCTGGATCGCCCTCGCCTGGTGTCTCGGCATCCTCGTGGTCGCGTACGCCGCCGCCATGGCGGTGTACCGCCGCCGGCGCGGTTAGCCGCGGTCGGCGGGCGCAGCGCGACGCTCAGCCGGTCGGATGGACGCCCTGGATCCAGAAGATCTCGTGCTCGGGCCCCTCCTCGTCGCCGTCGAAGTCGTCGATCACCTCGTGGATGCGCCGGTGCAGCTCCTTCGCGCGCTCCTTCGTCAGATGCAGCTGGGTGTGCGTGAAGGACGAGGGCCAGGGCGTGCCGTCCGGGCTCGTCGGCGGACCCGCCGAGAACAGCCGCGTGATCTCGGCGAGGACGTTCTGCATCATCGCGCGGCCCATCGCGGCATCCGGCTGCGCCGAGATCTCCAGGCCGCTCCCCCGTGCCCGCCAGGGGCGCTCGCGCGCATCCCCCGAGTCGTCGCGCTCGATGAATCCGGCGCGCGCGAGCTGATTGAGGTGATAGCTCATGGCAGACGGCGTCAGTCCGGTCAGCTCGGCGGCTTGGGTCGCCGTCAGCGTCTCGGTCCGGTCGAAGAGCTCGGTGAGCACGCGCCAGCGCACGGGATGCATCGCCGCGCGCATCTGCCCCAACTCGGTCACTTTGATCGGATCGCCGCGCACGATCGCAGTCTACTTGTGCCGGCGCCTCGTGAAGCATATGCTTCATAAATTGTGAAGCGATCCTTTCAGAACTCGGTCTGGGCCATCCGGGATGCGCGCATCGCGCTCGGCGCCCGCGCGCTGAGCACCGCCGGCACCTCGGTGACGTCGATCGCCGCGATCCTGCTGCTGCACAACGGCGGCGCGGGAGCGCTCGGTGTCGCGGCGTTCCTGGCGGCACTCGTGCTCCCCGCGATCGCGACGATGGGCGTCGCAGGACGCGTCGCCGACACGATGGATTCGCGCGTGGTCCTCGTCGCCGCATCGCTCGTGCAGGCCGCAGCCGTCACCGCGTTGGGCTTCGCCCCAGACACGGTGATGATCTTCGTCAGCGGCGTCGTCATCTCGCTCGCGCAGGCGTTCGCCCAACCGACGTGGAGCGCCCTGGTCCCCCGCATCGTGGGCGAGGAGCGCATCGGCAAGGCCGTCTCCTGGCAGCAGGGGCTGGCCGCTGTCGCGTCGCCCATCGGCGCCGGCCTCGGCGGACTCCTCGTCACGCTCGACGACGTCGCCTGGGGCTTCTGGGCGGATGCTGCGACCTACCTCGTGCTCGCCGCCGCGGCCCTGGTCATCCGCACCCGCCGCCACGGTGCGATCGCGCCCGCGCCGGAACCAGCGCCGGACGCACCGGACGCGACGAACCGCACCGACACCGGCTGGACGGCGGGACTGCGGATCGTGGCACGCGACCGCATCCTGCTGCCGCTGTTCGCGTCGATCCTGGTGTTCGTCGTCCTCGTCGAGGGCGTGAACCCGGTCGAAGTGTTCCTCGTGCGCGACGCACTCGGCGCCACGAACTGGCAGTACGGGCTCAGCGAGTTCTTCGCCGGCGCGGGCGGCCTGATCGGCGCGGCGATCGCGGGACGGCTGGCGAGCGACACGGTCCGCGGACGAGCGGTGGCCGTCGCGTTCGGATCCGCCGGCGTGCTCCTCGTGGCAATGGGCGTCGCGCCGGGCTTCTGGCTCTACGCCGTCTGCCTCACCGCCATGGTGGCGGCGTTCGGCACCGGCAATGCGGCCACGGGCGCGCTCCTCATGTCACGGACCGCCGATGCCCAGCGCGGTCGCGTGTCGGCGGCGCTGGGCGGGCTCGCCCGCACGGCGTCGCTCATCGCGCTCGGCCTCGGCGGCGTGGCGAACACCCTCCTCGGTCCGCGCCCGACGTTCATCGTCGCCGGCATCGCGGGAGCCGCGACCATGGCCGTGGCGGGGTTCGCGATCCTCCGTGCGCAGCGGGCCGAGGCATCCGCCCTCGCCGACGTCGCCGACCGCTCACCTGTCGCGAATCGACCTTCCGCGGCCGAGTGACGGTCGATCTGCGACAGGCGAGCGGTCCGACGCGGCCGTGCCGTGCGGCGGCGGGCCAACGGCTCAGTCGGGCGGTGCGGCGACGGGAATCGCCCCGACGGATGCGGGCCGCGTCAGCGGTTCTCGAAGGAGGGCGCGCGCTTCTCGCGGAAGGCCGCCATGCCCTCCTTCTGGTCGTGCGTGTCGAACAGGCTCGCGAACACGTGGCGCTCGAGCCGCAGCCCCTCCGCCAGCGGCGTCTCCATCGCGCCGTCGAGCGCCGCCTTCGCCGCGAACAGGCTCGGCAGCGACTTCGACGCGATCGTCTCGGCGACCTTCCCCGCTTCGTCGAGCAGGTCGGCGGCCGGCACGACGCGCGACACGAGCCCGGCGCGCTCCGCCTCCTCCGCGCCGATGATCCGCCCGGTGAGCACGAGCTCGGCGGCCTTGTAGTACCCGACCGCGCGGATCAGGCGCTGCGTGCCGCCCATCCCCGGGATCACCCCGAGGTTGATCTCGGGCTGGCCGAACTTGGCCGAATCGGCGGCGAGGATGATGTCGCACATCATCGCGAGCTCGCACCCGCCTCCCAGGGCGTATCCGGCGACGGCGGCGATCACCGGCGTGCGGACGGCGGCGAACGCCACCCATCCGCCGAAGTGGTCGCCCATGACCATGTCGAGCCCGGTCTTCGACTCCATCTCCTTGATGTCGGCGCCCGCCGCGAATGCACGCTCCGAACCGGTGACGACGATCGCGCCGATCTCGGGGTCGGCGTCGAACGCCGTGGCCGCGGCGACGACGTCGGCGCACACCTGCGAGTTCAGCGCGTTGAGCGCCTCTGGGCGGTTCAGCGTGATCCAGCCGACGCGCCCTCGCGTGGAGACCAGGATCGTGGAGTATTCAGTCATGACTTCATCGTGTCACGCGGGGGCGGCGACGCGCGCAGCTCGTCTCGACTCGCTCCGCTCGCTCAAGGGCCTGTGGCGGGTCGCTCGCTCCGCGACCTGTGGCGGGTCGCTCGCTCCGCGACCGGCACGCTCCGCGCGGCTCACGCGCCCATCAGCTCGCGGCCGATGATCACCCGCATGATCTCGTTCGTGCCCTCGAGGATCTGGTGCACGCGCAGGTCGCGCACCACCTTCTCGATGCCGTAGTCCTGCAGGTAGCCGTAACCGCCGTGCAGCTGCAGCGCCTCGTTCGCGACCTCGAAGCCGGCGTCGGTCGCGTAGCGCTTGGCCATGGCGCACTGCATCGCCGCGTCGGGCGCGTGCGCGTCGAGGGCGGCCGCCGCATCCCGCACCAGCGCCCGCGCGGCCTGGAGCTTCGTCGCCATGTCGGCGAGCGCGAACACGACCGACTGCCGCTCCGCCAGCGGCTCGCCGAACGTGAACCGCTCGTGCACGTAGCGGATGGCCTTGTCCATCGCCCACTGCGCGCCCCCGATAGAGCACGCGGCGATGTTCAGACGGCCGCCGTTGAGCGCCTGCATCGCGATCTTGAACCCCTTGCCCACCTCGCCGAGCACCGCCGAGGCCGGTACCCGCACCTCGTCGAAGATCACCTGGCGCGTCGGCTGCGCGTTCCAGCCCATCTTCTTCTCGTTGGCTCCGAATGACAGGCCCGGCAGCCCGTCGGGCACGATGAACGCCGTGATGCCGCGGGCGCCCGGCTCGCCGGTGCGCGCCATGACGACGTAGACGGATGCCTCGCCTCCGCCGGAGATGAACTGCTTGACGCCCGTCAGCACGTAGTCGTCGCCGTCTCTGATCGCGCTCGTCGTCAGGGCTGCGGCATCCGACCCGACCCCCGGCTCGGTGAGACAGTAGCCGCCGAGCTCGCCCATCGTCACGAGGCGCGGCAGCCACTCGCTGCGCTGGGCGTCGGTGCCGAACGTGTCGATCATCCACGCGACCATGTTGTGGATGCTGATGTACGCCGCGATCGACGGGTCGCCCTGAGCCAGCTGCTCGAAGATCGCCACCGCTTCGCTGCGACCGAGACCGGTCCCGCCGACGTCCTCACGCACATAGATGCCGCCGAGGCCCAGCTCGCCGGCGCTCCGCAGGGTCTCGCGCGGGAAGTGCTTGGTCTGATCCCACTCCTGCGCGTGCGGGGCGAGGGCGCTCTGCGCGAAGTCGCGCACCGCCTCGAGGATCGCCTGCTGCTCTTCGGTCGTCGTCATGCTCATGGTGGTTCCGCCTGTCGATCGTCACGCGGTTCGCTTGTGGCTCGGCCGCGCCGATGCCCCCATCGGCATCGCCACCATTTTACATGGACGTCCGACTATCTCACCGGTCGTCCACCATTCGCCGCCGGTGCGCCGGTCAGTCGGCGGCCTCCTCGGGGCGCTGCGCGGCCTCGACCGCGGCGTCGTCCGCGACGTACCCGGCGATGTGCCGCTCGTCGGGTCCGTTGTACGCCGACAGCGGGCGGATCAGCGCGTTCGACGCCTGCTGCTCCATGATGTGCGCCGTCCACCCGGTGACCCGCGCGGCGACGAACAGCGGCGTGAACGTGAGGGTGTCGAACCCGATGAGGTCGTAGGCCGGACCCGACGGGTAGTCGAGGTTCGGATAGATGCCCTTGCGGCTGACGAACTCCGACTCCAGGGCGTCGTAGAGGGCGAGCACGTCGGGGCGGTCGTAGTGCTCGACGAGCGAGTCGAGCGCCGCCTTCATCGTGGGCACGCGAGAGTCGCCGCGCTTGTAGACGCGGTGCCCGAAACCCATGATCTTGCGCTTGGCGGCGAGCGCCTCGTCGAGCCAGGGCTTCACATTGTCGGCCGACCCGATCTCGGTGAAGATGTGCAGCACCGCTTCGTTCGCGCCACCGTGCAGCGGGCCCTTCAGGGCGCCGATCGCGCCGACGACGGCCGAGTACAGGTCACTGAGCGTCGAGGCGATCACGCGCGCCGTGAACGTCGACGCGTTGAACGAGTGCTCGGCGTACAGGATCATCGAGCGGTTGAACGCGTCGACGACGACCTCGTCGGCCTCGGTGCCGAACGTCATCCAGAGGAAGTTCGCCGCGTAGTCGAGGTCGTCGCGCGGGGCCACCGCATCCTCACCCCGGCGTCGACGCTGACCATACGCGACGATCGCCGGCAGGGCCGCGAACAGGCGCACGCTGCGCGCGAGGTTCTCCTCCGGGGTGCCGACGGCGTCGAGCACGTTGCTGATCCCGGCGGTGTCGTCCGCGCCGATGACGGATGCCGCGGTGCGGACCTCGTCCATCGGGTGCGCCGCGACCGGCAGCAGGTCGATCGCCTGCTTCACGTTGTCGTCGAGCGCGCGATACCGGCGCTCGGTGGCCCGCAGCTCGGCGAGCTGCTCGTCGGTCGGCAGCTCGCCGTGCCAGAGCAGATACGCGACGGCCTCGAACGGCTGGGTCGCGGCCAGCTCCTGCACGGGGTAGCCGCGGTACAGCAGCGAGTTCGTCTCCGGGTTGACCTTGCTGATCGCGGTGTAGTCGGCCGTGACCCCGGCGAGGCCCTTCTTGATGTCGGTGTCGGTCATGACGCTCCTATCGGGCGATCTGGAAGTTGAACACGCTGGTGTCGAAGTGGTTGTACGCCTCGTAGTCAATCAGGTCGTACAGGTCGGCGCGATGCTGCATCTCGCCGAGCCGGGGGGTGAGGTGGCCCTCGCCGAGCAGCGTGTCGAGGCCGCGGTCGGCGGCGCCCATCGCGAGGCGCAGCAGCGACACCGGCCAGATGACGATGTTCACTCCCACGTCGCGCAGCTGGTCGACGGTGAACAGGTCGCTCTTGCCGAACTCGGTCATGTTGGCGAGGATCGGCACGTCGAGCGCCGCGCGCATCGCCGCGAACTCGTCGAGCGTGCGCATCGCCTCGGGGAAGATCGCGTCGGCTCCCGCGTCGACGAGCGCCTTGGCACGGTCGACGGCGGCGTCCATGCCGTCCACCGCGCGGATGTCGGTGCGCGCCATAATGAGGAAGTTCGGGTCGCGCCGGGCGTCGACTGCCGCACGGATGCGTTTCACCGCCGTGTCCTCGTCGACGACCGCCTTTCCGTCCAGGTGCCCGCAGCGCTTGGGGTTGATCTGGTCCTCGATGTGGGTGCCGGAAAGCCCCGCATCTTCCAGGGTCTGGATCGTGCGGGCGACGTTCATCGGCTCGCCGAACCCGGTGTCGGCGTCGATGATCGCGGGGAGGTCGGTCATCCGTGCGATCTGCTGCCCGCGGCCGGCGACCTCGGTGAGGGTCGTCAGTCCGATGTCGGGCAGGCCGAGGTCGGCGCTCAGCACGGCGCCCGAGATGTACACGCCCTCGAAGCCCTTGCGCTCGATGAGGCGCGCGCTCAGCGGGTTGAACGCGCCGGGGAACCGCAGCAGTTCGCCGCTGTCGAGGCGCTCGCGGAACAGTCGTCGCTTCTCGCCCGCCGGCGTCGGGCTGTACAGCATCAGAACAGTCCCTTCGGCGCGGGAGACGTGGCGAGCACGCCGTGCTTGGCGACGATCGAGAGCTGCTTGACCTCGTCGGCGTTCAGCTCGGGCAGCCGCTGGGCGAGGTCGAGGAAGCGCTCGATCTCGTCGGGCTCGAGCACGGGCTCGGCGAGCATCCGGAACTTGCGGATGTAGTCCTCGCGGGCGAACGGCCGTGCGCCGAGGGGGTGCGCGTCGGCGACGGCGATCTCCTCGACGATCGTGCCGCCGTCGGCGAACGTGATCTCGACGCGCCCGCCGAAGGCCTTCTCGTTCGGGTCTTCGGAGTGGTACCGGCGCGTCCACTCCTCGTCCTCGGCCGTCGTGACCTTGCGCCACAGTGCGACGGTGTCCTCGCGCGCCGCGCGCTCGGGGAGGTACGACTTGACGTGGTGCCACGCGCCGTCCTGGAGCGCGACCGTGAAGATGTACGGGATGGAGTGGTCGAGCGTCTCGCGCGACGCGGCCGGGTCGTACTTCTGCGGGTCGTTCGCGCCCGAGCCGATCACGTAGTGCGTGTGGTGGCTCGTGTGGAGGACGATCGAGGCGACGTTGTCGGGGGTGAAGGCGCCGGGGTGCTCGTTGTGCAGCTTGCGGGCGAGGTCGATCCAGGCCTGTGCCTGGTACTCGGCGGAGTGCTCCTTCGTGAACGAGTCGAGGATCGCCCGCTTCCCCTCGCCGCCCGCGGGGAGCGGCACGTCGTAGGACGCATCCGGACCGTCGAGCATCCAGGCGATGACGCCGTCCTCGCCCTCGTAGATCGGCGAGGGGCTGGTCTCGCCGCGCATCGCGCGGTCGACGGCTTCGACCGCCATCTTCCCGGCGAACGCGGGGGCGTGGGCCTTCCACGTGGAGATCTCGCCCTTGCGCGACTGGCGGGTGGCGGTCGTCGTGTGCAGCGCCTGGCCGACGGCCTGATAGATCGTCTCGACCGGCAGGCCGAGGAGCGTCCCGATGCCGGCGGCGGCAGAGGGGCCGAGGTGCGCGACGTGGTCGATCTTGTGCTTGTGCAGGCTGATCGCCCGGGCGAGGTCGATCTGGATCTCGTAGCCGGTGGCGATGCCGCGCACGAGCGCGGCGCCGTCGCATCCCGCGTGCTGTGCGACCGCGAGGATCGGCGGGATGTTGTCGCCCGGGTGCGAGTACTCGGCGGCGAGGAACGTGTCGTGGTAGTCGAGCTCCCGCACGGCGACGCCGTTGGCCCACGCCGCCCATTCCGGGCTCGTGCGCCGCTCGAGGGCGCATCCGAAGACCGTCGAGCCGTCGCCGGAGATCGACACGGCGTGGTCGAGGGCCTGCTGGCGCGCGGCGCTGACGGGCGCGCGGGTGAGGGATGCCGCCGCCACCGCCGCGTTGTCGATGACGCGGTTGATGATCATGTCGACGACGTCGTCGTCGACGGGGATCGGGTCGGCGGCGACTTCGGCGATCTTGTAGGCGAGCTGCTCCTCGCGGGGCAGGCTCTCTTCGCTCTTGTAGACGCGAACGTGGTGCGTGACGGTCATGCTGCTCCTTCTGATGCTTCAGACGGCGGCGACCGGTGTCGGCCGCGTGCCCTCGACGGAGGCGAGGATGCTCTCCAGGGCGTTGTGCAGGTGGATGTGGGTGGCGTGTGCGGCGAGCTCGTCGTCGCCGGCGGCGATCGCCTCGGCGATCAGGCGGTGCTCGGCGACGGCGGAGGCGAGACGCTCCGGGTTCTCGCGGGCCATGCGCCGCACGCGCACGAGATGGGTGCGGATCGTGCGCATCGCGGAGGTCAGGTAGTCGTTGGCGACGGCGCCGTCGAGTGCGGCGTCGAACCGGGCGAAGAGCTCGCGATACGCATCCGGCGCGTCGGTCTCGTCGAGACGGACGGCGGCGAACCCCGCCGCCAGCGCGGCGAAGGTGGCGGAGTCGGCCCGCTGTGCGGCGAGCCGGGCCGCCGTCTCCTCGAGCGCGCGGCGCACTTCGAACAGCTCGCGGATGTCGCCCGCGTCGATCTCGCTGACGACGGTGACGCGCGGCGACTGCTGCACGACGAGGCCGTCGGCGGCGAGCCGGCCGATCGCCTCGCGCAGCGGAGTGCGGCTCACGCCGAGCCGCGCCGCCTGCTCGACTTCGCCGAGGACCGCGCCAGGCGCCAGGAGCCCCGATTGGATCTCGTCGAGCAGGGTGCGGTACGCACGATCACTGGCCCGCATGCGCACTCCTTTCGACCCGACTGCCCTCTTGCGGGCTAGTGTATACATAAAGCGCGCAAGTCGTGACAGTGTGCCGATCGCACCCCCGCACCGTATACAAAGCTTGACACTGGAGAGAGACATGAGCACTGCAGTCATCGTCGATGCCGTTCGCACTCCATCGGGGCGAGGGAAGCCGGGTGGTGCGCTGTCCGGTGTGCACCCGGTCGATCTGGGAGCACTGGTGCTGTCGTCGCTCCTCGAACGCAACGGGCTGGAGTCGGCACAGGTCGACGACGTGCTGATGGGATGCGTCAGCCAGACCGGCGACCAGTCGACGAACATCGCCCGCAACGCCGTGCTGGCGGCGGGGTTCGACGAGTCGGTGCCCGCGACCACCATCGACCGGCAGTGCGGGTCGAGCCAGCAGGCCGCGCACTTCGCCGCGCAGGGCGTAATCGCGGGCGCTTACGACGTCGTGATCGCCGGCGGCGTGGAGTCGATGAGCCGGGTGCCGCTGGGCTCGTCGACCGCCGGCGGAACGGCCGTGTCACCGCAACTGCGGGAGCGGTATCCCGACGGGCTCGTGAATCAGGGCGTCTCCGCGGAGCTGATCGCCGCGAAGTGGGGCTTCGATCGGGCGGCGCTCGACGCGTTCGCGGCCGAGTCGCACCGTCGCGCGGCGTCCGCGCAGGAGGCGGGCCGGTTCGAGCGTGAGCTGCTCTCCGTCCCGACGACGGGGGCCGACGGCGAGCCGACCCTCGTGACCACCGACGAGACCGTGCGCGCGGGAACGACCGTCGAGAAGCTCGCCGGGCTGCCGGCATCCTTCCGCGACGACGCGATCGCCGCCCGCTTTCCGCAGATCGCGTGGAACATCACCCCCGGCAACTCCTCCCCGCTCACCGACGGCGCGTCCGCGCTGCTCATCATGAGCGAAGAGAGGGCGGCCCAGCTGGGGCTGACTCCGCGGGCGCGGTTCCACTCGTTCGCGGTCGTGGGCGACGATCCGCTGTACATGCTCACGGGGCCGATCCCCGCGACCCGCCGCATCCTCGATCGCGCGGGACTGACGATCGACGACATCGACGCATACGAGGTGAATGAAGCCTTCGCGCCCGTGCCGATGGCGTGGGCGCAGGAGGTCGGCGCCGATCCCGCGAAGCTCAACCCGTGGGGCGGCGCGATCGCGCTCGGCCACCCCCTCGGCGCCACCGGCGCACGGCTCATGGGCACCCTGCTGTCCTACCTCGAAGCCACCGGCGGTCGGTTCGGGCTCCAGACGATGTGCGAGGGCGGCGGGATGGCGAACGCCACCATCATCGAACGCCTCTGACGCACCGGGCGGGTCACAGGCCGGGCGCCGCCCGAACGCCGTCCGGAATGGTCGCATCGGCTGCACGAAGCGACAGCCAGGGGCGGCGATCTGAAGCGACGCGAGGGCGCTGCGTCGCCGGGAATCCCGCCCCTGCTCCGGGACCACAGAACCGCGACGACCCACGGGACATCCCGTGGGTCGTCGCGGTTCACTGCGGTGCTCAGCCGACCGGGACGCGCTCGCGCTCGTCGTCGGAAGCCGCCTCCGGACCGGAGTCCGCCGCGTCGTCGGCCGAGGCATCCGCCGGCTCGTCGTCGCTGTCGTCGGCGAACGGCAAGCCGTCGCGCGAGGCGTTGTACAGGTCGAGATCGAGGATCCCCTCGCGCTTCGCGACGATCGTCGGCACGAGCGCCTGCCCGGCGACGTTCAGCGCCGTCCGGCCCATGTCGAGGATCGGGTCGATCGCCAGGAGCAGGCCGACACCCTCGAGCGGAAGGCCCAGCGTCGACAGCGTGAGCGTCAGCATGACGGTCGCGCCCGTCGTGCCGGCGGTGGCGGCGGAGCCGAACACCGACACCACCACGATGAGGATGTACTGGATCGGGGTGAGGGCGATCCCGAAGAACTGCGCGACGAAGATCGCGGCGATCGCCGGGTAGATGGCAGCGCAGCCGTCCATCTTCGTGGTCGCGCCGAACGGCACGGCGAACGACGCGTACGCCCGGGGCACGCCGAGGTTGCGCTCGGTGACGCGCTCGGTCACCGGCAGGGTGCCGATCGACGACCGGCTCACGAATCCCAGCTGCACCGCCGGCCACACACCGGAGAAGTACTGCCGGATGGACAGTCCGTGCGTCTTGACGAGGATCGGGTAGACGACGAACAGCACGAGCGCGAGGCCGACGTACACCGCGACGGCGAACCAGACGAGCGACGCGAGCTTCTCCCATCCGTAGTTGACCACGGCGCTGGCGATGAGGCCGAGCGTGCCGATCGGCGCGATGCGGATGATCCACCACAGCACACGCTGGATGACCTTCAGGAACGACTCGACGAACGCGAGGAACGGCTCCGCCTTGCGCCCGGCCTTCAGCGCGGCGATGCCGATGGCCGCCGAGACGACGATGACCTGCAGGATGTTGAAGCCCACGGTGGAGGTGACGTCCTGGCCGTCGAGCGAGCTCGAGACCTGGAGACCGAGGAAGTTCTGCGGGATGAGTCCGATGAGGAAGTTCCACCACGACCCGACGGTGTGCGGCTCGCTCGGCTCCAGCCCCTCGCCGGCGCGGGCGCCGGGCTGGATGACGAGTCCCAGGACGATGCCGATCGACACCGCGATGAACGCGGTGATCGCGAACCACACGAGCGTCTGTCCGGCGAGCCGCGCCGCATTGCGCACACGACGCAGATTGGAGATGCTCGCGACGATCGCGGCGAAGATCAGGGGTACGACGGCGGCCTTCAGCAGCGTCACGTACGACGAGCCGATCACCCCGAGGGTGGCGGCGAGTCCGTTGGCGTTGCCGGCGCTGTCGTCGCCGATCGACAGCGCCCACAGCCCGAGGACGATGCCGAGGACGAGGGCGACGAGGATCTGGAATCCGAAATTGGTGAGCAGTCGCCGCACCGGGCCGCGCGGGGCCCGGTCTGCTGCTCGCGCGTCGCGTGACGCTGTCTGGGTGCTCATGGTGTCTCCTGTGAAAGTGCGGGGATGGCACGATGCTAGGGGCGTGAAGCGCGGCCGCCGCGGGCGTGACGAACGGTGACGACACGCAGCGTCACAAACCGGCCATTTCGGAGTGTTCACAAATTCATGAACTCGGCGTACGCTTGCCGCTCATGACCACAGTGATCGACACCCGCGGCCTGCACAAGCACTACGGCCGCACGCACGCCCTGGACGGGCTCGACCTGTCCGTCGAACCCGGGCAGGTGCACGGTTTCCTCGGCCCGAACGGCGCGGGGAAGACGACGACGATCCGCATCCTCCTCGGGCTCGCACGCAAGACCAGCGGCGACGCATCCGTCTTCGGTGAGGACCCGTGGCGCGATGCGGTCGCCATCCACCGGCGCACCGCATATGTGCCGGGCGATGTGAGCGTCTGGCCGAACCTCTCCGGCGGCGAGGCCGTCGACCTGCTCGCGCGCCTGCGCGGCACGGCGCGCTCGGATCGCATCTACCGCCGGGAGCGCGCACGGCTCATGGAGGAGTTCCAGTTCGATCCCCGCAAGAAGGGCCGCAGCTACTCGAAGGGCAACCGGCAGAAGGTCGCGCTGATCGCGGCGTTCGCGGTGCCCGCCGACCTCTACATCCTCGACGAGCCGACGAGCGGCCTCGACCCGCTGATGTCGGTCGTGTTCCACCGCGAGGTCGACCGGGTGCGCGACGCGGGGGCGACGGTGCTGCTGTCGAGCCACATCCTCTCCGAGGTCGAGCAGCTCTGCGACCGCGTCTCGATCATCCGCGAGGGACGGATCGTCGAGTCCGGCACGCTCAGCGAACTGCGCCACCTCACCCGGACCGAGGTCTCCTTCGCCGCCGACGGGTTGGCGCCCGAGCGCCTCGCCGCGCTGCCCGGCGCCCATGACGCCACCGTGCAGGACGGGCGCGCCCGGTTCACCGTCGACAGCGACCGGATCGCGCAGACCCTGCCTGCGCTCGCGCAGCTCGGCGTAGAGGGCCTGCGCGTCGCGCCGCCGTCGCTCGAGGAGCTCTTCCTGCGCCATTACGGCGACGAACTGGCCGACCTCGAGACCGCGGAAGCGGGGACGAAGCGATGAGCAGGATGACGGCCCTCCTGCGCCAGCGTCTGCGCCGCGACTGGCTCCAGCTGCTGCTCTGGATCGTCGGCACGGCGCTCATGGCGTACGCAGGATATGCGGGAGTGACGCAGTCGTACGCGACGGTTGCCGACCGTCAGAACATCCTCGCCGCCGCGGTGGCGAATCCGGTCATCCTGATGTTCCGGGGGCTGCCGTCGGGATCCAGCGAGGGAGGGTTCCTCGCGTTCGAGATCCTGCCATGGCTCGCGATCCTCGCCGCGCTGATGTCGACGTTCCTGGCGGTGCGCCACACGCGCGCCGACGAGGAGGCGGGTCGCGCCGAGCTGCTCTCGGCGACCCCCGCCGGCCGGGCGCTGCCCACCGTCGCCACGATCGTGCATGGCGTGCTCGCCGACGTCGTGCTCGGCATCCTCACCGCCGCGGCGCTCATCTCGACCGGCCTCGGCGCCGCCGGGTCGTGGCTGACGGGTGCGGCTGCCGCTGCGACCGGCATCGCGTTCCTCGGCATCGGCCTCGTGGCCGCACAGCTCGTGCGCACCTCGCGGGCGGCGAACGCGCTGACGATCTGGGTCCTCGTGGCGACGTTCCTGCTGCGCGGCATCGGCAACGCGGCGGGCACCCCGAGCGACGACCTCACGCACATGCGGAGCGCCTGGCCGGCGTGGATCTCGCCGTTCGGCTGTGCCGAGCAGACGCGTCCGTTCGATGAGAACACGTGGTGGCCCGTGCTGCTCGCGGTGGCCGTCGGACTCGGGCTCGGCATCGCCGCGACGGTGCTGCAGTCGGTGCGCGACATGGGAGCGAGCTTCCTCACCGGCCGGGCCGGACGGGTGCATGCGCGGCCGGCCCTGGCGTCGTCGCACGCCCTGGTCTGGCGTCTCGCATCGGGCTCGATCGTGGGCTGGGCGATCGGCGGAGCCCTCACCGGTCTCCTGGCGACGACGCTGGGGAGCGTCGTCGATCAGGTGGCCGGTGATAATCCAGCCGTCGTGGACATCATCACCAAGCTGGCGCAGTCCGGTTCGCTGGACGAGGCCGTCATCACGGTGTTCTTCACGATGCTGGGGATCGTGGCCGGATGCTGCGCTGTGCAGACCGTCGTCCGCGCGCGGCAGGAGGAGGCGCACGGGACCGCGGAGCCGGTGCTCGCCGCCCTCGTCGGGCGGGTGCGCTGGCTCGCCGACTACCTCATCGTCGCGACGTGCGCCGTGCTGATCATCGTCGCCGCGGCCGTGGGTGCGGCGTCTCTCGGCCTCGCCGCGAACGGCGGAGGTGCCGACCTGTACCGCACGGTCGTCGTGGACGGCACCGGACAGTTCGTCGCGGCGACGGTGTTCACTGTGGTCACGGCGCTCATCTTCGTGGTCGTGCCGCGAGCGACGATCGGCCTCGCCTGGGCGCTGGTGCTGGTCGCGACGACGCTCGGCATGTTCGGTCCGCTGTTCGGTCTCCCGGAGTGGACGACGAACCTGTCGCCGTTCGGCGTGACGCCCGTCGTGTCGGGCAGTGATGTCGACGTGCGGGGGCTGTGGTGGCTCATCCTCGCGATCGCGGTCGGAGCCGCCGCATCCCTCACTCTGATGCGCCGACGGCAGCTCACGGCCGACGGGTAGATTCGTCGATGATGACCGAGCACCACGCGATCGAGTCCGCCGAGCGCGCCGCGGCCGTGATGACGGCGGCCGGGATGCCGCGGATGCCGGCGCGCGTCATGATGGCGCTCATCGCCGCGCCCGCCGACGGGTATACGGCCGGCGAGCTGTGCGAGCGGCTCGGGGTGAGCGCGGCAGCCGTGTCGGGAGCGGTGCGCTACCTGCAGCAGCTGCATTTCATCCACCGGCGCACTGTTCCCGGCGAGCGGCGCGAGCGGTATGTGCTGCTCGAGGACGCGTTCTACCGGTCGGTCGTCGACAACTCGCCGGTGTACGTCCGGTCGGCGGCGATCCTCGAGGAGATGGCCGCCGACCTCACGGCCGATGCTGCCGCACAGACGCGCGCGGCCGACATCGCCGCGTTCATGCGCTTCCTCTCACGACGGATGCCGCAGCTCATCGGCGAGTGGGAGGCCGAGCGGAGTTCGACCGCCGAGCCCGCGTGAGGTCCCTGAGCGAGGACGCGCGGAGCGCGACCGAGTCGAAGGGCGCTCAGGGACCTGAGTGGTGCGGCCCTTCGACTCGCTGCGCGGTTCCTGAGCGAGGAGCGAAGCGACGAGTCGAAGGGCGCTCAGGGACCTACGCCTCCTCGGGCGGCTGCACGACTCCGGCGAGCTCCGGAGCCACCACCGGCACCGCGCCGGTCGCGGTGACGAGCACCTGCTCGGCGTCGACGTCGGCCGCCGCCTGCTCGAACTGCGACTGGTACAGCCGCCAGTACGCGCCCTGCTTCGCGATCAGCTCGTCGTGCGTGCCCTGCTCCACGATGTCGCCGTGCTCCATCACGAGGATGAGGTCGGCGTCGCGGATCGTCGAGAGCCGGTGCGCGATCACGAACGACGTGCGCCCCTGCCGCAGCGCCGCCATCGCGTGCTGCAGCAGCAGCTCCGTTCGGGTGTCGACCGAGCTCGTCGCCTCGTCGAGGATCAGCACCGACGGCTGCGCCACGAACGCCCGGGCGATCGTGATGAGCTGCTTCTCCCCCGCCGACACGTTCGACGCATCCTCATCGAGGACCGTGTCGTACCCGTCGGGGAGGGAGTGCACGAATCGGTCGACGCGCGTCGCCCTCGCGGCGGCCACGATCTCCTCGTCCGTGGCGGACTGCCGACCGTAGCGGATGTTCTCGCGGATCGTCCCCGCGAACAGCCACGGGTCCTGCAGCACCATGCCGGTGCGGCTGCGCACATCGTCGCGGGTGAGCTGCGACACGTCCTGTCCGTCCAGCAGGATGCGTCCACCGTCGAGCTCGTAGAACCGCATCAGCAGGTTCACGAGCGTCGTCTTGCCGGCGCCCGTCGGGCCGACGATCGCGACGGTCTGCCCCGGTTCGACTCGGAACGACAGATCGCGGATCAGCGGCTGCGCCGGATCGTACGAGAACTTCACGTGATCGAACTCGATCACCCCGCGACCGGGCCGCAGCTCGGGCGCATCGGCCGCGTCGGGCTCCTGCTCGTCGGCGTCGAGGAGGTCGAACACCCGCTCTGCCGACGCCGTGCCGGACTGCACGACGGCCGCCATCCCGCCGAGCTCGCTCAACGGCTGAGTGAACTGCTGGGAGTACTGGATGAACGCCTGCACATCGCCGAGCCGCAGGTTGCCCGAGGCCACCATGAGGCCGCCGAGCACCGCGATACCCACGTAGGTGAGACTGCCGATGAACATCATTCCGGGCATGATGATGCCCGACAGGAACTGCGCCTTGAACGACGCCTGGAAGAGCTCTTCGTTCTCCTCGGCGAACTTGGCGCGCGAGTCCTGCTCGCGGCCGAACACCTGCACGAGGGCATGCCCCGAGAACGACTCCTCGACGCGCGCGTTGAGCCGTCCGACCTTGCGCCACTGGATGCTGAAGGCCTTCTGCGACTTCGGGCCGATGATGCCGAAGATCACGGCCATCAGCGGCAGCGAGACCAGGGCGACGAGCGCAAGCTGCCACGAGATCGTGAACATCATGACCAGCACGCCCACCACCGTCAGCACGCTCGTGAGCGCGCCCGACAGCGACTGCTGCATCGTCTGCGTGATGTTGTCGATGTCATTCGTGACCCGGGAGATCAGCTCGCCGCGCTGCACCTTGTCGAAGTACGACAGGGGCAGCCGGTTGAGCTTCGCCTCGACGTCCTCGCGCAGCCGCCACATCGTCCGGACCATGATCACGTTGATGACGTAACCCTGCACCCAGCTGAGCAGCGCCGACACGACGTAGATCGCGAGGACCGCGACGATGACCATGCGCAGCCGGTCGAAGTCGACTCCGGCGCCGACCTGGAAGTCGCTCATCGCGGCGACCATGTTCGCGATGTCGGTCTGTCCCGATTGCCGCAGCATCTCGACGACCTGCGCCTGTGATGTGCCGGCCGGGATGTGCGCGGCGGCGAGCCCGAGCGACACCACTCCCTCGAAGATGATGTTCGTCGCCTCGCCGAGCACCTTCGGCGCGATGACGGCGAGGACCACGCCGATGGCGCCGGCGAGCGACACGAGCGAGAATCCGATCCAGTGGGGCTTCAGCAGCCCGATCATCCGGCCGAAGCTCTTGCCGAAGTTCGCGGCCTTCCCGGGTGCGACCCCGCCGCTCCAGTCGTCGGCGTTCAGCCGCGCCTGCTCGGCGAGCTCGAGTTCGAGCCGCTCCTCCTCGGTCTGCAGGTCGGGCGCGCTCATGCCTGCACCCCCAGCTGCGAGTCGACGATCTCTCGATACGTCGGGCACGTCTCCAGCAGTTCGTCGTGGGTGCCCACGCCCACCACGCGACCACCGTCGAGCACGACGATGCGGTCGGCGTCGGTGATGGTCGAGACGCGCTGCGCCACGACGATCTTCGTGACCTCCGGCATCCGTTGCCAGAGCGCGTGTCTCAGGCGCGCGTCGGTGGACAGGTCGAGGGCCGAGAACGAGTCGTCGAAGACGAGGATGTCGGGCTGGTGCACGATCGCGCGGGCGATCGCAAGCCGCTGCCGCTGCCCGCCCGACACGTTCGTGCCGCCCTGCGCGATGCGCGCCGACAGCCCGCCCTCCTTCTCGGCGACGAAGTCGCGAGCCTGGGCGATCTCGAGGGCGTCCCACAGCTCGCCGTCGGTCGCCTCCTCGCGGCCGAACCGCAGGTTCGACGCGATGGTTCCGGTGAACAGGAAGGGCCGCTGCGGCACGAGGCCGATGCCCTGCCACATGGTCTCGAGGTCGGCCTCCCGCACGTCGACCCCTGCAACGCGCACCGCGCCGTCCGTCACATCGAACAGGCGCGGGATGAGCGACACGAGAGTCGTCTTGCCGGAGCCGGTGGATCCGACGATCGCAACGGTCTCGCCCGGCTCGGCGCGGAATGTCACGTCGTGCAGGACGGGCTCCTCCGCTCCGGGGTAGGCGAAAGTGACGTGGTCGAACTCGACGGCACCGGGACGCGCGAAGTCGCTCACCGGCCGGGTGGGACGGGCCAGCGAGCTGTCGGCATCGAGGACTTCGCCGATGCGCTCGGCCGAGACGGCCGCGCGCGGAATCATGATCGTCATGAACGTGGCCATCAGCACACCCATCAGGATCTGGCCGACGTACTGCATGAACGCGAACAGCGTGCCGATCTTCACATCGCCCTCGTTCACGGCGATGCCGCCGAACCAGATGACGCCCACCACCGTGAGGTTCAGCACGAGCATCGCGAGCGGGAACAGCAGGACGAACAGCGTTCCCACATTGCGGCCGACGACCATGATGTCGGTGTTCGCGCCGCGGAAGCGGTCCTCCTCGATGCGCTCGCGGACGAAGGCGCGCACGACGCGCACCCCGGTCAGCTGCTCCCGCATGATGCGGTTCACGGCGTCGAGCCGCACCTGGTAGCGGCGGAACAGCGGGACCATCCGGCTGATCACGAGCGCCGCGATGATCAGCAGCAGCGGCACCGACACGGCGATCAGCCAGCTCAGCCCAACGTCCTGCTGCAGCGCCATGATGATGCCGCCGATCGCCAGGAGCGGCGCGGTGACGAGCATCGTGGCGCCCATCATCGCGAGCATCTGCACCTGCTGCACGTCGTTCGTGTTGCGGGTGATGAGCGACCCGGCGCCGAAGCTCGAGATCTCACGCTCCGAGAAGGAGCTGACCCGGTCGTAGACGTCGCGGCGGATGTCGCGCCCGGCCGCCATCGCCGACCGCGCGGCGAAGTACGTCGCAACGATGGATGCAACGATCTGGGCGAGCGAGATCAGCAGCATGAACCCGCCGTGCGACCAGATGTAGCCGGTGTCGCCGCGAGCGACGCCGTTGTCGATGATGTCGGCGTTCAGGCGTGGCAGGTACAGCTGCGCGATGGCCGACGCGAATTGGAAGACCAGCACGCCGAGCAGCAGCCAGCGGTAGGTCTTGAGGTAACGGAAAAGCACTTTCGCAAGCACGAAGAACTCCAAGGGGGGATCGCGCGAATGCGCGGAGAGACCAGAGTGCCACGAGCCTCCGACACTCTGCCACCGATTCCTCTCTCAGCGGACGATCATCGTGCTCTCAGCCGGCCTCCAGCGCCTCGAGCGCCGGCCGCTGCCCCTTCACGAGACGAGGAAGCGCCTCCGCCACCGGCATCCACTCGGCCCTGTCCACCTCCGGGAACGCGACGGTCTTCCCGGACCGCGGGGGCCATTCCATCTCGAATGTGCCGAATTCGAAGCCGGATGCGTCGAACCCGCTGCCGTCGGCGGCGAACACCGTGACCCGCTTGCCCGAGGAGTACGCCCACGTTCCGAGCTCACGGTAGGGACCGGGCGGCGGGGCGACCCCGAGCTCCTCACGGAACTCGCGGGCCGCCGCATCCGCCGCCTGCTCCGTGGCGGGGTCGAACTCGCCCTTCGGAATCGACCACGCGCCCTCGTCCTTGCGCGCCCAGAACGGGCCGCCCATGTGCGCGATGAGCACCTCGATCCCGTCGCCCGAGCGGCGATGCAGGAGGAGCGCGGCACTCGTGATCACGTCAGGGGCGGCCCTTCGGCGACACCTCGTACGTCTTCTGCGGGTCGCGCACGACGACGTCGCCGAGCGCCTCGTCGATCGCGGTCATCACGTCGGACTCGAGCTTCACGCCGGAGGCGGCGACGTTCGAGGCGATCTGCTCGGGGCGGGATGCGCCGACCAGGGCCGCGGCGACATTGGGGTTCTGCAGCACCCATGCCACGGCCAGCTGGGGCATCGTGAGCCCGCACTGCTCGGCGATCGGCTCGAGCTTCTGCACCGCCGTGAGCACGTCGTCGCGGAGGAACCGCTTGATGAACGCGGCGCCGCTCTTCTCGTCGGTCGCACGCGAACCCTCCGGAAGCGGCTGACCGGGGACGTACTTGCCGCTGAGCACGCCCTGCGCCATCGGCGAGAACACGATCTGGGAGAGGCCGAGCTCCTCGCTCGTCGGCACGACCTTCTCCTCGATCACGCGCCACAGCATGGAGTACTGCGGCTGGTTGGAGATGAGTGGCACATGCAGCTCCTTCGCGAGGGCGGCACCCTCGCGAAGCTGCTCGGCGGTCCATTCGCTCACACCGATGTACAGCGCCTTGCCCTGCCGGACGACATCGGCGAACGCCTGCATCGTCTCCTCGAGGGGCGTCTCGTAGTCGAAGCGGTGCGCCTGGTACAGGTCGACGTGGTCGACGCCGAGGCGCTGCAGCGAGCCGTTGATCCCCTCGAGGATGTGCTTGCGCGACAGGCCCGCGTCGTTCGGCCCCTTCGGGCCGATCGGCCAGTACACCTTGGTGAGGATCTCGAGACTCTCGCGGCGCTGGCCGGCGAGCGCCTTGCCCAGCACGACCTCGGCCGCGGTGTTGGCGTAGGTGTCGGCGGTGTCGAAGGTCGTGATGCCGGCGTCGAGCGCCGCGTGCACGGTGGCGATCGCGGCGGAGTCGTCGACCTGCGACGCGTGCGTCACCCAGTTGCCATAGGTGATCTCCGAGACCTTGAGTCCGCTGTTTCCGAGGTAGCGATGTTCCATTCCTCCACGCTACTCGCGCAGAGAGACGTGCTTCGCCGCGTCAGGCGGTGCTCTGGCGGACGATGTCGGCGCGCTCGTTCCAGCTGCGGGTCGCGACGCGGTCGAGCGCGACCTGACGGCGCATCGCGTCGGCCTGTTCGTACAGAGAGGGATCGCCGTAGCTGGTGAGCACCTTCACGAGCACGGGCAGCAGTTCGATCATGAAGAACAGCGCCGCGATGAGCCAGTGCGCCCACGCGAGGGTCGGCTCCTTCTGCGAGAGGCGATCCAGCCCGCTGATCTGGCTGAGGAGGCCGACCGCGTCGGCGTTGCCACCGGCGACCGAGGCCGCGCGCTCGTTGTACGCGGCGAGCGCGTCCTGGTACGTCTGGCGCGCCGTAGGCAGCTGGTCCTGCGCCTGCTTCTTGTTCTGGACCTCCGAAGCGCTGATCGCCGCGGTGCCGCTCGCGTCGGCGGCGGCGAGCGCGGCGTTCGCGTCGCGCAGCTTCGCGGCCAGCGCGTCGTACGACGACTGGGCCGCGGCGAGCTGATCCTTCGCGGCCGTCGAGCTCGCTCCCGTGCCGACGACGCCGGTGCAGCCCGGAACGGTGCCCTGGCCCTTGCCGGTGAGTTCACACTGGTACAGCGCGCGGGCCTGGTCGATGACCTTCTGCTGCGCGTCGAGTTTCTTGTTGAGGTCGTCGACGGTCTGCTGCGCAGCGACGGATGCCGCCGACTTCGTCGACGTTCCCGCCACCACGCCGGTCGCGGCCTGGTTCTCCAGGTCATTCACCCGGGCGGTCGCCGCATCCAGAGCCTTCTTCTCGGGGCCGTCGGTCACGCCCTTCTGGTCGGCGAGGGCGTGCGAGATGTTCGTCGAGGTGACCTCGCGGGCGATGTCGTTGTGGAACACCTGCAGGACGAGCGGCTCGGCGACGACGATGCCGATGATCGCCGCCATGATGACCCGGGGCAGGGCGAGGCCGATGAGCTTCAGGATGCTGTGGGTGGCCCGCATCGTCGAGGTGAGGAAGCGGTCGAGGTTGAAGATGACCAGCGCCCAGACGAGGGCGATGGGGACGGCGATCCACGCCGAGACCCGGACTCCCGTGACGAGAGCGAAGAACATCGACAGCGCCGAGACGAGGGCGGTGCCGGCGAGCACGAAGAACATCTGCACGAACCGCGGCGTCTCGATCGGCACCTCGGCGAGCACGTCGGCGTCGGCGCCGCCGAGCACTGCGAGCCGCCGCGTCCACGGCATGCGGGGCCGGATGCGTCGGGGGGTGCGGCGCGGCCCGGTGGCGCCAGGCGCCGGGGCGAGGATCGCGGTGTCGCCCGGCGCGGCGTCGTCGAGCGCGGCGTCACCGGGCGCGGTGTCGCCCGGCGCGGTGTCGCCCGGCGCGGTGTCGTCCCGCGGGGACCGGTCGGCGCGCGGAGACCTATCGCCGCGCGGGGACCGTTCGCCTGTCGCAAATCGACCCTCATTCGACTCCGGAAGGTCGATTTGTGACAGGTGAGCGGTCCGGGGACCGGGAGTGGGGGCTGGCTCGGCGGCGGCATGGAGCTCCGCGGCGTCGGCCGAGTCGTCGATGTCGGCGAGAGCGTCGGCGTCGACCGCCCGGAGGTCGCTCAGGTACAGCGGCTCGGTCTCGTCGAGGTCGTCGGCCTCATCGAGTTCGATGCGGCCGTCGGAGCCGAAGCGGCCGGGGCGGTGGACGGAGAACGACATCGTGCCAGAGTAGACGGGCGCGGCTGGATGACAGTTGAGGGATCGTTGTGTGCGCGGTGAGCACCGGTCACGCCTCGACGGGCGTCGCCGCCGCGGCCTCCTGGTCGGATTCGGTCGCCACGAGCTGGCCGCACGCGCCGTCGATGTCCTTCCCGCGGGTGTCGCGGATCGTCGTCGGGATGCCGTGTGCCTCGAGCCGGCGGACGAACTCGTCCTGCACGGCCTTCTCGGAGGAGGTCCACACCGATCCGGGCGTCGGGTTCAGCGGGATGGGGTTCACGTGCACCCATCCGTGCCCGCGCGCGTTGAGCTTCTCGCCGAGCAGGTCGGCGCGCCAGCCATGGTCGTTCATGTCCTTGATGAGGGCATACTCGATCGACACCCGGCGACCGGTCTTGTCGAAGTAGGCGCGCGCCGCATCCAGCGCCTCGTCGACCTTCCACCGGGAGTTCACCGGGATCAGCTCGTCGCGCAGCTCGTCGTCGGGCGCGTGCAGCGACAGGGCGAACGTGACGGGGATGTCCTCGTCGGCGAGCTTGCGGATCGCCGGCACCAGGCCGACCGTCGACACGGTGATGCCGCGGGCGCTCATCCCCATGCCGTGCTTCTTGTCGGTCATGACGCGCACGGCGTGCATGACGCGGTTGTAGTTCGCGAGCGGCTCCCCCATGCCCATGAAGACGATGTTCGAGACGCGCTCGCCCTCGTGGCCGACGCGCTTGGGGTCGCCGAGCTCGCCGTCGGCGATGGCGCGGTTGGCGCGCACCACCTGCGCGATGATCTCGGCGGCCGACATGTTGCGGGTCAGCCCCGCCTGGCCGGTGGCGCAGAACGGGCAGTTCATGCCGCACCCGGCCTGCGACGAGACGCAGAGCGTGATGCGGCCGGGGTAGCGCATGAGCACCGACTCGACGAGCGCGCCGTCGTGGAGCTTCCACAGGAACTTGATCGTGTCGCCCCGGTCGGTCGACAGCCGCCGCACCTCGGTGAGCAGCGGCGGGAGCAGCGTGTGCACGAGCCCCTCGCGCCCCTCGGCGGGGAGGTCGGTCATCTCGGCCGGGTCGTGGGTGTAGCGCGTGAAGTAGTGCTTCTCGAGCTGCGCGGCACGGAACCCGGGAAGGCCCAGCTCCGTCATCTTGTCGACCCGCTGCTGCGGAGTGAGGTCGGCGAAGTGGGCCGGCGGCTTGCCGCGGCGCGGACTCGCGAACTGGAGGAGCGGCCGCCCCTCGGCATCCTTCTTCTGGGTCCAGCCCTCGGTCTTCGGCCGCACCTGCGGTGCGCGCGGGGTGGAGGAGGGCGTGGAGGTCATCCCCCCAGGGTATTCGGCGCTCCTGCACAGATGCCGAGTCGCCCCTCGGTTCGCCGAGTTGCCCCTCGGTTCGCCGAGTCGCCCCTCGGTCCGCCGAGTCGCCCCTCGGTCCGCCGAGTCGCCCCTCGGTTCGCCGAGTCGCCCCTCGGTTCGCCGAGTTGGCCCTCGGTTCGCCGAGTTGGCCCTTGGTTCGCGAGCAGTACCCGCCGGATGCGTCGATCGTGCCAGTCAGACGAGGAGGTAGAGCGATCCGGCGATCGTGAGCACGATGATGACGCGATCGAACAGCTTCTGACTGATCCGTCCCGCGATCGTCCGTCCGCCGAATGCGGCCAGGACGACGACGGGCACGAGCACCAGATCGAGCGCCACTCCCGGCCACGTGATGAGCCCGAGCGAGATCGAGAACGGGAGCTTCGCGATGTTGACGATCGCGAAGAACCACGCCGACGTGCCGAGGAACGCCTTGACCGGGAACCGCGCCGCGAGGAAGTACATCGACATCACCGGCCCCGCGGCGTTCGCGACCATCGTGGTGAAGCCGCCGAGGCCGCCGTAGACGCCCGCTGCGATCCGATGCGAGCCCCGAGTCGCGGCATCCGCTGCACGGCGTCGCCGCCAGAGCGTCACGCCCACGACGGCGAGCAGGATGACCGCGATCATCCGGCGCACCCACTCGTCCGAGGCGAACGCGAGGAACACGGCACCGGCGACGAGCCCGACGATCACAGCCGGTGCGAGGCGCAGCAGTGTGCGCAGGTCGGCGTGCCGGCGGTAGGCCGCGAGCGCGAACACATCGCCGACGATCAGCAGCAGAAGGATGACGCCCGTCGACTGCTTCGCCGGCAGCACCGCCGCGAACAGTGCCACGGCGAGCGTCGCCGCTCCCGGCAGCGCCGCTTTGGAGAGCCCGATGATCGCCGCCCCCGCGACGAGCGCGACCCAGGCCAGGACGGTCAGATCGGGCAGCGGCACCCGCCCACGCTACCGAAGCCCGGCGGGATGGCCGCGCCGGGCTGGAAGAATAGGCGGGTGAAACTTCTCGTCGCAGCGCTCGAAGCCGAACTCGTCGCATTCCCGGAGGAGCTGCCCGGCTTCGACCGGCTCGTGACGGGCCCCGGCAAGCTGCAGGCGACATACGCGCTGACGCGTGCACTCGACGCAAAGGAGTACGACGAGGTCCTCGTCGTCGGCACCGCCGGTGCGATCGACGCGCGGCTCGACGCCGGCGTCCACGACATCGATGTCGCGATCCAGCACGACGTCACCGACATCGACGGCGTGGTCGGACAGCATGTCTCGCTTCCCGCGCAGGTGCTCCTCGCGCCGAGGAGCGAACGCGGCGAAGGAGTGACGATCGCGACCGGCGACCACTTCGTCGACGACGCCGAGGCGGTCGAGACCATCCGGCCGCTCGGGGCGCGCCTCGTCGACATGGAGACCTACGCCTACGCGTGGGTCTCCGAGCAGTTCGGCGTGCCGATCCGCGTGCTCAAGGCGGTGTCGGATCGCGCCCAGGACGACGCCATCACCGACTGGCGCGCGACCGTCGCAGCCTGCAGCGCCGAGCTGCGCGATGTCGTGCGAGCCGAGTACGGCGTCTGAGGGGCCCCACCCTCCGGGACTGAGGCGCCAACCGAGGGGCAACTCGACGAACCGCGGGGCAACTCGCGCCCGAGAAGCGCCCGAGAAGCGCCCGGGGAGCGCGCCAGCCGGAGAGCGCGCCGGCCGGGGAGCGCGTCAGCCGGGGAGCCTGTCAGTCGAGGAAGATGTCGGGGAAGAGCTCGGCGTCGGGCGTGCCGGGCACGGCGGCGTAGCGCGCGAAGTCGGTGACTCCGGCCGCCTCGAGCACCTCCTCGACCACGAGCGTCTGTCCGGTGAATGAGCGCGACGGCTGCGTGAACACCTCGTACGCCGCGTCGGCGTAGATCTCCGGTGTGCGGCTCGCCCGCATCATCCGTTCGCCACCGAGCGAGTACTGCACGGCGGCGGTGGCGATCGTCGTGCGGGGCCACAGCGTGTTCGCGGCGATCCCGTCGCTCACGAACTCCGCCGCCATCCCGAGGGTGGCCATCGTCATGCCGTACTTCGCGAGCGTGTAGCCGGTGTGCGCGCCGAGCCAGCGCGGCGTGATGTTCAGCGGCGGCGACAGCGAGAGGATGTGCGGGTTCTCGGCATCCTTCAGCACCGGAATCGCGGCCCGCGACAGCATGAACGTGCCACGGACGTTGACGTCCTGCATCAGGTCGTACTTCTTCGCGGCGAGCTCGAGCGACCCGGAGAGGTCGATCACGCTCGCGTTGTTCACGACGATGTCGATCCCGCCGAACTCGCCACGGGTGGTCAGCACCGCCTCGGCGACGTCGTCGTCGTTGCGCACATCGCCGACGATCGGCAGCGCCTGCCCTCCGGCCGCGCGAATCTGCTCCGCCGCCGTGTGAACGGTGCCCTCGAGCTTGGGATGCGGGGTGTCGGTCTTCGCGAGCAGGGCGATGTTCGCGCCGTCGCGAGCCGCGCGCAGCGCGATCGCCAGACCGATGCCGCGGCTGCCGCCCGACATCAGGATCGTCTTGCCCGCGAGCGCCCCGGGTCGGCCCGAGGCCGCGTCGGCGGGCGGCGTGATGCTGCTGTCGGTCATGTCGTGCCTCCTGCTCGTCGGACTGTTCAGCGCTTCGTGAACGCGCGGATGCGCGCCTGTGCTTCGGGGGTGTCGAACGCGGCGCCGATCGAGCGTGCCTCTTCGCTCAGCTGCTCGGCGAACGAGCGCGCCGGTTGCGACCGGACCAGCCGCTTGGCCTGCCCGTACGCCCCACGGGCGCCGGCCAGCCAGAACCGTGCCACCGCTTCGGCCCGCCGCCCGACCGCGTCGGGTGCGACGACCTCGGCGACGAGTCCCCAGTCGAGCGCCTCGTCGGCCGACAGCATCCGATCCTGCAGCACGAGCTGCAGCGCCCGCCGTTCGCCGACCGCCCGCGCCAGCTGCGCCGTCACCGACAGATCGGGCGTCAGGCCGACGTTCGCGTACCGGCTGCCGATGAGGGAGTCCGACCCGATCACCGCGTAGTCGCTTGCCATCAGGATGCCGAGGCCCCCGCCCGCGGTGGTGCCCTGCGCCGCGGCGACCACCGGGACCGCGGACTCGACGAGGGCGCGGATGCCGGTGTTGATCACCTCGGCCAGCTCGGTGATGTCGGCGCCGGACCCCATCGTCTCCGCCATCTCGCGCACGTCGCCGCCCGCGCAGAACGCACGGCCGGCGGCGTCGATGACGATCGCGCCGACGTCGTCGCGGCTCGTCGCCTCGCGCGCGATGTCGGCCCACGCGCGGGCCGAATCGGCGTTGAACGCGTTCAGCCGCGCCGGGCGATTGAGGGTGATGCGGGCCAGACCGTCGTCGACGCGCAGCAGGATAGCGTCGCTCGGCTCAGCCGCATCCTGTGCACGCGGCGGGGCGTCGCCCGTCGCAGCCGGGCCCTGGGCGGACGGTGTCGCGTCGCTCACCGCGGCGCCATCCGGATCGCCCCGTCGAGCCTGATCGTCTCGCCGTTGAGGTAGCCGTTGTCGATGATCGACAGCGCGAGACGGGCGTACTCGTCGGGCGTGCCGAGTCGCTGCGGGTACGGCACCTGCTCGCCGAGCGACGCCTGAGCGGCCTCGGGAAGGCCGGCGAGCATCGGCGTCTCCATGATCCCCGGCGCGATCGTGCAGACCCGGATGCCGTAACGCGCGAGCTCCCGGGCGATCGGGAGGGTCATGGCGTGCACGCCGCCCTTGCTCGCGGAGTAGGCGGGCTGCCCGATCTGCCCGTCGAAGGCGGCGACCGACGCCGTGTTGACGATGACGCCCCGGTCGCCCGACTCGGTCGGGTCCGTCTTCGACATGACGGCGGCGGCCTGCGAGATGACGTTGTAGGTGCCGATGAGGTTGACCTGGATGACCTTCGCGAAGCCGGCCAGCGGCGACGGGTTGCCGTCGCGGTCGAGCACCTTGGCGGGCGGGGCGATGCCCGCGCAGTTCACGACCACGCGCAGCGGGGCGGGGGTCGCCGCGATCTGCGCCGCGGAGGCGACCTGCTCGGAGTCGGTGACGTCGGCGGCGGCGAACGTGCCGCCGAGCTCTGCGGCGATCTCCGCGCCGGCCGACGTCGGCAGGTCGACGATCGTGACGTGCGCTCCCTGCGCGGCGAGGCGTCGCGCTGTCGCGAGGCCCAGACCGCTCGCACCGCCGGTGACGAGGGCGGATGCTCCGCTGATGTCCATGTGTTCTCCTTCGAACGACCGAGTCGGCATTCAGTGTCAGCCTACGCGAGACTCCGTCTCGCAGTCGCCGACGGCGACGCAAGCGCCCGCGCCGGCCCCCCCAGGCTAGTGCGCCGTCCGCCGGGCTGCCCGGCGGACGGCCATTCCCCGCTCGGTCAGTCCGATTCCTCGTCGATGGACTCCAGAAGCTGCTTGAGCGCCTTCTCGATGCTCGTGTGGTCGTACTGCCCGGCCCGGCTCTCGCCGGAGATGACCGCGCACCGGTGCACCGTGCGGAAATCGCCGGACGGGAAGAGGTAGCGGCCCTTCGTGCCCTCTGTCTTCTCGGTGTCCTCCCCGAGGTGCCAGAGCGTGAACTCCGCCATGCCGTTCTTGTCGATGAAGCGGTTCTCGTCATCTGTCGACGGGGCGTGCTCGCTCCAGTCGTCGCGCTCGTCGTGCGTGATCTTCCCGTCACGGACGAGTTCGCGCGCGTGCGCGAGAGCGTCGTCGTTCAGCTTGACCGTCATCCTTCTCCCTTCGTCTGCCGCCAGCACCGTGCTCGATCGCGCGGCGCCCTACCCGATCGCCGGTGGCCCGGCCCTCTTCGCCGCGACCGTGGCGGATCGACGACGACGATAGGACGGTCCGCCGGGCGTGGCGACGGTCTTGACATGCGCCTAGCGTCGGGCGAGACGGCGGGGCAAGCCCGTGCCGGCCGGTGCAGCCGCCGCCTATCCTCGGGGCCAGTACCCATCCCCTGAGGAGGAAACATGGCCGATCAGCCCACCAAAAACCGCCGCCGCGCCGCCGGTGACACCGGAGCCAAGCTCACCAAGGAGCAGAACGCCGAGAGCGGCTTCCGGGCATCGGCGCAGCTGAGCAAGAACATGCAGGCGGTCCTCGTGGACCTGCTCGAGCTGTCGCTGCAGGGCAAGCAGGCGCACTGGAACGTCGTCGGGACGAACTTCCGCGACACCCACCGCCAGCTCGACGAAATCATCGAGGCGGCTCGCCGCTTCAGCGACGTGATCGCCGAGCGGATGCGTGCCCTGCACGCGCTGCCCGACGGACGCAGCGACACGATCGCCGAGACCACGACCCTGCCGGAGATCCCGCAGGGCGAGATCGCCACGACGACGGTCATCGACCTCATGACCGAGCGCCTCGACGCCGTGATCGGGACCGTGCGGGGAGTGCACGACGCCGTCGACGAGGAGGACCCGACGACCGCCGACCTGCTGCACGAGATCCTCGAGAGCCTCGAGCAGTTCTCCTGGATGGTGAGCGCCGAGAACCGCGTGCCCGAGAAGAAGTGACCTGACCGCCGGTCAGCGCACGGCGAAGCGGCCGGAAGTCCCGGCCGCTTCGTCATGAGTGCAGGTCAGTCGAAGCTGTCCTTGACGTCGTCCTTCACGTCCTCGGCCGCCTTCTTCACGCCGGCCTTGGCCTGGTCCATCTTGCCTTCGGCTTCCATGCTGTGGTCGTCGGTTGCCTTGCCCATGGCTTCCTTGCCCTTGCCCTTGAGGTCTTCCGCCTCATTCTGAATCTTGTCGTCGATGCCCATCATGGCCTCCTTCGTCTGGACGGGGACTCGTGATCCCTCTCGATGGGTCCATCCCAGCCGAGCGAGCACCGCCGGAACAGGGGCTTGACGTGTGCCCGTCGTCCTGGCACAGTCCCGTGAGCGCGGCCGCTCCGCCGGAGGCTCATCCCGACGCTGCGGGACGATCAGCCGCGACGCCAGCGAGCGCGGTCCTGTCCAGCCTTGACGCTGCACACCATGGACGTGCCCTTCGACGTCACGCCGTGCGCGCCGACCGGCGCACAGAACGCCCCCGGGTGCACCACGCGCGGCGCCGCCGGTTTCGGCGCTGCGGGCTTGGTCGGGGCCGGCTTCGGCGCGACCGTCTTGTGCGGGACAGGCTTGCTCGGCGCGGCCTTCGGGGCGGGCGCCTTCGCCACGGCATCCGGCATCAGCACGATGCTGCCGGCCGACGCGACCTTCTGCTCCGGGCAGGTGTGCAGGATGCGGGCGATCGCATCGTGTTCGGCCGCCGTCACCCACAGCCCGTACTTCGCCTTGACCGTCACCTGGCGCGCGACGTACGCGCAGCGGTAACTCTTCGACGGCGGAAGCCAGGTGGCGGCGTTGCCGGCCCCCTTGCTCGCGTTCACCGGGCCCGAGACGGCGAGCAGGTTCACCGGGTCGTTCGCGAGCTCCTCGCGCCGGTCCTGGCTGAGCTGCTGCGCACCGCTCTGCCACGCGTCCATGAGCGCCACGACATGGTCGATCTGCACGGCCGTCGACGTGCCCTGTCCGCGCGTGAACGCGATGCTCCTGCCGCTGTACGGGTCGGTGAGCGTGCCGGTGAGCACGACGCATCCGTGCGTGTTCGCCTTGACACCTACGCTCTTGAGGTCGCGGCGCAGGATGTCGTTCCGGGTGTCGCAGCCGTTGCGGTCGACGTCCTGCCAGGCGGGACCGAAGACGACGGCGCGCTCGTACCCGGTCTTCGGCGCCCGCCCCTTCACGGGCAGGGTCTCGAGCAGCGCGAGCGCGGTGTTCGCACCCGGCCGCGGCGTCGCCGTCGCGGCGGTCGGCGTCGGGGAGGGAGCCGACGCGACGCGCGACGGCGCGGGCGAGGTTGCCGACGCCGCGGTGGGGCCGCTCGAGACGGGACGTTCCGTGGCATCGCCTGCGGCGACGGCAGACGGATGCGTCGCCGGTGCGCGGCCCTCGCCGGTGGCGGCGTACACCCCGCTGCCGACGCACGTGACCACGAGAGCCGCGATGGCGACGCCCGCTCCGGCCTTGCGGCCCGCGAGGGCCAGCCAGGAGCCCCGGCGCGTGACGAGCGTGTAGACACCCGTGCCGAGGCCGATGAGGCCGGCCATGATGAGCATTCCGCCGACGCCGGTCGAGGTGCCGGCGATCACGAGGAGCAGGGCCGACAGGCCGAAGCCGATCCACGTCGACGGCCGGCGAAGGAATGGTCTCTTCATGTGTGGTGGGCGTGCGACGCCCCTTCTCCGCTCTGTTCCTGCTCGCAATCCCGGAAATGAGACGCTTCTCATAATAGGTGCTTCGCGGCCAGCGGGCAGGATGGAGCCATGTCGATCCCGCTGGAGGCAGTGGCGGTGCCCGATGCCGTGGCGCTCATCGCCGGCACGGCGGCACTTGCCCCGGTGTGGCGCAACGATCTCGGCGGAGTGACGTTCCGCACCGACGACGACCGCTACATCAAGTGGGGGCCGCGGCATCCCGAACTCGACGTGGCGGCCGAGGCCGAGCGGCTGCGCTGGGCCGGCTCGCACATCCGCGTACCGACGGTGCTCGACGTCGGGCAGGACGGGGCGCAGGGATGGCTCGTCACGGCGGCCATCGAGGGGCGCTCGACCGTCGACCCGCACTGGATCGCCCGGCCCGAGGTCGCCGTGCCGGCGATCGGTCGCGGGCTCCGCGCGCTGCACGACGCGCTGCCCGTCGCGGAGTGCCCGTTCGACTGGAGCGTCGCGCACCGCGTCGCCGACGCGGCGGGCCGCGGCATCCTGCTTCCCGAGAAGCTGCGCACTCCCCCGCCCGACGACCTGCTCGTCGTGTGCCACGGCGACGCGTGCTGCCCGAACACGCTGCTCGACGACGCCGGCGACCCCGTCGCCCACGTGGACCTCGGCTCGCTCGGCGTCGCCGATCGCTGGGCCGATATCGCCGTCGCGTCGATGAGCACCGAGTGGAACTACGGCCCGGGGTGGGACGAGGCCCTCATCGCGGCGTACGGCGTCGCGCCCGACGCGGCACGGCTGGCGTACTACCGCGCCCTGTGGAATGCGACCTGAGGGGGAACGCGACCTGAGGGTGGAACGCGACCTGGGGGTGTGAGGCCCGGGCTCAGACCGTGACCGACGGCCGCGACGGATCCTTCCGGTTCACCGGGCCGTCGAACAGCGCGACCACCTCTTCCACCGACTTGCCCTTGGTCTCGGGCAGGAAGAAGTAGACGAAGAAGACGCCGATCACGCACAGCACGGCGAAGATGATCATCACCCAGCCGAGGCCGAGACCCACCTGCATGATCGGGAAGGCCAGCACGAGTCCGTAGTTGGCGAGCCAGTCGACCGCCGCGCCGATGCCCGACGCGCGCCCCCGCACCGCCGTCGGGAACACCTCGCCCTGCAGCAGCCACCCGGTTCCGCCGATGCCGATGGCGAAGCACGAGATGAACAGCGCGAACCCCACCATGATCACGATCAGCTGCGGCACCCCGGACATGAAGGATGCGCCGTACGCGCCGACCAGGAGGAACACCGCCATCCCGATGTACGCGCCGATCGCGAGCCGCCGCCGCCCGACGCTGTCGATGAACCGGAAGGCGAAGTACGTCGCGATGACGTTCACCACGGCGAGGATGCCGGCGGCGATGACCCCGAAGATCTCCGCCTGTACCGCAGTGGTCCCCGGGCCGGTGAAGTACGGCTGCAGCAGGTGGGGGCCGTAGTAGAACGCGACGTTGATGCCGGTGATCTGCTGCAGGATGAAGAACACGCACACGATGACGAGCGCGCGCTTGACCGGCTTCGTCCACTTCGTCCGGGCTGCGAGCCGCTCCTGCTGCGCGGCCACGGCGACCGCCTCCGCATGCACCTCGTCCGGGGTGGCGTCGAGACCGAGCGTGTGGAACGCCTTCAGGGCCTTCTCCTCCTTGCCGTGCTCGAGCAGCCACCGCGGCGATTCCGGCATCCGTGCCCGCATGAGCAGGGAGACGATCGCGGGGATGAACCCGATGCCCAGCAGGATGCGCCAGTCGACGGTGGAGGCGGCACCGGGCGCGATCCAGAGCACGACGACGGCGATGACGTACGCGGCGAGGATGCCGATCGTGATCATCCACTGCTGGATGATGGCGAGCGAACCGCGTCGCCCCTTCGGCGCGAATTCGGAGATGTAGGCCGTCGCGATCGCGGAGTCGGCTCCGATCGCGACCCCGATGATCAACCGTCCGATCGTGAGGGTCGTGGGCTCGAACGCGAACGCCGAAACGAGGGAGCCGATCGCGAACAGCGCCGAGTCGGCCAGCAGCAGCGACTTTCGGCCGAATCTGTCCGTGAGCGGGCCGGCCACGAGCGCGCCCACGAACGAGCCCAGCGATGCCCCGCCGACGATGATGCCGATCGCCACGGGTCCGAGCTCGAACGGGAGGAACACCAGCGCGGAGCCGATGTTCGATGAGTCGAAGCCGAACAGGAACCCGCCGATCGTCGCAAGGATCGCGAGGTAGATGTAGAACCGGCCGATGTCGCGTGTGTCGAGCGTCTCGAGGAGCCCGGCCTTGGTGCTCTCCATAAGGCGGACGTTACGCCGATGCCGGCCGCTGCGACAGGGGTTCTCCGACCCGGTTCTGCGACGCGGAGCGTCAGAGCGCCCAGACGAACGTCCACGTGCCGGCTGCCACGGCGAGGGCGGCGGATGCGGCGGCCACCGCCAGCGCGATCAGCAGCAGCACGCCATCCCGCGGCCGCAGCCGCGACGGTCGCGCCCACGTGCGGGCGACGGGTGCGCCGAAGCCGCGCGCCTCCATCGCCGTGGCGAGCTTCGTGCCGCGGCGGATCGCAAGGACGAACAGGGCGAACGACTGCCCGAGGAACCGACGCACCCGCCCGGCGTCGGCCACTCCGCGGGCGCGGCGTGCGAGCGACAGCTCCCGCCAATCCTCGACGAGCAGGCCGACGAGCCGCAGTCCGGCGAGGCCGCCGAGCACGAATCGGGCGGGGAGCCGGAGGATCTGCGAGAGGCCGTCGGCGAGGTCGGTCGGATCGGTGGTCGACAGCAGCACGACGGCCGGCAGCGCGATGGCCAGCACGCGCAGCAGGATGGCGAGGGCGAGCTGCAGCGAGCCGTCGCTCACGTGCACGAGCCCCCACTGCAGGTACGTCTGCCCGGACGGCCGGCCGTAGAGCACCGTCACCACGGCGCCGAGCACCGCGGCCAGCAGCAGGGGCCACGACCGCAGCCACAGCGTGCGTGCGCTCAGCCCGGTGAACGGCATGAGCGCGAGCACGCAGACGAGCGTCACTCCGGCCGAGACCGGGTCGATCGACAGCAGCAGCGTGACCGTCACGACGAGGGTCGCGCCGAGCTTCGCGACCGGGTTGAACGAGGCGACCCGCGCCGTCGGGTCGGCGGCGAGCACGCTCATCGGCTCGTCCCCACGACGGCGACGCCGCCGAGCCGCAGCTCTCGGTCGGCGAGCGCGTCGACGAGGTCGCGGTCGTGCGTGACGAAGACCACGGCGGTCCCGGCATCCCGCACCTCGTCGATCAGGTCGGCGAGCTCGCGCCATGTGCGGGCGTCCTGCCCGTAGGTCGGCTCGTCCAGCACGAGCACGCGCGGCCGGGTCGCGAGAGCCGCGGCCACGGTGAGCCGCCGCTTCTCGCCTCCCGACAGGGTGAAGGGGTTCACCCCGGCGAGCCGTGCGAGCCGCAGCCGTTCGAGTAGCGGGTCGACGACAGCGGCCACCTCTGCGTCGCCGTGTCCGAGGGCCCTCGGCCCCACGGCGAGCTCGTCGCGCACGCGCGCGGTGAGCAGTTGATGCTCGGGCTCCTGGAACACCATCCCGATGCGGCTGAGCAGCTCGCGGGAGCGCCACCGCGTCGGATCGGCGGCCTTGAGCCCTGCCCGCAGCTCCTCGGTGGCGGCGAGGCGTCCCGCGGCCGGTTCGAGCAGGCCGGCGAGCGTCATCGCGAGCGTCGACTTGCCGGCGCCGTTCGGCCCGGTCACGGCGAGCGCGCGCCCCGTCTCGACGCGGGTGGCGATGCCGGATGCGGCAGCCTGCGCCGTGCGGGAGCCGAACGGCCGCCGCCCCACCGCGAGATCCTGCGTCTCGAGCAGCGCCGGCGCGGGTCCGACCCGGTGCGGGCGGGGCGAGCGCCACGGCGCGGCGCCCGGCACCCAGACGCCGGCGGTCGACAGCGCCGCCGCGTGCCGGCCGAACACGTCGTCGGGCGTGCCGTCGGCGATGAGTCCCTCGTCGCCGAGCACGATCACGCGGTCCATCTGCGCCGCCCAGAGGTCGACGCGGTGCTCGACCACGACGAGCGTGGCTCCCCGAGCGGCGGCGAGCACGGCGTCCCGCACCTCGACCGCCCCCTCCGGGTCGAGGTTCGCCGTCGGCTCGTCGAGCAGCACGAGCCCCGGACGCATCGCGAGCACACCCGCGAGGGCGAGCCGCTGCTTCTGCCCGCCGGAGAGCTTCGCGGTGGGATGCTCGCGGGGAAGCGCCAGCCCGACCGCGTCGAGCGACGCATCCACTCGCCGCCAGATCTCATCGCGCGCCACGCCGAGGTTCTCGCACGCGAAGGCGACGTCGTCGCCGACCCGCGCGAGGACGACCTGCGCGTCGGGGTCCTGCAGCACGAGCCCGACCCGTCCGCGGGCGCCGGCCGGCGGCATCCCGTCGACCCGCAGGGTTCCTGCCTCGTCGCCGTCCTCGGCATCGCCGAGCACTCCGGCGAGCCCGCGCAGCAGCGTGCTCTTGCCGGCGCCGCTCGCTCCCAGCAGCAGCACGCGCTGACCGGCGGGGATGTCGAGGTCGAGCCCGCTCAGCGCCCAGCGGCGGCGGCCGGCATGGCGCCAGCCCCAGCCCCGGGCGGCGACCGAGGCGGGGCGAAGCGACGCGTCTGCCACGGCGGGCCCTAGGCCGCGTCGGGGTCGTCGGCCTCGCGGGCGCGCGCTTCGCGCCCCGCGCCGAACCTGTCGAGCGCGCCGGTGGCCGCGAGCGCCCGCACGATGAGCCACGACACGAATCCCGCGATCACGATGCCCGAGACGATGGCCGAGGCGAAGTAGATCGCGCGGAAGCCGAACGACTGCGCGGCGATCGAGCTGAAGTTCGTGTCGAGGATCGCCGTGGAGAGCCCTGCCACCGCCCCCGAGACGAGCGCGCCGACCAGCTTCCAGTTGCCGTACAGCAGCAGCGCGAAGCCGAGCTCCGCGCCGATCCCCTCGACGACGCCCCAGAGGAACGTCAACGGGCCCCACTGCGTCCCGACCGCCATCGAGACGACGGAGGCGACGATCTCGGTGTAGAGCGCGGCGCCCGGCTTGCGGATCACGAGGCCGCCGAGGACCCCGGCGAACAGCCAGCCGCCGGCGAGCAGCCCCTCGAGGCCGGGCAGGAACGCGAGGCCGGTCGACAGCGGCGTCCACGCCTGACCCCAGACCCAGAAGATGACGCCCGCCGCGACACCGATGACACTGGCGACGACGATGTCGACGACGCGCCAGCGGTGACGGCGGACGGATGCGGCAGCCTGCGGCTGCGCGGACACGGATGTGTGCATGATGCTCCCTTCCTGCGCTGGCATGACCCAGATCAGGTTCGACGGTCGAAGCGTGTTCGCTTCCTCTCAGCCCGGCACACCGGACTCCCGTGGTTTGCCGATGAGTATAGTCGCCGGTCGGGTACCGTGGGCTGGTGAGCACCGCCGATTCGACGCCCGACCAGCCGGTCGACGCGCCGACGCCGGCGATGGGCGCAGCGCCGGCGTCGACGGAGAGCGGCACTGCGACGGCGGACGCCGCGCCCCCGCTGGAGGACGCGGATCCGGGCGCACTCGAGGTCGAGCCGCCGACCGCTCAGACCATGACGTCCACGGCGACATCGCAGGCCGCGCTCGACTGGTGGGACGGCGGCACGCTCTCGGCGGTGCACGCCTCGACGAGCACGACCGCGACGCCACAGCCGTCGCTCGACGTCACCACGACCCTCGTGCCGGCCACCGTGCCGCTGCTCGCCGGTCTTCCACGGCGCTCGCCGCTGCGCGCCGGCGTGCTCGTGCCGATCGGGATCGTCGTCCTGCTGATCGCGGCGTACTGCACGAGTGCCGCGGTGTGGCCGCTCACCTCGGTCGCCCCGACCGTTGCCGCGAGCAGGATCGCCCCGATCGCGGCGCCCGCCGCATCCGTCACCTGGCCGAAGGCCGGCTCGGCGGCCGTCGGTGTCGACGGCGTGGGGGCCACGACCGCCTCGGCCACCGAAGCCGTCACCATGGCGAGCATCACGAAGGTCGTGACCGCGCTCCTCGTGCTCGACGAGATGCCGCTCAAGGTCGGCGAGCAGGGGCCCGAGTACCGCTTCACCTACCGCGACCGCGACGAGTACTGGCAGTTCCTGCGGCGCAACGAATCGGCGCTCGACGTGCCGGCCGGCGGCGCTCTCACGCAGTACCAACTGCTGGAGGGCATGCTGCTGGGCTCGGCCGGCAACTACGCCGCGCGGCTCGCGTGGAACATCTGGCCGAACAACGAGGTGTTCTCATCGGCCGCCGAGAAGTGGCTGACCGCCCATGGCGTGACCGGCATCCGGATCAGCGACCCGACCGGAATCGATCCCGGCAACGTCGCGACGCCCGCCGCCCTCGTGCAGCTCGCGGAGCTCGCAATGAGCGACCCGGTGATCGCCGAGATCGTGGCGAAGAAGTCCGTCGAGCTGCCCGGCGCCGGCACGGTGAAGAACACGAACACACTCATCGGCGACGCCGGCGTCATCGGGCTGAAGACGGGGACGCTCGACGGGTACAACCTCCTCGTCGCGAAGGACGTGACGGTCGGGTCGACGACGGTGCGGGTCGATGCGGTGACGCTGCACCAGCCGAACGAGAAGACCCGCACCGCCGCCACGCGCGCCCTGCTCGCGCAGGTCACGGCGCAGCTGCAGAACTCCCCCGCGCTCGCCGCCGGCACCCGCGTCGGCACCGTGCAGACCGCCTGGGGCGAGACCGTGCCGGTGGTGACCGCCGAGCCGGCGCAGGTCGTGCTGTGGAACGGAGCGACGGCGACGACGACCGCGAAGCTCGCGCTCGGCGACGAGTGGGACAAGGGCACCGCAGCGGGCACGGTGACCGCCACCGGTCCCGTGAACGCCACCACGGTCACGGCGACGCTCGCCCGGGACGTCGAGGGTCCTGACTTCTGGTGGCGGGCGACGCATCCGCTCGACCTGCTCGGCGTCAACTGACGCTGACGACGCCGCGGCGCTCCGCCCGCGGGTAGGTGGAGCGCACGGTCTCCGTCAGGCGAAGCGGACGGTCTGGTTCAGCCGGGTGCGGACGTCGAAGATCTCGTTGCCGCCGATCTCCCGTGCACCGGCGACGCCGCGGCGGAGCACTGTCGCGAGCGCGCTGCGAGCGCAGAGGACGGTCCGCGTGCCGCGGATCTTGCCGAGCTCCTCGATCGGCTGCAGCACATCGTCGTCGGGCACCACGACGATCGCCGCACCGAACCGCACCCGCGCGGCGCGGGACACGGTGCGCATTCCCGCGATGAGGTCGGCGATCGGCGTGCCGACGACGCCGTCGCCGACGAGCTCCCCGCGGCGCACCTGCACCGGTCCGCCGGAGTCCTCGGAGAGGATGCCGTACAGTCCGCTCGGGGCGAGGACGATGTGGTCGATCTTGTCGTCAGGCCCCGCGCCCGCCGCCACGTCGTGCCAGACGGTGTAGCCCATGCCGAGGTCGGCCACGATGCGGGCAGTCGCCTCCTCCGCGAGGGCGTCGGCGAGCAGCCGCCGGATCTCGACCGGGGCCGAGCGCACGAGGGCCGGGTCGTACGGGTCGGGCAGGTCGACTCCCCGGCCCGCCCATTCCCGGATCAGGGTGAGGAACTGCTCGCGCCGCCGACCGCCGGGCTGTCCTTGCGAGCGGGCGCGCGGACGCGTGTCGCGGGGAGCGCTCCGTGCGCGCCATCCGCTCCACTCCGCGGCGCTTCCCTCCGTCGCCGCGTGCCGACCGAAGCCGTGGCCCCGGTCGTACGCCGCCCGCGCGTCGGCAGTGCCGATGAGCTCCCAGGCCCGCTGCACCTGAACGAAGTGCGCGGCGTCGCCGCCGGTGTCGGGATGCGTCTGCCGCAGCCGCAGGCGATACGCCTTGCGCAGGGACTCGTCCGTGGCTTCGGGGTCGACCCCCAGCACGTCGTATGCCGAGGCCGACAGCGGACTGTCGAACACCACGCCTCCTCTGCACCGGACCGGGACCAGAGTAGCCGGTCCGGTGCAGGGGACTTCTCAGCGCGTCACTGCATGTGGATCGGCTCACCCCCGGCCGTGACCGTGATGTCGTTGCGCGACAGGGTCGGCGAGTCCGGACCCTGTGCCCAGATGCCGTAGAACTCGTTCGTGATCGCGTTGCGGGTCACGACGGTGTTCATGTTCATCTGACCGAGGTCGGCCGGGATCAGCCGCGAGTCGACCACGACGCCCATGGTCGCCGGTGCGGTCAGCCAGCCGTTGCCCGAGAGCTCGTTGCGCTCGACGGTCACGTTCTTCGTCATCGAGCCGGGTGCCGCAGCGTGCACGATGACGCCGCCCTCACCCGAGTCCGTGACGGAGTTGCGGCTGATCGTGATGTCGCTGACGACGCTGTCCGCGCCGTTGCTCTGCGCCACGATGCCACCCACGTCGGGACCGGTGGGACCGAACGGGGTCGCGCCCTGCCGGATCGTGTTCCGCGTCACGGTGACGTGGTCGGTCGTGTTGCCGGCGTTGAACGCGGAGACGACGATCGCGCAGCCCGCGTAGTTCGACCACAGCGTGTTCCTCTGCACCGTGACGTCCGTGACCGGGATGTTCTCCGGATACGTCGGCAGCCCGACGACGCGGCCGGGGTCGAACGGCCCGTTGTCCATGATGCCGATGCCACCGCGGCCGTTGTTCCACACGGTGTTCTGGCTGATGGTGGAGTGCGAGACCCCGAACAGGCTGATCGCGAACGCCTGGTCCAGCTGCCCCTCCACCGGAGGCGTTCCCGGAGGGTTGGGCGCCGCGGGTGCGTGGAAGCCGTTGCCGGTGACAGTGGACCTGCCGACCACGAGGTTCCGCGTGTTCTCGGCGAGAATGCCGGCGGCGTTCGCGCCGGTCACCGTGACCCGGTCGATCGTGACGTTCGGGACATCCACGTAGATGCCGACGTCGCATCCCGTCGCGTTGACGGTCCGTTGCGAGATGGTCTGCCCCGCGGTGGCGACGACGGCGGCAGTGAAACCGGAATCCCCCGCCGTCCGACAACCGGTGTCGGCCACCGCCGCCCCCGCGCCGATGATCCCCAGGGCGCCGACGGTCGCCGCGGCGGCGACCCCGCCGAGCGCCCGCATTCCCCAGTTGGATGACATCTTCATCAGTCCCTCTTTCGTTGTTGCCCGATGTGTCGACACCGGCTGGGCCGTGGCGACGTAGGCGATCAACGTGGGCGTCGGAGAGCGACCGTGCGCTGAGCGCAGTCGTCGATGTCCCTGCTGCGCGAACGACGCGAAGTCCCAGGAACGGAATCCCCAGAGCGCGCACCCCAGAGCGCAGACATCTGGAGTGTAGACCCGAGCCAGGCCCGGGCGATAGGGGCGGCCCTCCGATCAGTCCCAGAGCGGGACGGGCGGCGTGTGCGCGAAGGCAGACCCCAGCGTCTCGCGCGAGACCTCGGCGATGTCGGACGGCTGCCAGCGAGGGTTGCGGTCCTTGTCGACGAGCTGCGCGCGGATGCCCTCGACGAGATCGGGCTGGGTCTGACCGAACCAGAGCACCAGCCGGTACTCCTGCTCGAGATCGGCGCGCAGGTCGGGCAGCTCGCGGGCGCGCCGCACGGCCTCGAGGGTGACGGCCATCCCCGTGGGCGACAACCGGCTCATGGCGTCGGCGGTGGCGGATGCGTCGGCCTCCGGCCGCGCACGGAGCCGCTCGATGATCTGGGCGACGGTGTCGGCGCTGAACGCATCGTCGATCCATTCGCGGGCGGATTCGAGCTTCGATGGGGCCGGGGTCTCGTCGAAGAGGAGGACGATGCCGGTCGGGGTGGGCGGGTCGGCGCGGGTCTCGAGCGCTTCGCGGAGGTCATCGAGGCGCTCGGAGGGCACGTAGTGGTCGGCGAAGCCGGCGTAGATCGCATCGGAGCCGTCCATCGTGGCTCCGGTGAGGCCGAGGTACTCGCCGATGCGGCCCGGTGCCCTGCCGAGGAGCCAGGTGCCGCCGACGTCGGGGGTGAAGCCGATGCGGGTCTCGGGCATCGCGAGCTTGGAGCGCTCGGTGACGATGCGGATCGCGGCGTGCCCGGCGAGCCCGATGCCGCCGCCCATCGTGATGCCGTCGGCGAGCGCGACGATGGTCTTCGGGTACTCGGCGATGCGGGCGTTGAGCGCGTACTCGGCGCGGAAGAACACGGTGGTGTCCTCCGCGTGCCCGGCGGTGATCTGATCGTAGAGGCTCCGCACATCCCCGCCCGCGCACAGGCCGCGGTCACCGGCGCCGTCGAGCACGACGAGTTCGACGTCGGGGTCGTCCTCCCACTCGTCGAGGATCGCGGCGATCCGCCTGATCATGTCGGTGTCGAGCGCGTTGATCGCGCGGGGACGGTCGAGGGTGATGCGTCCGAGCCCGCCACGGGAGCGGGCGATGACGGTGGGCTCTGCGGCGGGCGACTCTGTCACCCTCGCAACGTTACCCGGGTCGCCCGAGTCGGGCGTCTCCGGACGAGCGGCTGCGGCCGTGTGGGGCGACACGGAGGGCCGATCGTGGCGCGGACCCGCATCCGGCGGCGGTTTTCCGCAAAGATAGGGAAGACACTGCCCGCGAGGACGAGAGGTTCGGCATGCCCGAAGGACAGGTGCTGGAGTTCGCTGGGCTCTCGAAGCGATTCGGCTCGGTCGTCGCGGTCGACGGATTCTCCGCCCGCGTCGAGCCGGGAGTCGTCACGGGCTTCCTCGGCCCGAACGGCGCCGGCAAGACGACGACGCTCCGGATGCTGCTCGGCCTCGTGCGCCCCTCGGCGGGGCACGTCACGATCGGCGGCGTCCCCTACGCGAAGCTCCGCCGGCCGATGCAGGAGGTCGGCGCGGTGCTCGAAGCGGCGAGCTTCCACCCCGGCCGCACCGCCGCCAACCACCTCAAGGTCTACGCCCGCGCGGCCGGGCTCCCCTCCTCGCGCGTCGACGAGGCGCTCGGCGCCGTCGGGCTCGCGGATGTCGGCGGACGCAAGGTCGGCGGGTTCTCGCTCGGAATGCGCCAGCGGCTCGGCCTCGCTGTGGCACTCCTCGGCGACCCCGGGGTGCTCGTGCTCGACGAGCCGGCGAACGGTCTCGACCCCGAGGGCATCACCTGGATGCGTGGGCTGCTGCGCGAGCTGGCGCATCAGGGCCGTACGGTGCTCGTCTCCTCCCATCTGCTGGCCGAGGTGCAGCAGACCGTCGACCGGCTGCTGATCATCTCGCAGGGCCGACTCGTGTTCCAGGGCGATCTCGATGAGCTGTCCGACCCCTCCGAGTCGGCGACCGTCGTCGATTCCGCCGACCGAGCCGCGCTTGCGGCGGCTCTGCAGTCCGCCGGCATCGCCGCCGAGCTGCTGCGCTCGGGACTCACGGTGCGCGGCGCCGACCCCGCCACCGTCGGACGTGTCGCCGCCGACGGCGGCATCCCCCTGACTCTGCTGCACAAGCGCGGACCGGCGCTCGAGGAGGTCTTCTTCGACCTCGTCAACGGTCTCCGCGTCCACCCGTCCGCACAAGCGGCGCCCGGTGACGCCGTGGCGACGGCTGCTGCGGCTGCTCTCGAGGTCGAGGACGAGACGACGGATGCTGCTGCCCCCGCAGCGGAGGAGTCCGGCGCCGGCACACCTGCGGCAGACGTCGCGGAGCCGGGCGCGGAGGCGGCGGTCGCCTCAGCGGCGAGACCCGAAGAGGCAGAGGCCGTCGCGGCGGAGCCCGAAGAGGCAGAGGCCGTCGCGGTGGAGCCCCAAGAGGCGGGGCCCGGGACCGCCTCGGCCGAAGACACTGCGGAGTCCGACGAATCGGCGGCCACAGCTCCCGCGGACGAAGCGATCGAGGACGCCGACACGGCGGCCCGGAGCGGGTCCGCCGAATCGGAGACCGCGGGTACCGCCGAGATCGCGGATGAGCTCGAGGCGAGCGCCGGCGCCGCCCCCGCTGCCGCCGGGACCGCGGCCTTCGCCGTCGCGGCGACGGGCGTCATCGACATCGTTCCACCCGAAGACCTGGAGCCGACGACCGCGACCACGCAGGCGGACGCCGCCGGCGGATCGGAAGAGGCAGCCGGGTCCGAAGCGGCATCAGAAGTGTCTGCCGACACGGAAGCGGCCACCGACGAGGGCATTGCGGTGACCGCAGACGAGGGCCGTGGCGCGACCGACGACATCGCGGACTCACCCGAGCAGGCGGAAGAGGACGACTGGCGCCACGAGGAGAAGACGGAGGCCGACGTGGCCGCCGACGCGTTCTTCCACCTCTATGACGGGACGGCCCCCGACGCCGACGAACCGTCTGCTGCTCCGCAGGCCGACGCATCCGCCGGCGAGACGTCCGCCGCCGCGGGCGACGCATCCGCAGACACATCCGCACCCGACGGCGACGCATCCGCCACCGAGCCCTCCGCACCACAGGGCGGCGACGTGGCCGACACCGACGCATCCGTCGCATCGGCAACGCCGGAAGACAGCGGATCGCACGCCGAACCGGAGGGCACCGCCCCGGAAGCATCCGACGACGAGGGAGGTGACCGGCGATGAGCCTTGCCGCAGCGACTCGTTCGGAGTCGACCAAGCTGTTCACCACCGCGATGTGGTGGATCCTCGCGCTCGTCCTCGTGGTGTACGTCGGTGCGACCGCCGCCGGGCTGAGCTTCGTGCTCGGGGCATCCTCGACGGGGTCGCTGCCCGGGCAGTCGCAGGCGCCGCAGCTGCCCGCGTCGGGCATCGCGCCGGTGCTGTACAGCATCGCCGCGTCGATCGGCTATGTGTTCCCGCTGCTGATCGGCACCCTGATGGTGACGAGCGAGTTCCGGCACAAGACCCTCACGCCGACGTTCCTCGCGACGCCGCGCCGGGGCCTCGTGCTGTGGGCGAAGGTCGGCATCGGCGTCGTGATCGGCGTGATCTACGCGGTCCTCGCGCTCATCGCCGTGGTCGGGCCCGCAGCAGGCCTGCTCGCCGTCTTCGACCTCGACACCGAGCTCGGTGCCGCCGGCACGTGGGCCATGCTGGGCCGCATCGTCCTCGCCTTCGTGCTCTGGGTGCTCATCGGCATCGGCGTCGGGGCGCTCGTACGCAACCAGGTCGCGGCCGTCGTGATCGTGCTGGCGTTCACCCAGTTCGTCGAGCCGATCGGACGCGTCGCCGCGGCCTTCGTCGAGAACCTCGACAAGGTCACCGAGTACCTTCCGGGCGCCGCGAGCGACGCCCTCGTGGGGCAGAGCATCTACACGACGATGGGCCAGGCGAGCGGTGCCGCGCAGCTCGACTGGTGGGCCGGCGGACTCGTGCTGTTCGGCTACGCCGTCGTGCTCATCCTCATCGGGCACTTCGCCAGCTGGCGCCGCGACGTCGCCTGACCCGTCAGGCAGTAGGGGCGTCGGGGCGAGACTGTCGCGATTCGGTCGGTCGCGGCAGCGGTCACGCCGTCGCGGGTCGCGGCTTCGCCGCACGCGGTTTGCGGGCCGGCCGGGCCACGATGTCGACGACATCCACCGGCTCGTCGCCGGTGTCCATGCGCAGCGCCTTCACGAGTGCCACGCCATGACGGGTCGTGACGATCACCCGCTGGAACTCCTCGTGCCCCTCGAGATCGATCACGACGCTCGGCCGGCGTCGCCGGATCAGCGCGAAATCGCGCGCTCCGGCCGATTTCCACGTGCCCATCGCGACGGTCGAGGGGATGAACGTGCCGGGATCCGGAACACCGCGCAGCCACGTCCACGCGTCGTCGGTGAGCTGCACCTTGACGATGTGCGAGCGTTCGATCGTGACGTTCTGCTTCCGCAAGGACAGGGCGTGCTCGGTGAAGGAGAGCACCACCTCGAGCTGACCCGAGTCGAGCAGCAGCGTCACCATGCCTCCAGTGTGCCAGCGTCGGCGCACGGATACCGGACGTTTTGCTCACAGTGCCGCAACGATCGGCCCGAACCTCGAGCCGGTGACAGACTGGAACGGTGACGCTGATCGAGCCCGCTCCCTCACGCGACCTCCCCACCGCCCCCGCCGCTCTGGAGGCCGCCGCATCCGGGGCGCGGCTCGACGCCGCGCATGCGGAGGCCCTGCTGCGCGTCGACGGCAGCGACCTCACGACGCTGCTCGAGCTCGCCGCATCCCTGCGCGACGAGGGCCTCGCCGCTGCCGGACGGCCCGGCGTGATCACGTACTCCCGCAAGGCATTCGTGCCGCTGACCACGCTGTGCCGCGACCGCTGTCACTACTGCGTCTTCGTCGACTCGCCGGGGCAGCTCGCGAAGCTCCATAAGCCGCTGTACATGTCCGAGGAGCAGGTGCTCGCCGTCGTGCGACGCGCGCAGGCCCTCGGGTGCAAGGAGGCGCTGCTCACCCTCGGCGATCGTCCCGAGGAGCGCTGGCCACAGGCGCGCGACTGGCTGCACGCGCACGGCTACTCCTCGACGCTCGACTACGTCGGGGCGATGGCCCGGCTGATCACGGCCGAGACCGGGATGCTCGCGCACCTCAACCCCGGGGTGATGACGCGGGCCGAGCTCGACGTGCTGCGCCCGACGGCGCCGTCGATGGGCATGATGCTCGAGACCACGTCGCGCCGCCTGTTCGAGGAGCCCGGCCAGGTGCACCACGGCTCGCCCGACAAGGACCCGACGGTGCGGCTGCAGGTCATCGAGGACGCGGGTGCGGCCCGCATCCCGTTCACCACAGGCATCCTCGTCGGCATCGGCGAGACGCTGCGCGACCGCGCCGAATCGCTCATCGCGCTCCGCGACGCGCAGGAGAGGCACGGCCACGTGCAGGAGGTGATCGTGCAGAACTTCCGCGCGAAGCCGGGGACGGCGATGCGGGATGCGGCCGACGCCGACCTGCGCGAGTACATCGCCGCGATCGCCGTGGCACGGATCGTGATGGGGGCCCGGATGCGGATCCAGGTGCCGCCGAACCTCTCCGACCCCGACGAGCTCGACCTGCTCGTGCGGGCGGGAATCGACGACTGGGGCGGTGTGTCGCCGTTGACGGCCGATCACGTGAACCCGGAGCGCCCCTGGCCGCACCTCGACGACCTCGCCGCGCAGACGGCTGCCGCGGGTTTCGAGCTGCGCGAGCGCCTCACCGCCCATCCCGAGTTCGTGCGCGACGCCGCGACCTGGATCGATCCCGCGCTGCACGACGCCGTCGCGGTGCTGGCCGACCCCGAGACGGGACTCGCCCAGAGCGGCGATCGGTCGTTGAGCGAGCGCAGCGAGCCGAAACGACCTCATCCGGAGGGGGGTCGCCTCGACCCGGTCGCTGCGCTCCCTCGGTCGACGACGGGCGGCGACACATCCGCTGTCGGCGTCGCAGAAGCAGGCTCGGACGCGCCGGACGACGCCGCAGAGGACGATCGAGGCCGATCCAGCCTGCTTCTGCAGCGAGCGACCGGCGGCACGCCCAGGGCCGGGAGCACCGACCCGGCTGCTCGGCGCCTCGCGCAGGCTGCGGCATCCGACCCCCTCGCCCTCGGCGACGACGACTGGGAGCTGCTGCTGCGCGCCACCGGCACGGGCCTCGAAGCGCTCGTGCAGGCTGCCGATGACGTGCGCCGGTACACCGTCGGCGAGGCGGTGAGCATCGTCGTGAACCGCAACCTCACGACGACGGGCTTCCGCACCGCGCCCGACGACGATCCGACGACGTTCACGATCGACGATGTCGCGTTGATCGCCGCCGACGCCCGGGAGCTCGGAGCCACAGAGCTCTGCATCCAGGGGCGGCTGCCGGCAGCGGTCGATCCCGGCGCATACCTCGACATCGTCCGCGCGGCGAAGACCGCGGCGCCCGACCTGCATGTGCACGCGTACCGGCCGCAGGACGTCTGGGACCTGGCCGACCGCGCCGGGCTTCACCTCGACGACGCACTCGCGGCGATGCGTGCGGTGGGCGTCGACACCGTCCCCGGCACCGGTGTGAAGGTCCTCAGCGAACGGGTGCGCGCGCTCGTCGCCCCCGACGACCTCGCGATCGACCGGTGGATCGAGGGCATCGCGGCCGCCCATCGCGCCGGCTTCTCGTCGACGAGCGTGCTGTTCTACGGCCACGTCGAGACCGCCGCCGAGCGCATCGCGCACCTGCGCGCGCTGCGCGGCATCCAGTCGTCGACCGGCGGGTTCCGCGAGTTCGTGCCGATCCCGCTGCCGGGCGAGGCGGGTGGCGTGCCGCTCGTGCCGGGTCGAGCCCCGATCGACGAGCACCGCGCGATGGTCGCGGTCTCGCGGCTGCTGCTCTCGGGCGCCATCAGCCACATCCAGATCCCGTGGCCGCGCGTCGGGACGGATGCCGCGCGCGCGCTGCTGCAGTCGGGCGGCGACGACCTCGGCGGCACACTGCTCGACGGCCGGGTGCGCGCCCGGGCCGGGGTCGAGTACGGACGAGAGCTGCCGCTGGCGGATGCCGCGACCGTCGCGGCGCACCTGTTCCGGCCGTTCCGCCAGCGCACCACCGACTACCGCGAAGTGCCGTCCGGCCGGAAGGCGGGGCTGCGATGAACCGACGCTCCCCGCGCGAGCGCAGCGAGTCGAAGGGCCGAAGGCACGTGGCGTCCGCACTTCGACTCGGTCGCGCTGCGCGCGCCCTCGCTCAGGGACCTGACCGGGTGCGCATCCGCGCTCGGCGGCCCGACGGCACGTCGAAGGTGGCGCCGTGACGCATGCGGAGGTCGCCGTCGTCGGCGCCGGGTTCGCCGGACTCGCCGCCGTCATGGCGCTGCGCGCACGCGGCATCGACGATGTGCTCGTGCTCGAGCGCGCAGCATCCGTCGGCGGCACCTGGCGCGACAACACGTACCCGGGCGTCGCCTGCGACGTGCCGAGCCACCTCTACGCGTTCGAGAACCACCCGGACCCCGGCTGGTCGGGCGTGTTCGCGCGCGGCGACGAGATCCGCTCCTACCTCGAGCGTGTCGCCGCCGGCGAGCGGATCGCGCCGTGGCTGCGCACGCCGGTGCTCGACGCGACGTGGGATGCGTCGGCCGACCTCTGGCGCCTCCGCACCGGCGGCGAGCATGCCGGCGAGATCACGGCGGCCGCGCTCATCCTCGCCTGCGGGCGGCTGACCGAGCCGCGCATCCCCGACATCCCCGGCCTCGAGACCTTCCCCGGACCGCTCTTCCACACCGCGCGCTGGGACCACGGTGCCGACCTCGACGGCGCCCGCGTCGCCGTCGTCGGCACCGGCGCGTCGGCCGTGCAGCTCGTGCCGCAGCTCGCTCGGCGCAGCCGGGTCACGCTCTTCCAGCGCACGCCGGCGTGGATCGTCCCGCGCGACGACCGCGCCTACTCCCCCGACGAACGCGCACGCTTCGCCGCACGACCCGACGAGCTCGCGCGCCTGCGCGCCACGCTGTACGCCGAAGGCGAGGCCCGGTACGCCTCGCGTTCGGGGGATCAGGATGCGGCGGCCGCCGCGCGCTCCGTCGCCCTCGAGCACCTCGCCGCGCAGGTTCCGGATGCGACGCTGCGCGCGGCACTGACCCCGGACTACGCGTTCGGGTGCAAGCGCGTGCTGCTCTCGGACACCTTCTATCCCGCGCTGAGCTCCGGCGCCGCGCAGCTCGAGGCATCCGCCCTCACCGCCGTCGAGGGGTCCACTCTCGTCTCGGGCAGCGGAGCGCGACACGACGCCGACGCGCTCGTGCTGGCGACCGGCTTCCACTCGACACGGCAGCCGTACGCCGAGCTCGTCCACGGTGAGACCCAGACGCTCGCCGAGCACTGGTCGAACGGGATGACGTCGTTCGCCTCCACGGTCGTCGCCGGCTTTCCGAACATGTTCGTGCTCGACGGTCCCAACGCCTCCCTCGGCCACAATTCGTCGGTGCTCATGATGGAGGCACAGGCGGCGTACGCGGCGCGCACCCTCGCCGAACGTGACGGGGTGCTGCGCGTGGACCCGGCGGCCGAGGCGGCGTACACCGCCGAGATCGACGCGGCTGCGGCATCCACCCCCTGGGTCGCCGGCGGCTGCCGCAATTGGTACGTCGACGAGCGATCGAGCCGGCTGACCCTGCTGTGGCCGGGCACGGTCGATGCCTTCCGCGCGCGGCTGGCCGACGCATCCGGTTTCCTTCCCACGAGAATCGAGAGAGGCACACGATGACACTGCGGTTCGGGTACAAGGCGTCCAGCGAGCAGTTCGGGCCGACCGACCTGCTGCGGTTCGGGGTGCTGGCAGAGGAGATGGGCTTCGACTCGGTCTTCCTCTCCGACCACTTCCAGCCGTGGATGCACGAGGGCGGGCACGCTCCGGCCGCGCTGCCGTGGCTCGGGGCGCTCGGGGCGCGTACCGAGCGGGTGCTGATCGGCACCTCCGTGCTGACGCCGACGTTCCGCTACCACCCGGCCGTGATCGCCCAGGCCTTCGCGACGCTGGGCGTGATGTATCCCGAGCGCGTGATCCTCGGCGTCGGCACCGGGGAGGCGCTGAACGAGGTGACGCTCGGGCTCGAGTGGCCGGACTCGCCGGAGCGCTTCCAGCGGCTGAAGGAGGCGATCACGCTCATCCGCGAGCTGTGGCGCGGCGAGCGCGTGAGCTTCGACGGACGGTTCTGGTCGGTCGACGACGCGACGATCTACGACCGGCCCGAGCGGGAGGTGCCGATCTACATCGGTGCGTCGGGCCCGGCCGCGACCCGGCTCGCCGGCCGCATCGCCGACGGCTACATCACCACGAGCGGCAAGGACCCCGCCCTGTACACCGACACGCTGCTGCCGGCGCTGGAGGAGGGGCTCGAGAAGGCCGGGCGGGATGCCGACGAGGTCGACACGCTCCTGGAGGTCAAGGTCTCGTACCACCCCGACCACGACACCGCGCTGGAGAAGACGCGGTTCTGGGCGCCGCTCGCGCTGACGCCCGAGGAGAAGCGCGACGTGCACGACCCGATCGAGATGCAGCGGCGCGCCGCCGAGCTGCCGATCGAGCGCGTGGCGTCCCGGTTCATCGTGTCGACCGATCCCGACGAGCACGTCGAGAAGATCGGCCGGTACATCGACCTCGGGTTCCGGCACCTGGTGTTCCACGATCCCGGCGCCGACCAGGAGGAGTTCCTGCGCATGTACGGCGCCGAGATTCTGCCGCGGCTGCGCGCGAAGTACGGCGCGTGACGGGCGCGTCACCGTCGCCTGGCCCGCAACAACTCAGGCTGAGCGCGGCCGCGACGGCTACGAAGGGCCGGAATCACGCGGAGCCCGCGCCGGCGGCTGACGCCGAACCTGCGTCGTTGCCGGCGCCCGAGGCCGACGCTGAGACTGCGTCGTTGCGCGCGCCGGACGCCGAGCCTGAGTCGCTGCCGGGGTGGACGGTCGTCATCCCGGTCAAACGGACGACGCACGGCAAGTCGCGACTGGCCGCCGCGCCCGTCGATCGGGCCGAGCTCGCCCATGCGATCGCGCTCGACACGATCGAGGCGGCTGCCGGCGTGTGCGCCGTCGTGGTCGTGACCGACGACGCCGAGCTCGCGGCCGCCGCCCAGGCGATCGGCGCGCGGGCGGTCCCCGAGGGTGAGCCGCGGGGGCTGAACGCCGCAATCGCGACCGGCGTCGCGGCTGCTGCAGCGCCGCACCGGGCCGCGCTGCTCGGCGACCTCCCGGCGCTCCGCCCGGAGGACCTTGCCGCGGCGCTGCGGGCGGCGGAGTCGGTGGACAGGGCCGTCGTGCCCGACGCGGAGGGCACCGGCTCCACCCTCGTCACGGCCCGCACCGGCGTCGAGTGGGCGTCGGCGTTCGGTCCGGACTCGCTGGCCCGCCACGTCGCGCTGGGCTACCGCATCCTCGAGGTGCCGGATGCGTCGAGCCTGCGCCGCGATGTCGACACGCCCGCGCAGCTGGGCGCCGCCGCCGAGCTCGGGCTCGGCCGACGGACCGCCGCCCTGTACGCCGCCGCAGTCCGCGCCGCGCTCTGAACCCCCTCCTCGGGCTGTTCCCCTGTCGCAAATCGACCTCCTCATGCGTCGGGAAGGTCGATTTACGACAGGTGAGCGGTCCCCGCGGGCTCGGGTGAGCGGCGCCGGCCGGCGTCGATCACGTTGCCCCTCCCGGCGTCCCGGGGCGCGCCTCTGCGTTCGGGGCGCGTCTCTGCGGACGTGCGTGCAGGAACGCGCCCCGAACCAGCGCCGCGACGCCCGTGAACTCCCCGGCACCGGCCGGGCGGCGGCCCCGGCGTTCGGGGCGCGTCTCTGCGTTCGGGGCGCGTCTCTGCGTTCGGGGCGCGTCTCTGCAGACGTTCGTGCAGGAATGCGCCCCGAACCAGCCCCCGCCGCCCGAAGCCCCGACGCCCGCGTCAGGCGTGGAGCGCGGCGTCGGCGATCGCGGCCGACGCCGCGACATCCGTCATCCACAGCGGCGCCACGACAGGACGGATGCCGAGGCCCTCGACCACCGGCGCGAGAGCGGCGTCCTCCTCGGCCACGACCCAGGCGTCGAGCAGCCCGCCGTCCGACCGGGCGCCATAGTGCGCGGCGACCGCATCGGCTGCGGTGCGCACGCCGATCGCGGTCAAGCAGACGTCTGCCATGCCGCGGACGACCTTGCCGCCGATGACCCCCGAAACGCCGACGACGCGAGCCGGCGTGGTCCGCAGCGCCTCGCGCACCCCCGGCACGGCGAGGATCGGCCCGATCGACACGACGGGATTCGACGGCGCCAGCAGCACCACATCGGCGGCGTGGATCGCCTCGACCACTCCCGGTGCCGGCCGCACCTCGGCGATGCCGGGGTTCTCGAACGCGACGGGTGCCAGCGCCGCGCGGTGCCGCGTCCACCACTCCTGGAAGTGCATCGTCCGGTCGGCCAGCACCACGTGCGTGTCGACCTCGCTGTCGGTCATCGGCAGCAGCCGCACACCGAGCGGCCACCGCGCCGACAGGCGCTCCACCACCTGCGACACCGTCATCCCGTCACGCAGCCAGCCGGTGCGCGCAAGGTGGGTGCCGAGGTCGAGGTCGCCGAGCGTGAACCACGGCCATCCCGCGCCCCACGCCTGCAGCTCGGCGTTCACGCGTTCGGTGTCGCCGGCACGCCCCCAGCCGCGCTCGGTGTCGTTCTGATCGGCCAGGGCGTACAGGATCGAGTCGACGTCGGGCTGCAGCCGCACGCCCGACAGCCACAGGTCGTCGCCGGTGTTCACCACCACGGTGGCCTCGTCCGCGGCTGCCCGGGCCAGCGCCGCGCGCACACCGAGCGTGAACTTCGCGCCGCCCACGCCTCCGGCGAGGACGACGACGCGGGGGGATGTCACAGCCGGCGCCGGATCAGAAGTGGAACTCGTCGGTCGCGTGCGGCAGCGGGAACTGCGACACCGCCGCGATGAGCGCGTCGACGGTCTGATGCGGTGCGACGACGTCCACGCTGAGCCCGGCCTTGCGGGCATCCTTCGCGGTGCGCGGACCGATCGCCGCCACCAGCGTGCCCTCGGGGATCTCGGGGAACTGCTCGCGCACCTGCTGCGCCACCGAGCCGCTCGTGACGAGGATCGCGTTGATGCGGCCGTTCGCGACGTCGCGGGCGATCCGCTCCGTCACCGGCACCCCGACCGTGCGGTAGGCGACGACGGAGCGGACGTCGTGGCCGGCGGCGATCAGCCGCTTCGTGAGCACCGGCTTGGCGATCTCGCTGCGCAGCGTCAGCACGCGGCGCGGCTCCGGCTCCCGGGCGATGAGCTCCTCGGCCATCCCGGCGGCGGAGTTGTCCTTGTCGGGCACGAGGTCGACGCGATAGCCCACGGCCTGCAGCGCGGCCGCCGTGGTCTCGCCCACGGCCGCGACCTTCGTGGTGGCCGGGATCACGGCCCGGTACGCGAACAGCACGTCCACCGTGGTGGCGCTCGTCAGGGTCACCCAGTCGAAGGCGCCGGCGGCGAGATCGGCGATCGCCTTCTCGAGCGTCGTCAGATCTTCGGTGGGAGCGAAGTTGATGAGGGGCGCCACGACCGGCACCGCTCCCTGCGCGCGCAGCGTCGCCGCGACTCCGTCACCCCAGGGGCCGCCGCGCGGCACGAGCACGCGCCATCCGTCGAGGGGCTTGCCTGCTGCGGTGTCTGCGGGATGCGTTGAGTTCATAGGTGTGGTGTTCGGTTCGGCTTCGGGTGTGCACGTCGGCCGCTCCGTTCGAGCAGCCGACAGGCTTCGATCCCGGCGCACGAAGTGCGCGGTTCGGGTTCGCGCCGTCGGCAGCACTCGCACCATTGCCACTGCCTAACCTCCGAGCATACCCCGCCCCGAGCGATGAGGACTGTGCCCGCCCTACAAACCTCGGCGGGCTCCGGATGCCGCGGCCCGGCGGCACGCCACAATCAGCGGCTGAACCGCCATGGCTCGGGCGCCACCGTCGACGCACGGGCCGCCGCACTCGCGAGTCACGGCAGTCGCGCGCGAGCAACCGCGTTGTCGCCGCGACCGGGCTCACCGCGATGCGACCACGCTCAGCCCGCGAGGCCGCGCGCTGCGCGCGCTCAGCGCGTGTACAGCCGCACGAGCCCCCACACCGTCAAGCCGACCGCGGCAGCGACGCCGGCCACCGCGACGATCGCCAGGCCCGGGTTCTTCCGCGAGAAGGCCCGGGCATCGGCGATGCCGCGCTCGGTCGCGCGCGTGACCCGCTTGGGGACGTTCGCCTTCTCCTCGATCGCGGCGAGGGCCGCCTTCAGCTCGGCACGGGCCCTCTCGACGGGATCGTCGATGCCCAGCGGCACGGCGGTGCGCGGAACGGGGACGGGGGTCTCAGAACTCATCGGCGGCTTCCTTCACGATCCTCACGTCTTCGGCGACGGCCTTGCCCGGGTTCTCTCGCGAGGTCAGGCGCTTGAACCGCAGCACGCCGAGCACGACGAACACCGCGGCGATCACGAGCAGGATCCCGAAGACCACGAGCGCCGAGAGCCACACCGGCCACCACGACGAGAGGCCGGCGATGAAGAAGGTGCCGAGCGCGGGCACCGACCAGAACAGGAAGAACAGCGCGACGACCATCCAGCCGGCGCCGAATCCGGCGTCCTTCGCCGTCTTGGCGACCCAGGTCTTCGCCGCCGCGACCTCCGCCACGACGAGGTTGCGGATGAGCTCCGGCAGCTCGCCGATGAGCGTGAGCAGCCCCTCGTCGGAGCGGTCGCGGAAACCGCGTGGCGTCGTCATCGTCAGCTCCCGTCGCGGGCGGCGTCTTCCGCCGCGTCGACGGCCTCGTCCACCGCGCGCGCCACATCGCCCGCCGAACTCTTGCCCGCTTGCACCGCGGCATCGAACCGGTCACCGGCGCTGCCGCGCGACGCGGCGGCCTTCGTGACCTTGACGGCGCCGTCCCAGAGCGCGGTGGGCACCGCCATCGCGGCGGTCTTGCCGAACGCCTTGGCCTTGTCGACCTGCTTCTGCACGGGTGGGAGGTTCCAGATCTTCTCGGCCTGCACCTTGATCTGCTCGTAGCGCTCGCGGCCCGCGCGCGTGCCCAGCACGTATCCCGCGGCCAGTCCGATCACCAGTCCGACTTTGCCTCGCATCGGGTCTCCTCACCTTGTCGACTTCCCCCAGGGTAACGCTGTATGCCGTTTCCGGCATCCACCCTTCCGACCACGGTCAGGACGCGGTATCCTCCCCGAACAGCGCGCGCCGGCGGAGCCGATCGGCTGCGGCCACGGCATCGGGGACGACCTGCGCGAGCCCGCTTCCGGCCAGCCATGCGCCGGTCGCCGCGAGCCGCGGCGTCGCCTCGATGGCGTTGCGCGCGCGCTCTGCCAGCGCGCGGCGACCCGTCATCGCGCGCGACGGCGCGAGCGTGAACCGCGCACGGTCGAAGCCCCGCACGGCGCCCGCATCGATCTCGACACCGAGCAGAGCGGATGCCTCGGCCCGCGCGAACTCCGCCGCCTCGGCGTCGGCCATCCCGGCCGTGGCGGGCCGAACGCCCGGGCCGCCGAACATGACGCGCACGGCGTGGTGCCCGGCTCGGGCTGTCCCCCACTTCGCGGTCAGGTGCAGCACGCTCGCGGCCGCCCGCGTGCCCGGCATCGCGAGCACCTCGGCGCCCCGGGGGCCATCGTCGAGGGCCGGCGACTCCACGACCAGGGTCACCGTCTCGAGGGGCGTCCCGGCGGGCTCGACCGGAGTGAGGGACCCGACGACGGGAGCGAGCAGTCGCCGTGCCTGCGCCTCGGGGGTCGCGACCACCACCGCGTCGAACACCTCGAGCTCCGAGCCGCCGGTGCTCGTGTCGAACTCGGCGTCGGGAGTGTGCACGACCCAGGCGTCGCCGCCGGCCGACTCGAGGCCCGAGACGGCCGACCCGGTGCGCACGTCAGCGCCGAGCTCCCCCAGGCGCACGGCTAGAGCGTCGACGAGCTGCGACATCCCGCCCTTCAGCGACCTGATCGCCGATCCCGCGGGACGCTCCGCCCGGAGCATCGCGACGGCTCCCGAGAGCGATCCGGCTCGAGTGAGCGCGGCGTTCAGCCCCGGCGCCGCGACGTCGACGTCGATCTCGCCGGGGAGTGCGCCGTAGACACCGGTCGTGACCGGTGTGACGAGACGGTCGAGCACCTTCTGCCCCATCCGGGTGCGCACGAGAGTGCCGAGGCTCCGCTCGTGCCCGATCGTCAGCGGCGGACGCAGCCGGTCGAGGTACGCCCGCCACATGCCGCCCGTGCCGAGGATCTCCCGCGTCGCGTCTCCGAACATGTTCTCGGGGATGCCGAGGACCGTGTCGTCGGGCAGCGGCGCAGCCTGCTGCGGACCGGGCAGACCGGCGATCCAGCGCGTCTCGGTCGCCGGAGCTGTGAGCGCGTCGCCGAGCCCGAGCGCGTCGACGAGTGGGGCGAGTTCGCCGCGAAGGGCAAGGCAGTCGGCGCCGGTGTCGACGCGCATGCCGTCGATCTCGACGGTGCGCACGGTGCCGCCGAGGCGATCGGATGCCTCGAACACCGTCACGTGCAGGCCGACCTTCGCGCACTCGAGCGCCGCGACGAGACCGGAGATGCCTCCGCCGATCACGGCGACGCGGACGCGTCCCGCCGCTCCGGCGAGCTCATCGAGGGGAACCGGATCAGGGTCGTCGACAGCCACGCATCCATCCTCCCATTCGCACGTTCACCGCACGACGGCGCTCCCGGCGGAGCTCACTGCAGCGCGGACGTGAGCCGCGCGATGTTGTCGAGCACCGTCGACCGCAGGGGCTGCGTGAGCCATTCCTCGAGCGTCAGCTCGCGGGAGAGCTCGCGGTACTTCTGCTCGACCTCGCGCATCTCACGCACGAATTCGTCGCCGCGTACGAGCATCGAGACCTCGAGGTTCAGGCCGAACGAGCGCATGTCCATGTTGCTCGACCCGATGATCGCGACCTCGTCGTCGATCGTCATCGACTTCGAATGCAGGATGAACGGCCTGCGGTACAGCCAGATCTTCACCCCGGCCCGCAGCAGCGCCTCGTAGTAGCTGCGCTGGGCGTGGTAGACCATCGCCTGGTCGCCTTCCTCCGAGACGAACAGCTCGACCTCGAGCCCCCTGTGGCACGCCGTCGCGACGGCCAGCAGCAGCGCCTCGTCCGGCACGAAGTAGGGACTCACGATGATAATCTTGCGCTGCGCGGCGTACAGGAGACCGAGGAACAGCTTGAGGTTGTTCTCGAACCGGAAGCCGGGTCCGCTCGGGATGATCTGGCAGTCCAGGTCGCCGGGACCGGTCGAGATGTCGAACAGGTCGACCTCGTCTTCGAGGGTCTCGTCGGTCTCGCTGTACCAGTCGGAGAGGAACACGGCGTTGACGGAGGCGACCACCGGGCCTTCGATGCGCACCATGAGGTCGACCCAGTGCAGCCCGCGTCGGATGTTCTTCGGCAGGTTGTAGCTCGAGTCGGTGACGTTCTGCGAGCCCATGAACGCGACGTCGCCGTCGACGACGAGCAGCTTGCGGTGGTTGCGCAGATCGGGGCGCTGGTACTTCCCGCGCAGCGGCTGCACCGGGAGCATGAGCTGCCAATGGGCGCCCATCGTGCGCAGGCGCTTGAGGGTGCGGCGGTAGTACGGCTTGCCGCGGTTCGCCCAGTGATCCAGCAGCACGCGCACCGTCACCCCGCGGCGTGCGGCCTCCTCCATCGCCCGGAAGAAGTCGTCGGTCGCCGCATCCGCCTGCAGGATGTAGAACTCCACGTGCACGTACCGCTTCGCCGCCCGGATGGCGGCGGCCATCGCGTCGATGCTCGCCTGGTAGTCGGAGATGAGGTGGGCGCTGTTGTCGCCGGCCAGCGGCATCGCGCCGAGCGTGCGGTTCATCGTGACGAGCGAGTTGAACCAGTCGGGGGCGTGCGGCCGCAGCGTGCCGAAGTCGAGGTGCGCGCTCGTCTCGCGGATGTAGTCGTTGATCGCGTCCTGCTTGCGGCGGCGCTTGCGCGGCAGCCGCGGCGTGCCGATGAGCAGGAAGAGCAGCACTCCCACGAGGGGGATGAAGTAGATCGCGAGCAGCCAGGCCATGGCCGCCGTGGGGCGCCGGTTGCGGGGGACGATGATGATCGCGGCGATGCGGATCGCGATATCGAAGACGAGGATGACGATCGGCCACCATGTCGCGATGAACGCCGTCATCCCGCCCCCTCTGCCCGTTATCGGTCCAGCGTAGCGGGAGGCGCGGACGCCGCCGACCAGCCGCGGCGCGCGTCAGCGCGGGCGTGGGGCGGGATCAGCGGGTGCTCAGCGCTCGGCGGCCGGCGGCGCTGCAGGAAGCCCGCGCTTGGCGCGCTCCTCGGCCTCGACCTTGGCGTAGACGCGCCGCTCGTTGCGGTCCATCCGGACCACCGACCGCAGGATGAAGACGAACAGCCCGAGCACCACGACGGTCGGGATGATCGACCAGAACGCCGCGACCCAGAAGTTGTCCATGCCTCCATCGTACCGGCGCCGGTGCCGGGCCGGCTGTGCCGCCATGGGCGCGGGCGGCGGCTACTTCACGAGCGGGAAGAGGATCGTCTCGCGGATGCCGAGGCCGGTGATCGCCATGAGCAGGCGGTCGATGCCCATCCCCATTCCGCCCATCGGCGGCATCCCGTGCTCCATCGCGCGGAGGAACTCCTCGTCGATGCGCATCGCCTCCACGTCGCCGGCCGCCGCCAGCTTCGCCTGCGCGACGAAGCGCTCGCGCTGGATGACGGGGTCGATCAGCTCGGAGTACCCGGTGGCGAGCTCGAATCCGCGCACGTAGAGGTCCCACTTCTCGACGACGCCGGCGATCGAGCGGTGCTCGCGCACGAGCGGGCTCGTGTCGACGGGGAAGTCCATCACGAACGTCGGGCGCACGAGGTCGCCCTTGACGAAGTGCTCCCACAGCTCCTCGACCCACTTGCCGTGCGTCGCATGCGGCGGGGTGTCGACGCCGTTCGCGGCAGCGAGCTTCTCGAGATCGGCGACCGGGGTGTCGGGGGTGACGGCGACGCCGGATGCTGCGGACAGCGAGTCGTACATCGAGATGCGGTCCCACTGGCCGCCGAGGTCGTAGACGGTGCCGTCCGCCCAGGTCACGGTGGTCGATCCGGCCACGGCGATCGCGGCGTTCTGGATGAGCTCCTGCGTGAGGTCGGCGATGCCGTTGTAGTCGCTGTACGCCTGGTACGCCTCGAGCATCGCGAACTCGGGGCTGTGCGTCGAGTCGGCGCCCTCGTTGCGGAAGTTGCGGTTGATCTCGAACACCCGGTCGATGCCGCCGACCGCGGCGCGCTTGAGGTAGAGCTCCGGCGCGATGCGCAGGTACAGCTCGGTGTCGAAGGCGTTCGAGTGCGTGACGAACGGTCGGGCCGACGCGCCGCCGTGCTGGACCTGCAGCATCGGCGTCTCGACCTCGACGAAGTCGTGGTCGGCGAAGGTCCGCCGCAGGCTCGCGTTGACCTTCGCGCGGGCGCGGACGGTCTGCCGCGCCTGGTCGCGGACGATGAGGTCGAGGAAGCGGCTGCGGACGCGGCTCTCCTCGCTGAGCTCGGTGTAGAGGTTCGGAAGCGGCAGCAGCGCCTTCGACGCGATGGCCCAGTCGTCGACCATGATCGAGAGCTCGCCACGACGGCTCGAGATCACCTCGCCGCGGACGTACACGTGGTCGCCGAGGTCGACGAGCTCCTTCCACCGCTGCAGCGACTCGTCGCCGACGGCGGCGAGCGAGACCATCGCCTGGATGCGGCTGCCGTCGCCCGACTGCAGCGACGCGAAGCAGAGCTTTCCGGTGTTGCGGCTGAAAACGACGCGGCCTGCGACCGCGGCGGTGACGCCGGTCTCGCTGCCGGCCTCGAGTTCGCCGAAGCGCTCGCGCAGCTGCGGGATCGTGTCGGTGACCGGCACGGTGACCGGATAGGCGCCGCCGGCGGCATCCGTCCGCTCCGCGATGAGCCGCTCGCGCTTGGCCATGCGCACGGCCTTCTGCTCGATGACGTCGTCTTCGGTCGTCTCGTCGGCGGGCGCGGGTGCAGGGGTGTCGGTCATGCGGCGGGGCTCCTCGGAAGTCCTGTCCAGTCTATCGGCGGGCTCCCGGCGTCCTGAGTCGAAGGAGATTCGGGCGGGGAAGGAGATGCACAGCGCCGAATTCCTTCTGCCGACGGAAACTCCTTCTCCCACGGCGCGCGTGCGGCGTGCACACTGAGAAGCGAGGGCGAATGAAATGACTCGAAGAGGCCGGTGGTGGAGCGCGGGTGGGATCGCCGCGCTCGCGCTGACCGCCTGCGCCCCGGTCGCGGCGCCGAGCCCCACCGTCGCCGAGCCACCGCCGTCTGCGCCGGCCACCGCATCCCCCTCTCCGGTGCACGCGGCGACCGCCACTCCCATCCGGCACCTCGTCGTGATCTTCGGCGAGAACGTCTCGTTCGACCACTACTTCGGCACCTACCCCGTTGCGGCGAACACCGACGGCACCGCCTTCCACGCGGCATCCGGCACCCCGCACGCCGACACCCTGGCGGCGGCCCGTCTCCTCCACCGCAACCCGAATTCCGCCGTGCCGCACCGGCTCACCCACGAGGAGGCCGTGACCTGCGACCAGGATCACGGCTACACCGACGAGCAGCTCGCGATGAACGCCGGCCGCATGGACCGCTTCGTCGAGCACACCTCCCGGGACGAGTGCTCGGGGGCGTTCGGCGAGCCCGGCCTCGTGATGGACTACTACGACGGCAACACGGTCACGGCGCTGTGGAACTACGCCCAGCACGGCGCGATGAGCGACAACTCCTGGGACACCGTGTTCGGGCCGTCGACCCCCGGCGCGATCGACCTCGTCGCCGGGCAGACGTCGGGAGCCGCGCTGGTCGACCCGCACACCGGTGGGATCGTCCGCGACCCGGCACGGGTGCTCGCACCGGGTGCGGACGGGCGCGGCGCCCTCATCTCCGACGTCGATCCGGCGTTCGACGACTGCAGCAACCGGTCGTCAGGCAAGCCGCTCGGCCGGTTCGCCGCATCCTCCCGCACGATCGGCGACCTCCTGGATGCGAAGGGCGTCACGTGGGGGTGGTTCTCCGGCGGCTTCCGGCCGACGACGGCGTGGCATGCGTCGGCCGGCACGCCGGCGCGGTGCGGCGCGACGACGACCAACGTCGCCGGGGCGGCGGTGTCCGACTACATCGCCCACCACGAGCCCTTCCAGTACTTCCCGCAGACGGCGAACCCGCACCACCTCGCACCGAGCTCGACGGGCATGATCGGCCGCAGCGATCGCGCCCACCACCAGTACGACCTGCGCGACTTCGACGCGGCACTGGGCGCCGGCATCCTTCCCGCGGTGTCGTTCCTGAAGGCACCGGCGGCGCAGGACGGACACGCCGGGTACTCCGGTCCGCTCGACGAGCAGCGCTTTCTCGTCGCGACGCTGAACCGACTGCAGCAGTCGCCGGAGTGGGCGTCGACCGCCGTCGTGATCGCGTACGACGACTCCGACGGCTGGTACGACCACGTCGCCCCGACGATCCTGAACTCCTCGCACACGACGGCCGACGCCGCGATCTGCGCCGACTCGGGGGCTCCCGTCGCGCGCGATGAGCCGGGCCGCTGCGGGCCGAGCCAGCGGCTGCCGCTCCTCGTGATCTCGCCGTACGCACGGCAGAACCAGGTCGATCACACGGCGACGGAGCAGACCTCGATCCTCCGCTTCATCGAGGACAACTGGCGGCTCGGCCGGCTCGGCGGCGGCAGCTTCGATGCCCGCGCGGGGACGCTGGACGGGCTGTTCGACTTCACCGCCCCGCCGCACACCGCGCCGCTGCTGCTGAACCCCGACGGATCCGTCCGGAAGGGCGGCTGAGCGGCACGCGACTTCGGTCGACGTGAACGGCGAGGTCGGTGCATTCAGGAGCGGCCACGGGCGTCGACCGAGCAGAGAGCCCCGATCGACCGTCCCGTTCCGCCGCTTCGCCCCCGTCCGTGCGACGATTCGGGACGGAATTCCGCATGAGGCCTCGAAGCGGGATGCGTCGGCCGACGCGCCTCGGAGGGCAGCGTCGGCTCAGTCGTCGGGCAATTCGAGATCCGGTTCGCCGGGATCGGCGAGCGCCTGGTCGACGCTGGAGTGCACGATCGTCGACAGGAACGCCCGCGGATTCTCCACCCCGGCGGAGGCAAGCAGATCGGACGCCTGACGCACGATCGAGAGCGAGAACTCCGTCGCGGTCGCGATCGCCTCGGCGTACGCCGGGCGATCCGCGTCCGCCACCACCACCGGCTCGCATCCGAGCTCGACGGCGAGCGCCTGCGCGATCGGCAGCACCGCGGCGGGTGCCGTGACGGCGGCGAACGCATCGGTGAGCTGGCGCAGATCCATCGACGTGCCGGTGAAGGAGATCGCCGGATGGATCGCCAGCGGGATCGCGCCTCGGGACGCGGCAGGGCCCAGCACGTCGAGCCCGTACCCGGGATCGGTGTGCAGCACGAGCTGCCCGAGCTGCCAGGCCCCGACTTCGGCGAGGCCCTCGACGAGCCCCGCGAGCTCGTCATGCGGCACCGCGAGGACGACGAGCTCGCTGCGCCGGACGACCTCCGCAGCGTCGAGGAAGGGCACGCCCGGCAGCACCGACTCGACCCGGTCGTCGTCGGATCCATGCGTGATGCCGATCACGGCGTGCCCGGCGCCGGCGAGGGCCGCTCCCACGACGGGCCCCACGCGTCCGGCGCCGATGATCCCCACGCCCAGCCGTCCGTCGCGCGTCACCCTCACCCCGTCCCGCACCCGGCACGCCCGGGCACCGCACGATGCTACCTCGCGGCCAGCAGCCGGCGGACGACGCTGCGCGCATCCTGCGGCATGCCCTGGATCGTGCCCGAGGCGGCGGAGTACTGGAAGTCGAGTCCGACGTACCCGATCCCGCGCACCCCGACGCCGCGGTCGTGCACCGGCTCGCCGTCGGCGTCGAGCGCACCCTCGACATCGAGCCACGACAGCTCGGGGCGCGATCCCGTGCACCAGACCACGGTCGCGGCGTCCAGCGCTCCCTCGGCGGTGAACGGCCGTCCGTCGCGGACGCCGGCGATCCTCCCGACGCGCACGATGCCCGCGGCATCGAGGTCGGCGAGGCGGTTCCGGATGAGCATGAGGCCGTGGCCCCGCATCGCGTCGCGCACGGCGCGGCCGCGGCGGCTGCGCACCGTGAGCACGCGCCGCATCGCGAACAGGATCACGTGCGACAGCACGAATCCGCCGACTGTGTCGATGTCGAGCGGCAGCTGACCGGGGTGCCGGCCCGCGAGCACGGTGGAATGGCCGTGCGCGGCCGCCTCGAGTGCGATGTCGGTCCCCGAGTTGCCCGCCCCGACGATGAGCACCGGCCCGGCCGCGAGATCGCCCGGCCCGCGGTACTGCGTCGAATGCAGGGAGCGGATCGAGGGGTCGAGCAGGTCGGCGAACGGCGGCTCGATGCGCCGCGCGTGCGCCCCCACGGCGACGAGGAGCCGCGACGCGTGCAGCTCGCCCTTCTCCTCGGCGCCGGTGGCGCCCGGTGCGCCGGTCCACCGGACCAGGAATCCGTCGCCGTCTCGCACCACCCGGGTCACCCGGCGCCCCAGCTGCACCGGCACCCGCGTGCGCCGGGCGTGATCGGCGAGGTAGTCGGCGAACTCGTTGCGGGTCGGGCAGTCACGCCGGCCGATCGGCATCCGATCGCCCGGCAGACTCGCGTAGTGCCGCGTGCTGAACAGCCGCAGCGAGTCGTACCGCTCGCGCCAGCTGTCGCCGATGCGCGTCGCGGCGTCGATCACGGCGAAGTCCTCGCCGGCGCGGCTCAGCTCGTGCGCCGCGCACATCCCGGCGACGCCGGCGCCGATCACGAGGGTCCCCACGCGCCCGGTCGACGCCGTCGCCGTCCCGGCACCGCGCCGGGCCGTCATCGTCTCGTCCATGTCCGTTTCCTTCCGTCATGGCCGACGGTAGGCGGGCGGGCACAGGGCCGGCATCGGCCGGGATGCCCATTTCGGTCAGGAGCCGGATGGCGCGGAATGACCAGAACGGACGAGCCCGTGCTCGTATGCGTACGCCGTCGCGGCGGCGCGGTTGGCGAGCGAGAGCTTCGCGAGGATGTTGCCGACGTGACGGGCCACGGTGCGCTCACTGAGGAACAGCCGCTCGGCGATGGCGCGGTTCCCGAGGCCCACCGCGACGAGCGCGAGCACCTCGCGCTCCCGCGGGGTGAGCGGTTCGCCGTCCGCCGTGCGGCCACCGGTGGCGCGGCGGAGGTGCGCGGCGGCCACGGATGCGTCGGCCGCCGCGCCGACCACCTCGAAGACGTCGCGTGCCGCCTCGAACTCCGCAGCAGCGGCGTCGCGATCGCCGTCGTCCAGACACACGTCGCCCAGCAGCATCCGGGTGCGCGCCCCTTCGTACAGGGCGCCGATCTCACGCCACGCGGCGAGGGCGGTGCGCAGGTTCTCGTGCGCGGCGGCGCGGTCGCCGGCTGCGGCCGCGACGACCGCCGTCGCACGCGCCGCGAGGGCCCGCGGATACGCTGTGCCGAGCCGGTCGGCCCACCCCTGCAGCGCGTCACGCGCAGAGCCTGACCGGGAGGCGTCGCCGCTCTGCACGCTCAGGTCGACGAGCGCACCGAGCACGTCGCATGCGATCTCGGGAGCGGGTCCCGCGGCGAGGGCGCGCTCGAGACCGGCGCGTGCGAGCGCGGTGTCGCCCTCGGCCGCCCGGATGATCGCGAGTCCCGGCTGAGGCTCCCCGCCCGCGCGCGCGGCCGCGTGGTATTCGTCGAGCGCGGCGGCGATGTGGCCGCGCAGCCGTTCGATGTCGCCGAGCAGCCGCAGCGCGTCGGGTCGGGGGTCGTCCATGGGCGACACCGGCCGCGTCAGGCCGTCGCGGGCCAGCACTGCCGCTTCGTCCCAGCGGCCGTGGACGAAGGCGAGCCGCGCTTCGTGCACGAGGCACACGCCGCGGAACGGGACGAGTCCGCGCTGGGTCTCGCACCACGCGGCGAGCGCCGCCGTCCACTCCGCCGCGCGCGCCCAGTCGCAGCGCGCGAAGCAGCTGCCGATCACGCCGCAGAACGCCGCCCCGGCGACGGGCTCGAACAGTCCGCCGGCGCGCGTGCGCAGCATGACGTCGTCCATGAGGGCGAAGCCCGGCGCAGGCTGACCCGTCAGCACGAAGAGGTGAGCGCGCTGGAGGGTCGCGAGAACGAGGACATCGTCGTCGGCCGCTGCGGCGGCGAGCGCGCGTGCCCGATCGAGCAGCTCGGCGGCGACGGCGGGATCGGGCTCGCGCCCGGCCCCGGCGAGCGCGGCGAGGGCTGCGACGACCGGCTCGTCGGGATGCGCCTGGGCGAGTGCGCCGAGCCGCGCGGCCCAGGCGCCGGCCCGGGCGGGTTCGCCCGCTCCGGCGAGCGCGAACGCCGCCCAGAACGCGCATCGCGCGGCGTCGACGTGCGCCGCCACGTCGGTGAAGGCATCGAACGCGCGGTTCCACGCGTCGACCGCCTCGCCGGTGTCGGCGAGGAGATAGGCCGCGAGGGCGAGGCGCGCCCACCCGTGCGCATCGGGAGGAGCGGCGCGCAGGCGCGCGCGCTCGGCGATCCAGTCGGTGCGGCCCGGTGTCAGTGCTGTCTCCACGGTGGCCCCCTCGTCCGCGGGCACCCGGAATCCTAGTCCTGCCGCGTCGGCGGGGCTACGGTGTCGAGACCCGCCTGCGCGTCGAGTGCCGCGGGCGGGGCTGCGGTGTCGGATACGACAGGCCCGCCCGGTGCCACGGGCGGGGCTGCGGTGTCGGCACCCGTCAGACCGTCCGGTGCCGCGTGCGGGGCTGCAGTGTCGCGATCCATCGGGGCCGCCGAGTCCGAGGACGCCGGCGGGACGATGGTGTCGGATGCCTCGGCCGGCGTGGCGAGATCGGGCACCTCGGGCTCCCCCGCCCACCGGTGGCTGCGGTCGGCGGCGCCCGCGACGATCGCAGCCGCCTCGACCTGGGCGAACAGGCCGAGGGCGGCATCCCGATCGACGGCACCCAGCCGGCCCGAGACGCGCCCGCTGATCGTGTCGGCGTGGACACCGGCGACCCGGAGCGCGCGGTCGACCGGCCCCTGCCGCACGTGGAAGCTCTGCAGGCGCGCGAGCGGGAAGACGCCGAGGCTGCGCCAGATCACCCCACGCCGCAGGAACAGCGCCGGCGCCGTGAGCAGGAACCCGTTGCGCCGCCACGACAGCGGCCGCAGGATCCGCGCGCGGCGCGGGGTGTTCGTGTACGGGTCGTCGGCGGCCGGCCCGAGGATGCCGTGCTCGAACACGAGCGGCCATCCGTCCTCCGGCATGCCGGGCATGAGCAGCCGCAGCACGCGCTCGACGTCGGCGCGGTCGCCGACCGGGAGCACCTCGGCGAACTGGTCAGCCTCTCCCGACGAGGCGCTCTTGCCGCTCATCCGGTTCACCCGCACCGCCCACCAGCCCGCCGGGCGCCACAGCAGGGGCTGGCTCACCTCGATCGCGTGGATGCGGCCCGGCGGCAGGATCTCGGTGACCGTCGTGAACAGGCCGAACGTGATCCGCACGCCGTCGGGCGTGGGAGCGATCGCGTAGCGCAGCGCCTTGGTGACCGACCGCACGAGCACGGCGCCGAACGCGAGGAACATCGGCACGATCGTGAAGAGGATCCAGGGGGTGCCGACGATGGAGCCCCAGATCGCGGCGACGATCAGCCCGAGGAGCACGAGGGTGCCGCTGCCGAGCACCCGCGACAGCACGATGCGGGCGACGGGGATGTGCACGACCGACGCGGGCTCGGCCACCGGCTCCTCCGCGCCGAGCACGAGGCCGGTGACGGCGTCCGTGACGACGGATGCCGCAGCCTGCACACGCGAGCCGGCGCCGGCCGCCGCATCCTTCGCCCGCGCCTCGGCGAGGCGCCGCCCCGACGCGAGCCGCAGGATGTCGGCGCGGACGGCCTCGGCGTTGGCGGTCGAGAGGTACTCGAGCTTGACGTTCGCGTCGGCCCCCGCGCCGACGACCTCGAGCTTCGCCATCCCGCACAGCCGCGCGATCATCGGCCGGGTGAGGTTGACGCCCTGCACCCGGTCGAGCGGCGCCCGGCGGTGGCTGCGGAACAGCACGCCGCTGCGCACCTCGACGTCGTCGCCGGTGATCCGGAACGTGTGGAACCGCCACGCGAGGTAGAACAGCCCGGTCAGCACGACGACGACCAGGAGCACCGCGGCGAGCGCGACGAGCACGAGGTTGTTGCGCAGCACGAAGTCGACGGGATCGCCGGTGTCTTCGAACTCCCGGGCGCCGGGCACGAAGCCGCCGATGAAGAAGTCGATGATCCGCTCGCGGAGGTTCGAGATCACGATGCCGGCGACGATGACGAGGGCAAGGCCCCCGCGGAACAGCGGCGTGAGCGGGTGCATGCGGTGCCACTCGCCGTCGCTGAGCGGCGAGCGCGCGCCGGGCAGCGGCGTCCCGGACTGCGCGGCGCCCGGCGCCGGGGGCTCAGAGGCGGGAGTGGTCACAGGCCGGTCCGGCGGGTCTCGGCGACCGCGATGAGCGTGTCACGCAGCTGCTCGGCGGCCCGCTGCGTGAGCCCGGGGATCACGACCCCGGTGGCCGCGGCGGCGGTCACGAGCTTGAGCTGCGCGATGCCGAATGCGCGGTCGAGCGGACCGTGTGTGATGTCGACGAGCTGCATGCGCCCGTAGGGCACGGCGACCATGCGCTGCCACAGGATGCCGCGGCGGAACACGAGGTCGTCCTCGCGGAGGCGATACCCGAACGAGCGCGCCTGGCGTGGCGTGATCGCCGCCGTCCACGCGAGCACGACGGCGGCGATGCCGCCGGGGATCCAGATCCAGCTCTCGCCGCTCAACGCGGTGATGACGCCGGCCGCGACGAGCACGATGACGAGCAGCGCCGTGACGGAGATCAGCCGCACCCACACGTACGCGCGGGCAAGCTGGTGCCATGCGCCGTCGCCGAGCGGCAGGCGGTTGTCGCTGCGCGGCTCGAGCACGCGGTCGAACGTCCGGTCGTCGAGCACGTCATGAGCGACGGATGCGTCGGCCGCCAGCGAGAAGGATGCGTCGGCCGACGCATCCGGAATCGCGTCAGCGCCCGGAGTGGGAGCCGAAGGCGTTGTGGGGGCCGTCGGTTCCGTCGGCTCCGGACCCGCCTGAGGGGTGTTCGTCATCGTCGTCCTTCCGGATGGTGCAGAGGTGCTCGGCGACGAGGCCTCCCGTGACCAGGAGCGCCGCGCACACGACCGTCGCGATGAGTGCGCCCAATGAGCCTACCGAGGGGTCGGCCGGCCGGGTCAGGACGAAGAGGATGAGACCGAGCCCCAGGCCGCCGAACACCGCGCCGACAAGACTCGACGCCTTCGCGAGCATCGCGATGCGCACAGCGCGGAAGGGATTGACGGGGTTCTGCGAGCTGCCGTGCGTAGCCCGATGGATCGGGATCGCCAGCACGACGACGAGCACACCGAGCGCGGCCAGCAGCACCGGGAGCGAGATCATCGGGACGAAGCTCGGGCGCCCCGCCGCGGTCAGCAGCTGGTCGATGAGATAGCCGACGCCGACGCCGAGCACCGCGGCGACGACGAGCGCCGCAGGGTTCGTGCGCTTCATCCCTGCGCCCCCGTCAGCCCGTCCAGCAGATCGCGCACGCTGCCGGCTCCGGGCAGCACCGCCTCCGGATCGAGCGCCGCCCACGGTTCCAGCACGAACGTGCGCTCGGCGGCACGCGGATGCGGCAGCGTCAGGTCGGCGTCGGAGCTGCGCACCTCGCCGTAGGCGATGATGTCGAGGTCGAGCGTGCGATCGCCCCAGCGCTCGGTCCGCACCCGGCCGTGCGCATCCTCGATCTCGTGCAGAGCCGCCAGCAGCACCGACGGAGCGAGCCGGGTGCGCAGCGTCGCGACGGTGTTGAGGTACGCGGGAGCATCGGCATCCGGCCCGTCGAGCTTGACCGCGACCGAGTCGATCGCATCGGCGACCTCGACGCCGTCAGTCAGCGGCAGCGCGCGCAGCGCATCGACGGCGGCGGCGATCGTCGCCCGGCGGTCACCGAGGTTCGCGCCCAGCGCGATCACGACGAGGACACCGTGCGCCGGTGGCGTGAATCCCTGGGCGAGACGACGGCTCATGCGCTCCCCCGGTGGATCGTGACGGCCACGTCGTCGAACGGCACAGTGATCGGCGCATCCGGCTTGTGCACCGTCACGGTCACTCCCTGCACGCCGTCGAACGCGAGCACGGCGTCGGCGATGCGCGCGCACAGCGTCTCGATGAGGTTCACCGGGTCACCGGCGATGATCGTGGTGATCGCCTCGGCGACCTCGCCGTAGTGCACGGTGTCGAGGACGTCGTCGGATGCCGCGGCCCGGCGGGTGTCGACGTGCAGCGTGACGTCGGCAGTGAAGACCTGGCCGTCGCGCCGCTCGTGCGGGTAGACGCCGTGGTAGCCGAACGCGCGGAGGCCTTGCAGCGCGATCTCGTCGAGTGAGCCCATCATCCCTTCCAAGCCTGCGCGACCCGGAGCGCGTCGCGGGTCGCGGCGACGTCGTGCACGCGCACACCCCACACCCCGGCCTGCGCGGCCAGCACGCTCGCGACCGCCGTCGCGAGGTCGCGGCGCTGCTCAGTGGCGGGGCCGGCGTCGCCCTGTTCCAGCAGGTCGGCGAGGAACCGCTTGCGGCTCGTGCCGACGAGCACGCGCGGTCCCACGCCCACGAGGGCCGACAGCCCCCGCAGCGCCTGCCAGTTCTGGTCGCCGTGCTTCGCGAAGCCGATGCCCGGGTCGAGGATGACGCGCGACGGGGCGATGCCCGCGGCGGCGGCAGCCTCCATCCGGTCGACGAGCTCGGTGACGATCTCGCGGGAGACGTCGCCGTACTGCGCGTGCGCGTACATGTCGTCGGAGTGGCCGCGCCAATGGCTGATCACGAGGTCGGCGCCGCTGCCCGCCGCGACCCGGAGCATGTCGGGGTCGGCGAGCCCGCCGGCGACGTCGTTGATGATGCGGGCGCCGGCTTCGACCGCTGCACGCGCCGTCGAGGCGTGCATCGTGTCGACGCTGATCACCGCGCCCGCCGCGGCGAGCTCGCGGATCACCGGGAGCACGCGCTGCTGCTCCACGGCCGGGTCGACGCGCTCGGCGCCGGGGCGGGTCGATTCGCCGCCGATGTCGAGGATGTCGGCGCCGTCGGCGCGCAGTTGGAGTCCGTGCGCGATCGCGGCGTCGGTGGAGGCGTAACGCCCGCCGTCGCTGAACGAGTCGGGCGTCACGTTCACGGCGCCCATGATGACCGTCACGCCGCCTCCCCGGTGATCAGCGCCACGAGCTCGGCACGGGCGACGGGCTCGGCGAGCTCACCGCGCGCGGCGATCGTCACGGTCGACGCATCCGGCTGCTTACCGCCCCGCATCGTGACGCACTCGTGCACGGCGTCGAGCACGACCAGCACGCCCCTGCAGTCGAGGGCCTGCGCGAACGCGTCGGCGATCTGCTCGCCGAGCCGTTCCTGCACCTGAGGCCGCGCGGCGACGATGTCCACGACCCGCGGCAGCGCGCCGAGGCCGACGACCTGCTCACCGGGCAGGTACGCGATGTGCGCGAGCCCGGCGAACGGGAGCAGGTGGTGCTCGCACATCGAGCGGAAGCGGATGCCGCGCACCATGACGGCACCCGACGGGACCGTGTCGGGGGCGGGGCCGGACGAGACCGAGATGGTGCGCTGCAGCGGGGCCGACGCATCCTGATCCACCCCCGCGAAGAACTCGGTGTAGGCGTCGGCGACGCGCTGCGGGGTCTGGCGCAGCCCGGGTCGGTCCGGGTCCTCCCCGATCGCGACGAGGAGCTCCCGGACCAGTGCGCTCACGCGCTCTCGGTCCACGGCCACAGGCCCGAGCCTACGCCGTCGCGGGTCGCGCCTGCCCGGTCGGCCGATGGCGCGGCTTGCTCGGCGCGCCCTGGTCTTCGACCGAGGCGGCGATGCCGGTGCTGCGGCGCGGCACCTCGATCGGGGGCAGCGGCGACACGGGACGGTTCTCGCTCGAGAGCCACTGCGGGCGCTCGGGCAGCTTCGTCACGTCGCTGAAGATGTCGGCGATCTCGGTGTGGTCGAGCGTCTCCTTCTCGAGCAGCGCGAGGGCGAGCTTGTCGAGGATCTCGCGGTTCGCGTTGAGCACCTCGTACGCCTCGTTGTGCGCCTGCTCGAGGAGGGCGCGCACCTGCTCGTCGACGGTCTCGGCCATCGTCTCGGAGAAGTCGCGGCCGTGACCCATGTCGCGGCCCATGAACACCTCGCCCGACGACTGGCCGAGCTTCACCGGACCGATGGCGGCGGTCATGCCGAACTCGGTGACCATCTTGCGGGCGATGTTCGTCGCCTTCTCGATGTCGTTCGACGCGCCGCTGGTCGGGTCGTGGAACACGATCTCCTCGGCGACGCGGCCGCCCATGGCCCACGCGAGCTGATCCTGCAGCTCGTTGCGGGTGACGGAGTACTTGTCCTCCAGCGGCATGACCATCGTGTAGCCGAGGGCCTTTCCGCGCGGCAGGATCGTGATCTTCGTGACCGGGTCGGAGTGGTTCAGCGCCGCGGCGGTGAGGGCGTGGCCGCCCTCGTGGTACGCGGTGATGAGCTTCTCCTTGTCCTTCATCACGCGGGTGCGACGCTGCGGGCCGGCGATGACGCGGTCGATGGCCTCGTCGAGCGCGCGGTTGTCGATCAGCTGCGCGTTGGAGCGGGCTGTCAGCAGCGCCGCTTCGTTCAGCACGTTCGCGAGGTCGGCGCCGGTGAACCCGGGGGTCTTGCGGGCGACCACCTCGAGGTCGACGCTGTCGGCGAGGGGCTTGCCGCGGCCGTGCACCTGCAGGATCTTCAGACGGCCCTGCAGGTCGGGCGCGTCGACGCCGATCTGCCGGTCGAAACGGCCGGGGCGCAGCAGCGCCGGGTCGAGGATGTCGGGGCGGTTCGTCGCCGCGATGACGATGACGTTCGCCTTCGGGTCGAATCCGTCCATCTCCACGAGCATCTGGTTCAGCGTCTGCTCGCGCTCGTCGTGCCCGCCGCCCATGCCGGCGCCGCGGTGGCGACCGACGGCGTCGATCTCGTCGATGAAGATGATGGCCGGCGCGTTCTCCTTGGCCTGGTTGAACAGGTCGCGCACGCGGCTCGCGCCGACGCCGACGAACATCTCGACGAAGTCGGAGCCCGAGATCGAGTAGAACGGCACACCGGCCTCACCCGCCACGGCGCGAGCGAGGAGCGTCTTTCCGGTTCCGGGAGGGCCGTACAGCAGCACGCCCTTGGGGATGCGCGCCCCGACGGCCTGGAACTTGGCGGGGTCCTTGAGGAAGTCCTTGATCTCCTCGAGCTCCTCGATGGCCTCGTCGGCGCCGGCGACGTCGCCGAACGTGACCTGCGGCATCTCCTTCGTCACGAGCTTCGCCCGCGACTTGCCGAACTGCATGACCTTGCTGCCGCCGCCCTGGGCCGAGGCGAGCAGGATCCAGAACAGCACGCCGAGCAGCAGCATCGGCAGGAGGAGCGAGAGGAATCCGTCGAACCAGCTGGGCTGCGGCACGACGTCATTGAAGCCGTCCTTGAGCTTCGCGTCGTCGACCGCGGTGATCACCTGGTCGGCGCGCGCGGAGACGTAGTAGAACTGCACGTCGGTGGAGTCCTTGTACGGCGTCGAGAGCGTCATGTCCACGCGCTGGTCGTTGTCGGTGTTGACGACCTTGGTGACAGTGGTGCCCTTGAGCAGGTCGAGACCCTCCTGCGTCGTGATCTGCTTGGCACCGCCGAGGCTGGAGATGAGCGAGAAGCCCACGATCAGCAGGAGCCCGATCAGCAGCACGTACAGCAGCGGATTGCGGGTGATCTTCTTGAAATCCATGGTGCGAGGTCGGCCCCCGAGCCCTTTCGTCCGGTCCGCGCGCGTGCGGACTGTCGTTTCAGGGTATAACGGGCCCACTATGCGGGGTCTGTGCATTCGCCCACGGCGTAGTCGACGCCGGCTGGGTCAATCCTGCGAACGGCCGGGGCAGGTCCCTGAGCGAGGGAGCGCAGCGACCGCCCTCCGCCAGGTCCCTGAGCGAGGGAGCGCAGCGACCGCCCTCCGCCAGGTCCCTGAGCGAGGGAGCGCAGCGACCGAGTCGAAGGGCGCTCAGCTGTACACGTGCGGCGCGAGGATCGCCACGTCGCGCAGGTTGCGGTACTTCTCCGCGTAGTCGAGGCCGTAGCCGATGACGAATTCGTTCGGGATGTCGAAGCCCACGTACTTGCAGTCGACCTCGACCTTGGCCGCCTCCGGCTTGCGCAGCAGGGCGAACACCTCGATGGACGCGGCACCGCGCGAGGCGAAGTTCTCCAGCAGCCAGCTGAGGGTGAGGCCGGAGTCGATGATGTCCTCGACGATGAGCACGTGCTTGTCGTGCAGGTCGACATCGAGGTCCTTGCGGATCTGCACGACGCCGCTCGACTTGGTGCCCGCACCATAGGAGGAGACGGCCATCCAGTCCATCGGCGCGACGACGGGCAGTGCACGGGCGAAGTCGGCCATGACCATGACGGCGCCCTTGAGCACGCCGACCAGGAGCAGCTCCTTGCCCTCGTAGTCGGTGGCGACCCGGGCGGCGATCTCGTCGAGCTTCTGGACGATCTGCTCCTCGGTGACGAGGACTTCGGTGATCTGATCGGAGATGTCCGCCGCGCGCATGGATCGAGTCTACCGTCGAGGCGAAGGGCCACCGTAGGATCGCGGTGAGCCGGGCGACGAGGCCCGCGGAGCGATCGGAGAGATCATGGCGGGCATCGACGACATCCTCAAGAACCTTCCCATCGGCGACATCGCCGCGAAGCTCGGGATCGACCGGGATGTCGCGACGAAGGCTGTCAGCGAGGGCGGTGCGGCGATCCTCGGCGGGCTGCAGAAGAACGCGCAGACGCCCCAGGGCGCGTCGGCGCTCGAGCAGGCGCTCGACAAGCACGCCGGGACGGTGAGCGAGGACGGGATCGACCTGGACGCGGTCGACACCGCGGACGGCGAGAAGATCCTGGGCCACGCGTTCGACGGGAAGCAGCAGGAGGTCACGCGGCAGCTGAACGACTCGCCGCAGACCGCCGGCATCGACTTCGGCAAGCTGCTCCCGATGCTCGCACCGCTCGTGATGGGCGTGCTCGCCAAGAAGAAGTCGTCCTCCCCAGAGCAGGGCTCAGGCGCCGGCGGGACCGGCGGAGGGCTCGGCGGTGTCGACATCGGCGGGCTGCTCGGCGGCCTCTTCGGCGGGAAGAAGTAGTCACCCGCCCCACGCTCAGCGCGCGGTGAACTCGAGCCGCGCGCCGGCCCGGCGCACGGCGCAGCCGGGAAGGTCGATCGGCCCCTGTCCGGCCCAATCGGTGACGAGGCGTGCGACCTCGAGGGTCTGACTGCGGGTGAGGCTCTGGCCGAACTCGCTCGCGACGACATGCCGGATGATGCGATGGCGCAGCGCGGCGGGGTTCGCGGCGAGCGCGCGAACCGACACCGCGATGCCGGCTTCGGCGTGCTCCACGATGTCTTCGATCGTCTCGTCGATCATCTCGGCGAAGGCCGCCGCATCCTCTCGCAGCTGCTCGGCGGTGCGGGCGAGGGCGTCGGCGATGCCCGGGCCGAGTTCCGCCTCGAGGACCGGCAGCACCCGAGCGCGTACGCGCACGCGGGCGTACGAGGGGTCGTCGTTGTGCGGATCGTTCCAGGGCTCGAGGCCCTGTGCGGCGCACGCCGCCGCGGTGACGGCACGGGGGACGTCGAGGAACGGCCGCAGCAGCGGGATGCCGCCCAGGTCTGCGACGGGCGACATGCCCTGGAGGCTCGCCGCACCCGACCCGCGCGCCAGGCCGAGGAGGACCGTCTCGGCCTGATCGTCGCGGGTGTGACCGACGAGGACGGCTGCAGCATCCGTCTGCCGCGCGATGCGCGCGAGCGCCTCGTAGCGGGCCGCGCGGGCGGCGGCTTCGGGGCCGCCGGAACCGGCGACGTCGACACGGGCGATGCGGGCGTCCATGCCGAGGTCTTCGGCCTGGCGGGCGGCGGCTTCGGCGACCTCGGCCGAGCCGGGCTGCAGGCCGTGGTCGATCGTCGCACTGATGAGCGTCATGCCGCGCTTGGGCGCCTCGAAAGCCGTCGCGGCCGCGAGGGCGAGGGAATCGGCGCCGCCGGAGAGGGCGACGACCACGGCACCGGGGCGGATGTCGGCCAGTGCCGCACGAACGGCGCGGCGGGTCTGGGCGACGGCGGGGTCGAGGCTGGGGCGGTGCTCCACGACCCCACGGTACCGCCGGCGAGCGCGGCAGAAGCAGGCTGGATCCGCGCGCTGGCCTCGGCGCGGCGGGGAATCCGTCGATCCAGCCTGCTTCTGCGACGCGAAGGGCACGCGACTAGGCTGGTGCGCGGAATTCCCGCCATCCGAAGGAGCACAGTATGGGCGCGTACGACGCCGTCATCGAGATCCCGCGCGGCAGCCGCGTGAAGTACGAGGTCGACCACGAGACCGGCAACGTCCACCTCGACCGCATCCTCTATACGGTGTTCGGGTACCCCGCCGACTACGGCTTCTTCGACAAGACGCTCGGCGAGGACGGCGACCCGCTCGACGTGCTCCTGCTGCTCGACCAGACGCTGTTCCCGGGGGTGCACGCGACGGTGCGTCCCGTGGCGGTGCTGAAGATGAGCGACGAGGCGGGCGGCGACGACAAGGTCGTGGCAGTGCTCGCGAAGGACCCGCGGTGGGCGCACATCCAGGACGTGGGCGACATCCCTGAGCACACGAAGAAGGAGATCTCGCACTTCTTCGAGCACTACAAGGACCTCGAAGAGGGCAAGTGGGTCAAGGTCGACGAGTGGGCGGATGCGGCGGAGGCCGAGCGCCTCGTCGCCGAGGCCACCGAGCGATACGGCCACTGACGCGCTGACGTGAGAAGGGGAGGGATGCGTTCGCATCCCTCCCCTTCTCAGTGGCCGGTTCTTCGCGGCCCTGCCTAGACGGAGATGCCGCGGGCCGCCATGAAGTTGATCGGGTTGACCGGTGAGCCGTTCACGTACGTCTCGAAGTGGAGGTGGCAGCCGAAGGAGTTGCCGGTGTTGCCGACGCCGGCGATGACCTGGCCGGCGCGGACGTGCTGGCCCGAACGCACGTAGAGGCAGCCGTTGCGGATGTGGCCGTAGCCGGTGCCGATGCCGCCGCCGTGGTCGATCTTGATGTAGTTGCCGTAGCCGCCGTTGTAGCCGGAGTAGACAACGGTGCCGGAGTGGGCGGCATAGATGTTGGTGCCGCAGCCGCTCGCGAGGTCGACGCCGTAGTGGAAGCCGCTGGAGCAGTAGCTGTTGCCGCACTGCACGGTGCGGCGGCCGTAGCCCGAGCTCTGGTAGCCGTTGGAGGGCCGGACCCAGCCGCCGGTGCCGCCACCACCGCCTCCGCCTCCTCCGCCCCCGCCGGAGCTGGCGGGGGAACCGCCGCCGGAGTTGTGGTGCTTCGCCGCTTCGCGGCGGGCCGCCTCTTCGCGGCGCCGGCGTTCGGCTTCCTCGCGGCGCTTGCGCTCCTCCTCTGCCTTGCGGCGCACCTCGACGCCGACCTTGTACTGGGTGACGGTCTTGGCCGTGGTGTCGTGCAGGGCGGCGAGCTGGGCCTTCAGGTCGTCGAGGTGGGCGTTCTGGTTGGCGACGGCGGCCTGGGCGGCTTCGGAGGCCTCCTGGGCGGCGACCATCTTCTGCTGAGCGATCTGCTGCAGCTTGTCGCGTTCCTGACGCTGCTTCTTCGCGAGGTCGCTGAGGTTCTGGGCGGAGTCGCGGGCGGCGACCGCGTCGGCGTAGACGGCCTTGTTCGCCTCGAGGAGCTTGTCCATCGTGCCGAGGCGGGCGAGGAGGTCGTCGGCGCCTGCGGCGGAGCCCGAGAGGAAGAGCTGGAGGGAGGTGTCGTCGCCGCCGTTGCGGTAGAGCTGGGCGGCGACGCGGCCGGCCTTGTCGGCGGCGTCGTCGGCCTTCTTGGCTTGTTCGTCGGCCTGGGCCTGGAGGTCGTCGGCGCGCTGGGCGGCGTCGAAGTACTTCTGCTGGGCGTCGTAGAACTCGGCGCCACGCTGCTCGGCGAGCGCCTGAGCCTGGGCGGCGGCGGCTTCCAGGCTCGCGATGAGCTGACGGATCTTGCCGATCTCGGCGTTCTTGGCCGACTCGTTGGCCTTCGCGCGCTGGACGTCGTCCCACGAGGGGTAGTTGGCGGCGTAGGCGGCAGGGATGCGTGGGGCGGCAGCGACGCCGGCAGCGGCGACGCCGATGATGCCGAGGGCGATGGCGCCGCGTCGGCTGACCATGTTCGGCCAGAGGGCGCGGCGTTCACGCTCCGTGGGAGCGCAGTCGCACTCCTCTTCCGGAGCGCGGGTCTCCTGGTCGATCACCCGGCCTCCTCTCACGCCATCGGGGCGAATTCGTCGGGTTCGGTCATCGGGGTGCGGCGTCGTGTCGGCGGGCACAACTCGTTCCACACTAACAACATCGTTCACAGATGCAACATGTCTGCTCCGCTGGCGTCCGAGAAGCCGTACCATTCTGCGACCGCCGGCGTCGCCGCACGGTGAGCGCGCGGGCGGGTCGCGACATCCGTCGTGCGCGCGATTAGGAGTTCGGCGTCGAATCTCTTATGCTTGAGCGTCGGCAAGCGTGAGCACCGAGTCCGTCAGGATGAGGTTCACCCCGGCCCCATCGTTTAGCGGCCTAGGACGCCGCCCTTTCACGGCGGTAGCACGGGTTCGAATCCCGTTGGGGTCACACTTTCCGATACAATTTCACAAGCATGGCCCTGTAGCGCAGCTGGTTAGCGTGCCGCCCTGTCACGGCGGAGGTCGCGGGTTCAAGTCCCGTCAGGGTCGCTCCAAGCGACGGGCCCTTTCCGAAGGGCCCTTCGTGTCGGACGCGGCAAATGCTTCGGCTGGCCGCGCGGCTCTGTAGCTCAGTTGGTAGAGCGCACGACTGAAAATCGTGAGGTCACGGGATCGACGCCCGTCGGAGCCACTGAAACCCTCGCGTGGCTTCTACACGCGGGGGTTTCTTCGTCTCTGGTCCACCCGCCGGCGCAGGATCTGTCGAGAAGCGCCACGTCTAACGGCCGGTGACCGTGATCGTCCCACCGTCGAGCGTGCCGGCGAAGCGGTAGTCGCCCCAGCGGATCGACTGCGACTGCTCGTGGGCCACCGCATCCCAGTCCCACCCGACGACGGGACGCGGATCGCCGCACTGCGGCGGGTACGAGTCCATCACGGTCGTGCAGAACGCAGTGCCGTGTCCGTCGTCGAGCACCATTCCCTCGAACGTGCGCGGTACCGGGCCGATGAGCGCGATGAAGAACGCCAGCACGGCGAGGACGACCGCGAGCGGCGTCATCGTGAACCGCTCCCGCCTCGAGCGCGACATCCCATTCGTCACGACGCTGAGCGCGAGGAGGCCGAAGACGACCCACATCGCCGCGGCCGAAACGGCACCCGGCAGGAGGTCGATCATGCCGCTCCGATCGAGCGCGACGAGCGCCATGACGGCGTACACGAGAATCGACACCGCCGAGCCGATTCGGTAGCGGGTCGGCAGCGTTCCGGGATGCTGGCCGCCCCACGCGAAGCTCCCCCACGGCGCACCGAGTGCGAGCGCGAACTGGAAGACGGCGAGCGCGCCGAGGAGCACGACGAACACGATCGCAAGGGCCACGATCCGGAGCCTATCCAGTTCCGGCGTCAGCTCCCGGCCAGCTGCGCCACCATCGGCAGGTCGGGCTCGGCCCACTCCAGCGCATGCAATTCGGTCAGGCGCACCCATTCGAGCCGGTCGTGATCGGTGCTCGTAGTCGGTCGCGGACCGATGACCGTCGCTCGGAGGCAGGTGAGACGGACGCCGCGACCCCGTACCTCGGTCGTGTCGGTGCGCAGCTCACGGTCGATACGGATGCCGATGCCCAGCTCCTCGTGGATCTCGCGCACGAGCGCCTCGGCCGGCGACTCCCCCGGCTCGACCTTTCCGCCGGGGAACTCCCATCGGCCGGCGTCGGCCTTCCCCTCGCGGCGGCGGCACGCGAGCACCCGGTCACCGTCGACGATGACCGCCGCGACGACGTCGAGTGGGTCCATGGGGGCATGGTGTCACACGTATCACCGCGGCGACGTCACACTCTTCCCCACAGATGCGGAAGCATGTAGAGTGACACGCACGAGGCGGTGGGACGTCTCACGGACCCGTGGGGGCACGGGTTCGATTCTGGGGAAAGAACGGGGCGACTGCGACGTCGCCCGGACATTGCTGGGGAGATAATGTCTGCTGGGGACGTGCTTGAGCACGTGCGCGTTTGCGCGTGCATCCGATGACGGCGATCGACGTCGGGCCAACGCCCGTCACGCTGCCGCGCATCCGCCCCGCGTCGACGCTCGACGACGGCCTGCAGGCTGCGGCGGCCCCGCGGCTGCAGCCGTCGTTGGAGCGGCGGCACCTCTGGGAACGCGCCTATCGCCGCCGTCTTCGCACGACTGACGCCCTTTCGGTGCTCGCCGCGACTGGAGTCGCAGCGTTGGCAGAAGTCGCCTTCGACATGCCGTCGGCGAGTGAACCGTGGGCGCTCGTGCGCTCCTCGCTTCTCACTGTCGGCACTTGGCTCGCGTTGCTGGCGCTTTTCAGCACACGCTCGACGAACATCCTCGGTTCGGGTGCAACCGAGTACAAGCGGGTCGCGCACGCCACGGGGCTCGCCTTCGGCATCGTCGCGATGACGTTCATCCTGTTCCAGTGGCACGGCGTGCGTATGCAGCTCCTCGTCGCACTCCCCCTCGGACTTTTCGTCATGCTCTTGGGACGTTGCATTTGGCGTCGCTGGCTCATCAACCAGCGAGCTCTGGGCCGCTACGCCGCGCGGACGATCGTCACAGGCACACGTGCAGACGTCGAGTACGTCATCCGTCAGCTCCTGCAAGACGCACACCATGCCTTCTCTATCGTCGGAGCGACCGTCACCGACAGCGCACGAGGCGGGATCGTCGTCGACGGCCGCGTCTACCCCGTTGTCGGCACGCCCGATGACGTCGCCACCCGCGCCCGCGAGCTCGGCGCCGATTCGGTCGTCGTCGCCAGCCAGCTCGACGGCGAGCCGCAGTATGTCAAGCGCCTCAGCTGGCAGCTGGAAGGCACTGCTTCGGAGCTCATTCTGTCGAGCCGGCTCGCCGACGTCGCGGGCCCGCGGATCTCTCTCCGCCCGATCGACGGGATGCCTCTCATCCACGTGAAGATTCCGGAGTTCGAAGGCGGCAAGCACCTCCTCAAGCGCACGATGGACATCGCCGTCGCCGCCCTCGCTCTGGTCCCGATCTTCCTGGTGGGGCTGCCCATCGCGCTTCTGATCAAGCTCGAAGATCGCGGTCCGGTCTTCTTCCGTCAGACCCGTGTCGGTCGCGACGGTGCCCAGTTCGAGATCCTGAAGTTCCGCACCATGGTGGTCGACGCGGAGGCACGGTTGGCGGCTTTGCAGACCGAGAACGAGGGCGCTGGGCCGCTGTTCAAGCTCAAGCGTGACCCACGAGTGACCCGCATCGGGACTGTGCTGCGCAAGTTCTCACTCGATGAGCTGCCCCAATTCTGGAACGTTCTCGTCGGCGATATGAGCGTCGTCGGCCCGCGACCGCCCCTGCCGAACGAGGTCACGGCGTACGACGGCACGGTGTTCCGCCGTCTCTACATCAAGCCCGGTATCACCGGTCTCTGGCAGGTGAGTGGACGCAGCGACTTGTCGTGGGACGAAAGTGTGCGCCTCGACCTGCGATACGTCGAGAACTGGTCGGTCATGTCGGATCTCATGATCATGTGGCGCACCGCGCGCGTCATGGTCGACCCGAAAGGGGCGTACTGAGCGGCGGGCCCGATGTGGTCTCCCGTAGCGATGTTCATCAGACCTCGGAGAGTGGGGACTCTCCGTAGAGGCCGGATCCGCGGTCGCACTCCCCAAACCAGCACGTTTCTGCCCGCTGTGGGGCCGTGCCGATGTCGCGACCGCGGGTCCTTAGGCCTGCAGACCGCACCTGTGATCCAGCAGAACGCAATATATTCATCCCAGGCGCGTCCGCTAGCTAGCGATGAGCCGGACTTCGGAGGGGGCGAAGTGGCGTGACGACCGTACGGATTCTGGGAACCCACGGCGTGCCTGCGGCATACGGCGGGTTCGAGACGGCTGCCGAGAACGTGGCACGGTATCTGCGCGACCGCGGTTGGCGGGTCGTGGTCTACTGTCAGCTCGAAGGGGAGGGCCCGATCGAGACTGACGAATGGCGGGGACTCGAGCGGGTGCTGATCCGTGAACCGAAGGAAGGGTGGCGAGGGACCGCTGCCTTCGATCTCGCCTCCATCCGCCACGCCATGGCACAGCACGAGGAGGGCGACGTCTGGCTCACCTTCGGCTACAACACCGGGGTCTACAACGTCGTCCCACGTCTGCGCGGCATCCCGAACGTCATCAACATGGACGGCATGGAGTGGACCCGGCGCCGCTGGGGCGTCGTGAAGCAAGGCATTCTCCTCGCGAATGAGAGGCTCGCCGGGATGGTCGGAAACGTGCTCATCGCCGACCACCCCGTGATCGCCACCTACCTCCGTCGCCACTTCGGCCGCCACCGTGTTCAGACGATCACCTACGGAGCGCACGAGGTCGGCGACGTGCCGACCTCCGCCATCGAGCAGTTGGGGCTCGAGCCGCACCGCTACGGCATCGTGGTGTGCCGGCCGATCCCCGAGAACTCCGTGCTCGAGATCGTCCGCGCCTGGAGCGCACGCCGACGCGGGATGCCGCTGGTGGTCGTCGGTCCCTTCGGAACCGACGACGAGTACCACCGGCAGGTACGGGCAGCAGCATCCGACGAAGTCATCTTTCCCGGTGCGATCTTCGAACCCGAGCGCATCCAGGCGCTGCGCCGTCACAGCGGGATCTATCTGCACGGACACACGGTGGGCGGGACGAACCCGTCATTGGTCGAAGCGATGGCCGCCGGCAATCCCGTGGTCGCCCACGACAACGCGTACAACACCTGGGTCGCCGGCCCGGAGAACGCCTACTTCTCGGACGCGTCGGACCTGTCCGACCTCCTCGACGACCTCCTCGATGACGCCGATCGCCGATCACGGATGGGAAACGCATCTCTCGCGCGCTTCCGTGAGGAGTTTACGTGGGAGAAGATCGGTCGCGAGTACGAGATCGCACTGCTGACCGCGCTGTCGCGCACGAATGCCGAATCTGTCATGGGGGAGACCAGATGATTGACGTCGCCGTTGTGGGCCTGGGCAAGATGGGGCTGTCCCATCTCTCGATGATCAACGCGCATCCGGATGTGCGCTTGGTCGGAGTGTGCGATTCCACGGGCTATCTGCTCGACGTGCTGGCAAAGTACACCGGAATGCGCACGTACAAGGACCTCGGGAAGATGCTGGATGAGGCGAAGCCGCAGGCCGTCATCATCGCCACTCCGACCCACCTTCACGCCGGCATGATCCGCCAGGCGCTCGAGCGAGGGGTGAGCGTGTTCTGCGAGAAGCCTCTCGTGATCGATCCGGCGGAGGGGACCGAGCTCACCGAGCTGGCCGCCGCCCGCGGAGCAGTGACTCAGGTGGGGTACCACAACCGATTCGTCGGCGCGTTCCAGGAGGCGAAGCGGCTCCTCGACGCAGGCGCAATCGGCACCGTCGCGACCGCCCTCGCCGAGGCCTACGGCCCGGTCGTCCTCAAGCCGTCCGGCCACACGTGGCGCAGCCAGCGTGCCACCGGCGGAGGCTGTCTCTACGACTACGCCGCGCATCCGCTGAACCTGCTGACGTGGTACCTCGGGGCGCCCACCTCGGTCAGCGGCAGTCAGCTCACGAGCATCTTCTCGGCTCAGATCGATGACGCCGTCGCCTCGACGCTGCACTACCCCAGCGGCACCGCGCAGATCGTGGCGAACTGGTCGGACGAATCCCAGCGAAAGATGACCACGAAGATCTCCCTTTGGGGCGAGCACGGCAAGATCTACGCCGACCGTCAGGAGATCCAGGTCTACCTGCGCGACACCGCGCCTCTCCCATCCGGCTACCGTGCGGGATGGAACGTCCGGTACACGACCGAGCTTACGGAGGCCCCGTGGTTCTATCTGCGCGGGGAGGAGTACAGCGCTCAGCTCGACGCGTTCGTGAAGCGCGTGGCGGCCGGCGAGAGCGAAGGGCAGAACGACTTCCGCTCCGCGTCCGCCACCGACCAGGTGATCGCCATGATCAGCAAGGACGCGGCACGCGAGGAATCCCGACTGCGGAGCCCGGAGGCCGACTCTGCCCCCGTTCCGGCAATGGCCCAGCCGACGCGGCGGTTCGGCATCCGCCGTCTGATGAAGGGGGGTGTGCGATGAGCGACGTTGCGACGACGAAGATGGACCGGCTTCTCTTCGGAGACAACCAGTTCTTCGGCGTGAATCACATGTCGGAGGAGAAGGCGCGCGCTCAGCAGATGCGCTTCCAGGACCTCGACGCCATCATGCAGGTGCTCGATGACGCGTACGAGGCAGGCGTCACGACGTTCATGTGCACCACACACGACCGCATCGCGCAGGTCGTCGACCGCGTCCGCACGGACCCTGAGAGGACCGAGAGGATGTCTTTCTTCCCCTGCATGCCGTACGCGCACAAGTACGCGAACGCCATCACCGACGACGGTTTCCTGGGTGCGATCCGCCGGTTCCTGCCCGAGGAAGGGCTCCTCGACAGCATCGCCCGCGGGACGAGCTCCCTCGCCCGCAAGGACATCGAGGGGGTGTCGACGCTGCTCATCGACGCGGAGATGAAGATGTTCGCGGGCGTACAGACGCCGGTGATCTGGCTGCAGAACGTCGTCGTCGATCTGCTCTCGGGGCTCGGCTTCACCGACGCCTTCCGCATCTTCGCCGACCACGTCCGCAATCGCTACCAGGCCGAACCGGGCTTCATCACGATGAACCTTCCCCGCACCCTCGACGACCTCGACCGTGCCGGCATCGAGAACCCTATCGTCTGCTCGAACATCAACAAGCTCGGCTTCCGGATGTCGGGCGGAATCGACGGGTACCGCGCCGCAATGGACAAACGACCGTTCCGGGCGGTGGCAATGTCGGTGCTCGCCAGCGGCGCGATTCCGGCGCGGGAGGCCATCGAGTGGGTCTGCGGCCTACCGAATCTCGAGTCCATCGTGTTCGGCGCATCCAGCCGCGCGAACATCCAGTCGACAGTGCGTCTGGTGGACGAGTACTGGCAGGGCGACTGACGTGCGGCGTCGGAGCAGGCGTGACCCCAACACGGTGCTCGTCGTCAACCCCGGGGCGGATCTCTACGGTTCCGACCGGATGGCGGTTGAGACGGTACGTGCACTGGTGGCGGGCGGCCGAAGAGTCATCGTGGCGGTCCCCGCAGACGGCCCGCTCGTCCCACTCCTCGAAGCGGCGGGTGCGCAGGTCGTCATGTGCCCGACACCCATTGTGCGCAAGGGTCTCCTCAGTCTCAGAGGCCTACTAGGGCTCTTCGCGGCCACCATCACCGCCATCGGACCTAATCTCGGTGTGCTTCGGCGTTCGGCTGCAACGACCGTTGTCGTGAACACGCTGACCCCACCTCTCTGGCTGCCGCTCAGCCGGCTCACCGGTCACACGACGATCTGTCACGTGCACGAAGGCGAGGCGTCGGTCTCCGGTCTGCTCCGGCGCGCGCTCTATCTGCCGCTCCTCTTCAGCAATCGCATCATCATCAACAGCCGCTTCAGCCTGGGCGTGCTCCGGTCAGCGGCGCCCTGGCTCGTCAAGCGCACAATTGTCATCTACAACGCCGTTGCCGCGCCCACCTCTGTCGTCCCACCTCGGTCAGAACTCCACGGCACCGCGCGTCTCCTCTTCGTGGGGCGACTGTCGCATCGCAAGGGTCCCCACGTCGCGCTCGAAGCGCTGCGCCTGCTGCTCGACCGCGGGCACGACGTCAGCCTCGCTCTTCTCGGGGCCGTCTTTCCCGGCAATGAGGAATACGCCGAGTACCTGGAACACCTCGTGGCGTCGAGCGGGCTGAAGTCGCACACTCAGTTCCTCGGGTTCCGCCCATCGGTCTGGGAGGACCTCTCCCGCAGCGATATCGTCCTCATCCCGTCGACCGTGGACGAGCCTTTCGGAAACACCGCGGTCGAGGCGGCCCTGGCGGCGCGTCCCTCAGTCGTCAGTGCGGTCGGCGGTCTTCCGGAAGCGTGCGAGCACTCAACGAGCAGCATTCTGGTTCCTCCCGGCGATGCGTCCGCGCTCGCCGACGCGGTCCAAACAATCGTCGCGGACTGGTCCGGCTACACCGCACGGGCTGTCTCTGATTCGAAGAGCGTGGCCGCCGCCTTCTCGCCCGTCCGTTACGGCGACGAGATGCTCGACGCAATGCGTCCGGCCCGGTTCCCGCACGCCTGACGGCCTCAGCCGAGGACCTCTGCAACCCCGGAGACCATCAATCCCCGAGCTCCGCGACTCACCGCGGTGGCCCGCGCGGTCTTTGTGCTCAGGACATGTGCGACGACCGGTCTGCCGTCTTCCACGAACGCCGCCCAGTGTTCGGGGGAGGCCTTCCAGTCAAGACCGAGCATGGTCCAGTACCCCTGCGTTCGGCTGAAGAGGTCCGGGGTCGCATCGAGATCGCGGCCGAAATAGAAGCCCCACGACTGCATGCCATGCTTCCGAGCGAGCTTCGCCCACGCCAGATTGGTCGCGTCGCTCTTCGCAACGAACACGTCAGCGACGGCTGACACACGTCCCGACATCGTCGACATGAGCTCACCGTAGTAGCGCGGGTTCACCGCCTTAGGGTCAACCCAGAGCGCGTGCGATGAGGCGTAGCGATCGATCAGATCGATGAGACGCCAGTACGGGCGCGCCGGCTGATCCGGGTGACCTTGTGGGGGCGAAATGCGGTACTGCTTCACCTCATTCCAGGTGTGTTCGGCCACAACGAATCCCGTCGTCGCGGACGTTCGATCAAGCGTCTTGTCGTGGACACCACACCACACCCCGTCCGCAGTGCGGGCGACGGACATCTCGAGCGCATCGACTCCGACCTCGGTTGCCCTCTCATAGGCGTATGCCGACATTTCGGGCCAGTCTGCAGAGCCACCGCGATGGGCGACAGTGAAGGGCGTGCTCGACAACATCGCCTCGACCTTGGATGGCCGTGGCCACAACCAGCCGGCGAGGGGAACACCGACTGCGATCGCCGCCGCTGCTGCCCCTCCTGAGGCGAGCAGGGTGCGCCGCGAGAAGCGTCGCTCGCCGTGCTTCTCCGCAGCGTGATCTTCGTCCGACATGGTCACGGCCTCCCTTCGGGATTATGCAGGCTTTGCCGGAGAGCTGACCCTGCGAGGCCCGCCCGGGCGGACGAGGTCTCCTCACCCGTTCCCGTCGGGCCGGGCATCGGCGGGGAGTCGGCTCCGTACGACTCGCGCCGGACTTCCAACTGCGATGCTGAAGTCGGGGATGTCCTTCGTCACGACGCTCCCGGCGCCGACGACGACGCCCTTGCCGATCGTCACACCGGAGGCGATGATCGTGCCGCTGCCGATCCAGCAGTCGTCACCGATACGAACGATTCCGCGGGCGACTCCCTGTGACTTGATAGTGGCGTCGGTCGCCGCGAACACGTGATTCTCGGAGTAGATCTTCACACCCGGACCGCACAAGACATCGGCTCCGATGCTGATCTCCCCCGAGCACCCGATGAAGCATCCCGTCGCGAAGCTGGAGCGATCTCCGACACTCAACCCGATGCCCACTTCTCCGCCGTAGTAGGACGACGGACGGATACACGTTCCGGGCCCGATGGAGACATCGGAACCGAACCGGATCCCGTCTCGCGAGAGCCCTTGCAACTCGACGCCGTCCTCGAGGACGAGACGTCCGGCGTGGGAGATCCACTTCGCATTGGTGATCCGCACCCGGCGTCCGATGAAGAGCATGCCGCCGGAACGACGGAAGAACGGCTTCCGGAGGAGCCCACGGAGGCCCATCGGCGCGACCCGCAGGAGAAGCCCGACTTGCGCCCTGAGCGAGTCGCGATCACTGAGACCGGTGAAGCTACGCATGTGCCTCTCCTTCTCCCCGGAGAGACCCGTACCAACGAATGAGGGATGCGCCCAAGAGCAGAGCGTTGACCGCGAACAGGATGGTGTAGAGCCACATGAATCCGGCGTGCCACCACAGTGTCAGGAGGACCAGCATCAGCAGACCATAGTCAGCGGGAAGGACGGCGAGCGAGTAAAAGGGCGACATCCGAGCCGCACTCTCCCGTTGCGACCACTGGCGCGGTCCGGCGCCGTCACTACGGCGAACGAGGTCGGTGAGGATGACACCGAAGAAGAAGATCGTCGAGACGAATCCGAAGCCCAGCGGCACGAGGAGCCACGGAGCCGAGACATCGTAGAAGCGTGCCCAGCAGATTGCGACAGCCAGGTGGATGCTTGACATCTTCATCGCATCCACCATGTGGTCGAGCCACTCGCCGCGCGGACTTCCACCCCCGCGGAGTCGCGCGAGTTGGCCATCTGCAGAATCGAGGGCGTAGCCGAGGACCAGAAGTCCAACGACGAGCACGGCGCTCCCCGCACTCGGCGGCACGAGGGCGACGCAAGCGATCGCCGTGAATGTGCACAGCGCACTGATCGACGTGACCCCGTTCGGTGTCATGTGAAGCTCATGGGCCGCAGCAGCAAAGATGCGGCCCAGTGGTCGGTTCACGAAACGGGAGTACGCCGGCGCGCCTGACGAGGACTTCTGCGCGGACCGCAGGGCGACGATCGATTCACGGTAGGTCATCGGAGACCGGCTTTCGAGTTGAGACCAGAGGATTCGATGGCAGCGCGGAAGACGGCCACGTGCGCCGCGGCGGCGGCGGGCCACGTGCGAAGCGAGAGATCTGGCGGAATGGCGGGGACTCCGCTCTCCAGAGCTGCCGTGAGCGCCGCCGGGTCAAGATCGCCTCTGTATCTCCGGATCCATTCGGGCCCGACTTCCCGCGCGATCGCATTGGTGATGTCGTTGCTCGGAGCGAGGACGGGACGCCCGAGGGAGAGCGCGAGCAGCAGGGCACCGGAGTTGTGCATGCGCGGGTAGGGAAGGACGACGAGGCTCGCGCTCGTGACGAGCTCGACGAGGCGTTGATCGGCAACGTAGCCCAGCTCGAGTCGCACCCGAGGATCGCGTGCCGCCGCAGCCGAGAGGCGCGCGCGGAGCCCGGCGTCGGGGGCTGCACCCGCCACGGTCAGGCGGGCATCGGAGCGAGGCACCTCGGTGAAAACATCGATGAGGCCCTCAATGCCCTTGTACGGTCGCACCTGCCCGACCACGACAGCCTGGAGAGGCGTGGGCGTCGACGGGGGGAATCGCCGGTAGACATCGATGTAGTGTCCGTGAGGAATCTCCACGGCCGTGGCCCCGTCCGGTACGGGAGTCTGCGGGTTGAGCGTCACCCAGACCGTGGTCAGACGGTCCCACCGCCGCAGAAGACGGCGTTCAATCCAGCCGCCGCGTTCATGAGGCTCCACGTTGTGGGCCGTGCGGACCACCGGGATCCGTGCCAGCCGCAATCGCATCTGGAACGCCCACGTTGCAAGCCGTTTGCCGGCGGTCTTGAGCGGGGAGGAGCCGCGGGAGAGCAGCTCGGGCCAGTGGACGTGAAACACGTCGTAGCGACCCATGAGCGCTAGCCGCCAGCTGAAGAGCTCGACCTGCACGTGAGGGCGTAGCGAGTCGACGAGCTGCAGCAGATAAGGATTCGTCGTCGGACGCAATTGCGGGAGGGACTCCATCACGACGATGGAGCCGCCGTCGTGCGCGCGCGCCGCTCCGCTCATTGCCGGTGCATCGCCCATGTCCCCCACGACCCCGCTCCGTTGAGAGTGTTCCCGCCGCCCCTGAGGCGCCCCGAACCAGCCTATCGCGCGGCTCCGGCGCACGTCTGGAAGGATGAACGCATGGGGCAGGATTCTGGGGCCGGCTCCGCGGCGACGCGGATGCTCGGGATTGTCATCGTCAATTACGGGTCGAGCGCTCTGATCGCCGACAACCTGACCGTGCTTTCTGCACTGCGGCGGCCTCACATCATCGTGATCGTCGACAACTTCTCCACCCTGGACGAGCGACAGCGCATCGCTGCGCTGACCTCGATGCAAGGCTGGGAACTGCTCACCCCTGAAGCCAACCTTGGCTTCGGTGCAGGTGCCAACCTCGGGGCCGAAGCCGCACGCCGGAGGGGATCGCGCGACCTGCTGATTCTCAATCCCGACGCGACCATCGATGAGGCGAACCTCGAGCGTCTCGCTTCGGCAGCGGAAGCTGATCGCTTGGCGGCATACGCGCCGACCATCCGGCGTCCCGACGGCCGCGTGTGGTTCGAGGGGATGTGGCTCGATGACACCGACGGCACTATGCGCCGTGCTGCCACTCCCCCGGAATCCGGTCACGTGTGGCTCACCGGCGCCTGTCTCTGGGTTCCCGTCGAGGCCTGGGATCGCGTCGACGGCTTCGACGAGTCGTACTTCCTGTACTGGGAGGACGTCGACTTCTCCCGACGCCTGCTGGACGCGGGCTGTGCGCTTCATGTCGTCACCGAGGCGACGGCTGTCCATGATGTCGGTGGCACCCAGAGCTCGCACGGAGGCGCGAAGTCAGCCACGTATTACTTCTATTCGATCCGGAACCGCTCGCTGTACGCGGCGCAACATCTGAGCGTCGCAGACGTTCGTCGATGGCGTCGCAACGATCTTCGTGTGGCGTGGCAGATCGTGATGCGGGGTGGGCGTCGGCAATTCCTTCGGCCGTTCGCTCCTCTCGCGGCGTATGTGCGAGGCTTGCGCGCGGCACGGCGCATCTCGTCCGAGAGTCTCGCCAAGCGCACGGTGCGGGTTTATGTCAGCGCACGCACCGCACACCTGGAACGGGACGCCGACCGTCCCGACGTCACGCTCCTCTACGGACAACGCCGGTACGACTTCGTCGCCGGGGCAGGGGGCAATCTCGACGTCCGCGCCGTTTCGGCATTCGGAGTGTTCTCGCACCTCGTCCGAACGCCAGCCGCGGTCGTGGAGATCAACGAGCCGCTCTTCCTGCGTGCGGTCGTCCGCTCTGTCGCTGCCACGCTGGCGGTCGGTGTGCGGCGACTTTTCGGAGGCGGCCGGACGACCGTCGTCTCATACGCCATCGAGAACCTCGACCCGCGCGCGTCTGGCCGACGGATGTCTCTCTTGAGCCGTGTGAAGACCTGGCTCCGGCTCATGCTCGCCCACGTGGTCTGGCGACGCATCGACCGGCTCGCATTCGGGACTCCGGGAGCCGAGGACCTCTACACAAGGGTGTTCGGACCTCCTCGGACGCAGGTCACCGCGCTCATCCCCGCGCTGCCACGTGGCACAGGCTCGCCCGCACCGCGCTCGACCACCCCAACGGTCGTCTTCCTCGGCGCCTTCATTGAACGTAAGGGTTATCGCGACGTCCTCGAAGCCTGGCCGCTCGTCAGCGCGTCGGTCCCCACAGCCAGGCTCATCATGATGGGGAAGGGGCCCGGTGAGCAGGAGGTCGTCGCCGCCGCATCCGAATCCCTCGAGGTCACCGTCGATCCCTCTCGCGAGCGGATCTTCTCCGAGTTGTCGGCCGCAACCGTGCTCGTCCTCCCCTCTCGTCGTCAAGGCACGTGGCGCGAGCAGGTGGGGTTGCCCATCGTCGAGGGCTTAGAAGCCGGCTGCGAGATCGTCACCACGACCGAGACCGGCCTAGCGGCGTGGCTCATCGAACATGGGCACCGTGTAGTGGCGTCAAGCAGCTCGGCGGCGGAATTGGCCGATGCGATCACGGGTGCTCTCGTCAACGCTCGTCCCCAGGAGGAGATCTTGGCCGACCTCCCCGATGAGGACGGGCGCCTGCACGCCGAGCGGTGGCTCGCGGAAACCGGGCGTCAGCCCGCTGAGCGGCGACGGCGAAGGTCTCGGATCACGTAGATGTAATACGGGATCACCTGGCAGATGACGACCGCGACAACGGTGCCGGCGACAGTACCGGCGGCGCCCCAAATCGGTATCCACCAAACGGAGAGCCCCACGGACACGGGGATCATCAATACGGTTGGAATCACCTGGAACTTGAGGCCGCGCTCGTCCGTCATGTACATCCCGGCCGGGTATTTCGCTGCCTGAGCAGCGACGAAGACCGTGAAGGCGACGATGAGGCCGAGCGGAAGCACGATCGCCCCATTTGAGACGAACTGGGTGAGCACCGGGCTCGCCACCGCAACGACCCCCGCGATCGCGAGCCCACCCAGTAGGAACCACACGGTTGCACGGTGCGGGGCGACGATCTCCCCATCGGTCCGGGCGCGCGCGAAGATCGGCCATAGAGCAACGCCCGCTGCGGACACCGTCTGCAAGGCGATCGCAAACAGCTGTGACGCCAGGTTGTACTGCGCTAGATCTTGGCTGCTCGCCAGTTGGCTCACCAGGATCCGGTCGGTCTGCATAGCGATGGGTAGCGCGACCATCTGCACGAGCATGGGCCACGCCAGATTTAGCACGCGCACGTTGGGGGCGCGGCGAAGCCGGGGGACGTCCCGGATCGCGGTGCGAAGATTCGGGGACAGCCCGCGCGCAGACAGAGCGAGGCAGAGAATCGAGACGAGGGCACTCGCAAGGTACGAGAAGATCGCGATGTAGTCGCCCACCGGGAGGCTGAAGACGACGCACGCCCCGACGGTGAGGAACATGAATGGGGCCGCGGCAGCCTGCGTCGCGACCTGTGTCGATGCCTTGCCCAGGCCGACCAGAATGCGCTGCCCGACGGAAAGCGGGATGGCGAGTCCGAAGATCACGAGGCACAGAGTGGCGGCGAGCTCCCCCGGTCCGGGCGTCAGCGAGTCGCCGAGGATCAGCCGCCAGGCGCCGAACACGTAGAGGAGGATGCCGACAAGGCCGATCACAGCACCCGAAACCAGAAGGATTCGGAATGCGCTCGCGATTGCGCGGGCGACGTATGGGTCGCGACGCGGGTCTTTCGACTGCGCAACGGCGTTGATGACCACAGCGGCGAGGCCGAGGTCCGCGAACGGCAGCAGATTGGGGAGCGTCGTGAGGAGCCCATACTGCGCGAATGCGTCGACACCGAAATGCGTGACGATGAGGCGGCTGGTGACGATACCGATGAGGCCGGAGACGCCCATCACGACGATCTTCATCGCGGCGGTGGAGCCCACGGAGCGCCATGGCCGCCCCGCCCTCACCATGCACGCCCGCCGACCGCGGAAGCATGAGCTGAGGACGGATTACCAGGATCTCGGCGTGCCGCGATCTCCGGGAGGAGGAGTGCAACGCAGAGGGCGACCGTGAAGAACGTGGTTCCGAGTGGGCTGAAGAACGTGTCCCAGACTGTGCGTACACCAAGGAACAGTGCGACGCCAACCGCGGTGCCGGAGGCGACGGAAGACGCCATCCCATAGACGGCATAGCACACAATGGCGACTGCCAAGAGGCCACCGAGAACTCCGCCGAGCAGCCACAGGTCGCCGATCACCGAGTGGACCTCGAACTTGCTCCCGAACATGTACCGGTCGACATAGCCATTATGCTCCGGGTTGTATCCCAGCGCGGCCATGCCCTCCTTGGCCGTGAAGATATCGCTGTACGAAGGCAACGTCCCCGTGCCGAAACCCCACGGGTTGGACCGCAAGAGCGCGACCGTTGCCCCGAGCTCCGGGCGCCCGCCAGTGATCACGCTTCCAGAGGTCTCGATCTGCACCTGAGTGCGTGCCTGGATCTCTTCGCCGAGGATGCCCTCGAGAATGGCGCCCTGCAGGGCGAAGAACCCTCCCACCGCGATCGCTGCGATCTGGATGATCACCATTCCCGCCTTCGTCCTCCGGCTGCGACCGGGTTGGCGCCGAGTGAGCAGGAGTGCCGTGGCAATGAGCAGCGTGGCCGCGAGCGAGCGAGAATCAGCGATACCAGAACATGCGGCGAGCAACAGCATCGCGGCGAACTGCCGTGGCACGCTGCGAGTGACGAAGGGGACGCTCAGTGCGATCAGGATGATCGGCACTGAGAGCGAGAATTTCCAAGGATTCGCCGGGTTGATGCCGACCACGGCAAGGCTCGCGAGACCGCCGACGCCGTAGCTGAGCGCCACCTTGGACAGGCCGATGACGGTCCGCGCCCAGAGAAGTGTGACGATGCAGAGGCCGATCCCCAGAATCCGGAACGACTCCTGGATCATCGTCGTGTTGCTGATCGTGTGGTCGCCGATGCTTGCCTGCGTGAGGAGTCCACCCGCGACTGCCGCCGCAACTGCGAGGGAGAACAGAAGGACGCCGCCTCGGTATCGCCGGAGCACAGGAAGCGTGATCGGGAGGAAGAGGAGGGCGACAAGGGAGCCGAGGTGGTAATCGTCGTTCACGAAGTAGCGCACAGCCAGCAGCGCGCTGAGTCCGTAAGCCAAGGCTTCTTCGGTTCCGCGGCCCGCTCGCTCGCGCCGTCGCAAGGCCGAGGCGAGCTCCCCACCACCCGGCAGCAGGGTCATTTCGCGGAGGTGGTCTTGCTGTCGGCACCGGACGTCGCGTCGCTGTCCGTCGACTCAGTGCCGTGAGCCTCTCCGTCGGAGGTGGAGTCGGTGTCGGTCACCGAATCATGTCGGTCCGGCGTCGATTCGATGTCTCGCCGCTCGTCCTCGTTCATCGGCTCACCGGCGCGACTCTCAGTCTCCATACCACCGGCGTCCCCGGCCAGGAACGGATCCTCAGCGTTGGCTGCATGCCGCCTCGATCTGCGTCCCGATCTGAGACCGTTGGACCGCTGGCCGGAGCGCGGAGAAGCGGCTGTGTACTCATAACGCGTGGCACCGCGCCGCGGGCGCCGGTTCAGGACAACACCGAGCACCTGCGGACCCGACCGCTCCAGAGCTGAAAGGGCACGAGCGAAGTGCCGGCGGCTGGTGCGGCCCCAGCGAGCGACCAGAAGAGCACCGCTCGCCGCATGGGAAAGCCAGATCGAGTCCGAAACGCTGAGGACCGGGCCGGTGTCGATGATGACGAGGTCGAACTCGCCTTCACTCGTCGAAATCAGGGACTGCATCGCTTCGCTGCTGAGCAATTGTGACGGGTTGGGCGGGATGGGGCCCGATGGCAGCACCGCAAGACCGGGAACACCCCATGGCTCGATCGCATCGGACCGCTCGACGTCGCCGAGAAGGACCCCCGTCAGACCGATCGCGTCCTCGAGGCCCGTGTACCGGGCGATGGATGGGCGCCGCAGGTCCGCGTCAATCAATAGAACCCGCTTGCCTGACTCTGCTACGACGACGGCAAGTGCAAGTGCCAGCGAGCTCTTGCCCTCGCGTTGGTCCGGCGACGTGACGACCACCGAACGCAGGCCCCCGTCGATTCGCAAGAAATTCAGGTTGGCGGCCAGCGCCCGCACCGACTCGGCCTCCACGCTCAAAGGGTCCCGCAACAGGGATTGGACGAGCAGTGTCGACCGCCTGCTCTCGAGCACCTGGCCGAGCAGGGGGGCCTCGGTCAGCTGGGCGACGTCACGTGGCCCGCTCACGTGATCGCCGAACAACCGACGGGCGACAGCGTACAGAGCACCAACTACCAGACCGGCGAGGATGCCGAGCGCAATCGAGAGTCGCGTGTTGGGCGCGAAAGGCGAGCCCGGTAGACTCGCCCCCTGAATCGTCGTGACCGTCACGGCGGGCTTGCCGTCTGCGCTGTGCGGGGAGACCTTCGGGATCTCCGTAGCGAGGCTGTCCATCACGGCATCTGTGATCTCCTTGGCCGTCTGGGGGTCACCTCGCACGACAGAGACCTGGATAATCGCCGTGGCCAGCGGGCTCGACGCTTCCACGATCCCACTCATCTGTGACGGCGTCGTATCGAGCCCCAGCTCGTCGATGACGGGCTGGAGAACGACCTCCGAGGTCGCCAAGACGACGTACGACGGAATCGTGGCCTGAATGAATGTGGACCCCTGGGTCAATTCGGAAGTCGAATCGCCTCGATCGCTGGTCACAAGCACGCTCCCCGTGGAGCGGTACTGCTCCGGCGAGAAGTGCGCCACCATGAACCCCGCGATCCCGCCGACGACCGCCAACACGACGATCGTGATCCAGCGCCGCCGTAGCGCGTAGGCGTATTCGATGAGCGTCATTCGTGTCCCCCAGTGCCTTCTCGGCACCCACGATCGTCGTGGTACTGGTACAGTCTAGACGTCGCGGGGGAGGACACCACGTGATCTCTGGGGAACCTGCATACAGCGTACTTGTGCTCTGTCATGCGAACATTTGCCGCTCGCCGCTAGCGGCGTACTTCCTGTCGAAGCGTCTCGCACCGTTGGGCTGGCACGTGGAGAGCCGCGGCATCCATGCACGGGATGGCATGCCGATGTGCCGGCGTTCCGCCCGCAGTGTTCTCCTCGACGGTGGCAGCGAGTATGTGGAACAGTTCTCTTCGCGCCGCATCGAACCAGGCGAGCTCGACGCTGCACTTCTGCTCACAGCATCCGGTGCCGAGAAGTCCGAACTTGCGCTCATCCACCCGGCCACCCGACGCAAGGCGTTCACACTCGGTGAGGCAGCTTATCTCGCGGAGATCGCTCGTTCCTCCGGGAGCGCACGAGAGCTCGCCGAGGAGTGGGATGAGCTGCGCCGCGGCGGTGCGATGACAGGAGCTTCCGCCCTCGCTCTCAATATCGGAGACGCACACCTCCGGCGCAGGACCCGACATTCACCCGTCGTCACAGCGGTCCTTGACTGGACCGCACGAATCGCGGCCTCCGTAGACGCCACACGAATGGTCTGATCGACCGGCTTCCGGCATCGCACAAGGCGGTGCCGGAAGCCTTGGCGTTGAGCTGTCGCGCAGCTCTCAGCGACTCAAATCGTTGGATCCACAACGACGAAGTCGTCGTACAGGATCGCAAAGGGCACGTTCGAGACGCTGCCGCCGAGATACGACGACACACCGACTGCGCCAGCCGTCTGTAATGCCGCCGTAGAATCCGAGGTCGTCAGTTGCCATGCGCTCGGTTCGGTGGAGCCTGCCTTCCAGACCTTCGCCTTCAGCGCCGTCGAATTGCTGCCGACAGCCTGAATGCGAACGACGACCGAGTCACCGGCTGTGACCGTGAGACCGGAGACGTTGACGGCGACCAGCGTCGTCGACGTGCGCTGGATCTGCAGTTGAACGCTTCCGCTCGTAGAGACGACGATTCGAGCGCGATAGTCGGCACTTCCGACTCGCCGCGCGACGATCGAGGCGTATGCGCTCGAACCAGTGGGGAGCTCCGGGAGTGTCACCGTGCTCTGGACGTCGGTGTCCGCCAGCGACAGCGAGGAAAGGAACGCGGAACGAGTCGCGCCGGCCGTCATGCTCATCACGCCGTTATCGCCATCCGCCGAGAAGAACGCGGCACCCCCGGTTCCGGAAACGGTCCACGCACCACCAACCTCGGCGGTGCCCCAGCCGTTGCTCACCGTGCGGGCGAAGTCGTCGGACGCGAGCTTGCCATCAGCGGGCGGCGTCGTTGGATCGGTGACTGTCACGCTGTGGGTAATCGTGTCGGTGAGGTTGCCGTCATCCGTGACGGTGAGCCTCACTGTGTATGTCCCCGCCGCGGTATATGCATGCGACGTAGTCTTCCCGCTGCCGGTCTTTCCATCTCCGAAGTCCCACGCGTAGTCGACGATCGTCCCATCCGAGTCCGTCGACGTGCCGCCGTTCACATCCACCGTCAGGTCCGACACCGATGAGGTGAAAGCGGCTGTCGGTGCCACGTTCGCCGGCGGCGGCGTCGAGCCGCCGGTTGAACGGGCGGTGAAGTTATCGAATGCCACGACGTATGGAGCGTTCGATACCGCACTCGAGACCAGTCCGCTGAGCCCCGGATATCCCTTGTCCTGCAGGCCCGTGGTGGAGTCCGTTCGGGTCACCAGCCACGCGCTCGGCTCCGCTTGTCCCTTCAGCCACGCCTTGGCGTTCAGCGTGGTGGGCGACGTCCCCACCGCCTCGACCCGGACGATCAGCGTTTCCCCACCGCTGATGACGATATCCGGGTTGCCAGTCACCAGGTTCGCGCTCGACGTGCGCAGTTGGAGCGAGACCACCCCAGAGGAGTTGATCACGACCTGTGCGCGATAATCGAGCGACCCGATCCGGCGGGCGATCAGCGATGTGTATGCGCTGCCACCCACGGGCCGTTGCGCGAACGTCATCTCGGCTTGGACGTCGATGTCATCGGTGGTGACTCCGCCGAGGTATGCGTTGCGCGTTGCTCCAGCTGGCTCGCTCATTCGCGCCTGGGAACCGTTCACCGAGTAGTCGCTGGCCGGACCGCTCACGCTCCACGCGCCGCCCTTGTCTGCCGTTCCGAATCCTCCCGACACGGTGCGCTGGAATGCGTCGGACCCGTACACGGTGCCGGCCGCCGGCGCTGTCACCGTCACCTGGTGCTCAGCAACGTCTGTTGCCCCCTGGTCGTCCGTGACTGTCAGAGTCACGGTGTAGGTACCAGCCGAAGCGTAAGAGTGGCTTGTCGTCACGCCAGTGCCGTGAGCGGAGTTATCTCCCCAGTTCCAGTCATACGAGCTGATGGTGCCATCCGCATCACCGGATGCCCCAGCGTCGACGGAGGCTTTCAGGTCAGTGTTCGACACCGTGAAGGACGCCGTCGGCGGCTGGTTCACGGGGACTGCCGGAATGGTGATCGTGTGCTCGACGGAGTCCGTCGCCCCGTCATCGTCTGTGACCGTGAGACGCACCGTGTAGTCGCCGGCAGCGGCGTAGGTGTGCGTCGCCGTCACACCGCTCCCGTCTGCAGTCTGATCACCCCAGGACCAGGCATAGCTGTCCACCGTTCCGTCGGGGTCGGCGGAAGCAGCGCCGTCGACCGAGACCTTCAGCGGTGTCGTGGTCGAGGTGAACGAGGCGGTCGGCGCCACGTTGGCGACCGTGGTCACCGTCGAACTGCTTGTGCCGGTTCCATTGCGGTTGTCCGTGACAGTGAGCGTGATCGTGTGGTCACCGCCCGTCGCATACGAGTGGGTCGCGGTGACGCCCGAGCCGTGCGCCGTGCCGTCGCCCCAGTTCCAGTCGTAGCTGGCGATCGAGCCGTCCGAATCGGCCGATGCCGACGCGTCCACGTTCACCTTCAGCTTGCTGACGGTCGAGGTGAACGATGCGTTGGGAAGCTGGTTCGGGGCCTGACCGGTCGAGCCGAGGCTGTAGTGGTTGGCGACCGTCGACGCCGTCAACTCGACGGGATACACCGCGACCTCGTCGATCACGCCGTCGAACTCGTAGCTGCTCGCGCCGCCCCATGTGACGTCACCGCCGACATGCCAGTAACCGCTGTAGTTCTGGGCGCCGCTCTGTGTGCTGCTGCCCACCAGCTCTCCGTCGACGTACAGCCGCTGGCCGTCCGCCGCCTGAGAGGCTACGACCTGATGCCACTGACCGTCGTTGAACGACGAGGTCGTCGTCACCGTTGCCTCAGATCCGACCCATGTCCCGAAGACGAGCGTCCCATCATCGCGCATGTAGATGTGCCGGTCGTAGCTCGTCGAGTTCCCATTCGGGCTGTTGCCGAAGCCGATGATCTTGCCACCGTTGGTACTCGTCGTGTTGAACCACGCCTCGAGCGTGTACGTCGTCGGATTGGTCACCGACTCCTGACTAATGACCTGGCCGCCCGAGAATGCCGCTGCAGTGTCCGAGACGCCCTCGAGAGCGCCGGGTGCCCCCTTCGTGATGGACCCGAAGTACTTGCCGGGGAACTCCGAACCCGAGGAGTCTGCAGCCGTGTTCCCTGTCGTGTCGCCGAGTCGCCAGTACAACGACGGCTCATCTGCGTACACAGCGGCGCCGTACGAGTCCGCCGGCGGCGTCGCCCCCGTGAATGTGCGACCCGATGCCACGTAGTGGGCCACGACCTGCTGCCTCGTCAGCGGCGCGGCGTACACAGCAGGCTCATCGATGTCACCCGCGAACCAGTTGCTGCCGTTCCACGAGCTGTCTCCGCCGATGCGCCAGTATCCGTTGTAGGACTGAGCCGACGTCACGTCGGTGCGCTGTGCCACGCGCTGCCCGTCGATGTACAGGATCATGCCGGCGGAGCTCAGACCCGCCGCCATCTGGTGCCACTGACCGTCGTTGTAGGTCTTCGCGGAGGTGACGATCTGCGACGATCCCGGGTACACGCCGAACGAGATCGTTCCGTTCGGGTTCATGTACACGTGGCGGTCGTAGTTGTTCGACGTTCCGGACGAGGCGTTTCCGAACCCGATGATCTTGCCGCCCGAAGTCGACGTGGTGCGGAACCAGGCCTCGAGACCAAACGTTTGCGGGCCCTGGATCAACCGTGTCGTGGAGGCGAACCCACTCGAGGTGCCGTTGAACGTCGAGGCAGCTGCGCCGACACCGACAAGCGCGCCAGCCGTGCCACGGGTCACTCCGGAGTTCAGGGTGAGGTCGGACGCGCCAGCCCAGTCGTAGCTCACGGTCGCGCCGCTGTCATTCAGAGGCCAGTAATCGAGAGGCTGGTCTTCGAGGATCGTGTTCGAGTAGTCGGTCACGACCCCGGTCCCATCAGCGGTGGCTGTGATGGTGTTGCTCCATGCCACGTTGCCGTTCGGGTCGTTCACACGCACCCGGTACGTGTGCGTCGATCCTACGTCGAGGCCAGAGTCAGTGAAGCTCAGACCAGGCAGCCCCCAGTCAGGCGACTTCGAGATCGCCGTGACGGTGTAGATCGGCGCACTGTTCTTGCCGTCGCGAATCAACTGGTACGTGAGGTTCTCGTTGTCCCTGTCGTAATTGAGCGGCCAGCTCACACGGATCTTGCCAGCTGCAATCGCGACAGCGGACGGCACATATGAGCCACCGGACATCCTGGGACCGTCGGTTCCCGGAGCGATCGACGACACCGCAAACCGCGCGAGTCCGCCCTGGATCTTGTTGTTGACACGGTGGAACTCACCACCATAGACGACGTACTGGCTGTTGCCGGCCACGCTCCAGGTCGCCTGTCCAGCGCCGCTCACCGTGCCCGTGTCGAAGTCGGGGAACCAGTGAGTGAGCCGCGGAGCGGGATTTCCACCCCAGTCGTAGTAGCCGAGGTTGAGGCCGTACGGCGTGATCCGTTCGACGGACTTCGTGAACGCCATGGCGTGGCGCACAGTCCAAGGGTCACTCTGCGGGAAGCCGCCCACGATGCTGCCGCAGTAGTGAGCATGACCAGCCTCGTAGACGAGGTCTCCGACCGGCGCCACGCTGTAGGTGTCGCCGTGGCAGTCCTCGACCCAGGTCAGGTTCCCGGTTGCCCAGTCGGCACGGAAAACGCCCTCGAGGTTTCCGCCCGATCCGAAGACATAACCCGAGCCGTACACCGAGTCGCCGTCGCCACTGAGGGCAAGAATCGCGGCTTGGGAGCCGCCATTGCGAACGATTCCGTTCGCCGCGAACGGAAGCAGCGAGCCGTCGGCTGCACTGACCATGCCCATGCCGTAGCCGGGATTGCTGGACCCGTTCAGCGTGGTGAATGCGCCTCCGATCACGACTTTCGTTCCGTCCGGCGACGCCTTGACGGCCTGGCCGCTGCCGTTGCCCAGCACCGGCGCCCAACTGAGGAGTGTCCCATTGGGCTCTGCAGCGGCGGCGCCCGTGCGCACATTGCCGTTGACCCTTCCAAAGGCTCCGACGAAGAAGACAGCGGTGTTGGTGACGGAGATGCCGCGTACTGCCGCGTTCACGTCCGGTGCGAAGTTCGTCAGTGCGCCGCTCGCGATGTCGAAGGATGCGATGCGGTTCCGGGTTTGCCCGTTGACCGATGTGAACTCACCGCCGATATAGAGCGTCTTTCCGTCCGGCGAGCCGACGACGGCGCGAATCTGGCCGTTGATGGAAGGGGCGAAGGACGTCATGACGCCCGTCGTGACGTTGTAGGCGATCAGATTCGTACGAGTGACCTGCTGGGTGCCCTCGGCAGCTCCAGCGGGTCGCGCCGTCGAGAACGAGCCACCGGCGTAGACGGTGTTGCCGATGATCGTCTGCTGCCAGACGATCCCATCAATCTGCGCGGTCGGGAGTGAGTCGCTCGTCACGGTGGCGGGAGTGCCGTTTGTGGGCGACGTATCGGCCTGGGCCGCAGTTGGCATAGCGATCACCAAGATGGCCGCAGCCAGCGTCGCCAAGGCGGTGATGATCTTTCCCTTGGTTGCGGCGGTGCGCGAACCGAATGTGTGATCGACCACAGAGACTCCCCAGTATCTCTTCGACGAGAGGCCCCTTAGCCTCCGCCGCTTTCCCCAGTTAGGTCACTTCTTCGGCACGTCTCCCACGAACACGATCGCTGGCTTTCCCGTCACCAGATCGAGTCCGACGTGTACCGAACCGTCGCTGCCATCGGGTATCGAGAAGGCAGCGACGGCTTGTACCGTTTCCCCAGGCTGAATGCTAGCAGGAAACTCGCGCGTTCCGTTACCACTTAATTCCGCACCTGGTGCTCTCGACTTTCCGAACGCCGCACTGAGCCGCGCTCCATCGATCCGGGCGACCTTGTCGGTGGTGTTCGTGACCTTCACGGTCACCCGGATCGCCGGGCCGCCGGCCTCACCCGGAAGGCTGCTCGCTTTCGCTTCGAACCGTGCGAGGGAAGTGACCTTCGTCTCAAGGCCCGAGAGGTTGACCGCATCATCGATGGGTGCCCTAGTCGGGGTGACCTTAGGCATAGCCGCGGTAGAGCCAGGCGTGGGCGTGGGCCACACCGATGGCGTCGCCGGTACCGGAGTGCGTGTCGGAACACCCACAGCCGAGTCGGCGCTCGGTCGGTAACCGAACACCAGCCAGACCACCGCGACGACGATCACCGCGAATGCGATCACCACGGTCCAGACGATGCGCGACCTTTGACGCGCCACGGAATCGCCCACGAGATCCCTCCCCTATCAGCGGCGGTGCGGGTCCCCTCCGCACCCGCCGATGAGGAGAGTCTACTTCCCGCGGGTGACGGCGACGGAAGCCCCAGTCGACTCCCAGACATTTGAAGTCATCTGGGGAACGCTGTTAAGCGAAGCGACCACCGCGCACTTCTTCACACGCTGGTTCGAACCGAACTTGTTGTCGCGTACGACCGACTCCTTGATTCCCGTCGATCCCGGAGCTGCGTAGATGTTGACGGTGCACCCACCGCCATCGAGGCGGTTGTTCGCAATCGTCAGACGCGACACCTTGCCGAGACCTTCCGTCACCTGAACGGCGGCATTGAAGGCACCGCTGATCCGGTTACCGGTGATCCGGATGTCGCTTCCACCTTGGATCTGGATCGAGTCGTCGTGGCTGGGCGTGTTTCCCTGGGTCGGGTCGACGAGGTAATGCAGGTTCTTCTCCAGCACCGACCCGGTGACGCTCACGTTGCTGCCTGTGATGCGAATCGCGTCGACTACGTTGTGCACGTGCACCCGGGTGGCGGTGAAGTGATCGCCCATAATGCCGTTGAGGTAGGGACTCGCCGAGCGAGCGTAGATCTCGGAGTCACGGATGGTGAATGGGTTGTGGTTGTTGAAATTGCTCACGATGGCCACCGCTGACTTCGTTGCGCGACCAGTGATGACGGAGTTCTCGATGACGACGCCGGGAGCGTTGACGCGGACGAACCCTCGGATGTCGAGACCACTGACGACGGTATTCGGCTTGTTGATGACCAGGTCGCCCTCGTGGACCTTCAGCTTGGTGCCCGCCGGCACGCCGACCGAACCAGTGGTCGACGGCGGCGCCGTGACGGCGGCAGTCGGCTTGGTGACGGAGACCTTGGCCGATGACGTGCTCTTGCCGCTCGCATACACCCACGCGTCGGCGACGGCGGCCTTGGTGAGCCGTGCCGACGAGGAATCGGTGGCCGAGATGGCGTACTGCTTGCCAGCCGCGTTACGAATCACGCCTTTCAGGCTCACCGTCGAAGACCCGGAAACGGTCAGGTCCGCAACGAGAGGCGATGCCGCTGCCGCAGTGAATCCGACCGTCTTGGGGCCGACGAGGTTGATGATGGCGCCCGAGTTCGACCGACGCTTGATGGTGGCAGTGATCGCACCGGTGGACAACACGTTGGCCTGCAGGAGGTAGTACCCGGAGCCTGCGACACGAGCGCGCACTCCGACATAGGTGCTGCCGGGGGACTTCGGCATTGCCGCGAGCGAGAACGCGGCAGCGGGGTGGTCGCTGACCGCGCCGCCCAAGCTCACCGGTTTGCCCTGGCCCGGTGCAACGGACACCGTGGTCGAGGCAGCGGCGGCGACGGGCGTCACCGAAGAGGCGAGGCCGACGGCCGCTGTGAGAGCGGAGATGGCTGCTGCTGTGGAGAGAAGGAGGATGGGTCGACGAAAGAAGCGACGTGAATTCATAGGGCTGGTAAGGTCCGATTCATACTGGGGGCACGCGGCGGCTCATGGGATCGATCGGGTAATCGAGGCGCGCTCGCAACTGGTCAGTCCATCTTGCATGGCGCTTCGACCTCTCTGCCGGGTCAAGCACAGAGAATGAGTGAAGAATAATGTCGCCGCGAAGAATGAGGAAGCGATAATGTCGGGCCTCGTGGAGCGGATCTCACTGGCGGTCGCCATCCCGACCTTTCGGCGCACGGAGCGACTGAGCCGATTACTCCCCCTCGTCGCCGACCACATCCGTGGGGTGGAGGAGGCGAAGCTCGTCGCGAGCGGACGCATCATCGTGGTCGACAACGACCCGGAACGCAGCGCGGAGCCGATCGTGGGTCAGTTCACGGTGGGCGTGCCGGTCGTATACGTATCCCAGACGGTGCCTGGAATCCCGGCAGTTCGGAACGCTGCGCTTGATGCGGCAGCCGACGCACGTCTGCTCGTCTTCATCGATGATGACGAAACGCCACGCGACGGATGGCTCCGTCACCTGATCGCCACCTGGTCGGGACACGGCCGCCCCACGGGGGTCTCGGGGTTGGTCGTTTCACATTTCCCCGATGACGTGGACCCGTGGATCCTCGCGAGTGGCGTGTTCCGACGCCCCGAACGACCCACGGGCACCCGGATGGACGTGGTGGCGACTGGCAACCTCCTCCTCGACCTTGAGGCCGTGCGGCGCTTCGGCACTCGATTCGATGAGTCGATCGGGCTTGGGGGAGGGTCCGATACGAAATTCAGCACGGAGCTCTCCCGGGAGGGGGGGACGTTCGTTTGGTGTAACGAATCCGTCGCCGACGATCCGGTGGAATCCAGCCGCCTCACTCGGGAATGGGTCCTGCGACGGGCGTACAGTCATGGAAACGTGGCCATTCGCGTCCATGTGGCTGAGGGACGTACCACTGTCGCTCGGCTTCTTCGTCGGGTTCGAGGGATAGTCGCGGGTGTCGGCCGCGCCGTTGTAGGGGCCGCATGGGCGGCGTGGGGCAGGGGAACCCACCAGCTCAGGTGGGCGGCCCGCGGGGACCGTATGATGCGTCGCGGAACCGGAATGGTCAGCGGCGCGTTCGGTCGTGAGTTCCATGCGTACGCGCACGATAGGACCAGCGCAGCGAGACCAGCGAGCGCAGGCGAGGCTCGATAGATGAAGGAACTGGGGGAGCTCATGGGTGAGGATTCACGGCAGCACGTCGTCGTCGTCGGACAGGGTTATGTCGGACTGCCCGTCGCGATGCGCGCGGCGGAGGTGGGATACCGTGTGGTGGGAATCGACTTGGATGGCCGCCGCGTGAGCGCGCTGAGCGCGGGCGTGTCGCATGTCGAAGACATCGGCGACGAACGACTTAGGGCCGTGCTCGAAGACGGCCGCTACACCGTGACGAGCGATTACGCCCTCGCCGATGGGTTCGACATCGCAGTCGTGTCGGTTCCGACACCGCTCAGAGAGACCCTTCCAGACCTTTCCTTCATCGAGAGCGCAGCCGAATCGCTTGGCGCTCACCTGAAGAGGGGCGCGCTCGTCATCCTCGAGTCGACGACGTATCCGGGCACGACCGAGGAGTTGTTCGTCCCCATCCTCGAAGCGCACTCGGGACTCGAAGCGGGTACAGACTTCTTCGTCGGCTACAGTCCGGAGCGAATCGACCCAGGCAACCCCCACTGGAACCTGCAGACGACACCCAAGGTCGTCTCTGGCATCGACGAGGAGTCACTACGGCGCGTGAGCGACTTCTTCTCGGCACTCGTGGACACCGTCGTCCCGGTCTCTTCCCCGAAAGAGGCCGAGATGACGAAGCTTCTCGAGAACACGTTCCGACATGTGAACATCGCTCTTGTCAACGAGCTTGCAGTCTTCGCCCACCAGCTTGGAGTGAACATCTGGGAGTCGATCGACGCGGCCGCTACCAAGCCGTTCGGCTTCATGAGGTTCACGCCCGGTCCCGGCGTCGGCGGGCACTGTCTTCCGGTCGACCCAAGCTATCTGTCCTGGCAGGTGCGGCGGCAGCTGGGGAAGACGTTCCGCTTCGTCGAGCTCGCCAACGACGTGAACGAGAACATGCCGTTCTACGTGCTCCAGCGACTTCAAGACATGCTGAACGGCGCGTCGAAGGCCCTGCGCGGAAGCCACATTCTGCTTCTGGGGCTGTCGTACAAGCGGGACACAGGAGACGTGCGGGAGAGCCCGTCACTCCATCTCGCCGAACTGTTGCGGCAACACGGAGCGGTCGTCTGCGCCGTAGACAGCCACGTTCCAGAGCACCTCTGGCCGGAAGGAGTTGAGCGCGTCGAACTGGACGCCGCGACGCTTGCCGAAACGGATGTCGCCGCCCTGCTGGTCGACCACAGCGACATTGACTACGCCCTGGTCGAGCGTTCCGACGTACCGATCCTGGACACGAAGAACCGCGTCGAGGGTCGGCTCGCTCAGACTCTCTGATCAATTCCGCCGCAGAGCCTCGTGCCGGCGGCGTCGAGAGGCTACACTGGCGACCGTGCACCGGCGTGGGGCCGTGCACGACTGGGGTTGGCGCTGGGGAGCGTCACGTGAGTTCTGGGGCTCATATGGCATTTCGTGTGGGGTATGCGGCTGGTGCATTCGACCTGTTCCACGTCGGGCATCTGAATATCCTTCGTCATGCGAAGGAACAGTGCGATTTCCTGATCGCCGGGGTCGTCAGTGACGAGATGCTGCGCGAGGTCAAGGGCATCCAGGCCGTGATTCCGACGCAGGAGCGTGCCGAGATCGTGCGGCACATCAGTTTCGTGGACGACGTGTACGTCGAGTCCGTGCCCGACAAGCTCGATGTCTGGAAGGAGCTTCACTTCACGCACTTCTTCAAGGGTGACGACTGGCGTGGCACCGAGAAGGGTCTTCGGCTGGAGCGCGATTTCGCTGCCGTCGGCGTCGAAGTCGTCTACTTCCCGTACACGGCACATACGTCCAGCAGCAAGCTACGAGCGGCTCTCGACGCCTTGACGATACCGGTGAGCGCTGTCTCGAACGCCTGAGCGCCGCTACAGCTCCCCCGGCGACACCGCCTGCGTATCGAGTTCGTCCACGATCTCCTGCCCGACCGACTTCTCGCCCGCGCGCCGGGGCGCGTACACCACGAGCGAGTGGAACATGAACCGCACCACGAACGCGACGGCCAGCGTGATCGCCGCCGCGATCACGCTGGAGATGTGCCAGGTGTTCACGAGCAGCGCGATCACCGGGATGCGAACCAGCGCCTCGACGTTGTTGAACGCGAACGACTTCGCGAAACGCGACCACACCCCCGACGCATCCGCTCGCATGTCCTGGAAGACGAACCGCTCCTGCAGCAAGAAGTTCCCCACGATCGTCACCTCGGCGCCGATGATCGCCGCCGGGATGTAATGCATCCCGGCCTTCGTGAGCGCCCACATGATCAGCAGGTTCGCCACGGCGCCGAGCCCGCCGATCACCGCGAACAGCGACATCTTGCCGAACCGCAGCGCCGTGAGCTGCACGATGAAGTTCACGCCCTGGCGGAACGACGCCTTCGACTCACCGGCGTGCCGATCGGCGAACCGGAACGGGATCTCTGCGACGCGCATCGGTCCGCGAGCGAGCATCTCGAGCAGGATCTTGAACCCACGCGGCTTCAGGTTCTGTAGGTCTGCCGCACGCCGGTCGATCAGGAAGAACCCCGTCATGGGATCGGAGATCTCCCGCAGCCGGATCGGGAACATCGCCTTCGTCAGCAGCGTCGACACGCGCGAGATCAACACGCGCGTCCGATCGGCGAGGCCCTGCGCCGACCCCTCACCCAGGTAGCGGGATGCCACGACGAGATCCACATCACCGGCCGAGTACCGCGCGACGAGCGCCGGGATATCCGCGGGCGGGTGCTGCAGGTCCCCGTCCATCACGATGCACACGTCGGACTGCGCCGCCTGCATACCCTCGACGACGGCGCCGCCCAGGCCTCCGGTCGCCTTCTCGCGATGGATCAGACGGACCGGAAGAGGAGCGGATGCGGCGGCGACCTCGCGCACGACGTCGGGCGTGGCATCCGTGCTGTCGTCGACGAAGATGATCTCCGCATCGACGTCCGCCACCGCCGCCGCGGTGCGACGCACGAGCTCGGCCACATTGGGGGCCTCGTTGTACGTCGGGACGATGATCGACAGCTGCATGGTCTTCCGGTTCGGTTGCCGCATCTGGCGCGGTCCGACCATCGTCCCATGGCCGGCTGGACATCACCCGGCCTGTGGACAAGTGCATAGGCGATCCTGAACATCGCCGTAGGCTGCGGCGACGCATGATGGTCCCCTAGTGTTCTAGGCATGCGAATATCCGTTATCGGATGTGGCTACCTGGGGGCCGTGCATGCCGCGGCGATGGCCACATTGGGGCATGAAGTCGTCGGCGTCGACGTGGATCCGGTGAAGCTCGCCGCACTCCGGCGCGGCGAGGCGCCGTTCTTCGAACCGGGTCTCCCCGAGCTCCTCGTCGACGCCGGATCTACCGGGCGCCTGACCTTCACCGACGACATCTCAGCAGTGCGGGGCGCACGGGTGCACTTCATCGCCGTCGGCACGCCCCAGCGCAAAGGCTCCAACGCCGCGGATCTCCGTTTCGTGGACGCGGCCATCGACCAGCTGCTGCCGCAGCTGTCGGACGGCGACGTCGTCGTCGGGAAGTCAACCGTGCCCGTCGGCACCGCCGCGCGCTTGGCGGCGAAGGTGTCTCAGACGGGAGCTGTGCTCGCGTGGAACCCCGAGTTCCTGCGCGAGGGGTTCGCGGTGAAGGACTCCCTCACCCCCGACCGCATCGTGTTCGGGCTGCCTCCCGAACCCGCCGCCGCGGCCGTCGCCGAAGCGGCGCTTCGCGAGGTGTACGCCGCGGCGATCGTCGACGAGACGCCCCTCGTGCTCACCGACTACGCGACGGCGGAGCTCGTCAAGGTCTCGGCGAACGCGTTCCTCGCGACGAAGATCTCCTTCATCAATGCGATGGCCGAGATCGCCGAGGCGACCGGCGCCGATGTCACGCAGCTCGCCGACGCCATCGGGTTCGACGGGAGGATCGGCCGGCGCTTCCTCGGTGCCGGCGTCGGATTCGGCGGCGGGTGCCTGCCCAAAGACATCCGAGGGTTCATGGCGCGCGCGGAGGAGCTGGGGCGCGGAGAGGCGGTCGCATTCCTCAAGGAGGTCGACGCCATCAACCTCCGCCGCCGCAACAAGGTGGTCGAGCACGTCGTCGACCTGCTCGGCCACGAGCCGTACGGGAAGCGGGTCGCCGTCCTGGGACTCGCGTTCAAGCCCCACTCCGACGACGTGCGCGACTCGCCCGCTCTGGATGTCGCCGTGCGACTGAAGGGTCTGGGCGCGGAGGTACGGGCGACCGACCCCCAAGCCATCGAGAACGCCCGTGCCGTGCATCCCCAGCTCGACTATCGTTCCTCGTTCGAGGACACCGTGACCGATGCCGACGTGATCGTCCTCGTGACCGAGTGGGATCAGTACCGCTACCTCGACCCGGATGTGGTGGCGCCGCTCGTCGCGGGCCGCAATGTCGTCGACGGCCGGAACAGCTACGACCCGGCACGGTGGCGCGCCGCCGGATGGACCTATCGCGGCCTCGGCCGGCCGTGACGCGGGCCCGCACAGCGCCACCCCAGTCGGAGGCTGGGAGAATGGGAGCATGACGACTTCCGACTCGACAATCAAGATGTTCGGCGCCGACTGGTGCCGCGACTGCATCCGCACGAAGAAGCAGCTCGACGAGCTGGGCATCAGCTACGAGTACATCGACCTCGTAGCCGACCCGTCCGCTGCCGACGTCGCACGCGAGATCTCCGGTCGCACGAACATCCCGGTCGTGGTGTACCCGGATGCGTCGCACCAGGTCGAGCCGTCGAATGCCGACGTCGAGTCGAAGCTGCGGGAGCTCTCGCTCATCTGAGACCCGTCGCGGGCCCTTCGACTCGGCGCTTCGCTCATCGCTCAGGGACCTGGCGGGCTGGGCAGTCGCGCTGCGCGCGGCCTCGCTCAGGGACCTGGCAGGCGGGACCGTGGCGTTGCGCGCGGCCCTTCGACTCGTCGCTTCGCTCCTCGCTCAGGGACCTGGCGGGGTGGATCGCTCCTCGCTCAGGGACCTGGCGGCGCACGCCGTAAGGTAAGAGGCGTGGACGAAGCGGTCGAGCGCAACACCAGGACCATCGAAGACACGGTCGTCACCGACTTCGAAGACCGCATGACCTACAGCGGCTACCTGCAGCTGTCCACTCTGCTGGCCGCGCAGCATCCGCTCAGCGATCCCGAGCACCACGACGAACTGCTGTTCATCGTGCAGCACCAGACCACCGAGCTCTGGCTCAAGCTGATCCTGCACGAGCTCGGCGCCGCCTGCACCCTGCTGCGCGAGGACAAGCTGGCCCCTGCGCTGAAGTGCATCGCCCGCGTCAAGCACATCCAGAAGACCATCACCGACCAGTGGTCGGTGCTCGCCACCCTGACCCCCGCCGAGTACGCGCAGTTCCGCGGCATTCTCGGGAACGCCAGCGGCTTCCAGTCGGCGCAGTACCGCGCCGTCGAGTTCACGCTCGGCAACAAGCACGCCGGCATGCTGCGCGTCTTCGAGTCCGATCCCGCCAACCTCGCCCTCATCCGCGCGGCGCTCGAGGCCCCGAGCCTCTACGATGAGTTCCTGCGACTGCTCGCCCGCGCCGGCTACGCCATCCCCGCGTCCGTGCTCGAACGCGACGTCACGAAGGCCTGGGAGTACGCCCCCGAGCTCGTCCCCGTGTTCACCGAGATCTACGCCGACACCGCCGCCCACTGGGGCGCGTACGAGACGTGCGAGGAGCTCGTCGACCTGGAGGACAACTTCCAGCTCTGGCGCTTCCGCCACCTCAAGACGGTCGAGCGCATCATCGGCCACAAGCGCGGCACCGGCGGCTCCAGCGGCGTCTCCTTCCTCACACGCGCCCTCGACCTCACGTTCTTCCCCGAGCTGTACGCCGTGCGCACCGAGATCGGAGCCTGAGGATGCCGCATCCCGACACCGAGGCCCTGCAGCGACTCCTCGGACCCTCCGCCCACTTCCGCCGCCGCGGCGTCACGGGCGAGGCCGGCGTCGCCCTCGCGCCGTTCACCGACCACCACGTGCACCTGCACCTCATCGACGAGCACGCGCTGCCGGCGTCCGGCGTCGCCGCCGTGGTCGACCTGGGTGGCGACCCCGCCTACTTCGCCCGCTATCCGAAGCACGGCATTCCCCACGTGGAATACTCCGGCGCCTTCCTCACCGTGCCTGGCGGCTACCCCTCGTTCCGCAGCTGGGCGCCGCCGCAGATCGTCCGCATGGTGACCTCAGCCTCGCCCGCCCCCGGCGTCCGCGGGGGCGCGCGCACGGCCGTCGACGAGATGGCGGACGCCGGCGCATCCGTGATCAAGGTCGCCCTCAACAGCGACGCCGGTCCGGTCTTCGACGACGACACGCTCCACGTCATCGTCGCTGCGGCGCACGAGCGCGGCCTGCCGGTCGTCGCCCACGTCGAAGGCGAGGGGATGACGCACAAGGCGCTCGATGTCGGCATCGACGCGCTCGGCCACGCGCCCTTCACCGAGGCCCTCGACGACGAGACGATCTCGCGGGCCGTCGCGAACGGGCAGCGATGGATCTCGACGCTCGCCGTGCACGACGACCCGTCGATCGCCGTCGCGAACGTCTCCGCGTTCTCGGCAGCGGGCGGCGCCGTGCTCTACGGCACCGACCTCGGCAACGGCGATCGGCCGAGCCGCCTCCTCCTCGAGGAGCTGCAGCTGCTCCACAGCGCCGATGTGACCGGTCCCGCTCTGATCGCGGCGCTGACCGCACCGTGGCCACGGCATGAGACCGACGGAGCGGTCGCCACGTTCGTCCCCGGGGCGCCGCCGACGGATGCCGCGGGGATCCCGGAATGGCTGGGCACGGCGTGCGTCGTGCCGGCGGAGGAGCTGGTCGCGCATGACGCCTGAGTCGATTCTCGAGCCGACGATCGACGAGGCGCGGGCTGAGGCATCCGCCCTCGACGCCGCCGATCCCCTGCGCACACACCGTGATGCCTTCGTGGGAACGGACACGCCGCTCGTCTACTTCGACGGCAACTCGCTCGGACGCCCCCTGCGGGCGACGGTCGACTCCATGGCTGACTTCGTGCGCGACGAGTGGGGCGCGCGCCTCATCCGCGGCTGGGACGAGCGGTGGATGGATCAGCCGTTCGCGCTCGGCGACCGCATCGGCGCCGCCGTCATCGGCGCCGCGCCCGGGCAGACGATCGTCGGCGACTCGACCACGGTGCTGCTGTACAAGCTGCTGCGGGCGGCGTTCGACGCCGCTCACCGAGCCGACGCGGCACGCGTGGAGATCGTGGTCGACCGCGACAACTTCCCGACCGACCGCTACCTCGTCGAGGGCATCGCCGCCGAGCGCGGTGGGCGCGTGCGGTGGATCGACGTCGACGTCACCGCGGGCGTCACGGCCGACGCACTGCGCGACGCAGTGGGACCGCAGACCGCGGTCGTCCTGCTCAGCCACATCGCATACCGTTCCGGACATATGGCGGATGCGTCGGCCCTCACCGCGATCGCGCACGAGGCCGGCGCCCTCATCCTCTGGGACCTGTGCCACTCGGCGGGTTCGGCCGAGATCGCCGCCGACGCGTGGCGCTTCGACCTCGCTGTCGGGTGCACGTACAAGTACCTCAACGGCGGGCCCGGTTCGCCCGCGTTCGCCTACGTGGCGCGTCGGCACCAGGCGACGCTGACCCAGCCGATCCAGGGGTGGATGGGCGCTGCCGACGTGTTCGCGATGGGGCCGGAGTACGCGCCGGCCGACGGGATGCGCCGATTCCTCTCGGGCACTCCGCCGGTCACCGGGATGATCGCCCTGCGCGACATGCTCGACCTCATCGAGGAGGTCGGGGTTCGGGCGATCCGGGAGAAGTCCGTCGCCCTCACCGAGTTCACCATTCGGCTCGCCGACGCGTGGCTCGCCCCGCTCGGCGCCACGGTCGCGTCGCCCCGGGATGCGTCAGCACGAGGCGGCCACGTCACTCTGTCGCATCCGACCATGCGCGAGGTCACCGCACGGCTGTGGGAGCGCGACGTGATCCCCGACTACCGCGACCCCGGCGGACTTCGCATCGGCCTGTCGCCGCTGTCCACGTCGTTCGTCGAGGTGGTCGACGGCATGGCGGCGATCGCGGAGACGCTCCGCGCCGTCGGCTGAGCGGGGGACCCCAGCGGGGCCGCGGCGTGCTTCGGCGCGGTCGGGTGCGTCTCCGTCGGGGCGCGCTTCGGTGGGTTTGGGGCGCGGCTCTGCGTTTGGGGCGCGTGACGTTGGTCTGGGGCGCGGCTCTGCGTTTGGGGCGCGTGACTGCGGGACGATCGGCAGGAATCCGCCCCAAAGCGGGAATGCAGCCGTGGGGCGCCAATACACTGACCGGATGAGCAACGACGCTCCCGACGCCGCCTCGCCCGAAGACACCGCCTCTGCCGGATCTGCCGCAATCCCCAGCGGTTCCGGACCGACCGGCGGCGTGCACACCGGCGATGGTCACCCGCGCCCGCGGATGGGTACGTCGACCGACGACGAGGGGCTCCTCCGTTCGCAGGTCGAGGGCTCCGTCGACGGACGCCCCGCCGCGGCATCCGTCCCGGCACCGCGCCTGGGTGCCGGCGTGATCACCCGCTACGCCATCGGCTCGATCGGCACCGGCGGGTTCGCCACGCTGCCCGGTCTCGTCCTGACGTACTACCTCACCGATTCGCTCGGCGTCGCCGCCCTCGTCGCAGGCGTCGTGATCGCCGCGGCGAAGATCTGGGACGTCATCATCGACCCGGTCGTCGGCGCGCTGAGCGATCGGGATCGGGCGCGACACGGTTCGCGCCGGCGATTCATGCTGATCGGGGCATGCACGATTCCGGTGTTCTTCGCGCTGACATTCGCCGCTCCCCCGGCCATCGGTCCCGTGCTCGGGGCGCTGTGGGTGCTGATCGCGTTCCTGCTCACGGCGACGTCGTTCAGCCTGTTCCAGGTTCCCTACATCGCGCTCCCCGCCGAGCTCACGCCGGGGTACGACGAGCGGACGCGTCTGCTCACGTGGCGGGTCGTCGTGCTGACGCTGGCGATCCTGCTGTTCGGCGCGGGAGGGCCGGCGCTGCGCCGTGTCACCGGCGACCCGGTGACGGGGTACCTCCTCATGGGCATCGTGTCCGGGGTCGTGCTGGCGATCGGGATGCTCGTGGCCACGAGTGTCGCCCGCCGAGCCGCGGATCGAGCGGATGCCGTCTCGACTCGCGCCTCCGGCGCTCGCTCAACGACGGGGGAGGAGCCCGCAGGGATCCGGGCGCACTACGCGGCGGGGATCGCCGCCCTGCGTCGGAGCGCCCCGTTCCGCACGCTGCTGTCGGCGTACCTGCTGCAGGCTCTTGCGACGGGGCTCATGCTCGCCGGTGCCCAGTACGTCGCGACCTGGGTCATGCACTCCGAGGCGGCCGTCGAGCTGCTGTTCGTCGCGCTCATCGCCCCGGCGTTCGTCGCGGCGCCCGTCTGGGGGATCGTCGCCGCCCGCATCGGGAAGGAGCGCGCCTTCGCGATCGCGAGCGTCCTGTTCGCGGTGGCGGCACTGTCGCTGCTCGGCCTGCAGTGGAGCGCCGGCGACTGGGCGTACCTGCCCGTCGGCATCGCGGGCGTCGCGTACGCGGGAATGCAGTCGCTGCCGATGGCGATGCTCCCCGACGTCATCTCGCACGACGAGCGCGCCAACGGCCCCGGCCGGGCCGGCGCCTTCAGCGGCGTGTGGACGGCGGGCGAGACCATCGGCTTCGCACTGGGCGCGACCGTGCTGTCGATCGTCCTCGCGATCACCGGGTACATCTCGTCGACCGCAGCGACGCAGGTCGTGCAGCCGGATGCCGCGGTCACGGGCATCGTCGTGAGCTTCAGCGTGCTTCCTGCCGCTCTCATCGGCCTGAGCCTCGTCGCCCTCGCACGATACCGTCTCCGTCGCGCCGACATCGACGCGCTTCACCAGCACCGCCCCGACGGTACGGCGTCGCAGCCGGAGTGACACCGGGTTCCGCGGCTTAGACTGGCCGCAAACGCCCGAAGGAGAGCGTCGTGCCGACATCCGCGAAGAACACCCCGCCCGAGCCCGAGGCCGAAGCGGGCACCGCGCCCGAATCGGAAGCCGCGCCGAAGCAGGAAGCGACTACCGCATCGCAGGCCCTGCCCGACGGAGGCTCGATGCCACCGCGCGCCACCGACGCGATCACGCCCGACGAGCTCGCCGAGGGCGCGATGCCGCCCCGCGCGACGGATCCCCCGGACGCTCCCGATCGCACCAAGGCCGCGATGGCAGCCGGTGCCGCCAAGACCGGTGCGAAGAAGAGCGGCACGACGAAGAGCCGGACGACGAAGAGCGCGGCCGCGAAGAAGAAGGCCCTTCCCGACAGCACACGCGCCGACCTTGAAGAGGCGATCGCGGCCGTGCAGGCCGGCACGCGGTCGTGGAGCCACCTCACCCTCGACCAGCGCTCCCGGCTGCTCCAGCGCGTGCGCGTTGCGGTCGTGGCGTGCGCCGAGGAGTGGGCGCTGACCGCCGCGCGCTCGAAGGGCCTCGACGAGAACCACCCGCTGGTCGGCGAGGAGTGGCTCGCCGGACCCTACGCCGTGCTCGGCGCGATCGACGGCTACCTGAGCACCCTGGGTGCGCTCGCGAAGGGTGCGAGCCCGCTCGACGGGGTGAAGACGGATGTCGCTCCGGGCGGCCGACTGCGCGCCCATGCCTTCCCCGCCGCCCTGACGGATCACCTGCTGCTCTCGGGGTTCACCGGCGAGGTCTGGCTGCAGCCGGGAATCACCGAGGGTGAGGCGCGCGATGCCGCAGGACTCGGACAGCGACAGCCGACGGAGGAGGCCACCGTCGGACTCGTGCTGGGCGCCGGCAACATCAGCGCGATCCCCGTGCTCGACGTGCTCTACGAACTGCTCGCGGCGAACCGGTTGTCGGTCCTCAAGATCAACCCGACGCAGGACGCGCTCCTGCCCGTCTTCGAGCGCGCGCTCGCGCCGCTGATCGAACCCGGATTCCTCCGCATCGTGCGCGGCGGCGGCGACGTGGGCGAATGGCTCACCGCGAACGACGCCTTCCGTCACGTGCACGTCACCGGCTCCGCCACCACGTTCGACGCGATCGTCTGGGGCACCGGCGAGGAAGCGACACGACGACGAGCGGCGGACGACCCCAAGCTCACCACCCCGATCACCGCCGAGCTCGGCGGCGTCTCGCCGATCATCGTGGTACCCGGCCGCTGGACCACGGCGGACCTCGAATACCAGGCGTCGCACATCGCCACGATGCGCCTGCACAACAGCGGCCACAACTGCATCGCCGGTCAGGTCGTGATCATCAGCCGGGACTGGCCGCAGCGCGACGCGTTCCTCGCGGCACTCCGCGCCGCCTACGCCGCCGCCCCGCAGCGGCCGGTCTGGTACCCGAACAGCGAGCGCCGGCTCGAGAGCGCCGGTGCCGACTATCCCGAGACCTCCTGGAGCGCCGGTCACACCCGTGCCTTCGTCGACATCCCCCCGGGGACGGATGCGTCGGCCCTCGAGCGCACGGAGTACTTCGCGCCCGTGCTGGGCGTCGTCGAGCTCACGGGAACCGGCCAGGAGTTCCTCGACGCGGCGGTCGCGCATGCGAACGAGAAGCTCGCGGGCACGCTGGGCGCCAACGTGCTGATCGACCCCGACACGGAGCGCGCGATCGGCGGGGGGTTCGAGCGCGCCATCGCCGACCTGCACTACGGCGGCATCGCGATCAACGCGTGGACCGGGCTCGTCTTCGCCACGCCGATCCTCTCGTGGGGCGCCTACCCGGGCGACACGATCGAGCACATCACGAGCGGCATCGGCGTCGTGCACAACACGCTGCTGCTCGATCACGTCGAACGCTCCGTGATGCGGGGCCCCTTCCGGCCGTTCCCCCGCTCGCTCGGTCGCCGCACGCGGTTCTCGGTGCTGCCGAAACCGCCGTGGTTCGTCGATTCGCGCACCGGCACGGCGGTGTCGGAGGGCCTCACCCGCTGGCTCATGGACCACAGCGTTCCCGGTCTCGTGCGCACGCTCGCGAAGGCCCTGCGCTCGTGACCCGCGGCTCCCGGCGGAACTCCGACCTCGACGCCGATTACATCGTCGTCGGCGCCGGATCGGCCGGAGCCGCCCTGGCCGCGCGCCTCAGCGAGGATCCGGCGGTGTCGGTGATGCTGCTGGAAGCCGGCGGCCCCGACACGGCGCAGGAGCTGCACGTTCCCGCCGCGTTCTCCAAGCTCTTCCGCGGGCCGTACGACTGGAACTACGACACCGTGCCGCAGCCGTGCCTCGAGAACCGGACGATCTACTGGCCCCGTGGCAAGACGCTGGGCGGCTCCTCGTCGCTGAACGCGATGATGTGGGTCCGTGGTTTCGCCGCCGACTACGACGCGTGGGCGGATGTCGCGGGCTCGCAGTGGTCGTGGGATTCGCTCGTTCCCTACTTCCGACGGGTGGAGCGCACCGAGGACGCCGCCGACCCGTCCCAGGGCGTCGACGGCGCGCAGTGGGTCGAGCACCAGCGCGACCCGCGGCCCCACACCGCCGCCTTCCTCGAGGCGGCGCGCGAGGCGGGATACGAGGTGACGGCGCCCAACCTGCCGACCGGCCAGGGCTTCTCGCAGACGATGGTGACGCGCCGGCGCGGTGCGCGGGCCTCGACCGCCGACGCGTACCTTCGCCCGGCTCGCGGCCGGCGGAACCTCCGCGTCGTGACGAATGCGCTGGTCCGGCGGGTGACGTTCGCGGCGGATGCGGAGGGCGGTGCTCGTTTCGACTCGCTGCGCTCGCTGGGCGACCGGGGAGGGCGCTCACTCACCGAGCTGAAGGACGGCACGAGCGCTCCGCGCGCGACAGGGGAGGCCGCGCCAGGTGCGACAGGGGAGGCCGCGCCTCGCGCGACCGGAGTGTACGTCGAGATCGACGGAGTCACGCGGCACGCCCAGGCCCGACGGGAGGTCATCCTGTGCGGGGGCGCCGTGAACACCCCGCAGCTGCTGCAGCTGAGCGGCATCGGCCCGGCGGCGCACCTCCGCGAACACGGCATCGGCGTGGTCGTCGACGCGCCCGAGGTGGGCGCCAACCTGCAGGACCACCTCGTGTCGGGCCTCGCCCCGGGAGCCCGCGGGGGAACCCTGTACGGTGCCGAGCGGAAGGCCGAGCTCGCGCGCTACCTCGGCCGGCGCCGCGGCATGCTGACCTCCAACGTCGCCGAGGCCTACGGTTTCGTGCGCACCGACGCCGCCGATCGACTCGGTGCCCCCGACGACCTCCCCGACATCGAGATCATCTTCGCGACCGCGCCGTACGTCGGCGAGGGTCTCGTGCCCCTGCCGGCCGAGGGACTCACCGTCGGCGCGATCCTGCTGCAGCCGCGCAGCCGTGGCACCGTGCGCCTTGCGTCCGCCGATCCGACCGACAAGCCGCTCATCGACCCGGCCTATCTCACCGATCCGGCCGACGAGGAGACGCTGCTCGCCGGCCTCGCCGTGTGCGAGGAGCTCATCGCGATGCCGGCGCTGAGCGCGATGACCACAGACCGATGGGTGCAGCCAGTGGACGGCGAGCGCATGTCGCCCGACGAGCGCGACGAGCTGTCGCTGCACCGGTATTCGCACACGCTGTACCACCCGGTCGGCACCGCCCGAATGGGGCAGGATGACGCATCCGTCGTCGACCCGCAGCTGCGCGTACGCGGGGTGCGAGGCCTGCGGGTGGCGGATGCGTCGGTCATGCCGACGATCATCCGCGGGCACACGAACGCTCCTGCGATCGTGATCGGCGAGGTCGCCGCCGACCTCATCAGGCGCCGCTCGTAGGTCCCTGAGCGAGCGCAGCGAGTCGAAGGGCCACGGGTACCGGCCCTTCGACTCGGTCGCTGCGCTCCCTCGCTCAAGGACCTGAGCGGGGGAGATCGGGCCCTGCGCTCGCTCGCTCAGGACCTGCGGGACGGGGGGTCAACCGGCGAAGCGGTCGGTGGCGGCGCGCAGCGCGCGGGCGATTCCGGGCTCCGACGCCGAGTGCCCCGCATCCGGCACGACGACGAGATCGGCCTCGGGCCACGCCCGGTGCAGGTCCCATGCCGTCATCATCGGCGTGCACACGTCGTGGCGGCCCTGCACGATCACCGCCGGGATGCCGCGCAGCTTCCCCGCATCGGCGAGGAGCTGCCCCTCCCGGAACCAGCCGCCGTTGAGGAAGTAGTGGTTCTCGATGCGGGCGAAGGCCACCGCATGCCCCGGCTCCGTCGCCTTCTCCACGCGCTCAGGGTCGGGCACAGCGGTCACCGTCGCGGCCTCCCATCGCGTCCACGCGACGGCGGCGGGAACGTGCACGCCCGGGTCGGGGTCGCACAGCCTCCGGTGGTAGGCCTCGATCATCCGGGAGCGCTCGAGCACCGGGATCGGGGCGATGAACTCCTCCCACAGGTCGGGGTACAGCGCCGCCGCCCCGCCCTCGTAGAACCACTCGAGCTCGAGGCGGCGCAGCGTGAACACTCCGCGCAGCACCAGCTCGGTCACCGCCTCGGGGTGCGCCTGCGCGTAGGCGAGTGCGAGGGCGCTCCCCCACGAGCCGCCGAAGACCTGCCATCCGCCGATGCCGAGGTTCTTGCGCAGCAGCTCGAGATCCGCCACCAGGTGCCATGTCGTGTTGTACCGCAGCTCGGCGTCAGGGTCGGCCGCGTGCGGCGTCGACCGGCCGCATCCGCGCTGATCCATGAGCACGATGCGGTACTTCTCGGGATCGAAGAAGCGCCGGTTCCACGGCGACGTTCCGCCGCCGGGTCCGCCGTGCAGGAAGACCACCGGCTTCCCCTCCGGATTGCCGCTCTGCTCCCAGTACACCCGCTGGCCGTCGCCGACCAGCAGCATCCCGCTGTCATACGGCTCGATCGGCGGGTACAGGATGTCGTCGAGGTGCGCCGGTGCGCTCATAGGTCTCTCCCCGCCACGCCGAACGTGTCGCACGCGTCGGCGCCGCCCTCGTATCCGGCCGTGAACCAGCGGTCGCGCTGCGCGCTCGACCCGTGCGTCCACGTCTCGGGGTTCACCCGCTGCCCTGCCTCCTGCTGGATGTGGTCGTCGCCCACGGTGGCCGCGGCGTTCAGCGCATCCCGGATGTCGGCCTGCGTCGGCGGCTTCAGATAGGTGACGCCGGCGTCGTCCTTGAGGTCCGCCGCATGCGCCACCCAGGCGCCGGCGAAGCAGTCCGCCTGCAGCTCCGTGCGCACGCCGTTGCTCGTCGGCCCCGTGCCGTTGTTCGGGTACTTCTCCATGATGCCCAGGAGGTTCTGCACGTGGTGCCCGTACTCGTGCGCGACGACGTACATCTGCGCGAGCCGTCCGGCCGTCGCTCCGTACTGCTCGCGCAGGATCGTGAAGAACGAGGGGTCGATGTACACGGTCTCATCGGACGGGCAGTAGAACGGCCCGGTCGCGTTCGACGCGGTGCCGCACGGGCTCGCCGCCTGCCCGTCGACGATGATGAGATCGGGACGCGAATATCCCTTCACCTCGTTTGCCCAGAAGTCGTCGATGACGACGGATGCGGCGACCACGCGGCACATGTCGCTCCGGTTCGCATCCGCCCCCGTCTTGCACTCGGTGATGGCGGTGTCGCCGCCGGAGGGCTGCGCCTGCGTGCCGTCGCCGAGCAGCGCCGAGAAGTCACCGCCCGTCAGCAGGTTCAGCAGCAGCACCGCGATCACGCCAAGACCGGCGACACCACCGCCGGCCACCGCGACTCCCGCACCGCGGCGTCGAGCCTTGCTCCCCCCGACGTTCGCATTGTCGTTGAACGTCATGGGATCACGTTAGCGTGGCGGCTCTCCTTCAGCGAGAATCACCGCGGCCGATAGGCTCGCACAGTCCGGATGAGGCGTCCGTGGCATCGCCATGCACATGAGGAGGACCGATGGACCCGCTGCTCCTGGGGCTGCTCGTGGCCGTGGTCGGCATCATCCTCGTCGCCGTCGTCACGGCTCTCGCACAGCGTCTCGGCGTCGCGGGACCGCTGCTGCTGGTCGGGGTGGGGCTCGCGGTCGCCCTCATCCCCGCGGTGGAGATCCCGCCCATCCCGCCCGACGTGATCCTCGTGGGTGTGCTCCCGCCGCTGCTCTACTCGGCGGCGGTGAGCCTGCCGGCGATCGAGTTCCGACGCGACTTCGGGGCGATCTCGGGCCTTGCCGTGGTGCTCGTGGTCGTCAGCGCGATCGTGCTCGGAGTGTTCTTCTGGCTCGTCATCCCCGACCTGCCGCTTCCGCTGGGAATCGCTCTCGGCGCCATCCTGAGCCCCACCGACGCCGTGGCGACCGGCATCGCCAGGCGGCTCGGCATCGCCCCGCGCGTCGTCACGATGCTCGAGGGCGAGAGCCTGCTCAACGACGCGACGGCCCTCGTGCTGCTGCGCACGGCGATCGTCGCGATCGCGGGCAGCTTCTCGGCGTGGGGCGCGGTCGGGGCGTTCCTGTGGGCCGTGTTCTCGGCCGTGGTGGTCGGCGCCCTCGTCGGCTGGCTCGCCCTGCGGCTGCGCGCGTGGGTGTCGGGGTCGGCTGCGAACACCGCGATCAGCTTCACAGTGCCGTTCCTGGCCTATATCCCCACCGAGGAGCTCGGCGGGTCGGGACTCGTCGCCGCCGTCGTGGCGGGGATCGTGACCGGCCAGGGGGCACGCCGCCTGCTCACCGCGGAGCAGCGGCTGAGCGACACGCTCAACTGGCACACCGTCGAGCTCGTGCTCGAGGGCGCGGTGTTCCTCGTGATGGGGCTCGAGCTGCGTGCCATCGTGTCGGACAACATCGCCGAGTCGGGCGGCCTCTGGCACGGCACGTGGCTCGCGCTGTCGGCGCTCGCGATCGTCCTGGCTGTGCGCGCCGCGTACGTCTCGCTGCTCATCGTCGTGAACGGCCGGCGCACGAAGCGGCTGGACCGCGGCCGGCTCGAGCGGTTCAGCGATCGCCTCGACGCCGTCGCCGACGGCCGCGCGGCGCTGGCGCCGCCCACTGCTCGGGCGAATCCGGAACGCGCACGCCGGCGCGTCGGATCGATGCGGCTGCGGGTGCGCCAGGCGCTCGCCGATCTCGACTACTACGAGGGGTCGCGGCTGACCTGGAAGCACGGCACGGTCATCGTGTGGGCGGGGATGCGCGGTGTCGTCACGCTCGCCGCTGCGCAGACGCTCGAGCACGGCACGCAGCATCGCTCGCTGCTGATCTTCGTGGCGTTCCTCGTCGCCCTGATCAGCCTCATGCTGCAGGGGTTCACGCTGCCGGCGCTCGTCCGCGCGCTCGGCATCGGAGGAGCGGGCGACGAGACGGAGTCGAGCGCGGAGCGCACGACACTGAACGAGGAGCTGCGGCAGGCCGCCGCATCCGCCCTCGCCGACGACAAGCTGCGCCGCCGCGACGGAAGCACGTTCACGCCGGGTCTGATCGAGCGCGCGAGCAGCCGGATGAGCGCCCCGCCGCCGTCGAGCGACGACGGGTCGGCCACGGCGCGCGAGCTCATCGAGCTGCGCCTCGCGTCGATCACGGCGCAGCGTCGGCGGCTCGACGACCTCTCCCACGACGGCACCTTCAGCACCGCGGTGCTGCGCCATGCGCTCGCGGAGCTCGACGCCGACCAGCTGAGCCTGCAGCTGCGGCTCGACGACGTGTGACACTTCTCTGCGGGACAGGGGAGAATGAGGGGATGTACGACCAGACGAGCCCGCTGTCGCTCCCGCACGATGCGGCGGAGTGCCCGAAGTGCTTCGTCGAACTGCAGCGCGATCACGACTGGTGGCGGGCTCGCCCGGCGGGCTCGCGCCTCGTGGGCCTCGTGGTCGCGCGCGACGGGATGCCGTCGGTCAAGGAGCAGCGTGACGATCTGACGCGCTTCGGTGTGCCGATCGAGGGCTTCCGGCACCCGGCTCCGGAGACGCTCGAGTCGTGGGAGGAGCGCCTGGTGCGCCTGTTCGGCACGCTCGGGCGCGGGGACGTGCTGGTCGTGGCGAGCATCCACGCCCTGGGTCGCGACATCGATGAGGAGACCCGGACCGTCGCGGTGCTCCGCCAGCGCGGCGTGGTCGTGAAGGTCCTGAGCCACAACGGCCGGCACCTCTTCGACGCCGGGCGCTGACCCCTCCATCGCCAGGTGGGTCGCAGTTTCACATGAAGCTGCCGGGGTGACAGGGTCGGGCGTCGTCCGGGATCGCGCTTCGGACGGGACCTCGGGGAACCGGGGGGCAACCGAGGGACAACTCGGCCAACCGAGGGACAACTCGGCCAACCGAGGGACAACTCGGCCAACCGAGGGACAACTCGGGGAACCGAGGGACAACTCGGCGCGGGGGTCAGGACTCGTCGTCGGGGGAGGCGGCGGAGGCCTCCGCGTCGAGCAGGGGGAGGTCGTCGCGGGTCACGAGCCGCGCCGCGATCGCGTGCTCCACGAGCCGCACCCGACGGTTCGTCGCGTAGGAGCGCGCGCCGCCGCGCAGCCCCGGCACGCCGATGCGGTCGAGCTTGTCGCACACGTTGTCGAGCTTGCGGTTGAAGCGCGTGAGCGTCCAACCGAGACGCTGCGCGGCCTGCGCCGACGTCGGCAGCTCGCTCATCCCGGCGCCCTCGCGGCGCAGCACCGGCTCGGCGAGCGCCACGATCATCACCTTCTGGCTCTGCGTCAGCGGCACGTCGCCGATCGTCGACTGACCGACCTCGTCGTCGAAGCGCGTGGTCTCGCGGAACGTCGGCTCGGCGGCGTGCACCGTGAGCTCGTACGTCGTCGGTCCGGCGCTGAAGATCACCGACGTCGTCTCGAACACGAGCGGGAGCCGGGCCCCCGGAGCGAGCCATGCCTGCACCCGGCCGCCGGCATCCGTCACCGTCGCCGCCAGCCGCGTGCCGACGTTCGAGAGCAGCCAGAGCCCGTCGACGCACTCGATCGTGAGGAAGTGGCGGTGCAGGAAGAGGTTGTCCTCGATCGCGAGATCGCCCTCGCGCCCCACCGTGAACACGTCGCCGGAGCGCACCGGAAAGCGCTCCCCCGCGAACTCGACCGTGACCTGCTCCCCCACGGCTGTGGTTCCCGTCATTGCACACACCTCGTCGCTGCTTCCGAGCTTGCGCCGTCGGCCCGCAGGGTGCGCACCTCGATGCAGGTGCGTCCCGACGAGTCGGCGGGCTGCGTCACGGTCGGCTCCGTCGACTTCGTCGTCCTGCCCGGCTCGTCGGCCCGCGACACGTCGCGCCAGAGGAACACCGCACCGTCGGCCGGATCGGGGTTCTTCCACGTCCAGACAACGGATGCGCCATTCACGACCCCGGTCAGGTCGGTCGGCGCGGCGACCGTCGCCGGCAGTGCGTCCACGGGCTTCGGCGGAGCGCTCGACGCCGAGGCCTTCGGCTCGGGCTCACCCAGCAGCGCCGGGATCGCGAAGGCCGCCACCGCCACCACGGCGAGGATCACCACGCCCGCGGCGATGCCCGCCCAGAGCCCCACCGTGGCGCGCGGTCGCCCGGGGGGCGCCGCCTCTTCGCCGGGCGCGAGGACCGGCACCTCGGGCACATCACGGATGCGCGTGAGCGTGGAGTCCTGCTCCTGGGCGGCGACCGGCGCGGGCGCTCCCGGCAGGTCGCCGCGAAGAACGGTGTCGTCGGTCGGCGACGGAGCCGGCAGCGTCGGTGCCGGCACGGTGGGCGACGTGCCGCCGGCCGGCACGGTGGCCGCCGTACCGGATGCGGGGGCGGTGTACGTGCCGTCGGTGTACTGGGGATGCTGCGCCTTCACGTCGGCGGGCCGGGTGAGACCGGCCGCCGGAGCCGTCTGCGGGTCGATGCTCACGACGCCGCGCACGCGGGTCAGGCCATCGTCCTCATCGTCGTCGACGTCTTCCGGGGTGCCGTCGTCGAGGATGTCGATCGGGGTGACCGCCAGCGACAGCTCGATCTGCACCTTCTGCAGCGCGCGGGCGAACTCGAGCGCCGAGCCGAAGCGGGCGGCCGGGCTCTTCGCCATCGCGCGATCGAGCACGCGCTGCAGCGAGGGCGGCGCATCCGCCCGCCCGAGCGGGGGAAGCGGGGTCGTCTCGATGCGCTGGATGAGGTCGGCCGCCGTGTTGCGCTGGCCCTGCAGCTCGAACGGCGACCGCCCGGCCAGCAGCGTGTACACGGTGGCGCCCAGCGCGTACACGTCGGACCGCACGTCGCTCGACGGCACGTCGGCGAACGACTCCGGCGGCGACCACGGGATCGACAGTCCCGCCGACTCCGCGGCCGCGGACGTCGTCGAGGCGATGCCGAAGTCGGTCAGCGCGGGCCTGTTGTACTCGGTGACGAGGATGTTCGCGGGCTTGATGTCGCGGTGCAGCACGCCCGCCCGGTGCGCGGTCTCGACGGCGGCGGCGACCTGCACGCCGACGCGCAGCGACTCCGCGACCTGGAACGGCTCGCGCCGGTACCGCACCTGCAGGTTCGGCTTCGGGCAGTACTCCATCACGAGGTACGGGCGGCCGTCGCCGGCGACGCCGGCCTGGTAGATCGTGACGATCGTGGGATGCGTCGACAGCATCGCCATGACGTTCGCCTCGTCGGTGAACTCGTGCACCGAGCCCGACGACATGCGGTCGGTCAGCAGCACCTTCACCGCGACGCGTCGGCGTGGCAGCTGCTGCTCGTAGAGGTAGACGTCGGCGAACCCGCCCGACCCGAGCAGGTCGACGTACGTGAAACCCGGGAGATCCGGGGGCGCTGCGGGAGTCCGACGCGGGCTCACTCGATCTCCTCCACCGTGACGGTCACGCCGTCGCCGAGGTCGAGCACATCGCCGGGAACGACGACATTGCGCTCGCCGGGGTGCAGGCGCACCGGGTCGGCCCCGACGCGCCGCAGCGTCGTGCCGTTCGTCGTGTGCAGATCGGTCGCGAGGATGCTGTCGCCCTCGGCGCGCACCTCGAGGTGGCTGCGCGAGATGTCCTGCTCGGGGCTGTCGACCGCGATCAGGTGCGGAAGGTCGGTGCCGGTCACGCGGGTGGATCGCGGCCGGCGGCCGATCACGACGGTGCGGTCGAGCGCGACCACCTGTCCCGTCGACAGGCGCAGCCGGCCGGGGGCGGCAGGACGCGGCGGCGCGAGCGGCTCCGCGACGTCGTCGGGGTCGGCCGCCGCGGCGGGCGCTCCGCGCAGGGCACGCGCCTGGGCGAGCGAGATCGTCTCGCCGTCGTGATCTCCCCTCACACGCACGGAAGCCACTGTATCGGCCACGTCGGCCGGGTCGGGGACGGATGCCGCGGCCGGCACCGGCGACGGCGGGATCGGGGGAATCGCCCCGAGCGGCGAGGCCGAGGGGTCGGGCGCCGAGACGGAGGTGCCGTGCGCCGGGGTCTCGGCAGCGTCGCCGGGGACCGACGTCGTGACGTCGGGGATGAGCGTGACGACCGGCGGGAGCCACGTGTCGGCGCTGTCGTCCGCGGCTCCGGCGGCGGGAACGTCGGCTCCGGCGGCGGGCACGTCGGCGCGGGCCACGGTCGCATCGGCGGCAGTCGCATCGGCCGTGGCATCCGCGGCCGCATCCGTCGTCGCGTCGCCGCCCGACGCTTCCGAGACCGAAGTATCCCTCGCCGTCGACGCGGCGCCGGCCTCGGAGCCGGCGGCGGGAGCGGCATCCGTCCCCCACTCCACGAAGACCGCGTCGGCGCGCACGACGCCGTCGCGCAGCGGCAGCCGGGCCCCCGCGGGAGCGGCATCGGCGCCCGCCACGGCGATCTCGGTGGTCGACACGCCCGGGACGACCTGCTCCGACCACGTCGTGACGCCGGTGCCGGTGAGGGTCAGCGGCCCGCGCTCGCCCGTCGCCGTGACGGCGATGTCGCCGCGGACCGCGAGTCGCACGCCGTCCTCCTCGCGCACGGCGACGAGGAACGGCGGGATCGCGGTCAGCGACGTGCCGAACGCTCCGGCGAGGGCCTCGAGCACCGCGGCGAGCCCGCGCCCGGTCTCGACCTCGTGCCAGAGACGCGTGAGCAGGTCGGTGGCGACGTCGGCGTCGATCAGCACGACGGTGGCGCCGGTGGCGACGACGTGCGCGCGCCCCGGCGCATAGCGGAGTGCGACCATCAGCGTGCTCCTTCGCTCAGAGGTGTTCCTCGCGGGCGGGTGTCGACGTCCAGTTCATCATCTTCGTCGGGAAACACGGGCTGTGTGCCACGACCGTCGCGACGACGGCTGTCGTCGCCGACGCTGATCGCGTCGACCACGAGCACCGTGATGTTGTCGCGTCCGCCGTGCAGCACCGCCTCGTGCACGAGCCGGGTCGCCGCCGCCTGCGGGTGCGCCTCCTCGCGCAGGATCGCGTCGATGCGAGCGGTGTTCAGCTCGCTGCTGAGGCCGTCGGAGCAGATCAGGATGCGGTCGCCCTCCTCCGCGGGGATGAGCCAGTAGTCGGGGTCGCCGTCGCTGCCCGCGCCGATCGCGCGGGTGATGACATTGCGACGCGCATCCTTCGTCGCCTGCGCCTCGTCGAGCTCGCCGCGGTCGATGAGCTCCTGCACGACGGAGTGGTCGACGCTGATCTGCTCGAGCACCCCATCGCTCAGCCGGTACGTGCGGGAGTCGCCGACGTTGACCGCGAGCCAGTAGCCGTCGCCGTCGATGTCGGCGATCGCGACGCCGCTGAGCGTCGTGCCCGCGCTGGCTCCGGATCCGGTCGACAGCCCCTCGACGCGGCGCCGCGCACGGTCGAACGTGCTGCGCAGATCGTCGACCGACACGCTCGGCCGCCCGACGAGACGGGAGAACTCCTCGATCACGGCGGCGCTGGCGACCTCGCCGGCCTGATGCCCGCCCATCCCGTCGGCCACGAGGAACAGGGGGGATGCGGCGATGTGCGCGTCTTCATTGAGCTTGCGACGCAGTCCGATGTCGGTGGCAGCGCCGCACTGCACCGCGACCGGTGGGTGACGGGCGTCGTCGCGGCCGCTCACTCGCCCAGCTCCACTGTGGCGCTGCGATCGCCGAACTCGAGGCGGTCGCCGCTGCGCACAGGGGTGCGCTGCCCCGGCGTGAGCTGGGCGCGGCGGCCGTTGCGCACGAGCACGACGCCGTTCGTCGAGTGCTGGTCGACGACCCAGAGCCCGTCGGCGTCGGCGTCGAGCTCGAAGTGCGTCTTCGACAGCGAGAGCGTCTCGTCGCGGACGGCGACGGCCGTGGCGCCGTCTTCGCGCGACGGATTGCGGCCGAAGAGGGTACGGCCGTGCACGCCGGTGCGGGTGCCGTTGTCCCACACGAGCAGCGCCGCGGTGCGAGCGACCGGCTCGGGCGTGGGCTCTGCCGGCGCCGGGGCTTCGGGCGTGGGAGCGGCGGCGGCCGACGGCGTGGGCGCCGCGGCGGGAGCAGGAGCGGATGTCACGGACGTCGGCGCCCCTGAGACAGACGACACCGGCGCTGCGGCGCCGCGGATCATCGTCGCGCCGAGGGTCTGGCCATCCCCCGCGAAGGGCGAGCCGGCGAGCGACGTGTCGCCGGACGGCTCCGGCCTGAAGGGACCGGTCGGCGCTGGAGCGGCGGCCGACGGCGACGCTCCGGGAGACGCCGCATCCGGTGCCGGCTCACGGCGGGCGCCGATGCCGGGGACCTCCGAGATCACCCCGGTGCGGGCGATCGGCATCGCGGGGGCGACAGGGGCCATCGGGGCGAGCACCGGTGCCTCGGGAGCCGGTGCCGCCGGCGCGCCGGACGGCCGGTTCGGCGGAGGCACGGCCGGCGCCGCACCCGCCGCGGCGGCCGCGTGGCCGCGCGCCTCCGGGCCCGCGCCCACCGGGGCGGTCGCGTAGCCGAGCGTCGGCGCCGGCGGGCGCTCGGGCGCCGGGTACGAGAGGGCCGGGACCCCTGGCGCTGCCGGCGCAGCCTCGGCCGGGTCAGGGCCGACGACGATCGCGTGCGTCGCCATGTCATGCCAGCCCTGCCGATAGCGGCTCCCGTCGAACAGCGGACTGAAGTAGCCCACGACGATCGCCCCCGCCGCGCCCCACACGATGTTGCGCAGCAGCGCGCGCCAGAATCCGAGCGGAGCCCCGGTGTCGCGGTCGGCGACGCGCACCCCGGCCGCACGCTGGCCGATGGAACCCGCGCCGCCCTGCATCGCCGTGACGACAAGACCCCACGCGACCGCCGCGATCCAGACGACGAGCTGTGCGATGAGCGCCGCTGCGGCCGTGCCTGCCGGATCCGCCGGCCGCAGCGCCGCGACGACGATCACCGACATGACGATGCCGACGATCAGCAGCCCGGCGCACGCGATCGCCGCGTCGACGACCACCGCGACGACGCGTCGGCCGATCGTCGCGGGCTCGACGTGCACCCCGGCCGTCGCGCTCATCGGTGCTCCTCCCGCCCGGCCGGCGCATCCGTCCGGGCCGCCGTCGCCGCACCCGTCGGGCGCTCGGTCGGCTCCGTCTCGCGCGGTGCCGGCGCATCCGTCTTCTTCCGCACCGCCGCCCGGGGCCGTGGCAGCCAGCGCTCGAGAGGAGTGCCGGCGAGCAGCGAGCGGATGTTGATGCGCGCCTGCAGCCGGCGCCAGAAGCCGTGCGAGCGGTCGATCTCACCGACGATGCCGTCGACGTGACCCCAGAAGGCCGCGACGTCCTCCTCGCTGGGCTCGGCAGGCCCCCACACCTGCGCGTCGGCGTGCTGCGCGAGCACACCGACCGCGGGAGCGGCGAGCGTGGCGCTCATCGTCGCGGCGTCCTCGGAGCGCAGGGCGCCGGGGCGCAGCGGCGTGCCGTAGTCGAGCGCGCGATCGCGCAGCTCGTCCCAGCCGCCGCTGATGCGATCGGCCGGCCGTTCGGCGCCGATCCGCCGGCGTCGCCGGTTCGTCTTCAGTGCGCCGATCAGCACGAACGGGAACGCGACCACGGCCACGACTCCCGCGCCGATCCCGATGGCACCGAGGATCGCGAGCAGGATGCCGGCGGCAGGGTTCTTGTCGTCCTTCTTGCCGTGATCGGCCGGCACCGTGGGCGGCTCGTCGGCCGGCTGCTGCGCCGGGGGCGGCGGCTGCAGCACCTGGGGCTTCGGCTGCGACCGCGGCTTCGTGGCCTGATCGGTGGGCACGTGATCCTTCGGCGGCGTCGGATCGAAGCGCACCCATCCGACGCCCGTGAACGGCACCTCGACCCAGGCGTGCAGGTCGTCGCCGGTGGCGGCGAACGTCGAGGTCGAGACCGCGTCCTCTCCCGGGTAGAAGCCCATCACGACGCGGGCGGGGATGCCGAGCTCGCCGGCCATGAGCGCCATCGCGACGGCGTACTGCTCGTCGTCGCCGACCATCTGTTTCGACTGCAGCAGCGACGAGATGCGGGCCGCGCCGTGCCCGGCGAGCGACCGCACCTCGCCGTCGAGCCCGTGGCTGAAGAATCCGCCGTCGGCGAGGTACTTCTCGAGGGCCCGCACCTGCTCGATGGGGGTCTTCGCGTCGGCCGTCGCCTTCGAGGCGATCGCCGCCAGGTCGGCGGGGACGCCCTCCTGCTTGGGGATCTTCACCGGGGCGATCGGCGTCTTCGCGAGGCTCTTGTCGGTGGGCCGCGCGGGAACGACCGTCGTCATCGTGTACGTGTCGCCCTTGCGCAGCCCCGCCGAGACCAGCCCCGACGATGTCGCGTCGTTGTACAGCGCCGAGCGGCGCAGCTCGTCGGCGCGGCTGCCGTCGAACGTCACCGACTGCACGGCGCCGACCTCCGGCATCCACACCCCGTCCAGAGCGCCGATCTTCACGCTCACCTCGGCGGAGCGCCCCGTCGCCCCGGGTGACATGTTCGCGCGCATGGGCGAGAAGGCGCTCGACGAGCCGAACCCGGCGTCGGACACGTTGTACACGGTGCCGCTGTAGGCGTCCATCACGGCGAGGCGCACGCGGGCGTCCCTCGGCAGCGACGACACCGTGAAGAGCGTCGTCGTGCGGTCGTCGCGCACGTACTTGCGGAATGACTGCAGCGGGCTCGCGTAGTCGTGGATGTCGAACGGCGGGATCACGACATCGCGCACGACGTACCGCGGAGAGGCGGGGGCCGCCATCCCGCTCGTCACCGCGCCCGCGACGACGGCGAGGGCCACGATGCCCGCGCCCGCCGCGATGCGGCGGCGGGCGCCGGCATGGGTCGCCTGCCCCGTCTCGCCGAGCGAGACGACGGTCTGCCCCGGTTCCCACGCCTGGCGCACGGCGAGCCACGTGACCGCGACGACCGCGAAGACGATGCCCTGCACGACGGGAGCCGCCGCGTGAGACGTGCCCAGCGCGATCTGCACGACGAGCGCCGCACCGGCGGGGAGGAGCGCCCAGGCCGGATGACGCAGTCGCAGCGCGAGGCTGCCCGCCAGCACCGCTGCGACCAGCAGCAGGAGGAACGGCACGAGCCCGAGCCCGTCGGCGACCGCGACGGGGGCGACGGTCGTGACGAGCTCCTTCCACGACGTGATGACCCCGGCGGCGAGTCCGCGCAGCGAGTCGAGGCTCGGGATCACGCCGAGGATCGACTGCGCCGGCAGCGCGAGCGCCGATCCGAGCACGAAGTACACGCCGATCGTGACGGCGGCGACGGCGAGGATGCCCCAGCGCAGCCGCGCGCCGAATGCGGCGATCGCGAGCCCGAGCAGGAGGCCGCCGAGCGCGGGCAGCAGATACCCGGGGCCGGCGAACGTCGGCCAGAAGCCGATGACCGGCACGAGGAGCAGCAGGCCCACGGCGCCGAGGTCGAGCGCCCAGCGCCGGGCGGAGAGCGTCACGACAGCACCTTCCGCAGCGCCACCGGCAGCTCGTCGAGCGTGCCCACGGTGACGACGGATGCGTCGCCGATGCGCCGCATCGCCGGAGCGGCGCCCGTCGACACCTGCACGGCGAGCACCCGCGCGCCGTACGGCAGGCGCGCGCAGGCGAGGCGCAGGCGGGCGGCGTCGACGCTCGACCCGCACACGAGCACGGCGATGCTCGCGAGGGGCACCGCGGCGGCCACCGCGCCGGCCAGCTCTTCGAGGCGGCCGTCGCGCGGCTTCGACTGGTCGAGCGCCGCCAGGGCGTCGAGGAAGCGCTTGCCGCTGGCGGCGGGGAGGGTGCGGCCGGGGACGTGCACGTCGACGCGGCGGGAGTCGCGCAGCGCGCGCAGGCCGAGCGAGCCGGCCACCGAGATCCCGAGCTCGAACTCCTCGGCGGTGCGGTAGTCGGCCGACGCCGTCGACAGCCCGATCACGAAGTGCGAGCGCCGGGTCTCCTCGTACTGGCGCACCATGAGGTCGCCGGTCCGCGCGGTGGAACGCCAGTGCACGTGCCGCAGATCGTCGCCCGGCTGGTACTCGCGCAGCGCGTGGAACGAGACGTCGTCGGGCGACAGGTCGGTCGCGGGCATGCCCTCGAGGTCGCGCAGGAAGCCGAGCGTCTGCCCGTCGAACGCCACGGTCTTCGGGTGGACGTAGAGGTCCACGGGCTCATCGCGCCGCTGCACCCGCTCGAACAGCCCCAGCGGATCGCCGCGCACGACGCTGACCGGTCCGACCGGCAGCACGCCGCGCCGGCTCGTGGGGATCGCGAAGAGCTCTTCGACGCTCTGGCCGGGCGCGAGGCGCTGCACCACGAACACGCCGCGGCCGGCACCCACCGGCAACACGACGCGGGAGGGCAGGATGGCGCGGCCGCCCGGGTTCGCGAGCACGAGCGCGCCGACGGCCCGCTCCCCCACGACCACCCGGGTGCGGGTGAGGTCGAGGCTGACGTCGTAGGCGGTGCGGCCGATCAGCAGCAGCGCGCACACCGCGAGGATGACGGTGAGCACGACGGCGGCCACGACGAGCTCGTGCCAGCCGAGCACCTCGCCGACGATCCACAGCGCGACGGTGACCGCGATCAGCGCCCAGGTGATGGGCCGGACGACGCGCACCGTCGCTCGCGCCGCCGCGACGACGGCGCGGCCGGCGCGCACGGCGACGCCACGCCACGGCGAGTGGTCGTCGCTCGCCGTGCTGCTGATCGCGGATGCCGTCATCAGGCGACGGACCTCGCCTGCGGCGCGGGCACCGCGTCGAGCACGCGACCGATCACCGTCTCCGCCGTCACCCCCGTGAACTCCGCCTCGGGGTCGAGCACGAGACGGTGCGTCCAGACCGGCCCGACGAGGGCGCGGACGTCCTCGGGGATCACATAGTGGCGACCCTGTGCAGCGGCCCACACCTTCGCGATGCGCACCATCGCGAGCGAGCCGCGCACCGAGACCCCGACGCGGGTCGACGCATCCTCGCGCGTGGCCTCGGCCAGCTGCGCCGCGTACCGCAGCACCGCCGCCTCGACGTGCACCGTCGAGGCGAGATCGGCCATGTCGGCGACGGCCTTCGTCGTGATGATCGGGGCGAGGCGGGCAGCCGGGTTGCGCTCGGCCGAGCCGGCGAGGATGCGCTCCGCCACCGCGAGATCGGGGTACCCGATCGACGTCTTCACGAGGAAGCGGTCGAGCTGCGCCTCGGGGAGCTTGTACGTGCCGGCCTGCTCGATGGGGTTCTGCGTCGCGATCACGAGGAACGGGCGCCCGACGTCGTGCGGGGTGCCGTCGACCGTGACGCGCGACTCCTCCATCACCTCGAGCAGCGCCGACTGCGTCTTCGGGGAGGCGCGGTTGATCTCGTCGGCGAGCACGATCGACGCGAACACCGGACCGCGGTGGAACTCGAACGTGCGGGTGTTCTGGTCGTAGATCGTCACGCCGGTCACGTCGCTGGGGAGCAGGTCGGGCGTGAACTGGATGCGGCTCGACGTCCCCTGGACGGTGGCGGCGAGCGCCTTCGCGAGGCTCGTCTTGCCGGTGCCGGGGGCGTCCTCGAGGAGCACGTGGCCCTCGGCGAGCATCGCCGACAGGACGAGCGCGACCACCTCGCGCTTGCCCATCAGCGCCTGGTCGACGTTGTCGACGAGGCGGGCGAAGGTGCCCTGGAACCACGCCGCCTGTTCGGGGGTCATCGTCATCTGCAGTTTCCTCTTCTCCTCGGGTCAGCCCCACGCGACGTGCGGCGTCTCACCCCAGCCCTCGATGTTGATCCAGAACCTGTCGCTCGAGTTGCCGCCGTAATAGCACCTCAGGTCCACCGACCCGTTGGCGGGCACGTGGTAGCTATTGCGCCCCCAGGTGCCGCCGTACGAACCCGTGCCGTTGCAGCTCAGGTAGTAGTCGCCGGCCGGGAAGTTCTCGACGGTGAGCTTTCCGTAGTGGCAGTACGACGTCGAGCAACCGGGCTGGCCCTGTGCGGACCCGCCCTGGCTCGCCCGGGCGGTCGCCTTCGGCTTCGGAGCGTCGGCCGTCGTCGCCGCATCCGCGCCGGTGGAGCCCCAGCCGGCAGCGTTGTGCGCCTGCACCTCGATCCTGTGGCGCTCGGAGTAGCCGTACGACTTGCTGATCGAGTCGCTGTTCGACGCGTTGTGCCAGGCGCCGCCGTCGATGCGGTAGCGCGTCTGGTCGATCGCCCGGCCGTTGTTGCCGGGTGCCGTCCAGCGGAACGTGATCGTCTGGCCGCGGGCGGATGCGGTGACCGACGGCGTTCCGGGCACGCCGTACGGAACCGCCCCGGCGGACGCGGCGGACGGGTCGCCGTTGTACGTCGCACCATCCACCGTGGAGACCGCGCGGACCCGCACCTTGTACGTCGTGCCGTTGTCGAGGCCGGTTATCGTGTTCGACGTGCCGGTCCACGAGCCCTGCCACCCACCGCCGTTGAGGCTGTACTGGTAGTGCATCTCGCCGCTCGTCGCGCCGTTGCCGGCCGCGGCCGCATAGCTCACGGCGATGGTGCGGTCGCCCGGCGTCACGCTCGGGGTGCCCGGCGCATCGGGCGGTGCGACGCTGCGGCGCGGCGCCGAGACGGCGCTCCACGCACCCCATCCCGCCTTGTTCTGCGCACGCACCCGGAACGTGTAGTCGGTCGTCGAGTTCGCCACGCGGACGACCTGCGACGTCTGACCGCCCGGCACGGTGATGGTCTGCGCGGAGGGCCCTCCCTGCACCTGCAGCTCGTACGCCGAGACGGCATCCCCGTTGCCGCCGGCAGCGGTCCACGACACGCGCATCTGCGACTGCGGCTTCACCGGTTCGGCCATCGCGGTCGTCGGCTGTCCCGGCGCGTCGGGGCGCCCGGCGGGGATCTCGGTCGCCGACCACGCGCTCCAGCTCGACGGCTCCGGCGCCCGGTTCACCGCCTGGACGCGCACCTGGTAGGCGACGCCGTTCTCCAGCCCGTCCCAGGTCAGCGAGTTGCCGGTCACCTTCGTCTTCTGCGCCACGCCCGACGGCGGGGCGGGCGAGATCTCGAGGTTGAACGACTCGACCGGCGATCCCGGCGTCGGCGGCGTGGTCCACGCCACCTTGAGGCTCTTGTCGCCGAACTTCAGCGTGGGCGCCTGCGGGGTGTCGGGCCGGGCGTCGGGGCGCGCGGTCTCCGACGGCACCGATGCGGGCGAGTCGCCCACCCGGTTCGTCGCGACGACGGTGAAGTTGTACTCGACGTTGTTCGTCAGCCCGCCGAGGGTGCACGTGGTCGCCGCACACTGCTTCGAGTACCCGCCGCCGACGGCGGTGACGGTGTACCCGGTGATGGGTGCGCCGTTGTCGATCGGCGGGCTCCAGCTCAGCACGACCGTGCGATCCTGCACGCTCGAGACGGTGGGCTTGCCCGGCGCTGCGGGCACTCCCTGCACGGTGACGATGACGTGCCCCTCGACCTCGCGATCGCGGTCGCCGGTGGCGTCCTGGATCCGGTAGCGCACCGTCAGCCGTCCCACGAAGTCGGCGCCCGGGGTGACCTGCAGGTGGTCGCCGGCGACCTCGACGCGTCCGCCTCCCGCCTCGGTCACCGCAGTGGTGATGGTCAGCGGCTTGCCTTCGGCCTCGAACGGGTTGAAGTCGTTGTCGAGCACGTCGACGCGGATCGTCTTGCCCTGGTCGGCCTGGTCGATGACGTCGTCGTTCGCCGTGGGGAGAGTGCGGGTGGACGCCGTGACCGTGACGCGCACCGACCCCTCGACGGGCTTGGTGTGGCCGTCGGAGATCTGCAGGCGGATCGTCGCCGTCGTGCCCTTCGGGGTCGACGCATCCGCCGTCACTTTCAGCGTCTGCCCGTCGACCTGCGCGGTCAATCCGTTCGGCACGCCGCCGGCGAGGGCGTACGTCATTCCGGCGAGGTCGCCGGTGTCGGGGTCCTTCGTGAGCGCGCGCAGCGCGAGGGATGCCGCGTCCTCCCCGGGAGCGACCTTGAGCTGACCGTTCGTGAACGTCGGCTGCTCGTTGTCGGGCGGGCTCACGGTGATGGGCAGCACGAGCGTGGACTTGTGGCCGTGCGGATCGTCCGGCCCTGTGCCGTCGGTGACCTCGAACGTGATCGCGTCGGGCCCGTAGTAGCGCTTGGCGGACGTGTACACGAGGGTGTGCTGGTCCTTCACGAGGCTGTCGCCGTTGCCGTGGATGGCCGACACCTTCTCGGCCTCCGTGATCACGGCGCCCGCGCCCCGCGAGACGCGCACATGCTCGCTCAGGGGCAGCTCGATGGTCTCGCCGCTCTTCACGGTGATGCCCGTCGTGGTGATCAGAGCCGGCGGCAGCGAGTCGAGAGCCGGCACCCGGATGAACGCCGACGCCGTCAGGCCGTCCTGATCGGTCGCCGTGTAGGTCAGCAGCTGATCCTCGTCGCCGACGGCGATCGTCACCTTGCCGTCATCGCGCACCTGAGCGGTGTCGCCGGCGACCGTGACCGTGAGGTCCTGCACGGTGCCATCGGGATCCTCGTCGTTGCCGAGGACGTCGATCGTCGCCGAGCCCTTCTTGATGTCCTCCGGCTGCACCGTGTCGTCGCGGGCGACGGGGCGCAGCAGCGGCACATCCTTGCGCACCGAGATCTGCACGACCCCGACGGCACGAGCCCCGTTGGCATCCTGGATCGTGTACTGCAGCGACGTCTCCACCGGCGTCGCCGGCGCCGTCACGACGACCCGATCGCCGAGCACCTTCGCGTCGAGCCCCGGCACGTCGGGAAGGATGATGCCGCCGTCGACGAGGCCGATGCGGTCGCCCTCGGGGTCGGAGTCGTTCGTGAGCACGGGCACCGCGACAGAGCGGCCGGGTCGCATCACGACGTTGTCCTTCACGGCGTACGGCGCCTGGTTCTCGTCGGCGGCCGGAGCGATGCCGATGCGGATCGTCGCCGTGGCCTCCTTGCCCAGCCGGTCGCGCACCCGGTACGTGAACGAGTCCACGCCGACGTCGTCGCCGATGGCCTCGTAGTCGATGTAGTCGTCGCCGACCTCGACGATGCGGCCCTTCGTCGGTGCCGAGGCGAGACCGGCGAGGTCGACGGAGTCGCCGTCGGGGTCGATGCCATCGAGGGGCACCTGCACCCGCACCTGGGCGCCGCTGAGCACGCGCGCCGTGAGGTCCTTCGGGTTCGGCGCCTGGTTCGTCTTGGCGTCGACCGGCAGCACCTGGATCGTGACGTATCCGGCGTCCTTCTGACCGCTCGCGTCCACAGCCTCGTATGTCAGGTAGACGGTGCCGGGCTTGCCGCTGGCCTTGAAGCGCACGGTGTCCTGCGAGACGAAGGCCTTGCCGTCCTTCGCGTCGACGAGCGGCTCGACGAGGTCGGGCGCGACATGCAGGATGCCGCCGTTGGGGTCGGTGTCGTTCGCGAGGACGTCGATCGTCACGACGTCGCCGGCGCGCACGACGGCCTGATCGTCGGCGGCGACCGGCGGACGGATGGTCGAGGGCGCGGCGACCGGGATCACGACGACCTGGCCGTGCGCGCTGCGCGTGCCGTTCGAGATCGTGTAGTCGATCGTGATCTGCTGCGCGAGCGAGCCCTGATCGCTGACGCGCAGCGTCTCATGGTTCAGTACCGCGACCGAGACGCCGGAGCTCTCCGGGACGCTCACGGACTGCACGACGAGGATGCCGCCGTTCGGGTCGCTGTCGTTCGCGAGCACGTTCACGAGCGTGTCGCCGCCCGTGGGCAGGAGGGCGACGTCCTGCACCGCCACCGGAGGAGCGTCGACGTCGACGTCCTCCTCGACGTCGACCCGCACGATGCCCTGGGCCGTGGCGGTGCCGGCCGCAATGAGGTACTGCACGTAGTAGGTGCCGGGGTTCTGCGAGGTGAACGTGAACGTCTTCGCGGGAAAGTCGGGCCGGATGGTCGCGTCCGCCACGTCGTCGACGCGGGTCAGGCGCAGCTCCTGGCGTCCCGCGGAGAAGTCGTTGACGAGCGGCGAGACGGTGACGCTGTGGCCGGCGCGGACGACGACATGATCAGCGGTCGCGACGGGTTCGGTGGCCCCCCGCGGGCGCACCTCGAGCCGGAGGGTGCCTTCTGCGGTCTTCGTCCCGTCGGAGACGTGGATCTTGACCTCCTTGGTGCCCAGGGTGCCGGACAGCGCGCGATACGTGATGCGGCCGTCGGAGCTCACCTCGACCTCGTCGCCGGGGGCCGCATCCGCGCTCTTCAGGTAGAGGTTGTCGCCGTCGGGGTCGCGCCAGTCGGGCAGCACGTTGTACGTGAGCACGCCGCCGGCCTCGATCTCGAGCGACGTGACCCGCGTCTGCTTCGGCGCCTCGTTCTGGCTCCACGGGTGCACCTTCAGGCTCACGGTCGCCGAGGCGCGGCCCTTGCGCCCGTCGTCGACGGTGTATCGGAAGCCGTCGGTGCCGGCGGCGGCGTCGGGCACCGCGATCTGCAGTCCAGACCCGTTGTTGATGCTCTGCAGCTCGCCCAGGCGCGGGTCGCCGTCCGGAACCGTCACGGTGAGCACGTCGCCGTCGGCATCCGTGTCGTTCTCCAGCACGGGAAGGACGGTCGTGCGCCCGGGTCGCACGCCGTAGCTGTCGGGGTTCGCGATCGGCGGAGTGTTCGTCGCCGAACGCTCCGGCAGCGTCGACTGGATGGTCTCCTCGGTGACCTGCTCGTCGTTGTCCTCGGTCTCGCCCTTCGGCGGGGTGAGGTCGTCCCAGTTGTCGATCTGCTGCAGCGCGTCGCTCGCCATCCAGGCGGAGCCGCCGATGATGTCGTTGAGCACGACGACGTCGCGGTTCTGCCGGAACGTGAGCTGCGCCTTGGCAGGAAGACCCGGGATGTCGGCCGCGAGGTCGTCGCCGTCGCCGGTGCAGTCGCGGAGGAAGCGCCCGGATCCCGACCACGCGCTGTAGGCGCAGCCGTTCAGCCAGACGGGGGCCGCCGGCGTCCCCGAGCCGCCGGCCTTGCGCACGGTCGGCTCGGACCCGTCGAGCGGCGCCCGCACGAGAGACTCGGCCGTCGCCACCGTGACAGCGGGGTCGGCGGCCGACGGCTGCTGCAGCACGGCGTCGTCGTCATCGGAGATCTTGCGCTTCAGGCCCGACGGCGAGAGCAGCGTCCCGCCGTCGAGAACGACCGGCGTATCGCCGACGGCGGTGATCGACACCCTGTCGCCCTTGCCGAGGCCGTCGAGCTTCGCGGTGTCGGTCCCGGTCGGAGCACCCTGCGGGTCGACGTGCACGGTCGTGAGCGTGCCGGTGCGCGGGGAGACGGCGTACGCGGTGCCGTCGGTGCCGACGGTGGCCGCCGCGCCCGCGCCGAGCCGCGCGGTCGGCTTGGTGCTGGCGGCCTTGAAGCCGCCGGTCGCAGCCGCCGACAGGACCCAGAGGGAGCCCTTCGCCTGGTCGAGGATCGCGACGGTGTTCGCGCCGAGCACGACCTGCGCGTTCGCGGGGACGTTCGTGGTTCCGGAGAGGGCGACGGTGGCGGGGTCGATCGTGGAGATGGAATCGCCCGACTCGTCGTGCATCAGCACGGTGTCGCCGGCCTGCAGGATGTCGTACTCGTCGCTGCCCGTGCGCAGGCCTCCGTCGAGCACCCGGGATTCGTTGTTGAAGTGGCCGACCATGAGGGCCGACGCCTTCGTCACCCAGACGCTGCCGTCGTTGAGGTCGAGCTCAGTGGTCGGCTTGCCCTGGTAGACGAACGCGAGGGTCGTGATGGCGACGGCCCCGGCGGTGACGGCGCCCGCGGCGGCGAGGGTCCTCGGACGGGCACGCAGCCACGCTGAGATCCTCATCGTGCTTCGGCTCCCTCGGGGTCTCGAGCAGGGCGAACGGACGTCGGCGGCCGTCGGCCGACCTGATGAAGAATATGCGAGGTTTCTGAGAGAGGCGATGGGGACCTTTCCCCATCACCAGGCGACAGGCTCGGAGCTCCCGTATCCGTCGATCTCGAACCAGAAGTTCTGATGCCCCCCGGCCCCGCCGCCGTAGGCGCACGACGACTCCCACGTGCCCGACGGGTTCGACATGTCCACGGTGCGCGGGCTCCACTTCCTCCCCTGCAGCCCATCGCCGTTGCACCAAACCGTCGGGGCGGCCGGGCCGTCCCAGTTCTGCCAGTGGAGCACACCGGAATAGCAGTTGCTCGCGGTGCAGCCGGCGACGTCGTGCCGCGACCCCTTGGTGGCCCAGACGCGCGGTGCCGGCTTGGCGCCGGTGGTCGCGGATGCCTGAGCCTCCGGCCCCTCCTGCCCCAGGGAGTCGACGGCCTTCACGTGGATCGTGTGGGTCTCGCTGTACCCGTACGAGCCCGACAGGCTGCCGGAGGGGGCCCTCAAGACCCAGCCGCCGCCGTCGATCTTGACCTTCACTCCCGTGACGGGGCGGCCGTTCGCCGCCGGCGGGCTCCACGAATACGTGATTCCGGTTCCGCTGGCCGACGCTCCCGCGCCGGCGGTGCCCGGCATGCCGTACGGCGTCTTCGGGCTGGAGGCGGACGATGGGGCGCCGGCGTAGGCGGTCCCGTCGACCGTGGAGACGGCGCGCACGCGCACCGTGTACGCGGTGCCGTTGGTCAGGCCCGAGATCGTCCCGCTCGTCCCGGTCCAGCCTCCCGCCCAGCCGTCGCTGTTCAGCTGGTACTGGTAGCGGATCTCGCCGGAGGTCGCCCCGTTGCCCGCCGCCGGCGCGAACGACACGCTGAGGGAGCGGTCGCCCTCCTTGACGGTGGGGGTGCCGGGTGCGCCGGGCGCCACGACTCCGCGCCGCGCAGCCGACACGGCGCTCCACGCGCCCCAGCCGGCCTTGTTCCGGGCGCGGATCCGGTACGTGTAGTCACTCGTCGACGTGTCCACCGTCACCGCCTGCGAAGTGGCGCCGGCGGCGGGCTCCAGCGTCTTGACGGTCGAGGCGCCGCGCATGACCGCCAGCTCGTACCCCGACACGGCGTCGCCGTTGTCGGCCGGCGCGGTCCACGAGACCTTCATCTGCGCCTGCGAGCCGACGGGTTCGAGCATCGCCGTCGTGGGCCGGCCGGGGGCGCTGGGAGGCGCCGCCGGGATCTCGGTCGCCGACCATGCGCTCCAGCTCGACGGCTCCGGCGCCCGGTTCACCGCCTGCACCCGCACCTGGTACGCCACGCCGTTCTCCAGCCCGTCCCAGGTCAGCGAATTGCCGGTCACCTTCGTCTTCTGCGCCACACCCGACGGCGGGGCGGGCGAGATCTCGAGGGTGAACGACTCGACCGGCGATCCCGGCGTCGGCGGCGTGGTCCAGTCCACGCGCAGGCTGCGGTCTCCGTAGTCGAGAGTCGGCGGCTGCGGCGTGTCGGGGCGGGCGTCGGGGCGCGTCGCTTCCGACGGCGGCGACGTGGGGGAATCGCCCACCGCGTTGGTCGCCACGACCGTGAAACTGTACTCGACGTTGTTCGTGAGGCCGTCGAGGGTGCAGGTGGTCGCTGTGCACTGCTTCGAGTACCCGCCGCCGACGGCGCTCACGGTGTACCCGGTGATCGGCGCCCCGTTGTCCGCGGGCGGCGTCCACGACAGCACGACGGTGCGGTCCTGCACGCTCGAGACGGTCGGCGTGCCGGGAGCCGCGGGGACGCCCTGGACGGTGAGGATGATCCGGCCGTCGACCTCCCGGTCCACGTCGGCCGTCGCATCCTGGACCCGATAGCGGACGACCATGCGGCCGACGAACGCACTGTCGGGGGTCACCTGCACGTGGTCGCCCGCCACCTCGGCGACGCCGCGGCCGGTCTCGGTCACCGCGCCGATGAGCGTGAGCGGCGCGCCGTCGGCGGCGAACGGGTTGACGTCGTTGTCGAGGACGTCGACCCGCACCGTCTCACCCTGGTGCGCGGCGGCGACGATGTCGTCGTTCGCGGTGGCGAGCGGACGGGTGGATGCCGTGACGGTCACCGCGACGCTGCCGGTGACCGGTGCGGTGGTCCCGTCGGTGAGTTCGATGCTCACCGTGGCGGCCGTGCCCTTGGGGGTGGATGCGTCGGCCGTGACCTCGAGCCGCTGGCCGTCGACGCGGGCCGAGACGCCCCGGCGGAGATCGCCGACCACGCGGTACGTCACCCGGTCGATGTCGGCGGCGTCAGGGTCGGCGGTCAGCGCGCGCAGGTCGAGCGACGACGCCGGCTCGCCGGGTGCGACGGCGACGCGCCCGTTCGTGAACGTCGGCTGCTGGTTGTCGGGCGGGAGCACGGTGACCGGCAGCACAAGGGTCGCCTTGTTCCCGGCGGCGTCATCCGGTCCGGTTCCATCGGTCACCTCGAACGTGATCGCGTCGGGGCCGAAGTAGCCGTTCGCCGATGTGTACACGAGGGTGCGCTGGTCTTTCACGAGCGCGTCGCCGTTGCCATGCAGCGCCGAGGCCTTCCCCGCCTCGGTGATGACGGCACCCGAACCGCGCGCGACCCGCACGTGCTCGTCGAGCGGCAGCGCGATCGTCTCCCCGCTCCGGACGGTGACGCCCTTCGCGGTGATCAGCGTCGGCGGGAGGTCCCTGAGCGAGGGGACCCAGATGAACGCGGTGGCGTCCTGTGCGTCCTCATCGGTGACCGTGTACGGGATCAGGTGCGCCTTCTCGGCCACCCGGACGACGACCTTCCCACCCTCGACGGACGCGCCGTCGTCGTCGACCGCCAGCTTCAGCGCCGACACGGTGCCGTCGGGGTCCTCGTCGTTCTTGCGGACGTCCACGACCGCGCGCCCGTCTTCGACGTCGGCGGGCTGCACGCGGTCGTCGCGGGCGATCGGCCGCAGCAGCGGGACCTCGGCCTTCACCGAGACCTGCAGGACGCCGACGGCCTGTGCTCCGCGGGCATCCTGAATCGCGTACTGGAGGGATGTCTCGACAGGCCCGTCAGGCGCCGTGACCTCCACCCGGTCACCGACGACCTTCGCCGTCAGACCGGGCACGTCCGGCAGGGTCAGGCGGCCAGCGACCAGGCCGATCGCGTCGCCGTCGGGGTCGGAGTCGTTCGTCAGCACGGGCGCCGCGACGGTGCGCCCTGGTCGCATCGCCACCGCATCCTTCATGGCGTACGGCGCCTGGTTCGCCGCGCCGGCGGGGGCGATCCCCACGCGCGCCGTCGCCGTCGCCTCTCGACCGAGCCGGTCGCGCACCCGATACGTGAACGAGTCGACCCCGGCGAGCCCCGCATCGGCCTGGTAGTCGATGTCGGCGCCGGCCAGGGCGACGACCCGGCCCTTCCCCGGGGCCGAATCGAGGCCGAGAAGCTCGACGGAGTCGCCGTCGGGGTCGATGCCGTCCAGCGGCACATGGATCCGCACCTTCGCGCCCGACAGCACGCGGGCGGTCAGCTCCCGCGGCCGGGGCGCCTGGTTCGTCGCGGCGTCGACCGGCAGCACCTGGACGGTGACGTATCCGGCATCCTTCTGGCCCGTCGCGTCGACGGCCTCGTACGTGAGGTAGGCGGTGCCCGGTGTCGCCGACGCCTTGAACCGGACGGCGTCCTGGGAGACGAAGGCCACTCCGTCCTTCGGGTCGACGAGCGGCGGCACCAGATCGGGCGCCACGTGCAGCACGCCTGAGGCGGGGGCGCTGTCGTTGTCGAGCACAGGGATGGTGACGACGTCACCGGCCCGCACCACCGCGGTGTCGTCTTCGGCCGTCGGGGGGCGCAGGGTGGACGGGGCCGGCACGGGGATCACCACGACCTGCCCGGTCGCGCTGTGCGTGCCGTTCGAGATGGTGTAGGAGATCGTGATCTGCTCGTCGACGGCGTCACGGTCGACGACCCGCAGCGACTCGTGCCCGAGCACGGCGACCGAGACTCCCGCCTCCTCGGGGACCGAGACCGACTGCACGACGAGGATGCCGCCGGAAGGGTCGGAGTCGTTCGCCAGCACGTTCACCGTGGCGGCGCCGCCCGTCGGGAGCAGTGCGATGTCCTGCACGGCGACGGGCGGGCGGTCGTCGTCGCGATCGGGCTCCACGTCGACGCGCACGATGCCGTCCGCCGTGGCGGTCCCGGCCGCGATCAGGTACTGCACGTAGAACGTCCCCGCGGCCTCGGAGCGGAACGTGAAGCTCTTGTTCGCGAAGTCGGGCGTCACAGTGGCGTCGCCCGTCGCCTCGACGCGGGTCAGGCGCAGCTCCTGGTCGCCGGCGGCGAAGTCGTTGCCCAGGGGCGAGACGGTGACCGGGTGCCCGGCTCGCGCCACGACATGATCCGCCGTGGCGACCGGCTTCGTGGCGCCGCGGGGGCGCACGTCGAGGCGGATGGTGCCGTCGGATGTCTTGGTGCCGTCGGAGACGCGGATCGTGATCTCTCTGCTGCCGAGCGTCTCCGACAGCGCCCGGTACGTGAGGCGTCCGTCCGGGTTCACCTGGACCTCATCGCCGGGCGCCGCGTCGGCGCCGCTGAGATACAGGCTGTCGCCGTCGGGATCGCGCCAGTCGGGAAGCACGTTGTACGTCAGGACACCGCCGGTCTCCATCGTCAGCGCCGTCACGCGGGTCTGCTTCGGTGCCTCGTTCCGGCTCCACGGGTGCACCGTGACCGTCACCCGGGCGGTCGCCGTGCCCTTCCTGCCGTCATCGGCCTGATAGGAGAACGCATCCGTGCCCGACGCATCGTCGTCGACCGCGATCTGCAGCCCCGACCCGCTGTTGATCGGCTGCAGGGCGCCGAGGCGCGGATCGCCGCCGGGAACCGCGACGGTGAGCACATCGCCGTCGGCATCGGTGTCGTTCTCCAGCACCGGCAGCACCGTCGTGCGGCCCGGTCGCACCCCGTACTCGTCGGGGTTGGCGATGGGCTTGGTGTTCTGCGCCGTCCGTTTCGGCAGCGTCGACTGGATCGTCTCCTCGGTGACCTGCTGGTCGCGATCCTGAGCCTCGCCCTTCGGCGGCGTCAGGTCGTCCCAGTTGTCGGTCTGCTGGAGGCTGTCGCTCGCCATCCATGCGCTGCCGCCGAACATGTCGTTCAGCACGACGACGTCACGGTTCTGCCGGAACACCAGGCGCGCGTCGCTCGGCAGGCTCGGGATCTGCCGAGAGAGGTCGTCGGCCTCTCCCGCGCAGTCGCGCAGGAACGCTCCCGAGCCCGACCAGGCGGCGTACGTGCAGCCGTTCAGCCGGACCGGGGCGGCGGGAGCGCCGTCTGCCACCGCCCGGGAGGTCGGCGCCGAGCCGTCCAACGGCACCCGGACGAGCGCCGACGAGGTGGCGATCGTCACCGCCGCGTCCGCGGCCGACGGCTGCTGCAGGACCGCGTCCGTGCCGTCGATCTCGGCGTACAGTCCGGACGCCGTGCGGACGGTGCCGGCCGTGGCGTCCAGGACGACGGCGACCTCGCCCACGGCGGTGATCGACAGCCGTGCGTCCTCCGCGATGCCGTCGAGCGTCTGCCGCTGTGCGGGGAGCGGCGTGCCCTGTTCGTCCGTGTCGATCGTGATGAGCGACCGCGTCGACGGCGAGACGGCGTGCACGGTGCCGTCCCCGCCGACGGCGACGGCCGCTCCCGGCCCGAGCTTCGCCTGGGGAGTGGTGCTCGCGGCGTTGTACGAGGAGACCGCCGCCGCCGGGAGCACCCACAGCGACCCCTTGACGGTGTCGAGGATCGCGACGGTCGATCCGCCGAGGGCCACCGCGGCGGCCGCCGGGATGTCGGTCGTGCCGGTGACCGCGACGGTCGCGGCATCGACCGTCGAGACGGCGTGGGCGGCGTCGTCGCGCATGAGCACGGTGTCGCCCGACTGGAGGATGTCGTACTCGGCCGATGCGGTGCGCAGTCCGCCGTCGAGGACGCGGGACTGGTGGTTGAAGTGGCCCACCATCGACGCTGACTGCTTCGTCACCCACACGCTGCCGTCGTTGAGGTCGACCTGCGTGGTGGGCTTGCCCTGGTAGGCGAATGCGAGGGTCGTGATGGCGACGGCGGCTGCCGTCAGGACGCCGACTGCGGCAAGGGTCTTGGGACGCGCGTGGAGCGACCCAGCGATCCTCATGGTGTTGTCGGCTCCTCGAGGGTTTCGCGCGAGAGGACGGATGCGTCGACCGCCGGCCGACCTCAGCAGGATAGGGGAGGTTCCTGAATGGCGCGATGGGGACCTTTCCCCACCGCATCCACGCCGCGCGGTGTCCGGCGGCGGCCGTAGGCTGTGCACGATGAGCACCGTCAGCGTCGTCGTCCCCTCGTACAACGACGCCGACATGCTCCGCCACTGCCTCGCCGCGATCGCCGCTCAGACCCGCCCGCCCGACGAGGTGATCGTGGTCGACAACGGCTCGACCGATGACACGGCTGCCGTCGCCACGGCGGCGGGCGCCCGGGTGGTCGTGGAGCCTCGCCGCGGCGTGCTGCGGGCCACCGCGGCGGGTTTCGACGCTGCCCGCGGCGACATCATCGGCCGGCTCGACGCCGACTCGCGCCCGGCGCCCGACTGGACGCAGCGCCTCGTCGACCGCTTCGACGGCGACCCCGCGATCACGGCGCTCACGGGCGGTGGCCGCTTCTACGGCCGCGGCCTCTTCTGGCGATTCGTCGGCCGGTTCCTCTACATCGGCGGCTACCTCTGGTTCATGGGCATCCTCATGGGCCACGCTCCGCTGTTCGGATCGAATTTCGCGATCCGAGCGGCCGCATGGCGACGCATCCGCCCCCTCGTCCACCTCGACGACCCGCGCGTGCACGACGACCTCGACATCAGTTTCGTCCTGACCCCCGACATGATCGTCCGCTTCGACGGCGGCCTGCGGGTGGCGGTGTCGGCGCGACCGTTCGACACGTTCGCCGGGTTCCGCCGCCGCGCGGCGTGGGGGTTCCACGTCGTCGGCGTGAACCTCGCCGAGATCGGCTGGTCGCGCCGCATCCGCGACCGCGCTCGCGCACGCCTCGACCGCGCCGATGTCAGGTTTCGAAGAGGTCCCGCATCGCCTGGGTGACCTGATGCGGCGCCGTCTCGCACGGGCTGTGCCCGGTCGGCAGCACGACGAGCCGGGCGCCGAGCTCGCGGGCGAACGTCCGGTGCGCGTCGAGCGGCCAGACGTCGCCGGTGCCGATCACGACGAGGACCGGGATGCCGGTCGTCCGCACGGCCGCGGCGAGGTCCGGGGTCTGCTTCATGAGCGCGAGCATGTCGCCCACGCTCGAGCGGCGGGTGAGCGCGAACCGCGCCGTCACGAACGTCGCCCGGTCGCGCCGCGCGCGATGCACGTTGTGCCGGAGCGCCCAGACGAACAGCCGTCCGAGCGCATCGGCGCTGATCGCGCCGCTGTACGGGCCGAGCAGCTTGAATGCGCGCAGCGCCTGCCCGGCGACGGGCGGGGCGGACAGCAGCGTGAGGGACGCCACGAGCTCGGGATGCGCGACGGTCACCGCCTCCGCCACGGTGCCGGCGAACGAGTAGCCGAGGAGATGGGCCGGGGTCGGGCCGCTCTCCAGCGCTGCCACGAGGTCGTCGCAGAACAGCTCGAGCGTGTAGCGGCCACCGGGCGGCACGAGGTTCTCGGGGCCGGCGGCGTGGGACTCGTACTGCCCCGCCATGTCGAACGACTCCACGCGGTACCCGGCGTCGGCCAGCAGCGGCATCATGAGGACGAAGTCCTCCTTCGAGCCCGTCATCCCCGGCACGAGGACGACCCGCTGCCCGTCGGCCGGGCCCATCGTCACGCGGGCGAGCGCTCCGCTGGGCGCGGCGATCACGTCGCGCTCGGCGCCGGCCGGCAGCACACTCCAATCCCGCTCGGGCAGCATCGCATCGCGCACGGCGGCGTCGCGCATGCGGAACGCCGCGAGATCGTCATCGCTGTCGATGCTCACGGCCCGATCCTAGAGCCGGCCCGCGACGCCGCGCCGCTACGCCGGCACCGCCGCCGGGGCGAGCCGCCCGTCGTGCAGCTCGAGCACGCGATCGGCGCGCGCGAGCATCGCGGCGTCGTGCGTCGCGACGATCGCCGCCGTGCCCTTCTCGTGGATGAGCCGGGCGATGAGGTCCATGATCTGCGCGCCGGTCTCGGAGTCGAGCTGACCCGTCGGCTCGTCGGCGAGCAGCACGGACGGCGCGGCGACGATCGCGCGCGCGATCGCGACGCGCTGCTGCTGCCCTCCCGAGAGCTCACCGGGCCGCTGCGCCGCATGGTCGGCGAGGCCCACGGCGGCGAGCGCCTCGGCGACCCGCGCCGTGCGCTCCGCCGTCGGCGTGCGGCGGATGCGCAGCGGCACCTCCACGTTCTCGGCCGCGGAGAGGATGGGCACGAGACCGAAGCCCTGGAACACCGTCGCCACCTTCGTGCCGAGCATCGCCGAGCCGCCCTTGCCGTAGAGGTCGCGGCCGTCGATCTCGACCCGTCCCGCGGTCGGCGCATCCAGCCCGCCGAGCATCGTGAGCAGCGTCGTCTTGCCCGCACCCGAGCGCCCGCGGATCGCCACCAGCTCGCCGCCGGAGACCTCGAGGTCCACTCCGCGCACGGCAGCGACCTCCCCTGCCGCCGTGCGGTACACGCGGCTCAGCCCCGTCGCCTGCAGCCTGCTCATCGGTCCTCCTCGCCCGCGTCCCCGGTATCGGCGCCGCCGGCGCCCTCGCCCGCGTCCCCGGTACCGTCCCCGCCGGCGCCTGCGCCATGGTCCGGCTGTGTCGCCACGGGATGGACCGGCTTGCCGTGCCCCGCGCGCACCTCGATGCGATCGGGCTCGAGCGACAGCCGCACCCGGTTGCGCAGCTCGAGCGCCTCGACGTACTCGGCGGGAAGCTGCATCCGTCCGGCCCGGTCGAGGACGGCGTATTCCGCGGCGAGACGGACCTTCCGTCCCTGCTCGTCGGTGTGCGTCGTGCGCAGCGTCTCGGTCGCGGTGCGCCCGTCGCGGATGCGCACCGTGCGGTCGACATGCTCCGCGACCGTCGCGTCATGCGTCACGATGAGCGTCGTGACGCCGTGCTGCCTGTTCACGGTCTCCATGGCCGCCAGCACCTCGGCGCTCGTGGCCTCGTCGAGCTCGCCGGTCGGCTCGTCGGCCAGCAGCACCGACGGCTCGTTCGCCAGCGCCACGGCGATCGCCACCCGCTGCTTCTGCCCGCCCGACAGCTGTGCGGGTCGCTGCTCGGCCACGTCGGCGACCCCCAGCGTCTCGAGCAGCTCCTGCGCCCGGTCGGCGCGGCGCGCCCGCTCGACGACGCCGGCGACCGCGTGAACCATCGCGATGTTCTCCCGGGCGGTCAGACACGGCAGGAGGTTGCGGCCCGACTGCTGCCACACGAACGCCACGCAGCCGCGCCGGTAGTCGCGCCGCTCGCGTCCGCGCATCGCGACGAGGTCGTGCCCCGCGACGCGGGCCCGGCCGGCGCTCGGAGTGTCGATGCCCGAGAGGATGTTCAGCAGCGTCGACTTCCCCGAGCCGGACGCCCCGATGAGCGCGACCATCTCGCCGCGCCGCACCGTCAGGTCGAGCCCCTGCAGCGCCTGCACCTCGACGCCCTGGGCGGTGTAGATGCGCACGAGCGCTTCGCACTCGATGTCAGGCGCCTCGATCATGGCACCGTCTCCTTCCGATCACGTCTCGACCTCCTCGTCGATGCGTCGCAGCGCCGACACCGCCGTCACCCGTGCCGCCACCGCCGCTGCGACGCCCACCGCGAGTGCGGTGATCACGACGAACCCTCCCGCCACGACCCACGGCATCCATCCGGCGAACACGATCGGCGGCTGCACACGGCCGCCGACGAACCGGGTGAGATCGATCGTCGGCAGCAGCAGCGCCGGCAGCGCGTAGCCGGCGGCCAGGCCGACCGGCAGGGCGAGCAGGAGCGCCGGCCCCACCTCCCACATCACGAGGGGGAGCTCGCGCCCGCGCGGGTATCCCATCGCGGCGAGAAGCCCCAGGATGCGGCCCCGCTCGGGGCCGCCGCGGAGCAGGGTCATGGATGCGGCGACCACGAGCAGCACGATCACTGCCGCGAGCGCGGCGACGAGCGACCAGCGGATCGCCTGCAGCGCCGGGTCCGCGCTGATCCCGGCCGCCACCTGCGCGGGCACGAAGGATGCGGCGCCCGACCCGAGCATCGCCGTCGCCGCACGGGCGACCACCGTGGGATCCGCATCCGCGTCCAGCGCCACGAGCAGGGTGTGCGTGGCCTCGGGCACCGCAGTGAGCCGCTGCGCGTTCGCGCGGTCGACGATGATCCACCGCGCCGACGGACCGAACGGCACCGACTCCGCCGTGGCCTTCGCGTCGACGTCGACGTCGCGGATGGTGAGCACGCCCGACGGGATCTCGGCGGCCACCGCGTCGGACACGACCGCCGGCACGGCGTCGCCGGTGGTGTCGGAGAGATCGGCGGGCAGCGGCACGGCGTCGGCGATGCCCTTCTGCACGGCCGCGAGCTCGGCGGGATCGACGGCGTACACCGTGACGCTGATCCATCCGCGGTCGGCCTGAGCAGGCACCGTGACGTCGGAGTAGACGCCGGCGACCGTGTGCACGCCGGGCAGGTCGGCGATCCGCCGCTGTGCGGCCGCATCGATGAGCGGGGCCGTCAGCCGCAGGTCGGCTCCGGTCTGCGCACGCGCCGTCTGGTCGATGCCGCTCGTCAGGGTCGCGGTGGCGACGCCGGCGAACATCGCCGTCGCGGCGCACACGAGCGCGGCGAGCACGGGGATGAGCGGCAGCGCGCGTCCGCGACGCGCCTGCGCCGGCCCGAGCCGCGCCATCACTCCGCGACCGCCGGTCAGGAGCGCCTCGAGCGCGACGAGCACCGGCGGCACGAGCCGCAGCACGACGACGCATCCGATCGCGAACAGTGCGACGGGCACGGCCAGCAGCACGGGCGCCGTGCCGCCGTGTCCCACGCGGACCGGCTGCACGACGGCGAGCACGATCACCGCCGCCGCGACGCCGACGACCGCTCCCTCGAGGAGCAGCCGGCGCCGCCGGGTCGCGCGGTCGGCCACGCCGATGTCGCGGCGCGCGGAGTGACGAGCCGAGCCGAGCGCGGCGATCGGCACCGACACTGCCGGCGCGAGCGCGGCGAGCACCGGCACGAGGAGCGCGACGGGGCCGGCCCAGCCGAACATCGCCCGAGCGAGGAGCGCGCCGAGGACGGCGCCGAGGGCGCCGAGCACAAGCCCCTCGGCAGCCAGGAATCCGGCGAGCAGGGGGACGGATGCGCCCCGCGCGCGCAGTGTGCGCACCGACGCGACACGACGTGAGGCGAGCAGGCGGCCGGTCATCGCGATCGCAGCGAGCGCCACCGTGAGCGGCCCGATGGCGGCGAGGGTCACGACGGCGACCATCGCGTCGCCGCGCGCCGCCCCCGCGTCGAGACCCGTCGGCGCCGTGGAGCCGGGGGTGAGCATCGGCGCGTACGGCGTCTCCACCTGCACCGGGAACGGCTGCGCCTGCGCGGCGAGGCGCCGCAGCTGCGCCGCGAGGGTGGACGCCTGCGTCCCGCTGATCCGGTCGACGCGCAGCGGCAGCCAGGCGGTGGTCGACGCATCCCCGCCCCACGGTGCGATCGTCTTCAGCAGCGTCGGCGCGGCGTACACGGCGGCGAGCAGGATGGTGTCGCCCCCGCCGGTGCGCTCCTCGCCGACGTGCAGTCCGGTCGGCTCGTGGGTCCAGGCCGGATCGGCGGCGTCGTCCGGAACATAGACGCCGGAGACGACGACGGTGATCGGAAGCGACGGCAGCGCGATCGTACGGCGCTCCCCCACCGGCCAGTCCAGTGCGGCCGACGCCTCCTGCGAGATCATGACCTGCACGTCGTCGGTCGGCGCGGCGTCGGACGCTGCCTCGGGGAGGGCGCCCTCGACGACGTGGACGCGGCCGGTGACGCGGGGATCGAGCATCACCTGCACGCGGTTCATCGGCCGCGCACTCCGATCGGCAGGCACCGCCGGCTGCCCGTCGAGGGCCACCAACGCCTGCGGCTGCGCCAGCACCCCACGCAGGGGCTGCGGCTGCTCGCGGCGGATGCGCTCGAGCGTCGACGCGGCGGCGCCCCAGGTGGCGGCTTCCTCACCGAGGCCCGTGTCGCCGTGGGCGGCGTCGCTGGGGACGTCACCGACGATGACGGGGCCCCGCACCGTCCCGGTGGGGTCGAGGAGCTGCTGCGGCGAGGAGCCGAGGGCGGCTCGCACCGTGGCGGTGCGCGCGCCGTCGAGCAGGGCCGGAAGCGCCGCCCCGGCGAACGCGATGAGGGCGACGAGCACGAGGACGACGGCCGACACGAACGGGGCGGTGGACGCCGCGCGCAGTACGAGCCGGGCCCGCGACACCCCTCCTGCCGCGGGACGGACCGACCGAGTCACGGCGCCGCTCCCGACGACAGGGCGCCGACGACGACGGAGGCGAGCAGGGGCGGCGCGAGCCACGCCGACACGAGCAGCCCCGCGACGATGCCGCACACGAGGGCGAAGGCGCCGGCGGCGCCCAGCTCCCCGGCGGCGGTGGCGCGCATGCTGCGGCGGGTGAATCCGAACGCGCGCAGCGGGACGGTCTCGGCGCGCCGGGCGGCCACCACGCCGATCGCGACGGCGATGAATGCGCCGGCCGCGAGCAGCGCGCCGAGAACGGTGCCCCACACCGACAGCCGCAGCACCGGCTCGATCATCGCGGCGTTGCCGATCGACGCTGCGGTGACGACCTCCACGGGCCGATCGGCGATGCCCCGCAGGGCGAGGGATGCGGCGGGGATGTCGGCCGTGCGGATCCACAGCTGATCGGTCGCCGGCACCGAACCGCCGATCTGGAGCGCGCGCCCCACGAGCCCGACGGTGTCGAGCGCCGCCCCGGCATCGGCGCCGATGCCGGGGAGACCGTCGCGCACGGCGGCGACCCGGGCGGGAACGGGCGTCGCGATGGTGCCGATCCCGAGTGCGAACGCGTCGCCCGGATGCAGGGCGAGGCGATCCGCGAGGGCGCGCGTGACGACGACGGGCACCGGCTCGGAGACGTCGGAGACCGTCACGGCGCGTCCGCTGCGGCGGTCGCCGTCGAGCGCGATCGTCGCCGCCGTCTTCGTCCCGCCGGCGCCCGGGACCTCGGCGTGCACGACGACGCGATCGGCGGGGTCGGTCAGACGCGCCTCCACCGCTGCGAGCGATTCGCCGTCGCGCACGTCGGCGTGCATCGTGTGCGCCTTCTGATCGAGCGTCACGGCGCCGACGACCTGCTCGCGCGCGGCGCCGTCGCGGTCGACGAACCACAGCGCGACCCGCGCGGCCACCGTCGGCAGCACGGCGCCGCCGTCGGGCGCGGCGACCACCGTGACGTCGAGCGGCCCGGCAGGCAGCGCGAGCGGAGTGCCGCCGTCGAGCCGGCCCTGTCCGATCGCGGTCGCCCGTGCGAGCTCGGCGGCCGGCATGCCCACGAGCAGGGCCGAGTCGCGCCCGACCGTCAGCGTGGTGCCCAGCACCGCGAACGCCTGCGGCGCGAGGGATGCGGGCAGCTGCGTCGCAGCCATCCCGCCACGCGACGCGTCGATCGTCTGCGGCACGTCGTACACGCCGCGCACGTCGGCCCCGACCACCTGGGCGACGTCGGCCCGCACCACGGCGTCGCCGCGCGCGGCTGTCGCACCCGCGAACGCGATGCCCCCGGCCGCGAGCGCGATGCTCAGCACGCCGGCGACGACCACGGCGGTCTGCCGGGCGATGCGGCGCAGCGCAAGCACCGGCGGCAGGCTCGGGATGCGTCGCACCAGGCGTTCCGCGAGCGTCGCGGCGGGGCCCGCGAGCAGCGCCGCGAGAAGCGCGGCGGCGATGATCGCGAGTGCGGGGGCGGCTGCGGCCGCGACATCGGCTTCGCCGCCTCGCAGGAGGCCCGTGGTCAGCAGCTGTGCGGCGGCCAGCCCCGCGAGGATCGCGGCGAGCGCGAGTCCGCCCGCGACACCGGCGAGGGTGCGGCGGCTCACGTCGGCGCGAGCATCGGGGGCCGCCAGCGAGGTCAGCGACGTGACCGTCGTGACGAGGACGAAGGCTGCCAGAGCGGCGCCTGCCGCGACGCCGAGCGCCGTGGCGGGTCCGGCTCCGACGATCAGGCCCGCCGCCGCGCCGACCAGCGCCGCAGCGACGGTGACGACCCCGATCACGGCGGCGGTCTCGGCGACCACGGCGCCGGTCGCGGCTCCCCGTGCACGCAGCAGCTGCACCTCGTCGGCGCGCCGCCGGCCGAGCGCATGCGCGAGCACTCCGAGCACGAGCGCGCCGACGGCGATGGCGAGTGCGGTCGGCACGGCGACGATCCCCCGGGCGACGGCGGCTGAGCCCTCCGCGCGGGCCAGCGTCGCGTCCCAGCCACCGGTCGTTCGCACGCCGGCGCCGCTGTCGTTCACGTCGCCGACGACGCCGAGCACGTGCGCGATCCCGGCGCGGTAGGCCGGCACCTCCTCGACCGAGACCGGACCGTGTGCGCTGACCGCCCAGCGCGCCCGGGCGGCGTCACCGAGGGCCGATAGCGCGCCGGCGGTGACGAGGAAGGGGCCGGTCCCGGTCTCGGAGACCCCGGAAGAGATCGACGGATCGCCCGCCCACGCGGCGGCCGTCGCATCCTTCGGCGCCCAGACGCCCGAGACCCGCATCGCGTGCCCGTCGATCGTCAAGGTGTCGCCGGTGCGCAGGTCGGCGCGTGCGGCGGCGGGCGCCGCGACGGCGACGTCACCGTCGTGCGCGGGCCATGCTCCGTCCTGGAGCACTGCCCGCTGGGCGATGCCGGTGTCGGCGAGCAGGGCGAGCGGCCCGTGGTCGCTGGAGGCCGATGACGCCGTCGTGCGGGCGACGTCCACCGGCGCCGCACCGAATCCGGCGCGGAGGGCCTTGTCGATCGCAGCGTCGGCTGCGCCCGCCCCCGACCCGTCCTGCGTGGCGGGGGCGTCGATCACGATGCTGCGCTGCATCGGGTCGGCGTCGGCCACGAGGGCGGCGGTCCCCGCGTCGAGCATGCGGCCGACGACGGCGGCCGATGCGGCGAGCGCCCCGCCGAGCAGTGCCGTCACGACACCGAGCGCCACCAGTTGGCCCGCGCGCGCGACAGCACGGCGAGGCGCGAACTGCATGCGGGTCCCCTCCGTCGGGTGGCGTCCGTTCAGGCTATCCGCAGCGCCAGCAGTCCACCAGATGATCGTCGACCATGCCGGTCGACTGCATGAGGGCGTACAGCGTCGTCGGCCCCACGAAGCGGAAGCCGCGGCGGCGGAGCTCCACGCTCATCGCCGTCGACTCCGGCGTCACGGCCGGCACGTCGGCGAACCGCGTGGGGCGCGGGCCCGGCGTCGGGGCGAACGACCACAGCAGTTCGTCGAGCTCGCCGGGCCGCATGTCGGCGACGAGCCGGGCGTTGCCGATCGTGGCGACGATCTTCGCGCGATTGCGGATGATCCCGGCATCCGCCATGAGTCGCGTGATGTCGTCGTCGCGGTACGCTGCGACCGTCGCAGGGTCGAAGCCGGCGAACGCCTCGCGGAACCGCGGCCGCTTGCGCAGAATCGTGATCCAGCTGAGGCCCGACTGGAACCCCTCGAGCGCGAGCTTCTCGAACAGGGGCACGTCGCCGTGCAGCGGCGTGCCCCACTCCTCGTCGTGATAGCGCCGGTACTCGGCGTCATCGCCGACCCACCGGCAGCGGGCGCGGCCGTCGGGTCCGACGAGGAGATCAGCGCTCACAGTCACCCGGTCAGACTATCGGCGCCCTCCGACGCATCCCCTCCTGCCGCGCGTTCGGTCGACGCAGCTGGCGCATCCGTGGTCCCACCCGCCGTTCGCGTCGACCGCACACGCGGCCCACCCGGCGACCGACGGTACGGGCGCCGCCGTCGGATTACCACAGCCGGTGACAGTCGGCAACGGGATCGGCATCCGCGGCCGCAGTCCGTCGACTGGGACCATGATGCGGCGATCGACCCTCGCCCGGCTGCACGGGCTCTTCAACATCGGGGGCGGCGCGTGGCCCCTCGTGCACATGCGCAGCTTCGAGTCGGTCTTCGGCAGGAAGACCGACGTCTGGCTCGTGCGGACGGTGGCCGGCCTGCTGGTCGCGAACGGCATCACTCAACTGCGCGGTGCGCGCACGCGGGCCGGCCGCGAGCAGGCGCGGGCCACCGGCATCGGCACGGCGCTTACGCTGGGAAGCATCGACGCGATCTACGCGCCACGCGGGCGGATCAGCAGGCTCTACCTCGCCGACGCCGTGCTGGAAGCCGCCTGGCTGGTCCTCTGGGCCACCAGCCGTGACTGACGCGTGTCGCGCCCCGCTACTTCTTCTGCAGCTTGCGCAGCGTCTTCTCGCTGATCGGCGCCGCACCCGATGCGGCGAGGTCGGCGTAGTACGCGCGGGCCTCGTCCTGCCGCTTCCGCTCGGCGCCCGACGCGATCGGGGCTCGCACGTGCTCGGGGGCGAAGCCGAACGCGTCGACGAGATCCTGTGCGTGCGGGCGCAGGCGGGCGCAGAGCCGGTCGATGTAGCGGCTGACGGATGCCGCGCGCTGCGCGGACAGCCGGCCGTGGATGAGGTACCACGCGAGGTGCTTCTCCACGAGCCAGAGCCCGAACAGGTCGCGCACCCAGGTCAGCACCTGGCGCGTGCCGTCGTCGGTGATCCCCTCGACGGCCTCGGCGAAGGCCTCCCACTGCAGAAGCTCGCCGTGCGCGCGTGCGGTCTCGATCAGCTCCGACTGGTGCTCGTTGAACAGCGCGGCCGCCTCGGCCGGATCGAGCTTCGACGCCGGCCGCAGGGCGGTCGCGACATCCGTCACCATCTGCTCGACGCGTCCCGCCAGCAGCTCGTGCTGCTGCTCCGCGCGCAGCCCCAGCTCCACCGACCGTGCGGTGGAGCCGAAGTCGGCCACCGACTGGCCGAGCTGGCGGAGTCCCGCGCCGTGGAAGATGCGTCCAGCGGTGTGCCCGACGGCGTAGCGGGCGAGGGCCGCCGCATCCTTGTCCTTGAACTGGGTCGCGAAGTCGCTCAGCAGGCGCTTGCCGACCAGCTGCAGCAGGACGTTGTTGTCGCCCTCGAAGGTGGCGTACACGTCGAGGTCCTGGTGGAGGCCGACGAAGCGGTTCTCGGCCATGAAGCCGGCGCCGCCGCACGCCTCCCGGCACTCCTGGATCGTGTCGAGGGCGTTCCACGTCGACAGGGGCTTGAGCGCCGCTGCGAGGGTCTCGAGGTCTTCCCGCTCGGCGGGGGTGTCGGTCCGGCCGGAGAACACGCCGTCGAACTTCTGCAGCAGCTGATCGTGCGAGAAGAACTGCGCGTACGTCTGCGCGAGGCGCGGCAGCAGGCGGCGCTGGTGCTTGCCGTAGTCGAGCAGCACGACCTCGTCGGTGCCGGCGCCGGAGTCGAACTGACGGCGCTGGTTCGCGTACGTGATCGCGATGTACTCCGCGAGCGCGGCACCGGTGGTCGCGGCGCCGTCGAGCGAGACGCGGCCCTGCACGAGCGCGCCGAGCATCGTGAAGAAGCGGCGGCCGGGGCTCGGGATGTCGCTCGAGTAGGTGCCGTCGGCGGCGACGTCGCCGTAACGGTTGAGCAGGTTCTCGCGGGGGACGCGCACGTGGTCGAAGGCGAGCCGGCCGTTGTCGATGCCGTTGAGGCCGCCCTTGACGCCGTCGTCCTCGCTCGTGACGCCCGGCAGCATGGCGCCGTCCTCGTCGCGGATCGGCACGAAGAAGCAGTGCACGCCGTAGTTGACCCCGCCGGTGATCAGCTGGGCGAAGACCGTCGCGGCCCGACCGTGCAGTGCGGCGTTGCCGAGGTACTCCTTCGTCGCCGCACGGAACGGCGTGTTGATCACGAACTCCTCGGTGTCGGGATCGTACGTGGCGGTCGTGCCGATGGCGGCGACGTCGGAGCCGTGGCCGATCTCGGTCATCGCGAACGCACCGGGGAGGGTGAGGGTCCGCACGTCGTCGAGCCACTTCGCGTGGTGCTTCTCGGTGCCGAGCTGCTGGATCGCGGAGCCGAACAGGCCCCACTGCACGCCGGCCTTGATCTGCATGCTGGGGTCTGCCAGCACGAGCTCTTCGAACGAGGCGAGGTTTCCGCCGTTGTCGCCGCGGCCGCCGTACTCGGCGGGGTAGGCGCGGCCGGAGGCTCCCGCGTCGACGAACAGCTGCAGCTGGCCGAGCACGCGTTCGCGGTGCTCGGGCATGGGCTGCCCGTCGATGCGCCAGAACGCCGGGTCCTTGATCATCTCGCGCGACTGCCGGCGGGCGTCGGCCCACGTGCCCAGCAGCAGATCGGTGACCGCCGCCACGTCGATGCGGGGCTCGGATGCGTCGAGCCGCCGCGCTTCGTCGGGGGTGTGCGCGGCGGTGGGAGCACCGCCGGCCGGGGTGCGCCGGTGGGCGGAGGGCTTCTTCGTGCGAACGACGTCTGCCATGGTTCACCTTTCGCGGGGAATGACCACAACGGTAGGACTCCTCCAACGCTGCGCGAAACCGCTTGGATCCGCTCGACAATCGGGCCGGGCCGCGCGCCCCGGCCTCGTTGTCGCATTCGCACACCCATGCGGTCGGGCGGCTCGACGCCGGCCGAGGCGCCCGAGACCGGCGCTGAGCCCGAAGGGAGCTCGCACGGTGCCGTCGTCGAGGTCTCAGCCGTGCGTCACGCTCAGCCGTGCGTCACGGTCAGCCGTGCGTCGGAGGGCTGCGCCACGCCTCGAGAGCTACGCCGCCGCGATCACGGCGAGCACGGCGTCGCCGTAGGCCTCGCGCTTCTTGGCGCCGATTCCGGAGATCCCGTCCAGATCGGCCACCGAGGCGGGCCGGTGCTCGGCGAGCGCGCGCAGCGTCGCGTCGCCGAAGACGATGTACGCCGGCACGCCCTGCTCCCGGGCCTGCTCCGCCCGCCACGCGCGCAGCGCCTCGAACAGCTCGCGGTCGGCCGGATCGAGGGAGTCGGATGCCGAGGCCTTCCGCTCGCGCGAACTAGACCGGGAGCCGCCGCGGCCGAGGGCATCGCGGCGCAGCGGCACATCCGTCTCACCGCGCAGCACTCCGCCCGACGCCTCGCTCAGCGCGAGCGTGCCGTATTCGCCCTTCGCCACGAGCAGGCCGCGGGCGAGGAGCTGGCGCACCACGCTGCGCCAGTCCTGGTCGCTCAGGTCGGCGCCGATGCCGTACGTCGCCAGGCGGTCGTGTCCGAAGCGGACGACTCGCTCGGTGTTCGCTCCGCGCAGGATGTCGACGAGATGACCCGCACCGTATGCCTGGCCGCGTTCGCGCTGCAGCCGCACGATCGTCGACAGCAGCTTCTGCGCCGGGACGAGGCCATCCCACGTCTCGGGCGCCTGCAGGCACGTGTCGCAGTTTCCGCACGGCTGCGAGTCCTGGCCGAAGTAGCCGAGGAGGTTCTGGCGGCGGCATCCCACCGTCTCACACAGCGCGAGCATCGCGTCGAGGTGCTGGCCCAGCCGCATCTTGAAGGCGCGGTCGCCCTCCGACGCGTCGATGAGCCGGCGCTGCTGCACGACGTCGCCGAGGCCGTACGCCATCCAGGCGACCGAGGGCTCGCCGTCGCGGCCGGCGCGGCCGGTCTCCTGGTAGTAGCCCTCGACCGACTTGGGCAGGTCGATGTGGGCGACGAAGCGCACGTCGGGCTTGTCGATCCCCATCCCGAACGCGATCGTCGCGACCATGACGACGCCGTCGTCGCGCAGGAAACGCGACTGGTGCCGCGCGCGGACGGATGCGTCGAGCCCGGCGTGGTACGGCAGCGCGTCGATGCCCTGACCGCGGAGGTGCTCCGCCGTCTGCTCGACGCTCTTGCGGCTCAGGGCGTAGACGATGCCGGCGCTGCCGTCGGGCATCGAACGGATGAACTGCACGAGCTGTCGGCGCGGGTCGACCTTGGGCTCGATCCGGTACTGGATGTTGGGCCGGTCGAAGCTCGCGACGAAGTGCTTCGCGTCGGGCAGGCGGAGCCGGTCGGTGAGCTCGCGGTGCGTCGCCCGGGTGGCGGTGGCGGTGAGCGCCATGCGCGGCACACCGGGGAACCGTTCGCCCAGGTCGCCGAGGGCGAGGTAGTCGGGGCGGAAGTCGTGGCCCCACTGCGACACGCAGTGCGCCTCGTCGATCGCGATGACGCTGAGCGTGCCGCGCTGGAGGAGCGCGGTCGTCTGCGCGAGGTTGAGGCGCTCCGGCGCGACGTACAGCAGGTCGAGGTCGCCGGCGAGGTACGCCTGCTCGACCTCTGCGCGCTCCGGCGGAGTCTGCGTGGAGTTGAGGAACGCGGCACGGACGCCGTTCGCGCGCAACGCCTCGACCTGGTCGTGCATAAGCGCGATGAGCGGGCTGACCACGAGGCCGGTGCCCTCGCGGACGAGTGCGGGCACCTGGTAGGTGACCGATTTTCCGCCGCCGGTCGGCATGAGCACGACGGCGTCGCCGCCCGCGATGACCTGCTCGATGATCGCGGCCTGGTCGGCGCGGAACGCGTCGTAGCCGTACACCTCGTGCAGGACCGTGAGCGGATCGGTGCCGGGTTCCACGCGCCGGTCCACGGCCCCTGAGCGGGGCCGGGCGGAACCCGCCCGGGTCGAAGGGCCGGCCGCATTCGGTCCGGTCGTTTCGACTCGCTGCGCTCGCTCAACGACCTGGCGGGCGTCGTCCGGCGGCGGCATCCATCCGTCCTCCGGCGGAGCCCATTCGTCGGGAGGCGCGTCGGCGTCGCTCCAGACGACGTCTGCGTACGGGTCGCCGGCGGGGATGCTCACCCCCTCCACGTTAGCCGCGGCCGGCGACACCCGAGGCCGATCGCCCCGCTCTGTGGAGAACGCACGCGGGGTATCCTCGTGCACATGCAATGCCTGTGACCTCGTCTTCGTCATCATCGCGCCCTTCCGATAAGGGCGCTGAACCGGATGCGGCCGCATCCACGAAAGGCATGAGCATGTCGCACGACCTTCCCCTCCACGGCCAGACGGCCCTCGTCACCGGCGTCTCACGGCGCCGCGGCATCGGCTTCGCGATCGCCGCCGAGTTCGCGCGCCTCGGCGCGAGCGTGTTCGTCCACCACTACGCCCCGCACGACGACCGCCTGCCCTGGGGCGGCGACGACCTCGACGCGGTCCGCAGCGAACTGCGACGGATGCTGCAGCCCGACGCATCCCTCGGCGACATGAGCGCCGACCTGCGCGACACGTCGACCATCCCCTCGCTGGTCGCGGCGGCGAGCGACCTCACCGGGCGGCTCGATATCCTCATCTGCAACCATGCGCGCAGCGGCGGCGACGGTGGACTGCTCGATCAGACCGCCGAGAGCCTCGACGCCTTCTGGCAGACCAACACCCGCTCCACGCTGCTGCTCACCCGCGCGTTCGCCGCGCTGCGGACCGAAGCCGACGCACCGTCCGCACGACCCGGCGAGCGCCGCGGCCGGGCGGAGCCGTTCGCCGCGCCCACCGGGCACGTGTTCTGGATGACGTCGGGCCAGCAGGACCGCCCCATGCCGGGCGAGGTGGCGTACGCCACGAGCAAGGCCGCCCTCGCAGGCGTCACCAAGACCGTCGCCGCCGATCTGCTCGATCTCGGCATCGTGCTCAACACGATCGATCCGGGGCCGGTCAACACCGGCTACCTCGATCCCGAGACGACCGACCGTCCGCTCGAGGAACTCGAGGCCTGGATGCGGGCGACGCCGTTCGGCCGGTACGGCGCACCCGCCGACCCGGCGCGGCTCATCGGCTGGCTCGCCTCGCCCGCCGGCGCGTGGGTCGTGGGACAGGTGATCACCACCGACGGCGGTCTGTCGCTGGGCTGAGGCCGCGCACGCCGACCGTGGTGGCCGACGGCGGTTCCCAGACACGCGGGCCGCGGCGCGTTCAGCGCCGGCGAGGGCCGGGCGCGTGTCAGAAGCAGGCTGGATCGATCGACAAGCGGAGGACGGGGGCGCTCCGCCGCGGACGAGCCTGCTTCTGCGACGGATGGAGTGCGCGGCCGCCGGCCGCCGAGCCGTCGGGGGGCCCGATCGCACTCCCCCGGCCGGCCCAGGCCGCGCTGCGAGGGCTACAGCCGCACGACCTCCGTGACGTGCACGACAGCGGCCCCGGCCGCCGCCGACGCGGCGAGGTCGACCGTCGCGCGGATGCGCCAGTCATGATCGCCGGCCGGGTCGTCGATCGTCTGCTCGACTCGCCACTCGGTCGGGCCCTCGTCGATCGCGCACAGGCGCGGGGAGCGCGCGGCGCCATCGATGCCGATCGCGTCGTGCTCCGCGAAGTACTCGTCGAGCGCGGCCGGCCACGCAGCATCCGGATCCAGCTCGACGAGTTCGTCGTCGCGCTGCCGCGCCGCGAGCTGCACCCGCCGGAACAGCTCGTTGCGCACGAGCACCGTGAACGCCCGGTGATTCGCCACGACCGACGGCGGAGCCGGCGGGATCCCCACGCCCCCTCCAGACATCGCTGACGCGATGCCCGGAGCCTCCGGGCGCGTGGGCCCAACCTCACCCGACTCCGCCGACGGGTGCACGAGCTGCTCCCACTCGTCGACCAGGCTCGAGTCCACCTGGCGCACGAGCTCGCCGAGCCACACGATCACGTCCTCCAGCTCGGAGGTGCGTGCGTCGATCGGGACGGTCTGACGGATCGCGCGGTATGCGTCCGACAGGTACCGCAGCACGAGCCCCTCGCTGCGCGCCAGCTGGTACGACGAGACGAACTCGGCGAACGACATCGCCCGCTCGAACATGTCGCGCACGACCGATTTCGGCCGCAGCTCGAAGTCGCGCACCCACGGCTGGCTCGATGCGAACACCTCGTACGCCTGATGCAGCAGCTCGTCGAGCGGCTTCGGGTACGTGATCTCCTCGAGCGCCTCCATCCGCTGGTCGTAGTCGAGGCCCTCGGCCTTCATCGCCGCCACGGCCTCGCCCCGGGCGCGGAACTCCTGCTGGGCGAGGATCGCCCGCGGGTCGTCGAGTGTGGCCTCGATGACGCTCACGACGTCGAGGGCGTAGTGGCCCGACCCCGCGGCGCCCGGCGCGTCGGACGGGTCGAGCAGCTCGATCGCGGCGAGCGCGAACGGCGACAGCGGCTGGTTCAGCGCGAAGTTCGGCTGCAGGTCGACGGTAAGTCGGATGGCCGTGCCGCCGATGGGACGAACGGCGTCGCCCTCCCCCGTGGGAGAAGGGGATTCGGCCGAGGGAAGGAGATTCTGGGCGGATTCGACCTTCTCTCGGCCGAAAGTCCGTCCGTCGACGGCGGCGAGGGCACCAGTCCCGGCGGGCGGGCGGGATCCGGCAGAGCCGGTCACCTCCACGACCTCCGCGTCGCGCAGGGTGCGGAAGATCGCGAGGGCACGCCGAGCCAGTGCGTACTGCTGCGTGCGCGTCTGATGGTTGTCGAACACGAGCGAGCGCACGTTCCCGAACACGTCGCCCCCGCGGGCGATGACGTTGATGAGCATCGCGGCGGTCAGCTGCAGCTGAGGGGTGAGCGCCTCCGGCACGGCGGCGACGAGCCGTTCGAACGACCCCTCACCCCAGTTGACCGCGCCGGTCGGCGCCTTCTTGCGCACGATCTTCTTGCGCTTGGCGGGGTTGTCGGCGGCCTTCGCGAGCGCGAGGGCGTTCTCGATCTCCCACTCCGGCGCCATCACCACGACGTTCCCGTACGGGTCGTAGCCGGCTCGTCCCGCCCGCCCCGCGACCTGGTGGAACTCGCGCGCGGTCAGCTGACGCATCCGTGTCCCGTCGAACTTCGCGAGCTCGGTGATCACGACCGTGCGGATGGGGACGTTGATGCCGACGCCCAGCGTGTCGGTGCCGCAGATGACCCGCAGGAGCCCGCGCTGCGCGAGCGTCTCGACGAGCCGTCGGTAGCGCGGCAGCATGCCGGCATGATGGATGCCGATGCCCGCCCGCACGAGCCGGGACAGCGTCTTGCCGAACCCGGTCGAGAAGCGGAAGTCGCCGATCGCCTCCGCGATCCGGTCGCGCTGCTCGCGGGTCGCCACCTTCATGCTCGACAGCGACTGCGCCCGCTCCACGGCCGCCGCCTGCGAGAAGTGGACGATGTAGACGGGCACCTCCCCATCGCGCAGGAGCAGCTCGAGCACCTCGTGCACGGGTCGGCGCTCGTAGGAGAAGTGCAGCGGCACCGGGCGCTCGGCCCCGGTCACGACGGCGGTCGGCCGCTTCGTGCGCCGCTCCAGATCGTCGGCGATCGCGGCGACGTCGCCGAGGGTCGCCGACATGAGCAGGAACTGCGCTCGCGGCAGGAGGAGGAGCGGCACCTGCCACGCCCAGCCGCGGTCGGGGTCGCCGTAGAAGTGGAACTCGTCCATCACGACCTGGTCGATCCCCACGCCCCCTCCAGGCGCTGCTGGCGCATCGCCCGGAGCCTCCGGGCGCGCGGGCCCACGCGCATCGGCGCCCTGGCGCAGCGCCATGTTCGCGAGGATCTCGGCGGTGCAGCAGACGATCGGCGCATCCGGGTTCACGGAGGAGTCGCCCGTGACCATTCCCACGTTCTCGGCGCCGAAGACGTCGACCAGTGCGAAGAACTTCTCGCTCACGAGCGCCTTGATCGGCGCGGTGTAGAAGGAGCGCCGTCCCTCGGCGAGCGCCGACGCGTGGGCGGCGATCGCGACGAGCGACTTGCCGGTGCCGGTCGGGGTGGCGAGGATCACGTTCGCGCCCGAGACGAGCTCGATGATGGCCTCGTCCTGGGCCGGGTAGAGGGTCAGTCCGCGGCCGAGCGCCCACTCCACGAACCCCTCGTACACCGCGTCGGGGTCGGCGCCGGCGAGCGAATCAAGGAGCGGAGTGGTCATCACTCGAGTCTGCCCCACGCACCCGGTGCGACCGACCCTCGCGGAACACCAGCCCACGGGCCTACGTTGGAAGTGGCAACGAGAGGATGGCGCATGGCCGAGTCAGCACCCACCGTCGCCCGCGACGACGAGAACCACCGCTATGTGATCGAGGTCGACGGCGGGCTCGCCGGCTACACCCTGATCCGTCCCGACGCCGAGGGGCGACTCGTGATGCCCCACACCGTGATCATCCCGAGCTTCCGCGGTCGCGGACTCGCCGGAACGCTCGTCTCGTCGGCGCTCGCCGACATCGCGTCCCGCGGCGAGACCGTCGTGCCGGAATGCCAGGTGGTCGCGAAGTACCTGCGCGAGAACGAGGTCCCCGGCCTCGATGTGCAGTGGCCGAGGTCGGAGTGACCCGCCTCGACCAGACGGCGGAGCCGGCCGAGGTGGAGGCGGCCGCCGAGTGCGACGGCCCGCGGGCGGTCATGCTCGAGGCACGAGAGGTGCCGCTCGGCGGCATCCGTGCCATGCACGTGCGCCGCACCCTGCCTGCCCGCAGTCTCCCGATGATCGGCGCCTGGTGCTTCCTCGACCGGTTCGGGCCGCAGACCACGATGATGCGCGTCGAACCGCATCCGCACATCGGCCTGCAGACGGTGACGTGGCCGTTCGTCGGCACCGTGCGCCACCGCGACACGATCGGCAGCGACGTCGTCATCGCGCGCGGTCAGCTGAACCTCATGACGAGCGGCGCCGGCATCGCCCACTCGGAGTACTCGACGGGCGACGAGCCGATCGACCTCGACGCGCTGCAGCTGTGGGTCGCGCTGCCCGAGTCGCGCCGGCACGGGCCGCCCGCGTTCGAGCAGCACACGGCGCTCCCGGAGTTCACGCTCTCCGCCCTCGACAGCGGTCCGGATGCGTACGGCGTCGTCGTGATGGGACGCTTCGCCGGCATCACCTCGCCCGCCACGACGCACACCCCGATCGCCGGCGCCGAGCTGCGCCTGCCCGCCGGCGCGCGGGTGCGGCTGCCGCTCGAGCCCACGTGGGAGTACGGCCTGCTCGGTGTCGACGGCACCGTCACGGTGCACACCGGCACCATGGCGAAGGGACACAGCCGCACCGACGCGGTGGAGCACCCGAGTCCCGGCGGAACGGCCGCCGACGCCGTCGACGTCACCGACGAGCACCTTCTCTACCTCGGCATCGGACGCGACGGGGTCGAGGTGTCGAGCCCGACGGGCGCCACGCTGTTCGTGCTCGGCGGCGAACCGTTCGAAGACGAGATCGTGATGTGGTGGAACTTCGTCGGCCGCTCGCACGAGGAGATCGTCGCCGCGCGCGAGGAGTGGGAGGCCGACACCCCGCGGTTCGGCCACGTCGTCGGCCACGGCCCCGACGCCGTGCGCATCCCCGCCCCCGAGATGCCCGGGGTGCGGCTCACCCGCCGGCACCGGCGCCTCTGACCGACGTTAGGGTACCCTCACCCGACGGATAGACTGGACCGATGCCCGCACGCACCTCCGCCCTGTCGACGCGCGTGCTGCTGGTGTGCGCCGCGATCGGCGTGGCGACGGGGATCCTGGGCGGCATCGCGGGATGGGTGACGCCGGTCGTCGTCGCCACCGTGCCGATCGTCTACGGGTTCGTGCTCGGCGCGCACGTCATCCCGGGCATCATCGCGCAGGAGACGCTGCGCCTGCCCTGGGTCGCCCTCATGGCGCACGTTCTTGCGGCGCTCGTGGCGAGCGCCATGGCGCCGCAGTGGGCGGGCCGGTTCCTCGGCACGGCGGTGCTGTTCGGCGGCATCCAGGAGCTCGTCGCGGCCGTCACCCGCTACCGCGTCTGGCGCGCGTGGCGCTTCTTCATCTCGGCCGTGGTCATCGGCATCCTCGTCGCCGTCGTCGTCGCGTTCGTCGTGAACCTCGGCTCGATGCCGCTGTGGGCGCAGGTCGTGTATCTCGTCCTGGCCGTGCTCGGACCCGTCGTCTGGACCGCGGTCGCCCTCGTGATCGGCAGCCGTCTGCGGCAGGCGGGCATCGGTCGTCGCCCGCTGACGCGCTGATGACCGGCCCCCTGCTGCGCGTGCGCGATCTCGCGGTGCGCCACGAGGGCGAGGATGTCGCGGCCCCCGCAGCCGCCTCGTTCGAGGTGCGCCGGGGCGAGGTCGTGCTGCTTCTCGGTCCGAGCGGATCGGGCAAGTCGACGCTCACGCTCACCCTCAACGGGCTCATCCCGCACGACGTGCCGGCCGAGGTGACCGGCACGGTGACGGTCGACGGGAGGGATGCATCGACGACGCCGGTGTCGGTGCTGTCGACGCGGGTCGGCATGGTGTTCCAGGACCCGGACGCCCAGCTCGTCACCGGGACGGTGCTCGACGAGGTCGCGTTCGGCCCCGAGAACCTGCGGCTGCCCGTGGCCGAGGTGCTCGGCCGGGCCGAGACGGCGCTGCGCCGCGTCGGGCTGTGGAACCGGCGCAACGAGAACCCCGACGCGCTGTCGGGCGGGGGACGCCAGCGGCTCGCGATCGCCGCGGCCCTCGCCCTCGGGTCGCCGCTGCTCGTGCTCGACGAGCCGACGGCGAACCTCGATCCACGGGGCATCGACGAGGTGTACGCCGCGCTCGCCGAGGTGGTCGCGGCGGGCGACCGCGCGGTCGTCCTCGTCGAGCACAACCTCGACCAGGCGATCGGGCTCGTCGACCGAGTGGTGGTGCTGGATGCGTCGGGCACGACGATCGCCGACGGTCGGGCCGACGATGTCCTGCGCTCCCGTGCCGCCGAGCTGCACGCCCTCGGCGTGTGGCTTCCCACGTCGACGCTCGCTGCACTGCGGCTGCGGCGGGCCGGGTGGTCGATGGAGCCGCTGCCGCTGACGCCCGATGAGCTGCGCGCCGCCGTGGTGTCAGCCGGCCCTTCGACTCGCCTGCGGCTCGCTCAGGGACCTGACGAAGCGCCGGCCGGTGGCGGAAGGACTTTCGGCCGAGCGGAGGACATTTCGGCCGAGGATCTCCTCCGCTCGGCGGAATCCCCTCGTCTCGAGAGCGGGACGGACGCTGCGGCGGCCGGCACTTCGACTCGCCCGCGGCTCGCTCAGGGACCTGACGGCGAATCGCCCGTGGTCGCGGTGCGCGGGCTCACGCTGCGCCGCGGACGCACTGAGATCCTCCGCGACGTCGGCCTCGACATCCGTCGGGGCGAGTTCGTCGCCGTGGTCGGGGCGAACGGCGCGGGGAAGACGAGCCTCATGCACGCGATCGCCGGCGTCATCCGGCCGCCGCGCGGCACGGTGTCCCTCGAGGGACGCGACATCTCCCGGATGAGCCCGCGCGAGATCACCCGGCACATCGGATTCGTCTTCCAGAACCCCGAGCACCAGTTCGTGGCCCACACCGTGCGCGACGAACTCGCGTACGGCCTCGCCCACCTGCCGGACGAGGAGGCGCGGTCCCGCGTCGACGACGTGCTCGGCAGGTTCGGGCTGACGGATCGCGCCGAGGTGCATCCCTTCCTGCTCTCCGGCGGCCAGAAGCGGCGGCTCTCGGTCGGGGCGGCGCTCGTCACGGGAGCCCCGGTGCTCGCGCTCGACGAACCCACGTTCGGGCAGGACCGGGCCCGCGCCGACGAGCTGCTCGGCCTGCTGCAGCGCCTCAACGCGGACGGCACCACGGTGATCGTCGTGACCCACGACATGCAGCTCGTCACCGAGTACGCGACACGGACCATCGTCCTCGGCGGCGGAGCGGTCGTGGCCGACGGTGCGACCGCCGACGTGTTCGCCGACGCCGCACTGATCACCGGCGCCGGCCTTCGCCTTCCGCCGCTGCGCGCGGCGCTGCAGGGCCTCGGCGGCGCGTTCGCCGGCGTCACCCGCCTCGCCGACCTGCCGACGACGGGACCGGTCGGATGAGCACGGCGTCCCTTCCCATCGATCCGTATGCCGAGGCATCCGTCGTCTCGCCCGTGCGGTTCCTGCACGCGCTGAACCCGCTCGCGAAGCTCGCGGCGCCCGTGCCGGCGATGGTGCTGCTCGTGTTCGTGCGCGACATCGCCACACCGGTCGCGTTCCTCGTGCTCGCCTACGCGCTCATGCTCGTCGGGGCGCGGATGACAGTACGGCTCGCGCTCACGCTCTTCGTGCTGGTCCCGGTGCTCGGCGCGGTCATGGGGCTCGGCTTCTCGCTGTGGACCGACCCGGCCGTCGTCGACCATGCGCACGCGGTGATGCGCGTCGGCGACTGGACGCTGTGGACGGGTGCCCTCCAGGTGGGGTTCGCGACGGGGCTGCGCCTCGCGGCGATCATCGCGCTCGCGCTCGTCGCGGGTGCCACCACGACCGGACCCGACTTCGCGCGCTCGCTCGTGCAGCAGCTGCGCGTGCCGTACCGGGTCGGCTACACGGCGATCGCGGCGTTCCGCTTCGTGCCCCGGTTCCGACAGGAGCTGCGCATCATCCGCCAGGCGCACCGCGTGCGCGCCGCCGGACGCCGCTCCCCCGGCATGCTCGGGTACGTGGTGCCGCTGCTCGCGGGCGCGATCCGTCATGCGGAGCGCGTCGCGCTGGCGATGGATGCCCGCGCCTTCGGCGCGTACCCCCACCGCACCGAGCGGCATCGGGTGCCGTTCCGCGTCCGGGATGCCGTGTACCTCGTCCTGTTCCTCGCCGTGTCGACGGCGGTGTTCTGGGTCTTCTTCCCCTCCGGCTCAGGTCCCTGAGCGAGGCCGCGCGGAGCGCGACCGAGTCGAAGGGGCCGGCGCCGGCTCGCCGGTCGGGGACGGGTGTGCCCGCGTCATCGTGCAGCGCGCAGCCCTCGGCTCGTCGTGTGGACGGCGCCGAGCCCGATCCGCCGGCCGCCGGGCAGCGACCGGGCTGCGGCCGTGTCAGGATTCAGCGGGAAGTGGCACGCCACCCGATGCACGGTGCTCGGCACGATGCCACCGCCGTCCTGCGCGCTGCCTCCCCCGATGCGGAGGACAGGCTCGACCCGCGCGCAGATCTCCTGCGCCGCGGGGCACCGGGTGCGGAACCGGCAGCCGCTCGGCGGATCCATCGCCGACGGCAGCTCTCCACGCACGCCGAGCTTCGCCTTGGCCCGCTCGATGCCTGGGTCGGCGACCGGGATCGTGTCGATGAGGCCTCGCGTGTAGTGGTGCTGGGGCGTGGCGTACACCTCGGCAGCGGGACCGATCTCGACGATCTTGCCGAGGTACATGACGGCGATGACGTCGGAGAGGTAGCGCACCACCGAGAGGTCGTGGCTGATGAAGAGATAGGTCAGCTCGCGCTCGCGCTGGAGCTGCTTCATGAGGTTCAGCACCTGCGCCTGGATGGACACGTCGAGCGCCGACACCGGTTCGTCGGCCACGATGAGCGCGGGCTGCAGAGCGAGGGCCCGGGCGAGGCCGATGCGCTGTCGCTGTCCGCCGGAGAACTCGTGCGGGTACCGCTCCGCGGCGCGCGCCGGCAGTCCGACGTCCTCCAGCAGCTCGTCGACGCGGCGGTCGCGGTCGCGCGTCGTGCCGACGTGCTGGATCTCCAGCGGTTCGCGCAGGATGCCGCGCACGCGCATCCGCGGATCGAGCGAGGCATACGAGTCCTGGAACATGAACTGCACGTTGCTCCGGTCCTCGCGGGCGTCGCGACCGCGCCGGTGTGCGATGGGACGCCCACGGAAGAGGATCTCGCCCGCCGTCGGCAGTTCGAGCCCCACCACCAGGCGCCCGAGGGTCGTCTTGCCGCATCCCGATTCGCCGACGAGGCCGAGCGTGTGCCCCCGCGCCAGCTCGAAGCTCACGTCGGCGACGGCGCTGACCGCACCGACCTGACGGCGCAGCAGCGCGCCCCGCGTCACCGGGAAGTCCTTGACGAGCCCGTTCAGCCGCAGCAGCGGCGCTCCGTCGTCGGGGATGAAGCGCGTCGGCGCGACCCATTCCCGGTCGTCGCTGGTCGCCGGCGCGGCCGGCTCCGGTCGGGCCCTCCCGGGCGCCGCGGGATCGGGCCGGGCGCTCCCGGTCGCGGGCGCAGCCGGTTCCCCGCCCTCCCCCGGCGCGACCGACATCACCTCGCCGGGCGTCGGCATCGACTCGAGCCGGGGCACGAAGCACGCGAACTCGTGCGGGCCGTCGTCAGCCGGCACCGGCTCGAGCAGCGGCACCTGAGTGCGGCACTGCTCCACGGCGAACCGGCAGCGCGGGGCGAACCGGCACGCGGGCGGCGGATCCACGAGATCGGGGGGAAGGCCGGGGATCGAGTACAGCTTCTCGCCGGTGCCCGCGACGCGCTCGGGCAGCGCCTCGAACAGCGCCTCCGTGTAGCGGTGTCGTGGCTCGTGGAACAGCGTGACGGTGCCGGCGCTCTCGACGACCTTGCCGGCGTACATCACGACGACGCGGTCTGCGCGGCCCGCGATCACGCCCAGATCGTGTGTGACGAGGATCACCGCCATGCCGAACTCGGCGCGCAACGAGTCGATGAGCTCGAGGATCTGCTTCTGCACCGTCACGTCGAGGGCCGTCGTGGGCTCGTCGGCGATCAGGAGCTTCGGCCGGCAGATGAGCGCCATGGCGATCATCACGCGCTGCCGCTGCCCGCCCGACAGCTGATGCGGGTAGCTGCGCATCCGCTGGTCGGGGTTCGGGATGCCGACGAGTCCGAGCATGTCGCGCACCCGCGTGCGGGCCTCGGCACGCGAGAGACCGCGGTGCAGGAGCAGCGGCTCGGCCACCTGCTCCTCGATCGTCTGCACGGGATTCAGGCTCGTCATCGGGTCTTGGAAGATCATGCCGATGTCGCCGCCGCGGATGGCCTGCATGCGCGACTCGGGCAGCGTGACGAGGTCCTGACCGTCGAAGCGCACGTGGCCACCGACGATGTGGCCGCCGGGAGGCAGCAGACGCTCGATCGACATCGCGGTCATGGTCTTGCCGCATCCCGATTCGCCGACGATCCCCACCGTCTCGCCGGCATCGACCGTGAACGAGACATCGTCGAGCGCGTGCACGGTGCTCTTGCTGAGCCGGATGTCGCAGCTCAGCCCCTCGACCTCGAGAAGCGCCATCGTCCCTCCCTCACCGCCGCTGCAGTCGCACTTCGACGGCGTCGCGCAAGCCGTCGCCGACGAGGTTCACCGCGACCACGACGATGATGATGGCGAACCCGGCCGGGTAGATGAGCCACCAGTAATCAAGGAACACATACTGGGTGCCGTCGCTCAGCATCCCGCCCCAGTCCGTCGCGGGCGGCGAGATGCCCAGGCCGAGGTAGCCGAGGTAGGCGACCAGCAGGATCGCATCGGCGACCTGGAACGTCGCATTGACGATCACGGTGCCCACGACGTTCGGCATGATGTGGCGTGTCACCGACCGCCACGACGACCCGCCCATCACCCGAACCGCCTGCACGTATTCGCGCACGCGCAGCGTGAGCGACTCGCCCCGCACGAGCCGGGCGGGCACGAGCCATGCCGTCAGCCCGATCACGAAGATCATCACGGGCAGCGACGGGCGCACGATCGTGACGAGGAAGAGGAGCAGGAACAGGATCGGGATCGCGAGGATCGCGTCGACGATCCGCATCATGACGCCGTCGACGACGCCGCCGAAGAACCCGGCGATCGCTCCCCACACGGTGCCCACCACGGTCGCGATCGCCGCGGCGGCGAAGCCGACGATGAGCGAGGTCTGCCCGCCGACCATGAGCCGGCCGAGCACGTCGTATCCCGAGCCGTCGGTGCCGAGCGGATGGGCCGCTCCGGGCGCGAGGTTCGCAGCGGTGAGGTCCACCGTGACCTGGTCGGTGCGGTACAGCAGCGGACCGACGAAGCAGAACAGCACGGCGAGCACGACGACGACGAGTCCTGCGACTGCCAGCCGGTTCTGCACGAACACCTCGAAGCCGAGCCGCAGCAGGCTCTTCGGCTTGCCATGCAGGACGCCGGGGACCGCGGGACCCGCGGCGGCCGCGGCATCCCCCGCCGGCTCCAGCGGCGTGGCCGAACCGACCTGCACGCTCACAGCGTCACCCGCGGGTCGACGGCCGCCAGCGACACATCGGCGAGGAGATTGCCGATCACCGTGGCGAACGCGGTGATGATGACGACGCCGATCTCGACCGGATAGTCGGACTGCTGCGCCGCCTGCCAGAACAGCAGCCCCATGCCGGGGAAGTTGAAGATCGACTCGGTGATGAGGGCGCCGGCGAACAGGGCGGGCAGCGAGAGGCCGAGCAGCGTGATGATCGGGATGAGCGCGTTGCGCAGCACATGCCGCCACAGCACCCGCGACGATGGGGCGCCCTTCGCACGCGCGGTGCGCACGTAGTCCTGGCTGACGTTGTCGAGCACCGAGGAGCGCATGTAGCGGGAGAAACCCGCGATGCCCAGGAGCGCGAGGGTGACGATCGGCAGGATCATCGCGTCGAACTGCTGGAAGATCGGTCCCACCCCGTCGGACTGCGGCGCCTCGGGCGGCAGCCAGCCGAGCCGCGACGAGAAGATCTCGATCATGATGAGCCCGAGGAAGAACGTCGGGGCGGCGTAGAACACGAACGAGAACCCCGTCGCGATGTAGTCGAACGGGCCGTTGCGCCGCACCGCCTGCCAGATGCCGATGGGGATCGCGACGATCACGGTGAGCACGAGCGACAGCACCGCGAGGATGATCGTCTTCGGCAGTCGCTCGGCGAGCAGCGACGCGACCGACTGGTTCAGCACGTACGAGAAGCCGAAGTCGCCGCGCACCCATCCGCCCACGGTGGTGAAGTACTGCACGATGAGCGGCTGGTCGAGCCCGTTCGCGGTGTTGAACTGGGCGATCTGCAGCGGGGTGGCGCGCGGCCCGAGGATCGCCCGGGCCGGCCCGCCCGGCAGCGAGTGCAGCAGCAGGAAGACGATGACCGTCACCACGAAGACGACGAGCACGGCCTGTAGGAGGCGGCGGACGATGTATCCGATCATCGCTGACCTCCCTCGGCCGTGCCCGTCACATGGTGCTGATCAGTAGTGCCAGTCCTCCGGCTTGATGGAGCCGTAGGGGTTGTTGTCGGTGTAGCCCTTCAGCCCGTTCGCGACCTCGGTGAGCGAGTAGGTGTAGTTGGGCTGGTAGATGACCGGCACGTTCTTGGCCATGTAGTCCTCGTACGCCTGCATCACCGCCGTGCCGCTCTGCGTGTTCGTGGCGGCGATCAGCTTGTCGAGCGTGGGGCTCGAGTAGCTGCCGGAGTTCGATCCGGCGCCGGTGGCGAACAGCAGCTCGCCGGTCGGGTAGTAGTCGGGCGCGTACACCCAGCCGCCGCCCCAGTTGCCCATCTCCCACGTGCAGCTCTTGCCGCTGCAGGGCACCGCCGTGGCGGTGACGGAGTTGAACGGCTCGGGCTTGAGGTTCAGGGTGATTCCGACCTGTGCGGCGTTCGACTTGAGCGAGGCCATCGCGGTGTCGATCGTCGCGTTGCCGCTGGCATACGGCAGCGAGAACGTCAGCGCCTGGCCGGCTGCGATGCCCGCACCGCAGTCGCCCGTCGCGGTGCCGGGCTTCTCACACGTGGTCGTGCCCTTCGGCTCGACCTTCCAGCCGTTGTCGGCGAGATACTTCGTCGCGTTGGCGATGCTGAACGGGTACGGGTTCTGCTTCTCGGTCTGCGACACCAGCGGGCTGTCGGGGAACAGCGGCACCGGTCCGGTGGTCTCCACGCCGTAGTTCTTCGCGGTCGACGAGATGATGCCCTTCTGGTCGACGACCGACTGCAGCGCCTGACGGAAGTACAGCTGCTTGAAGATCGGCCCCACGGTGGGGTTGTTGTAGTTGATCGGGAAGTAGTTGAACCCGTACAGGAACCACGGCAGCAGCTGGTAGTCGTCGCTCAGCGGGTTCGGACCGGCGGCGTTCGGGGCGCTCGAGGCGGGCTTCGCCTTCGCGATGTCCTGAGTGGGGATGTAGCCCACGTCGATCGTGCTCCCGCCGCGCAGGACGTTGAACTCCGCGGTGTCGGTCGTGAACGGGACCATCTTGAACTGCTTGACCTGCGCCTTCTGCGGGCCCGAGTAGTCGCTGTTGGGCACGAACGTGACGTGGCCGTCGGAGTTGAAGCTCGACAGCTTCCACGGTCCGTCGACGACCGACCAGATCTTGCTCGACGCGTACGTCGGCAGGTCCTTCGACTGGGCGGTGAGGTAGGCGAACACGGCCTTGCATCCGCTCACGTCGGTGGCGCAGTCGCCCTTCGCGGTGGCCGACGTCATGTCCCAGGCCATCGGCATCGGCGTGATCTGGCTCAGTTGGTTCATGAGGAACCACTGCTGGCTGTAGGCCTTGTCGGTGGTGAGCACGACAGTCGTGTCGTTCTCGGCCTTCGCGCTGACGATGTTGTCGGGGAACTGCCCCGGGCTGTATCCCGCGTAGTCGGCCTTCTCGGCCTTGTCCATGTTGATCCAGAACAGCACGTCCTGCGCGGTGAGCTTCTCGCCGTTGGACCAGCTGTACGGCTTGAGCGTGATCGTCACGGTCTTGCCGCCGTTGCTGTAGGTCGGCTCGTTGGCGAGGCTCAGCGAATCGTCGACGCCGGTCTTGCCGTTGTCGCCGTACCAGTACAGGGTGCGGTACATCATGAGCTGCATCTCGGAGTTCGTGACGCTGAAGTCGGCGATGGGCGAGAACGGCCAGATCCAGTTCGGCACCGTCGCGGGCGGCAATGCCCACGAGATGGTGTCGGATGACTTGCCGGGCGCGTGCGCGTTCGGGGCGCCGCTCGGGCTGGCCGATCCTGCGCTGCATCCCATCAGCGAGACGGATGCGGCGGCGATGAGCACTCCTGGGATCAGGAGCCGGCGCCACGCGCCGGAGGAGTGGACTTTCATGCTGAGCCTCCCGGCTTGAGCTCGCGTGGCGATCTTCCGGATGTGGCAGCGGTGCGCGCGGGCCTTTCCTTCACTCAGTAAGCACTCCGCAAGGACAAAGAGAGCCCAGACCGCGCTGAGTGTTCCTTCTGTGAGCGTTCAGAACCCGACGAATGCTCCGGCAGATCTCCGCCGGAGCTCCGGGCGGCGCCTCAGTCCGAAGCCGCGATCACGGCGACGGCGCGAGCCAGCTCGTCGCCGGTCGGGATCGCGTCGGGGCTCATGAGCCACAGGATGCCGAGGCTCTGCACGAGGACATAGTCCAGCTTCGCCACGGTCTCGACGTCAGCATCATCGAGGCCGGGCCGGGCCGCGCGCAGGTGCTCGGCGATCCCCGCGTACCCCTCGCCCGTGGCGAGCGCGAGCTGGCGGCTCGCCTCGCCGTCGCGCAGCACCCGGACGGCGTTCTCCAGGCTTGCGAGGAGCGTCTCGCGATTCGCGCGGAACACCTCCGGCATCCGGTTCCACAGCGCAGCGAACCCGGCGAGCAGCGGCTGCCCGGCCGATTCGGCCACGATCTCCTCCATCGCGTCGCCGATCCCACTGCCGAGCGACTGCATGAGGGCCTCGGTGATCAGCTGCTCCTTGGATCCGAAGTGGTAGCCGATCGCGGCGAGGCTCACGCCGGCCGCCGTCGCGATCTCGCGGGCGGTGGCCTTCGCCACCCCCTGCTCCAGGATCACGCGTCGTGCACCGGCGAGGAGATCTTCGCGGTTTCCCATGCCGGAAGCCTAGCAAAAGAATCAGACGGACGTGCTAGACAAACGTCCGACTCGTCTGTTAAACAGATGTATCAGACAAACGTCTTACTCGATCGGAGCACTCATGACCAGCCTCAGCACCTCTCCCCACGTCCTCGTCTCCGGCGCCGGCATCGCCGGGCTGACCCTGGCGCTTCAGCTCGTGCGCCACCGGGTGCCCGTCGTCCTCGTCGAGCGGGCGGCCGCTCCGCGCGCCGGCGGGCAGGCCGTCGATCTGCGGGGCGCGAGCCGCGAGGTCGCAGAGCGCATGGGCCTCATGCCCGGCATCGAGCCTCGTCGCCTGCACGAGGAGGGACTGGCCTATGTGGACGCCCACGGTCGCGTCTTCGGGCGGATGTCGATGGCCGCGTTCGACGGCAAGGGCGCTGTGGCCGAGATCGAGATCGCCCGTGGCGATCTCAGCGACGTCCTGATGGCGGAGCTGACCCGCGCTTCCGAGGCGGAGCCCGGCCTGCTCGACCTGCACTTCGGCGATCGGCTCGTCTCGCTCGTGCAGGATCCCGACGGAGTCGACGTCGAGTTCGAGAACGGCGATCCCGAGCGATTCGACGTCGTCGTCGGCGCCGACGGCGTGCACTCGGCGACCCGCCGGCTGGCGTTCGGGCCGGAGGAGCAGTACACGACGAGCCTCGGCGGCTACGCCGCGTTCTTCACGATGCCGACTCCCGCCGACGTCGAGCCCGGATGGTTTGCGATGCGGTTCGTCCCCGGCGCGACGTTCGCCATCCGTCCCGACCTCGACCCTGCGACGGCGAAGGCCATGCTCACGCTGCGCGTGGACCGAGACCGGTCGCTGCGCGGCGACCGTGCTGCGCAGGAGGCGCTCATCCGCCGACTGCTCGACGGCGCGGGATGGCGCGCTCCGGAGATCCTCGACGCCATGGGCACGGCGACGGACTTCTACTTCGACGAGCTCGTGCGGGTCGACATGCCGAGCGTCACGAAGGGCCGCGTCGCCCTGCTGGGCGACGCGGCATCCTGCGGGTCGCCGATGACGGGGATGGGCACCGCCACAGCGCTCATCGGCGCCTACCTGCTGGCCGAGCGCATCGCGGGTGGCGCATCCGACCCGCAGTCGGCGCTGGCTCAGTACGCCGACGACATCGCGCCGTTCGCCGAGCGGGGAAAGAAGATCCCCGGCGGCGGCATCCGGCGGATGGTTCCGGCGACGCGTCTCGAGGCGGCGATGTCGCGCGCCATGACCCGGGTGATGCTGTCACGCCCGCTGCGTCCGCTGGTGCGCCGCATGTTCACGCAGGCCGACGACGACCTCGCGCTGCCCGCACCCGTTCCTGTCTCCGTCGGATGAGGCATCGCAGCCTGACGAGCATCGCAGCGCTCGTGGTCCCCGGCGGTCCGCCACGTGAACAGCGTTGATGCACGGCGTAGAAGAGGGAGAGAACAGGATGCCGCGACCCGCACGATCGCGGGTCGCGGCATCCGTCATCGCCTGAGCCGGCTACTTGCGGCCGGTCACCTGACGCGCGACGATCTCGCGCATGACCTCGTTGGTGCCGCCGTAGATGCGGTGCACGCGGGCGTCGGTCCACGCGCGCGCGATCGGGTACTCGAGCATGTAGCCGTATCCGCCGTGCAGCTGCACTCCCTGGTCAAGCAGCTCCCACTCGCGCTCGGTCGCCCAGAACTTGACCTTCGCCGCCTCTTCGGGCGTGAGCTTGCGGTCCTTGTAGAGCAGCATCGCGCGGTCGACGTAGGCCCACATGACGTCCACGGTCGTCGCCATGTCGGCGAGCGCGAAGCGCGTGTTCTGGAAGTCGGCGACGGGCTGGCCGAATGCATCCCGGCTCAGCGTGTAGTCGAGCGTCCACTTCAGGGCGGCCTCGCCCGCCGCGGCGGCCGCGACACCGATCGAGAGGCGCTCGAGCGGCAGGTTCATCATGAGCTGGATGAAGCCCTTGCCCTCGACCCCGCCGATCAGGTTCTCGTCGGGGACGAAAACGTCGGTGAAGCTCAGCTCAGCGGTGTCCCAGCCGTGGAATCCGACCTTGTTGAGCTTCTTGCCGTGCTCGAAGCCCTCCATGCCGTCTTCGATGAGCACCAGGCTGAACGCGTCGGGGCGGTTGCCTTCGCCGGTCTTGACGAAGGTGACCACGACATCGGCGGTCTTGCCGCTCGAGATGAACGTCTTCGCGCCGTTGACCAGGTAGCCGCCGTCGACCTTCTTGGCCGTGGTCTTGATGCCCCGCAGGTCGGACCCGGCGCCGGGCTCGGTCATCGCGAGGGCGCCGAGCACCTCGCCGGTGGCCATCTTCGGCAGCCACTTCTGCTTCTGTTCGTCAGTGCCCATGTGCACGAGATACGGCACGGCGAGGTCGTCCTGGATGCCGAACGCGCCGGCGAGGGATCCGTTGCCCGACTGGATCGTCTCCTCGAGCACGATCGCACGGAAGCGGTAGTCCTGCAGCATTCCGGCGCCGCCGAACTCCTCGGGGACCGACAGTCCGATGATGCCGGCCTCACCGGCCGCGAGCATCGTCTCGCGGTCGATCTCGCCGTCGGCATCCCACTTCTCGCGCTTCTCGTTCGTGGCGTAGCGCTTGATGAACTCCTTGACGACGTCGCGGAACGCTTCGTGGTCCTCGTCGTAGATCTCCCGTTCCATGGCGGGCGAACCTCTCTCCTCATCGAGCGGACGGCACGGTGTGACGCCGCCGCACGGTCGATCCTACGCGGCATCGAGTGTCACTCGATATGGCATTCAGTACCGGCCACAACGAAACACGGCGCCGCCCTGCGCGCTCTGCGCGTGATCGACAATCGGCGGAGCGAGGGCCGCTCAGTGGGCGTAATCGGGCGCCGCGGGAAGGCCGAGGAACTCCTCGAGCGTGTGGAAGCCGCCCGCGTGGTACACCCTCGCCAGATCGGTGCCGATATAGCGCAGGTGCCACGGCTCGGGCGAGTAGCCCGTCACGTCCGTCTGGCCCTTCTCGTAGCGGACGACCCATCCGTACTGCCACGCGTGCGCGACGATCCAGTCGCCCTGCGGCGTGCCGGCGAGCTCGTCGAGGGTGCCGCACTGTCCTCCGTCGCACGCCACGACGTCGGTGGCGAGCCCCGTCTGGTGCTCGCTGTAGCCAGGCCGGGCGCTGACGAGGTCGGCGCCCTTCGTCCCCCGCTCGGTGACCTGCACGCCGTAGTTCGAGTGCTGCGTCTTGTAGGAGCGGTATCCGCTGTTCATCGCGATCTCGCCGACGCCGGCGTGCTTCGCCGCCGCGACGAGCCTGCTGAGGGCGGCGGATGCGTCGGACCGCAGCCCGGCGCCGTCGAGGCTGCGCACCCCGGCGGGCTTGCTGCGCCGCGCGGGGGCGTAGTCGATCGGGTCGAGAGCCTGCTTCTTGTCGACGACAGCCCACACATGAGCGGGATCATCGGTCGCCACGCACGGAGCCTGCCCGGTGGCGACGGCCGTGCGGAACTTCTCCGCTCCGCCGGCTGCCCGGATGGCGGCATTGTCGTCTCGTGCGGCGAGAGCGGTGGTGAACGCCGGAAGGTCACAGAGTTCGACGGATGCCGGCGCCACCCGCATCGAGAATTCCCCGTCCGTCCCGCCGGTGACGGTCGGCGACTGGGCGGCCACGCCGTCGGGGCCGACCACGACTGCACGCAGCGGCAGTTCGGCGGCTCGCGTCGGTGCGACCTGCACGGCGGCGCTGGTGCTCTTCGGTGCGGAGTCGCCGGTGAACGCGAGCGTGGCGCTCGTGCTGCCGACCGCGAGCGCGAGGACGGATGCGGCTGCCATCGTGATGCGGGCCCCGACCCGCGACGGCTCGACCCGTCGGGCGTGACGTGGGGCGAGCCGCGGGCCGCCCTCCCGCGTGATGAGGGGGATGACGGGCGGAACGATCAGCGGTGGCAGATGCGTGGGACCGCTCCCCGCGGGCGGAGGCGGAGCCTTGAAGATCGGCGGATGAGCGGTCGGACCGGTGTGCGAATCGGAACCCGCCGCGGCTTCCCGCTCCCGTGCCTCGCGCAGGGCACGCCGGGTCAGCGGCGCATGCGCGATCGAGGAATCGTGCGGGTCGGGAACCGTCACCCGCCCTATTATTCACCTGTCCAGCTGTGGGGACCAGGGGAGACACGCCTGTCGAACTTTGTTCGACTCTACCTTGACACTAATTCGCAGCTCTGTTCCCATCGTGGTATGCGGTGGCAGGGACAGGAGCTCGGCGTGGCGGATGCCGCGGCCCTGCCGGGCCTCGAGCACATCGACGGCCTCGTGAGATCGGTGACGACCCCGGAGTTCGCCGGCGTCACGTTCCACGAGGTGATGGCGAAGAGCGCGTTGAACCACGTGCCCGGCGGTTCGTCCATGCCCTTCGACTGGACGGTGAACCCGTATCGGGGCTGCAGCCATGCATGTTCATACTGCTTCGCTCGGGGAACGCACGAGTATCTCGATCTCGACGCGGGGCACGACTTCGACTCGCAGATCGTCGTGAAGGTCAACGTCGCTGACGTGCTGGGTCGGGAACTCGCGCGCGGGACGTGGAAGAAAGAGCCGGTGATGCTCGGCACCAACACCGATCCTTACCAGCGGGCCGAGGGCCGCTACCGGCTGATGCCCGGCATCATCGATGCCCTCACGCAATCGCGCACACCGTTCTCGATCCTGACGAAGGGATCGCTGCTGCGCCGCGACCTCCCGCAGCTGACGGAGGCGGCGACGCGCGTGCCGGTCACGCTCGCGATGTCGATCGCCGTGTTCGACGAGGCTCTCCAGCACGCCGTCGAGCCAGGCACGCCGACGACCGAGGCGCGCCTGCAGACGGTGCGGGCGGCGACGGATGCCGGCTTCGCCGTGACGGTGTTCCTCATGCCGATCCTCCCGCATCTCACCGACTCGATCCCGCTGCTCGACTCCGCTCTCGCGCGCATCAGGGCCGCCGGCGCGGTCCGCGTGGTGTTCGGCGCGCTGCACCTGCGCCCTGGCGTCAAGCCGTGGTTCATGCAATGGCTCCGGCGGGAGCATCCAGAACTGGTCTCGTCGTACCTGGGGCTCTACCCCGGCGCGGCCGTCTACGCGCCGCAGGGCTACCGGACGTGGCTGAACAAGCGCGTACGCCCCTTGCTGCGTGCGCACGGACTCGACGGCCGAGCCGAGGAGGACGAACCGCGAGGCGCGCGACGCTTACCGGCGCCCCCGCGCTCCCCGATCGTCGTCACCGCTCGAGGGCGCGCTGCGGCGGTCTCGGAGCCGGTGCGGGGAGCGGAGCGCCTGTTCTGATGGGCTCCGATTCGCCGGCGTCAGACGTCAGCGTTCCCACGGCCCCCAGGTCGTGCCGGGCACCTGGTTGCGGGTCCACCACTTCGCCGTGTAGGTGATGCCCCGATAGGTGACGACATCGCCCTTCTTGTAGACGCGGTCCGCCGCCCAGTCCTGGACGACCGACGGGTCGACGCCGCACGCCGTGTAGGTGCTCCAGGGACCCGTCGCCGAGTCGCCCGGCACCTCGCCCTTCGCATACCACCGCGCCTCGAACACGTGCCCGTCGAGGTAGACGAGGTCGCCCGCCCGGTACGTCTCCTGCGCGTTCCAGGCCGACGCAGACGCCCGGGGCGTGTCGGGACACGACACTGCCGGCGAGCCGGCAACCGGCCCGTGCGCGCCGGCGCGCAGCACCGTGGTCGCCGCTGCCGGCAGATCCCCGCGCACGTCCTGTCCGAGATCCCAGTAGTCGATCCCGCCGAGACCGAGCCCCGTCGCCCACTTCGCCTTCTCCGCCACGGCGAAGGGGTCGTCGAACGACCAGAACTCCTTCGCCTTCGGGTCGAAGCCCCACGTCGCGTTGAAGTCGCCGGCGGCGGTGTAGTCGTGGTGGATCTCGAGCGCGCGCGCCTTCAACGCATCCCATGACAGCTGCCCGATGCCGGTGCCCGACGCCCAGGGCTGGGCCGTGGCATCCTTCCACCCCTGCCCGTACTCCGGGATCCCGAGGTTCAACTGTGCCGGATCGACGCCCTCCTGCGTGTACGACGCGACGATCGTGTCGAGACCGAGACCCCAGTTGTCCGCCGGGTCGCCGTAGATGTTGCCCTGGTATCCGGTCGTGTCCGCCCACGAGCCCCAGAGGTCGTACCCCTGCAGGTTGCCGTAGTCGAGGTAGCGGAACAGCTCCGGCGCGCTCCATCCACCGGCGCTGATCACCGTCGGGCTCGCGGGCAGGAACGCCGACAGCTCATAGGAGCGCCCGGTCTGGGCGGACAGCGCATCGAGCTGCGTGCGCAGCTCCTTCACGAACGCGAGGAAGTTCGCCGCGTCGTGCACCTCGTCGACGGTGTTGCCGACCTCCTGCGCCCAGTCGGGCGCACCCGGCCACTCCCAGTCGAGGTCGAATCCGTCGAAGATGCCGGCGGCGGCACCGGTTCCCCCGCGGCCGGCGATCGCGGGCAGGTTGCCCTTGATGTAGAGGTCGATGCAGCTCGAGGCCAGGGCCGCCCGGCTCTCGGCCGACGACACCGCCTTCGAGAACGACTTCGACCACGACCAGCCGCCGAGGGAGATGTTGACCTTGAGGTCGGGGTACAGCCGCTTCAGCTCCCGCAGCTGATTGAAGTTGCCGGCCAGCTTCTGCTTCTTCGTGTCGGCGACACCGAGCACGGAGTCCGCCGCGGCGTACGACCGCACGAAGTCGCTGGCGGCGTCACCCGCGGCGTCCGTCTGCCCCGCGGCGGGAGCGGTCTGGTCGGAGATGAAGCACGTGTACGGCTTGACCCCGTCGAGACCCTGGGCTCCGCTCTTGCGCGCGGAGTCGAGAGCCTCCTGCGACCCGGCGATGTTGCCGAAGGCGTAGTTCAGGTGCGTGATGTTCTTCGCCGCCGGGGTGTCGACGAACAGACGCTTCAGCGTCGCCTTCGCGCCGCCGGTCGCCTGCCAGCCGCCGTAGTAGCCCACGCTGCGGTAGCCGTTGATCGTGGTGGTGGGGGCGTGGTCGGATGCGGCGGTGGGAGCGAGCTCGGCGGCGGACGCCGGCGCCGCGAGGCCGCCGAGAGCCAGCATCGAGACGACGGCCGCCACGATGACGGGCTTTCGGGATGACACGGGCGCAAACTCCTTCGGTCGCACGCACGCTCGGTGGGGGTGCCGAGCTCGACGCGGGCGCCGGGTTTACGCCATGCGTCTTTACAAACGCCTCGGCGTCATCATGGCAGACGATCGCCGTTGTGGGAAGGCCCGCTCCTCACCGCCAGGCCGGGTCAGTCGGCCAGGATCGGGTCGATCTGACGCCCGGCGACCTCCTCGAGCACATCGTCGCCGGGACGCACATCGATGAACGGCGCATCGATCTCGGCGCGCTCGAGCAGCTCCGCCATGCGACGACGGCGCATGCGCGGGATGAGCGTCACGACGGTGCCCTCCCGGCCCGCCCGCCCCGTACGGCCCGCGCGGTGCAGGTACGTCTTGTACTCCGTCGGCGCGTCGGCCTGGATCACCAGGTCGATGTCGTCGACGTGGATGCCACGGGCCGCGACGTCCGTCGCGACGAGCACGCTCGCCTTCCCGTCGGTCAGACGCTGCAGGTTGCGGGAACGCCGTGCCTGGTTCAGGTCGCCGTGCAGCGCGACGGCGCGCACGCCGGCGTCTTCGAACTGCTCGACGAGCATCTCCGCGAACGCGCGGGTGCGCGTGAACACCAGCGTCTTGCCGTCACGGTCGACGAGCGAGCGGAGGATCTCCGGCTTGTCGCGGTGGTCGATCACCAGGACCCGGTGGTCGATCGAGCTCGACTCCTGGTCCTCGCCGGCGACCTCGTACACGGCCGGGTCGACGAGGAACTCGTCGACGAGCGCGGCGACCTCGCGGTCGAGGGTGGCGGAGAACAGCAGCTTCTGGGCGCCGTCGGCGACGAGGCGCAGGATGCGCTGCATCGGCTCGAGGAACCCGAGCTCCGACATGTGGTCGGCCTCGTCGAGCACCGCGATGCGCACCTCGGAGAGGTCGAGCTTGCCCTGGTCGACAAGGTCTTCGATACGCCCGGGCGTGCCGACGATGATGTCGACGCCCTTGCGCAGCGCGCCGACCTGACGCGCCTGCGGCACCCCGCCGTAGATCTGCGTCGTGAACAGGCCGACGCTGCGAGCAATGGGCTGCACCGTGCGGTCGATCTGCAGTGCGAGCTCACGGGTCGGAGCCAGGATGAGGGCCTTCGGCGCACGCCCGAACTCCCGCTTCTGGCCGGCCTGACTGCGCAGGATCGACTCCACGAGCGGCGCGCCGAACGCGATCGTCTTGCCCGAACCGGTGCGGCCCCGGGCAAGGACGTCGGTCCCGTTCAGGATCGGTGCGATCGTGGCGGCCTGGATCGGGAAGGGGTGCTCGGCGCCCAGTTCGGAGAGCACGCGCACGATGTTTTGACCGAGGCCGAGTTCTTCGAAGGATGCCGCGGCCGCGACATCCGCCTGCACTGCCTCGGCCTGGAGGCGCTCGTGCACGACGTCGATGTGGTCCTCGTGTTGGGCGTCGCGCGCGGGGCGGTCGTCGCGGCGGGGGCGGTCGTCGCGGCGCGGCCGGTCGTCCCGGCGCGGACGGTCGTCACGGAACGTCGGACGCTCGTCCCGGCGCGGCCGGTCGTCGCGGCGGGGGCGGTCGTCACGGAACGTCGGACGCTCGTCCCGGCGCGGCCGGTCGTCACGGAACGTCGGACGCTCGCTGTGTCGCGCCGGACGGTCCTCGAAGCGCCGCTCGCCGTCGCGACGTGTCGAGCGATCCTCGAATCGAAGCTGCGGACGGTCGCCGAAGCGCTGCTCCCGCTGGGGGCGGTCGCTGTATCGACGGTCGTCGTCCCGGCGCGGGCGGTCGTCGAAACGACGCTGTTCCTGCGCACTGGCGTGTTGCGGCCGGTCGCCGTACCGGCGGTCGTCACTGCGCTGCGGGCGGTCGCTGTATCGGCGCTCACCATCGCGCTGCGGACGGTCGCTGTACCGGCGCTCACCATCGCGCTGCGGCCGGTCGCCGTATCGGCGCTCACCCTCGCGCTGCGGCCGGTCGTCGAAGCGGCGACGGTCGGCACCGGCGCGGATCGCCCGCGCCTCGTCACGGCCCGCGCGCTCCTGTGCGCCCCAGCGGGCCTTCTGCGGTGCGGCGGTCTCGGCGGCGCGGTATCCACGGTGATGCGGGCTGCGGCTGCCGGGCTTTCCCGCCGACGACTCGCCGGGCCGACGCTTCGACCCGCTCGCGTACCGGGGGTCGAAATTCTGCGCCGGGCGCCCGCCGGCGGGCTTCTTATTCTTGGGCATGGGATGTCCTTCTGGGTTCTCTCGCACGAGAACAGCGCCCGAGCGCGCACGCTCGAGCATCCCGGGAACAACGTCGGCCGGGGCCATTCATGTGATGGTCATGTGCGCCGAGCGGCGCTCACCATCGGCCCCTTGGACTCACAAACCCATCCGCCTGTGAGGCGGTGTCCAGAGCCGACGGGCCCACATTACCGGCGTCACCTGGGAACTCTCCTGGGCGGCGTGTCGCGGGGACTCCCCTTTTTCAGGAGAACCGTCATATCATCATCACGACGGGATGCCGTCGAGAGAACTGGGGGCTGGGCTGTCTGTATCCGGCGTCGCATAGGTACCGGGGGCTGGGGAGCCGGGGGTCCGGGACACATGGGTCGCCCCGAACACCTGGTTGAAAACGATGGCTCTGATCGCACTGCCACCGCCGGCACCCTTCGTCGGCACCCTACGTCTGTCCGTGATCGACGCGCTGCGCGCGCTCCGCCCGACAGGCGCCTTTGTGGGCGCCCTGCTCACCAGCAGGACGATGGCTTTCCTCGCGATCGGGATGCTGGGCAGTGGCACGCTGGCCTCCATCCTCACCACCACCGACGTCGGCTGGTGGCACATCGCGTTCAGCGAGCTCGGCACGTTCGCCGACTTCTCCGGCCGCGCCTTCAACGTGACGATGACCGCGGCCGGGTTGATGACCGTCGCGCTCTCACGGTTCCTGCGCCGCGATCTGCACGCCCTCCAGACCCTGCGCGGTGTGAAGCGTTCCGCCCTGCTGAGCACATTCCTGGCTTCAGCCGGGCTGCACCTCGCAGTGGTCGGCCTCATCCCGGTCAACACCAACACGTTCCTGCACGAGCGTGCCGCCGACGGCATCATGTTCTCCTCGCTCGGCATGCTGATCGTCGTCGCCACGCGGCGGCGGCACCACTCGCCCGCGATGCGGCGCGTGACCCTCACCGTCGGAGTGGTGCTCTCGTCGGCCATCGCGCTGTACGTGTGCAAGCTGATCTCGCTCGCCGCGCTGGAGTTCGTCGCCTTCGTGTTCGTCTTCGGCTGGATCACGCTGTACTCGGCTCAGCTGCACGCGATGCTCGGCCGCGCGCGCCACGCGGCGTCTCAGTCGGCGCGTCGGGAACGGCGCTCGGCGCGGCTCTGCTGCACGGGCGCCGCGGCGGGGACGCCGCCGAGGAATGCGTTCGGCTCACCGTCCGCGACGGCGGCACGCGGGGGGCGCGCATCCGCCCTCTCCTCCACGGGCTCGGCCGCATCCGTGCCGTCGTGGGCATCGACCTCGACGGCCTCCGCCGTCTGGCGACCGGTGCCTCGGCTCTCCCGTCGCGCCGTGCGTCGCTCGCGCGCGCCCTCGACGAGGTTGTACAGCGTCGGCAGCACCAGCAGCGTCAGCACGGTGGACGAGATCAAGCCGCCGATGACCACGATCGCCAGCGGCTGGGAGATGAACCCGCCATGGCCGGTGATCCCGAGCGCCATGGGCGTGAGCGCGAAGATCGTCGCCAGCGCCGTCATGAGGATCGGGCGGAGCCTGCGCGAACCGCCCGCCATCACGGCATCGTGGGCGGAGAGCCCCTTCTCGCGGTACTGGTTGACGAGGTCGACCAGCACGATCGCGTTCGTGACCACGATCCCGATCAGCATCAGCACGCCGATCAGCGAGGCGACGCCGAGCGGCACCCCGGTGGCCAGCTGCAGCAGGATCGCACCGGTCGCCGCGAAGGGCACCGAGATCAGCAGCAGCAGCGGCTGGCGCAGCGAACGGAACGTCGCGACCATCACGATGTAGACGATGAGGATGGCGGCGAGCATCGCGAGCCCGAGCTGCGAGAACGCCGTCGTCTGCTGCGAGAGCACGCCGCCGATCGAGGCCGACGCCGCCTCGGGAAGGTCGACCTTCTCGAGCGCGGTGCTGATCGTCGCCGACGCGGTGGTGAGGTCGTCGGTCGACGGCGAGACCGTCACGGTCGACGTGCGCACACCGCGCTGCGTCGAGATCGAGGTCGGCCCGGTCGCCTGGTCCACCGTCGCGACGCTGTCGAGGCGGACCGGTCCGGTCGCCGTGGGCACGTCCATCGCCTTGAGGGCGTCGAGCGAATCGGGCACATCGGAGGCCGCCAGGTACACGGTGACGTTCGTGTCGTCGATCTCCACCGTGCCGATCGACTGCGCGCGCATCGTGTTGGAGACGAGCCCGCCGACCGCGACCTCGCTGAGCCCGAGCTTCGCGGCCTTGTCGCGGTCGACGGCGACCGAGATGTACGGCAGCGACGCCGACAGGTTCGTCGTCACCTGGCCGATGCCCTCCTTGCCCTTGACCGCGTCGACCACCGCGTCGGTCGCGTCCTGCAGCGTCTTGCCGTCGGGCGCCGTGACGTCGATCTCGACATCGCTCGACCCGAATCCGCCTCCGGCCGTCGAGATCGTGAGTGTCCCGACGTCGTCCAGGTCGGCCACCGCATCCTGCACCGCCGCGCGCACCTGCTCCTGGTCGGCGTCGGCATCCGTCGTGATCGAGTACGTCACGCCGCTGCCGCCGCCCGAGAACGCGTCGCGCAGCGACGAGCCGCTCGACCCGATCGAGACCTGTACGGTCTCGATGCCCGGAACATCCTTCAGCGCCGCCTCGACCTTCTCGGCCGCCGCGTCCTCGGTGTCGAGGGATGCCACGGGCCCGAGGTCCTGCGTCATCGTGAAGGTGTTCTGGCCCGAGTCGCCGAGGAAGTTCGTCTTCATGTGCGGCGCGAGGGCGACGGTGCCGCCCAGCACGAGGATCGCCAGCAGCACGGTGACCCAGGAGTGCTTGAGCGTCCACCGCAGGATCGGCAGATATCCCTTCTGCAGACGGGACGGCGGCGCGTCGGGCGCCTCGGGGTCGATGACCTCGCCGTCGGCCCCGCGCAGCGCCTTGCCGGGCCTGAGGAACCAGTACGCGAGCACCGGGACGATCGTCAGCGCCACCAGGAGCGAGGCGACCATCGCGATCGTCACGGTGAGCGCGAAGGGCCGGAAGAGCTCCCCGGTCATGTCGCCGACGAACGCGATCGGCAGGAACACCGCGACGGTCGTGATGGTCGACGCCGACACCGCCATCGCCACCTCCCGCACGGCGCGTGTGATGGCGGGGAGCTTGTCGGCCCCCTCGACGTAGTGGCGTTTGATGTTCTCGATCACCACGATCGAATCGTCGACGACGCGCCCGATCGCGATCGTCAGGGCGCCGAGGGTGAGGATGTTCAGCGAGTAGCCGAAGGCCTGGATCCCGATGAACGTGACGAGCACGCTCGTCGGGATGGAGATCGCCGTGACGAGCGTCGAGCGCACCGAGAGCAGGAAGATCAGGATGACGATCACCGCGAACACGAGGCCCAGCAGGCCCTCCTGGGCGAGCGAGTCGATCGACTGCTGGATGTAGGGCGCCTGGTCGAACACGACGGTGAAGGTCGCTCCGTCAAGCTTGTGCTCGAGGTCGGGCAGCGCCTTCTGCACCGCGGTCGACACGTCGACGGTGTTCGCCGCGGGCAGCTTCGTGATCGCGAGGGTCAGGGCGTCGTTGCCGTCGACGCGCGAGATCGTGGTGACCGGGTCCTGTCCCAGCGTGACGTCGGCGACATCGGCGATCGTGGTCGCGCCGGCAGCGGCCTGCGCGGGCGAGGTCGGAACGAGCGGGAGGTTGCGGATCTGATCGACCGACTCGAGCTTGGAGCCGGTCTGCACCGTCAGCGTCTTCCCGCCCTCGGTGATGTCGCCGCCGGGGAACAGCATGCCGTTCTGGGCGAGAGCATCCTTGATCGCCTGCGCTGTGAAGCCGCTCTTCGCGAGCTTGGCGTCGTCGGGAGTGATCGTCACGCGCTGCCCGCGACCGCCGACGATCTGCGCCGCATTGACGCCGTCGATGTCCTGCAGCTCGGGGACGATCGTCGACTGCAGCCGGGCCTGCGTCTTCTCCTCGTCGTCGTAGCCGGTCACCGCGAGCTGGATGACGGGGAAGTCGTCGATCGACGCGGAGATGACATTCGGCTCGACGCCGGAGGGCAGCGTGCTCTTGATGCGGCTGATGGCGAGGTCGATCTTCTGCTCGGCCGTGGCGAGGTTCGTGCCGTACGTGAACTGCGCCTGCACGACCGACGAGTTCGTCGTGCTCGTGGCGCTCGTCTGCTCGAGGCCGGGAACGCCCTGGATGGCCTGCTCCACCGGGGTCGAGACGTCGTTCGCGACGACCTCGGGGGACGCGCCCGGGTAGTTCGACACCACGACGAGCTGGGGGAACTCGATCGACGGGATGAGCTCCTGCTTGAGGTTCACGAGGGCGAGCGATCCGAAGACCGCGGCCACGATGGTCACGAGGGCGATGAGGGCGCGGTTGCGCAGGCTGAGGACGGCGAGCTGTGACACGAGGGGCCTTCGAACGAGGATGCGACACGGCGCGGCCCGCGGCCGCACTCCCCGGTCAGTATTCCACGCCGGGTTATGTGCGAGCGGGGAGCAGCGCCCTCACTCGAGGAGCCGTCGGAGCGCTGCTTCGGATGATCCGTCGAGGTCGAGCAGGCGCCCGTCCCGGTAGCGGGTGAACACGCGCGGGTCGATGTAGCTGCCACGGGCGACGGCGATGGTGTCGCCGAGGGCGTCGGCCGCCGCCTGCACGGCGATCCGTTCCGCCTGACGGCGCTCGCGCTCGGTGCCGGCGGGACCGATCTGCGCGAGGGCCTCGGCGGCGACCACGGTGCCGCGGAGGGTGCGGAAGTCCTTCGCGGTGAAGGCGCCTCCGGTCAAGGTGCGCAGGTGCAGGTTGACGTCGCGCGCGTGCAGCGGGATGCGTCGCCGCCCGCTGAAGTAGGAGAACAGCGGCGCCCGCGCCCGGCCCTTGGCGAGCTCCGCCAGCACGACGGCGAGGTCGGGGTCCTCGACCTCCACCACCGTCGGCTTGCCGCCCTTCGCGGTGAAGGAGAGGGTGACGGTGGTTCCCTCCACCTGCGCGTCGCGGCGCTGCAGCGTGGTCAGCCCGCGGCTGCCGTGCGCGACGAAGTACTCCTCGGACCCGATGCGCAGCGCACCCACGTCGAGGAGGCGGAGGGCAGCGGCCAGCACGCGCTCGCGGTCGAGGCCCTCACGGCGCAGGCCCCGCGTCACCTGTCCGCGGAGGACCGGCAGCACCTCGGCGAGCGCGAGTGCCCGGACGAACTTCGCCCGGCTGCGGCGCTCGATCCAGTCAGGGTGGTAGACGTACTGGCGCCGGCCGGCGCCATCCGTCCCCACTGCCTGGATGTGGGCGCGCGCATCGGCGCTGATCCAGACATCGGTCCACGCAGGCGGGATGACGAGGCTCTCGATGCGCGCGAGCTGGCGTCGATCGGGTCCGCGTCCGCGGTCGTCGATGAAGCGGAATCCGCTCCCCGCGCGCTGACGCCGGAAGCCGGGATCGGAGTACGGGCGGGCCCGCCGTGGACGCGGCATCGTCACACGCTATTGGCTGGCGATCACTCGTGCGAGGGCTTGACACGGGTTCGGGCCGTCTGCGCATGGGTCGGTCGGGCCGGCGCCGCGCGGCTCCTTCGATCCGCGCCTGCGCGCTGCTACCAGCCGCGCGTCGGCGTCGTCAACCCCTTGCTGTGCGCGGCGGTCGCTGAGAGTGTGTGATGACGCGGGAAAACCCGCCCGGACAAGGAGATTCCTCCATGAATATCGCCCTGATCATCATCATCATCATCGCGATCATCGTCGCCATCTTCAGTGGCCTGAACGCTGCGCTGAACTGGCTGCTGTGGGTCGCCATCATCGTGGGCATCATCGCCCTGATCGCGTTCCTGTTCCGCTTGATCAGCGGACGCAACCGCACCTGATCCCCAAGCGGCGCCCGCCTCGGGTGCGGGCGCCGCAGGTGCGACTGCGGTGCGGGGCCTCTCCGGGGGGCGAGAGCCTCGCACCGCCTTGGTGCGCGTGCGCGACGTCTGCCGCGTCACGCGCATCATCCGTCTTCCTCCTCGTCTTCCAGCGCGAGCCGGAAGACGTTCGAGGTCGCCCAGGTGCCCTTCGGATACTCGAAGGGCTCTGTGCCCAGCAGCACGAACCCGGTCCGTCGGCAGATGGCGTTCGACGGCTCGTTGTCCCCGCGCGGGTACGCGTACATCGCCGCCCACTCCCCCGCGGAGCGTGCGTTCTCGATGAGTGCGCGCAGCGCCGCCGTCGCGTAACCCCGCCCCTGGTAGGCGCTTTCGATCGACCAGCCGGCTTCGCAGGTGCGCTCCCCGCGGTGCTTGTCCTGCCAGTACCCGATGGAGCCGACCCCTTCGGGATGCTCGGCCGTCGTGACGCGGAACATGTGCGCCTCGCCGCTCGCGTTCAGCCGCAGGTAGCGGGCGTGGCGCTCACGGAGGGCCGCGTCGGTCTCGGGTCCGCCGAGGTGGACCGCCATCGCGGGGGTGTTCGCGCGCTGCAGCGTCGCGAGGTCGTCGTCATCCCACGGGCGCAGCCGGATGTCGTCCATGCTGCGAGTCCACCACGAGCCTGCGACATCCGCGATTCGTCCCGCCGGTCGGCCCGGGCATAGCCTTGAGCGCATGCCCGTCGCGCCCGATCCCGCCGTCTCCACGAAGCGCGACAACCGGTTGCGCGCGGCGATTCTGCTGGCAGGCGTCCTGCTCCTGGCGGCGAACCTCCGCGCCGGCATCACGGCCGTCGGCCCGGTGCTCGGTGACATCCGCGCCGATCTCGGCTTCGGCGGAGCCGCGGCATCCTTCCTCATCGCGCTACCCCTGATCGGCTTCGCCGTCGTCTCGCCGATCGCACCGGCGATCGCCCGGCGCATCGGGCTGGAGTGGGCGCTCGGCGGATCGCTGCTGCTGCTGGCCGTCGCGATCGTCCTGCGCTCAGTGCCCGTGCCCGGGGCGATCTGGGTGGGAACCGCCCTGCTCGGCGTCGCGATCGCCGTGCTGAACGTGTTGCTGCCGGCGCTCATCAAGCGCGAGTATCCGCAGCGGGTCGGCCCGATGACCGGCATCTACTCGGGCTTCCAGAGCGGTGTCGCGGCGATCGCCGCAGGCACGTCGGTGCCGATCGCGGGGATGACGGATGCCGGATGGCGCGTGTCGCTCGGCGTATGGGCGGGTCTTGCGCTCATCGGATTCGCCGTGTTCCTGCCGCAGCTGCGCCGGCGCCACACCGCGGCGGCGCAGGCCGCGGATGCCGCGGCGACCGCGGACTCGCCGTCAGACCCCGCTCACGTCGGGTCGATGTGGGGCATCCCGCTCGCGTGGTTCGTCACGCTGTACCTCGGACTGCAGTCGACGATCTATTACACGGTCATCACGTGGTGGCCGGCGATCGAGCACGGCGACGGGCTGCCGGTGGCGGCGGCAGGGTGGCACCAGTTCGTGTTCCAGGCGTTCGGCATCGTCGGGAGCCTGTCGGCCGCGGCGCTGCTGCACAGGTTGAAGGCGCAGAGCGGCCTGGCGGCCGTCGCCGCGATCCTCGCGTTCGCCGGCATCGCCGGGCAGTTCTTCGCGCCCGATCTGGGACTCGTGTGGGTGACGCTGCTCGGCGTCTCGGGCGGAGCGTCGATCACGCTCGCGCTGTCGCTGTTCGGCCTGCGCACCCGCAACCACGACGAGGCGGCGTCGCTGTCGGGAATGGCGCAGTCGGTGGGATACCTGCTCGCAGCGTTCGGGCCGATCGTGATCGGCGTGCTGCATGACGCCACCGGCTCGTGGCAGGTGCCGCTGCTGGTGCTGATGGGCGTGGCGATCGGCATCCTGCTGTTCGGGGCCCTCGCGGGCCGCGCACGCTTCGTCTTCGACCGCCCCTGACCCCTGCCGGCGAGGTCGTACGATTTCGTCGAGTGAACATGAGACTGCGCGCTGGCTGATGTGCCGTCGACGATCTGATGTTCAGTCGGCGACGCGGCGGCGCGGCCGGGGCGGCGGCGGCACCGCGATGGCATGTGTGACGCTCGCGAGCGGCACCGTCACGAGGCCGCGCCGGGTCTCGACCGTGCAGGAATCGGGCGTGACCTCGCGCAGATACCCGAGGGCATCCGCCCACCCGTGGTCGATGCGGCGCCGCACCGTGACACGCGTGCCGATCGTGCACGTGCGCAGGAACGCGACGGGGTCGGTCATCCCGCAAGCTTAGGCAGGATGGCCGACCCTTCGCGGCCCCGTGGGGCGCCTCGCGCAACCGTGGGGCAACTCGGCCAACCGAGGGGCGACTCGGCGAACCATTGGGCTACTGAGCGCGCAGCGCGGGCGGGACTAGAGGGCCGATTCGGCGTAGGTCCGCAGTGCGTCGCGCACGAGGGTCGCCCCCTCCACCCCGCCGTAGTTGGCGGCGAAGCGCGGGTCGGCGACATACATCTCACCGAGACCGAGCACGTACCCCTTGAGGTCGCCGCCGTCGCCGGCGGGTGTGCCCGGGATCGACCGCAGCCACTCGACGTGGCGGCCGGCCAGCGCCTGGGCCTCCTCGTCGGTGGGACGGATGCCGCGGGCCGACGCATCCGTCCAGTCGCGGTTCAGTTCGGCCATGCGCCGCTGCCACTGCTGCTTCTCGTCGGAGCTCAGGCCGCGCCACCAGGCGTCGCTGCGCGCGTACGCGTCGGCGCCCCAGCGCTCGGTGACCTCGTCCTCGTACTGGGTGTGGTCGAACCCGTCGAACATGTCTTCAGCCATCAATCGTTCACCTCCTCTCATCGCATCGATCGTCATACAGACCGCTCGGATCTGGCGTTCCAGCCGCTCCTGCTCGTGCCTGAGCAGTTCGCGGTGCGTCGTGAGCGCGTCGACCTCGCTCGTGTGCCGTGCGAGCACCTCCGCGATCTGCGGCAGGCCGAGGCCCAGCTCGCGCAGCAGCAGAATGCGCTGCAGCCGCACGAGCGCGCGCTCGTCGTAGTGCCGGTAGCCGTTGGCGGCCGTCCGCGTCGGCTCGAGCAGTCCGATGTCGTCGTAGTGACGCAACGTGCGGCTCGTGGTTCCGGTCAGCTTCGCAACCTCCTGGATCGACCAGTCCACGTCGTCCTCCCTTCCTCACTCCACGGTAGAAGTTGACGCCGCGTCAAGGTCAAGCTCGGCGGGTCGATTTCTTCGCACGGCCCTTGACACGGACGCGATATATCGTGTTACTCTTCCGATATCGCGATATATCGCGACTCCCGATCCCCCACACAGGAGACACCATGACCCTCGAGAAGTGGCTCATTCAGCCAGGTCAGACACGCGTGATCGACATCGACGACGTGCGCAAGCTCAAGGTCGGGCTCGTCGGCGGGCAGATCGACGTGATCGCCCACGACGAGCCCGGCATCCGCATCGAGGTCCACGCCGTGACCGGCAAGGACCTCCGCATCGAGGCGACGGGCGACCTCGTCGAGATCGACCACCCGCAGCTGCGATGGGACAACTTCCTCGAGGTGTTCCGCAACTTCGGGTCCAACGGGCCGAAGGCCGAGATCAGCGTCGCGGTGCCCCGCCAGATCGCTCTCACCCTCGGGGTCGTGAGCGCGAGCGCGCTCGTCAGCGGCATCGGCGACGACGTGCGCCTGAACACCGTCTCGGGCGACATCATCGTCGACGACCTGACCGGCGACGTCGTCGTCAACGCGGTGTCGGGCGACGTGCAGATCCGCCAGATGGTGGGCGCTCTCGGCGCGAACAGCGTGTCGGGCGACGTCGCCGCCACCGGCACGATCCGCAAGGCCACGATCGACACCGTCTCGGGTGCGGTTCTCGTCGACGCGGCCGGCGATGTGCACGAGGTCTCGCTGAACACCGTGAGCGGCAACGCCACCGTGCGCCTCGACGAGGGCTACCCCGCGAACGTCGTGGCCCGCAGCGTCAGCGGCCGGGTGCAGATCGACGGCATCGTGCGCTCCTCCTCGGGGCCGACCAACTGGACCGGAGCGACCGGGGAGCTCAGCGGCAGCTTCGTCGACGTGCGCACGAACTCGGTCTCGGGCGACCTGACCGTGCTGCGCCGGCCCGCCGCCCCCGCTGCGAGCGAGGCGCCCGCAGCCGACGAGCAGGAGTGGTGATGGCTCCCGTCTTCTCACACGGCGATCTGCGCCTGTATCTCCTCAGCCTGCTCGACGAGCAGCCTCGCCACGGGTACGACCTGATCCAGGCGCTGTCCGACCGCACCGGCGGCACGTACACCCCGAGCGCGGGGACGATCTATCCGCGCCTGGCGAAGCTGGAGGAGGAGGGCCTCGTGACCAAGACGGTCGACGGTCGCAAGACGATCTACGAGATCACCGAAGCCGGACGCGCCGAGGTGGCTTCGCGCTCGGGTGACCTCGAGGGCATTGAGGCGGGGCTCGCCGACAGCGTGCGCCTCATCGCCGACGAGGTGCGCGGCAGCGTCCGCGAGGCGATGAAGAGCCTGCGGGCCGACCTCGCCTCCGCGGCACGCGACGAGCGCGTCGCCCAGCCGTCGGCCGGCCGGCCCACCGACGACCCACGGGTGCACAGTCGTGAGCAGCTGCAGCGGGCGGATGCGGCGGTGAACGCCTTCCGTGCACAGCTGCGGTCCGACCTGCGCACGCACGTCGCGCGGGGCGGCACTCTCGCCGCATCCGTCGTCGACGACCTCACGCGCGCGCTCGACGAGGCGGCGCGCGCGGTGACGCGCGCCATCCGCTGACTCACCAGGCGATGTCCTGGTCGTCCTCCACGATCTCGCTGATCGGGACGACCAGGACCGGCCGCGTCTGCCGGTGCGCGAGGCGGACGGCGACCGAGCCCGTGAAGAACTCGCGGACCGACTCGCCGAACCCGCGCTTGCGCGTGCCGACGACGATGAGGCGCGCCGTCAGCTGCTCGGCGAGCCGCTTCATCGCGATCGCCGGGTCGCCGACGAGCTGGCGCAGCGTCCAGGCGACGCCGCATCCTTCCAGGGCCGCCGTCACCTCGGTCGTCACCTGCTCGAGTTCGTTCTCGCGGCCGGCGATGCTCAGCTCGAGCGGAGCCGTCTGCACGGCGCCGTCGGGGTCTTCATATGCCACGAAGCGCGTGACGTCGACGTTCACGACGACGAGCGGAGCACCGAACGCCTTCGCGAACCGCGCGGCCTCTCGGACGACCCGCGCGGGCTCCCCCGGAACGACGCCCACGATGACCGCTCCCGCGAGCTGATCATCGGTCGGGCGGTCGGATGCCGCATCGGACATATGCTCACTCACCTCTCGCGGCGGGGCGCTCGCGCACCGCTGTGGGACAGGGCCGGACCTCAGCCCGCGTGTTATCCTGAATGCTACTCTTACCGGTTTGAGACCGGATTCGTGAACGCGTCGGGCCGTGACAGCCCGCCACTTGGACCATAAGGGGGTCTCGCATGGGGCGTGGCCGTCAGAAGGCGAAGCACACCAAGATCGCCCGAGAGCTCAAGTACGACACGTACAGCGTGAACTATGCGGCACTCGAGCGCGAGCTCGGGCATCCCGACAACGCCGAGGACTCGTACGTCGACAAGTGGGCGGATGACTACGCCGACGAAGACGACGACACCGAAGACGACGAGGCGACAGACTCGTACCAGCATCTGAAGGCGTAGACCGCCCTCTCGGACCGCTGCGGCGTCCTCGAGCCGCAGGGGCTTCGCCGCGGAGCGATCAGCTCTCCTGCGAGCCCTCGACCCAGGCGAGATACTCCTCGCTGACCGACCCGGTGACGTACCGGCCGTCGAAGCAGCTCATGTCGAGGTCGTCGAGATCGCTGCCCTCGAGGATCGCCGCCTTCAGGTCGTCGATCTCCTGGTACACCATGTAGTCGGCGCCGAGCTCCTCGGCGATCTCCGGGATCGTGCGGCCGTGCGCGACGAGCTCATGCCGCGACGGCATGTTGATGCCGTACACGTGCGGGTAGCGCACGGGCGGTGCGGCCGACGCGAAGGTGACGGACGTGGCGCCGGCATCCCGCGCCATCTGGATGATCTGCTTGCTCGTGGTGCCGCGCACGATCGAGTCGTCGACGAGCAGCACGTTCTTGCCCTTGAACTCGCTCGACATCGCGTTGAGCTTCTGGCGCACGCTCTTCTTGCGCACCGCCTGGCCGGGCATGATGAACGTCCGGCCGACGTAGCGGTTCTTGTAGAAGCCCTCGCGGTACTCGATGCCGAGCTTGCGCGCCACCTCCATCGCGGCGGGGCGGGCGGAGTCGGGGATCGGCATGATGACGTCGATCTTGTCCATCGGCACGTGCTTCGCGATGGTGTCGGCGAGCCGCTCCCCCATCCGCAGGCGCGACTCATAGACGGCGATGCCGTTCATGATCGAGTCGGGGCGGGCGAGGTAGACGTACTCGAACGAGCACGGGAACAGCTGCGTGTCGGCCGCGCACTGGCGGCTGTGCAGGTTGCCGTCGATGTCGATGAAGACCGCCTCGCCCGGCTCGACGTCGCGCACGACCTCGAACCCGCCGTTCTCCATCACGAGCGACTCGCTGGCCACGAGCCACTCCGCCGAGCCGTCCTCCGCGTCGCGCCGACCGAGGATGAGCGGACGGATGCCGAACGGGTCGCGGAACGCGAGCAGGCCATAGCCGGCGATCAGTGCGATCGCGGCATACGATCCCTCGACGCGCTCGTGCACGCGGGACACCGCCTGGAAGACCTCGTCGGGGCCGAGCTGGAGGCCCGAGATCGACGACTGCAGCTCGTTGGCGAGCACGTTCACGAGCAGCTCGGTGTCGCTCGACGTGTTCAGGTGCCGGCGGTCCTTGTGGAACAGCTCGTCGGTCAGCTCGCGGGTGTTGGTGAGGTTGCCGTTATGCACGAGGACGATGCCGTACGGCGCGTTCACGTAGAACGGCTGCGCCTCCTGCTCGTTGCCGGCGACGCCGCGCGTGGCGTAGCGCACATGGCCGAGGCCGATGTTGCCGAGCAGCGAGCGCATGTCGCGGGTGCGGAACGCCTCGCGCACCATGCCGGAGCCCTTGTGCTGGTGGAACGTGCCGTTCGGCTCCGCCGTCGCGATGCCGGTGGAGTCTTGGCCGCGGTGCTGCAGGAGGAGCAGCGAGTCATAGATGTCCTGGTTGACCGGGCTGCGCCCGACCATGCCGACGATGCCGCACATGTGGTGTTACTTCGCTCCGTGGGGGTGGGAGGGGGTGTCGGTGTAGCCGCCGACGAGGCGCACGGCGCCGCCGTCGACGCCCTTGGCGCCTTCGATCCATCCGCCGCGCTGCTCAGCTGGGCGGGCGCCGTCGCCGACGACGCCGACCTGCCAGGTGTCGATCCCCGCGGCGTTGAGGGCGGATGCCGCATCCTGCGCCTTCGTCGCATCGACGACAGCGAGGAACCCGATGCCGAGGTTCCACGTGCCTTCCGTGTCGACGAGGTCGATGTCGCCGAGGTCCGCGAGCACGCGGAACACGGGTGCGGGCGACCAGGTGGAGCGGTCGAGCTCCACCCAGGTGCCGGGCGGGAGGACGCGGGCGAGGTTGGCGGCGATCCCGCCGCCGGTGACGTGGCTCAGCGAGTGGACGCCCTCGCCGAGCGTCTCGATGAGCTCAAGGAGTGGGGCCGTGTAGAGCCGGGTCGGCTCGAGCAGGGCCTCGCCCCACGTGGCGCCCAGATCTGCGGAGTGGTCGGCGTACGAGATCCCCGCGCCGGTGACGATGTGTCGCACGAGCGAGTATCCGTTGGAGTGAAGTCCCGAGGAGGCGAGCGCCAGCACGGCGTCACCCGGCCGCACCCGGTCGGCGCCCAGCACCCGGTCGGCCTCCACGACACCGGTCGCGGCGCCCGCGACGTCGTAGTCGTGCGGGCCGAGCAGGCCCGGGTGCTCCGCGGTCTCGCCGCCCACGAGCGCTGTGCCGGTGTCGGCGCAGCCGCGGGCGATGCCCGCGACGATGTCGGCGATGCGCTCGGGGACCACCTTTCCGCAGGCGATGTAGTCGGTCATGAACAGCGGCTTCGCGCCGACGACGACGATGTCGTCGACGACCATGCCGACGAGGTCCTGCCCGATCGTGTCGTGCTTGTCGATCGCCTGAGCGATGGCGACCTTCGTGCCGACACCGTCGGTGCTCGAGGCGAGCAGCGGCCGGGCATAGCCGCGCAGTGCGGATGCGTCGAAGAGGCCGGCGAAGCCGCCGAAGCCGCCGAGCACCTCGGGGCCGTGGGTGCGACGGACCGCCGTCTTCATCAGTTCGACCGCGAGATCACCCGCGGCGGTGTCGACTCCGGCGTGAGCGTAGGGGTTCGCAGAGGAGGGCGCGGCCACGGTTCCAGCCTACCCGGGTGGTGCCTGGGTAGACGCCGCGTTGCGCCGGCGAGAACGGCGGTGCCAGAGCGCTCCCCGGGCGGGTGGACGCGCCCCTACAATGGCGGCATGCACAGCGCCGCAGGGCCGGAATGGGTCATCCGCGAGGACGCGGATGTCACTGTGCTGGTCGCCCTGTGCCTGCGTCAGATGATCGGCGTGCGTGCTCCCGAAGAGCTGCCGCATCTGCGCGGTGTCGCGCCGCGGGCCAACGATCGCTCCGCGGAGGCGCAGCAGGCGCTCGAGCGGCAGTGGACGGCGTACTGGGAGATGACGGTCGAGCCCACCGCCCATCCGTCTGCCGTCGCGCTCGAGCTCGTCGACGGGTTCGAGACGCTCGTGGCACTGCCCGTCACGGGGTTCGCCGAGTTGCGGTCGGCGATCATCCCGCATGCCGCCGAGGCGCTGGCCGCCGCGCAGTCGATGCACGCGCGCTATGTGAAGACGGCCGTCGGGGGCTCCGGGGCGACGTCGTACCGCGCCTATGCGAGCGCGATCGCGGAGCACGAGCGGCAGGTCGGCCGGCGCGCGCACTCGTTCGAGCTGAACGTGCAGGTGCTGCCGCTCGCGCAGCGCGGGGTGTGGTGGATCGGTGCCCTGACGATCGCCGTGACGGACGGACTTCGTCAGGATGTCGCGGCCTTCGACGCCGCGATCCATCCGATCATCGCCGAGCTGGCGTGACCCCGATCAGTCGACCGGCGTGACGGTCTCGCGGTCGACGCGGACCCGCTTCGTGCGGCGGCCGATCGTGCGATCGAGAATCACCGCGACGACGCCGCCGACGGCGACACCGATCACTCCGCAGATGAGGACGAGGAAGCCGAAGATCTCGCTCTTGGAGTAGGCCACGGTGGTCTCGCGGCTCACCTCGCTCCCCGTCGCGTCGACGACGCCGAATGCGTAGGTGAGGATGAGCGCGACGATCACGCCGAGCGCTGCGCCGACGATGAGGAACACTGACACCTTGGGCGCACGCCGGACCGTCGCCTCTTCGTAGTCGTCCTCGATGAGCTCGGCACGGGCGCGGGGAGAGGATGCCGCAGCCCGTGCGTGCTCGGGAGTGTGCGCCTCGTCGACCATGCCTCCATTCTCGCACTCCGTCGGGTGCGAGGCTCCTCACTCGTCGGAAGCGAGGAGCGTTCCTAGGGGCGCAGCGGCAGCAGGTCGGAGAGGTCGGCCCGGACTCCGGATGCGAGGATGCGACCGGCTCCCTCGGCCTCCGCCCACTGCTGACGACCGAGCGCCAGCGAGATCCACGTCATCGGGTCGGTCTCGATGACGTTCGGCGGTGTGCCGCGCGTGTGCCGCGGGCCTTCGATCACCTGCACGGCGCCGAACGGCGGCACCCGCACTTCTACGGTGTGACCGGGTGCCTTCTCGGCGAGGAGCTGCAGCAGGTAACGGACGGCGGTGGCGAGGTCGGTGCGCTCGGGATCGCCGCTGTTGACACCGGCGAGCGCGGCTCTGCCATCCTCCGTAGAGATCTTGCGCGCCATGCGCCCACGCTACCCCGCCGATAGGCTGGGCGGGTGAGAATCCTCGTCCTCGGCTCGGGCGCGCGCGAGCACGCCATCATCCTCGCCCTCCGCGCCGAGACCGAGGCGCACGAGATCTTCGCCGCCCCCGGCAACGCGGGAATCGCCGAGGATGCGGTCGTCGTGGCGCTCGACCCGGACGACCCGGCAGCGGTCACGACGTACGCGAACGACGAGCGCATCGACCTGGTCGTGGTGGGGCCCGAGGCGCCCCTCGTCGCCGGCGTCGCGGACGCGCTGCGCGAGCGGGGCATCCCGGTCTTCGGCCCGGGCAGGGCGGCCGCGCAGCTCGAGGGGTCGAAGGCCTTCGCGAAGCGGATCATGGAGGCGGCCGGCGTGCCCACCGGGCGCGCGGTGCGGGCGCACACGCGCGACGAGGTGGCGGTGGCACTCGACGAGCTGGGCGCGCCGTACGTCGTGAAGGCCGACGGCCTCGCCGCCGGGAAGGGCGTCATCGTCACCGACGACCGGGAGGCCGCTCTCGCGCACGCGGAGCAGTACCTCGGGGGTGCCGCGGTGCTCGTCGAGGAGTACCTGGCCGGCCCCGAGGTGTCGCTGTTCTTCCTCGCCGACGGCGACCACGTGCTGCCGCTCAGCCCCGCGCAGGACTACAAGCGCCTGCTCGACGGCGACGCCGGCCCGAACACCGGCGGCATGGGCGCGTATTCGCCGCTGCCGTGGCTGCTCGAGCGCTTCGGCGGCGAGGACGCGTTCGTCGAGCAGGTCACGCGCGAGGTCGCCGAGCCGGTGATCCGGCAGATGGACGCGGAGGGCACACCGTTCATCGGTCTGCTCTACGCCGGGCTCGTGCTCACCGAGAGCGGTGTGAAGGTCATCGAGTTCAACGCGCGCTTCGGCGACCCGGAGACCCAGGTCGTGCTGCCGCGGCTGGTCGATCCCCTCAGCGAGCTGCTGCTGGCAGCGGCATCCGGTCATCTCGAGGACATGCCGCGTCCGGCCTTCGCCGAGGCGACGGCGGTCACGGTCGTGCTCGCCAGCGAAGGGTACCCCGCCGCCCCGATCACGGGTCGGGTGCTGACGGGGCTGGATGCGGCGGCCGCCGTCGAGGGAGTGCACGTGGCGCATGCCGCCACCGGCCGCACCGACGAGGGCCTCGTCGCGACGGGCGGTCGCGTGCTCAACGTCGTGGCACTGGGGACGACGTTCGCCGAGTCGACCAACCGCGCGTACCGGGCGCTCGCGAAGATCGACCTGCAGGGCGGCCAGTACCGCACCGACATCGCCGCCCGCGTCGTCGAGGACTGAGTTTCAGCGCGCCATCCCGGCGACTTCACCGCCCCTGCGTGTGCGTGCTCCACGGATCAGCCGGTGCGGCGGTAGACGAACACGTCGGTGATCTCCGGCAACTCGAAGACGGAACGGCCGCGAGTGTCAGGATGCGTGTCGAGGATGCGCTGCACCTCCGCTGTCATGCGGGCGTGTTCGTTCGGGTCGTCGGCGGCCGGTCGTACTCCTCGCCGATGCCGCGGAACGACCGCGCCAGCCTCGCATCGACCATCTCAGAGCTGGGCGAGGCGGGGCACGACATCGGCGGCGAGCACCTCCACCGATTCGAGCTGATGATCCGGCCGCACGCCGAACACGACGAGGTCGATGCCGAGCGACGCGAACCGCTGCATCGTGGGCCAGAACTCATCCGCGCGGGGATCGAGCCGAGTGCCCATCACCTGCTTCTCGATCGCGTCGAAATCGGTGCCCACATCGTCGCAGTGCCGGCGCAGCACGTCGAGCAGATGCGCCGCCTCGTCGGGATCGGCCGTCGTGAGGTTCACGATCTGGGCGTACTGCGCAGCGATCCGCAGCGTCTTGCGCTCCCCCTTGCCCCCGATCATGAGGGGCGGATGCGGCGCACTGACCGCCTGCGGACTGTTCAGCGTCGCGGCGAGAGAGTAATGCTCGCCCTGGAACTGCCCGTCGTCTTCGCTCCACATCTGCAGCGCGATGCGCACGGCCTCTTCGAGCCGCTCGAAGCGCTCCGCGATCGGCGGGTACGGCACTCCGAGCGCGTGGTGCTCCCGCTCGTACCAGGCGGCGCCGATCCCCAGTGCGGCACGTCCGCCGCTCAGCACGTCGAGCGTCGTCACCGTCTTCGCGAGCAGACCCGGATGCCGGTACGTGACGCCGACCACGAGCGGCGCGAGCCGCATCCGGTGCGTCTGTGCAGCCACATACGCGAGCGTCGAGAACGCCTCCAGCATGGGCTGAGCGGGATCGCCTGCCGCCTCCATCTGGAACCAGTGGTCCATGACGGTGAACTGCCCGAACCCGCCATCCTCGGCGGTGCGGGCGGTGCGCCCGAGCACGTCGGGGATCGTGGCCGGCTGACCCGGCATCGTGTAGTTCCAGAAGTGCAGTCCTGCGCGCATGGCGCAACGCTACGCCTGTCGCCCGCGCTATGGGCTGTGGGATGTCGGCGCAGGTAACGGCCCGATAACACCCGGAGGCGCCTCTCAGCACTCCCGGTCTACGCTCGACGCGTGAGACTTCCCCTGCCGAAACGACTGAATCGCTACGTCCGTCGCGCCGGCCGGGCGATGCAGGCCGAGCGGGTCGCGTACAGCCGGTCGAAGGCCATTCAACACGACGTCGTGCTGTACGAGTCGTTCGCGGGCAACGGCATGCTGTGCAATCCCGAGGCGATCTTCCGCTACCTCGTGAACCGCCCCGAGTTCGACCACCTGTGGCATGTGTGGGCTCTCACCGGCGACGACGCGATCGCCCGCTTCACCGCTGAGTTCGGAACGCACCCCCGCGTCCGCTTCGTGGAACGCGACAGCTTCGCGTATTGGCAGGCGCTGTCCCGCGCCGGCTACCTCGTGAACAACGCGACGTTCCCGCCCGCGTTCGGCAAGCGGCCCGGTCAGGTCTACATCAACACGTGGCACGGCACGCCCCTCAAGCTCATGGGCTTCGACATGCCGAACGGCGCCGTCGAATCGGCGAACACCCTGCGCAACTTCCTCATGGCCGACTACCTGCTCGCGGCCAACCCCTTCATGGCCGAGACCATGTACGAGGACGCATACCGGCTGCGCAACGTCTACCAGGGTCAGATCATCGAAGAGGGCTACCCGCGCGTCGACCGGCAGCGGCTGACGGATGCGCAGAATGCCGGTGTGCGGCTCGAGCTCGAGCGTGCGGGGATCACCCTCGATGACCGGCGCATCGTCCTGTTCGCCCCGACGTGGCGAGGTGCGTCGTTCAGCGACCCCGACGACGATCTCGACGCGCTCGCAGCGCAGGTGCACGCGATCCAGTCGCGCCTCGACGACGACTGCGTCGTGCTCCTGAAGACGCATCAGGTCGTCCACGCCCTCGCCGCCGACCGGCCGGCGCTGCGCCGCATCCTCGCGCCCAACACGATTCCGACGAACGTGCTCCTCGGCGCATCCGCCGCTCTCATCACCGACTACTCGTCGATCTTCTTCGACTACCTCGCGACCGGGCGGCCCATCGCGTTCTTCACACCGGATGCCGACGACTACGCGGTCGATCGCGGCACCTACCTCTCGCTCGACGAACTGCCCGGACCCGTCACGTCCGATCCCTTCGAGGCCGGGGCGGCGGTCGCGGCGAAGCTGCGCAGCGGTGTTCTGCACGAGCGATACACGGAGTGGGCCGAACGCTTCACGCCGTATGAGGACGGCCACGCGACCCGCCGGGTCGTCGACATCGTCTTCCGCGGCGACGCCACGGGCCGGCGCGTGCGTCCCGTGCGCGACGACGGTCGCACGCGGCTGCTCTTCTTCCTCGGGGGCATGCGCTCCAACGGCATCACGACCTCGGTGCTCAATCTGCTGAACGCGATCGATCACACGAAGTACGACGTGACGGCCCTCATGCCGCTGTTCCGCGCCGAGAACCCCCGCGCCAACCAGGCCCTCATCAACCCCGCCGTCCGGCAGGTTTTCCGCATCGGCGGGATGAACGGCTCGAAGGCGCTGCAGCTGCGGCGACGTGCCCGCGACCGGCGCGGCCTGCCGCCGGCGCCGCGCGACGAGCGCTGGCACGCGAAGCTGTGGGACAGCGAGTGGGCGCGCGTGTTCGGGTCGGCCACGTTCGACTGGGTCGCCGACTTCAGCGGATACAGCCCGATCTGGACGAACCTGCTGCTGCACTCGCCCTATGCCCCGCGTGCGATCTGGCTGCACAACGAGATGGCATCCGACCGGGAGCGCACCGTGGGCGGCAAGCAGCCGCTGCGCCGCAACCTCAGCCTGGTCTTCTCGCAGTACGGCGCGTTCGACCACCTCGTCTCGGTCTCGCCGCGGCTCACCGAGCTGAACCGCACGTCGCTCGCCGAGTACGCCTCGCCCGAGCGCTTCACGACGGTGCGCAACCTGCCCGACGTCGACCGCGTCGTCACCGGGATGTCCGCGCCGTTGGAGACGCTCCTCCATGACGACGAAGACATGCCCGAGTGGATGTCGGAGCTGCGCACGCCCGAGCGCGAAACCTACTGGTTCGTCTCGGTCGGCCGCCTGTCGACGGAGAAGAACCACGCGCGGCTCATCCGGTCTTTCGCCGAGGTGCACGCGCAGGATCCGCGCGCCCGGCTGGCGATCGTCGGGGGCGGGCCCCTGGAGGGCGATCTGCGGACGCAGATCGCCGAGGCGGGCCTCGAGCACGCGGCGTTCCTCACCGGACAGCGCTCGAATCCGTTCGCGATCATGGCGGCCGCCGACTGCTTCGTGCTGTCGAGCCGCTACGAGGGCCAGCCGATGGTGCTGCTGGAGGCGGCGCTGTGCGGGCTGCCGATCGTCTCGACCGCGTTCGGCTCGGTGCGCGATGCCCTGCCGGGCGACACGATCCACGTGGTCGAGCAGTCCGACGAGGCACTGCAGGACGGGCTGCTCGCCGCGCTGCGCGGCGATGTCCCCGCGAGCACGCTCGACGCCCCGGCGTACACGGCCGAGGTGGTCGCCGAGCTCGACGCCCTCATCGCCGCCGGAGCCCGGGTCGCGTTCACCGGTCCCGTGCGCACCGTGCGGCCGTAGGTCCGACCGGGCTCATCGGATCGTATGGGAGGGTGGAGGGAGACGGCGGGCGCCCGTCCCGCTCCAGGAGGATCCGATGACTGATGCTGCAGCCACCACCCTCGACGAGTCGGCCCCGTTCTTCCGGGCCGGTCAGCGCCACCGCTTCACGGCGCGCGAAGCGACGGTCGTGGCTGTGACGCATCCGTCGCCCGACTACATCCGCGTCACGCTCACCGGCCCCGACTTCGGCGACTTCGTCAGCGCCGGGCCGAGCGACCACGCCCGCACCTTCTTCCCCGACCCCGCCACGAGCGAGCTCGTGGCGCCGGTGGCGACCGGCCCTGGGGAGGATGGCATCGTCCGACCGGATCAAGCCACGTTCGGCCGCGACTTCACCCCGTTGAACGTGCGCGACGAAGACGGGCGGCGATTGGTCGACCTCGACATCCTCCGCCACGAGAGTCCCGGACCCGCTGCCCGGTTCGGAGCGAAGGCAGCGGTCGGCGACCGCCTCGTCCTCGTCGGTCCGCGAGGGTCGAAGGCCGCGACGCAGAACGCATCCCGCGTGGTGCTCGTCGTCGACGGCACGTCGCTCCCCGCGGCGGGCCGGTGGCTGGCCGAGGTTCCGGTGACGACGGCCGTCGAGGTGATCGTGAGCGGCGCGATCGCGGACGCAGCGCGGGCGTATCTGTCCGGCTTCGCCGAGCGCGAGTTCGGACTGCGCGTCGCCGACGATCTCGTGGCGGCACTGACGGCGGTGGGCGTGGATGCGTCGACCTATGTGTTCGCCGCGGGCGAGGCATCCGCCCTCGTGCCGCTGCGCCGGCACCTGCGCCACGCGCTCAGCCTGCCGCGCGAGCAGTACAGCGTCTCGGGCTACTGGCGACGCGGCGTCGACGCGTGGGACCACCACGCCCCGATCGACCCGGTCGACCCCGACTGACCCGCCGGTCGGCTCAGGCGACGGGCTCGGCCGGCGCCTCGTGCGCGCTCTTCCAGGCTGTGGCCTTCGAGGCGCGCGCCTCCTTCATGAACAGCACCACGACGACCCCCACCGCCATCACGATCGCGGGCAGCAGCATCGACTGCGCCATGGCGTCGGAGAACGGGCCTGCCACGAACGACGGCAGCTGACCCGACCCCATCTGCCCGGCGTGCTCGCTCGCTCCGGGAAGGTTCGCCTCGAGGCGCGCCTGCATGATCGCCGCGATCGCCGACGAGCCGAGCACCGATCCCATGGTGCGGGTCGTGTTGTAGATGCCCGAGCCGGCCCCGGCCTGCCGCGGGTCGAGGTTGCGGGTCGCGGTTGTCGCGAGCGGCCCCCACACGCCCGAGCTGCCGATGCCCATCAGGGCCGAGGGCAGCAGGAACATCCAGATCGGGGTGTCCATGTTCATCAGCCAGGCGTACCAGAACAGGGCACCGGCGAACAGCGCGATGCCGGGCACGAGCAGGAACCGGGAATCGGTGCGGTCGAGCAGCCTGCCCGCGAACGGGGCCAGCACGCCGGACAGGACGGCCATGGGGATCATCAGCAGCGCCGAGTCGGTCGGGCTGAGCCCGCGCGCGAGCTGGATGAAGAACATGAGCGGCAGGGTCATCCCCGTCACGGTGAACCCGACGATCGCGATGCCGAGGTTCGAGACCGAGAAGTTGCGGTCGGCGAACAGACGGAGCGGTACGAGCGCCTCGCTGCGGGTCTTCGCCTGCTGCCAGATGAAGACGCCGAGCAGCACGACGCCGACCGCGATGAGCTCCCACACGGTGATCGGTCCCCAGATCGGACCCCAGTCGAACTTCTCGCCCTCCTGCAGCCCGAACACGATGAAGAAGAGCGCGGCGGCCGAGAGGAACACGCCGACCATGTCGAAGCGATGCTCGTGGGTCGGCAGCTTCGGCACGAGGATGAGCGCGAGCACGAATCCGATCACTCCGACGGGCAGGTTGACGAAGAAGATCCACTCCCAGCCGAAGCCGTCGACGAGCAGACCGCCGGCGAGCGGGCCGACGAGCATCGCGACGCCGGAGGTCGCACCCCACAGCCCCATCGCCGCGCCGCGCTGGTTCGGCGGGAACGTGCGGGTGATGACGGCCATCGTCTGCGGAGTCATCATCGATGCGCCCACGCCCTGCACGGCACGGAACGCGATGAGCATCGGCAGGGTGGTCGACATCCCTGCGCCGAGGGACGCGAGCGTGAAGATCGACAGACCGACGAGGTAGATGTTCTTCGGCCCGAACCTGTCGCCCAGGCGCCCCGTGATCAGCAGCGGCACGGCATACGCGAGCAGGTAGGCGCTCGTGACCCACACGACGTTGTCGAGGTTGTTCGTGTCGGGGTCGAGCGCCGCCTTGATGGCGGGGTTCGCGACCGAGACGATCGTCGTGTCGACGAGGATCATGAAGAACCCGATGACCAGTGCCCAGAGGGCCGGCCACGGGCTGCGCGGCTGGTGGCCGCGGGGGGCGGATGTCGCGGCCTGCGCCGCGGGAGAGGTCTCGGTCATCGCTGGGCTGCCTTTCGCAGTGCCTGATAGGCGTCGATGTGATGGGGAGAGAGCTCCGCAATCCCCCAGGGATAGTCCTCGCGCTGCAGACGCGCGAGGAAGGAATCGGTCCAGTCGAGTTCGGCGGCGAGGAGAGCGCTGTGCCGATCGAGCTCGATGACGAACTGCTCGGCGACGCCCCTGCTTCGTGCTGAATCCAAACCGCCGTGCAGCGCGCGGTATTCCGCCGCGAGCGCGTCGCGCCGCGCGGTGATGAGGGAGATCACCTCGGCACGGTCGAGGTTGTGCGCCTCGGCGAGCGCGACCCGGAACTGCGGCACGCCGTCGGTGCGCGCGAGGTGCATGCGCACCCACTCGGCGAGGACCTCCGGCGCGCGCTCGGTGAGCGTGTAGGTCGTCCGTTCCGGGCGGTTCCCCTCCCGGTCGACGCCGACCTCGGCGATCAGTCCGTCGCGCTCCAGCCGCGCGACCGTGTGGTAGAACGTGCCGTTCGTGAGCTTGACCATGCGGTCGTCGCGCCGATGGCGCAGCAGCCGCATCATCTCGTACGGATGCATATCGCCCTCGCGCAGCAGCGCCACGACCATGACCCCCAAGGGGGTCAGCGCAACATCCTTCACCGTCTACTCCAACTCGACTAGTCCACATGGAATATACACGCCGGCGCCGCCGCTGTCACGACGTGCGTGGGAGGATGGGCGCGTGAGCACCCCCGCAGCAGTCCCCGGCTGGACGCACATCTACTCCGGAAAGGTCCGCGACCTGTACGTGCCCGACGGCACGCCCGAGGGTCCCCGCCCCGAGCGGATGCTCGTCGTCGCGAGCGACCGGGTGAGCTCGTTCGATCAGGTGCTCAGTCCCGACATCCCCGGCAAGGGCGCCCTGCTCACGACGCTGAGCCGGTGGTGGTTCGAACGCCTGGCGGGCGGGGACGGCGGGCCCGCGATCCCGAACCACCTCATCGACGACGCCGAGGTTCCGGATGTCGTGGCCGGCCGGGCGATGATCGTGCGGGGGCTCGAGATGCTGCCGATCGAGTGCGTCGTGCGCGGGTATCTCACCGGGTCGGGATGGGGCGAGTACCAGGCGAGCCAGACGGTGTGCGGCATCCACCTGCCCGACGGACTGCGCAACGGCGACCGGCTGCCGGCGCCGATCTTCACTCCGGCCTACAAGGCGCCGCTCGGCGAGCACGACGAGAACATCTCGTTCGATCGCGTCGTCGAGCTGATCGGCGCGGAGCGGGCTGCGGCGGTGCGCGCGCTGTCGCTGCAGATTTACGAACGCGCGGCCGCCACGGCGCGGGAGAAGGGGCTGATCCTCGCCGACACCAAGTTCGAGTTCGGCGTCGACGATGACGGCGTGATCCGGCTCGCGGACGAGGTGCTCACGGCGGATTCCTCGCGGTACTGGGATGCCGAGACCTGGGCGAACGGGACCACTCCTGCCGAGCGGATGGCGAGCTTCGACAAGCAGATCGTCCGGGACTGGCTCTCGGCGAATTGGGGCCCCGCGCCCGGAGGCTCGGCGCAGCGCGCCAGCGATGCGCCGAGTGGGCGTGGGGAGGGCCCCGCGCCCGGAGGCTCGGCGCAGCGCGCCAGCGATGCGCCGAGTGGGCGTGGGGAGGCTGGGGAGAGCGAGCCGCCGACGCTGCCCGACGACATCGTGGAGCGCACGGCCGCCCGCTACCGCGAGCTGATCGACCGCCTCACCGCGTAACGCGGGGAGGTGTGCCGGCGCTGCGCGCATCCCTTCCAGGCCGCAGCGGCACTGCTCACAGGACGCTCCCAGGTAAAGTCGTCACGGCGGCATCAGGTCGCCGATTCCACCCCCTGGAGACCGCATGCCCCTCTGGACCCTGCACGGAAACGGCCGCACCGTGGCCCCCGGCGACGTCGTGCACCCCGGCGAACGCCTGAGCTGGCCCGCGACGATCGCGATCGGCGCACAGCACGTCGTCGCGATGTTCGGAGCGACGTTCCTCGTCCCGATCCTCACAGGGTTCCCGGTCTCGACGACACTCCTGTTCTCGGGCATCGGGACGATCCTGTTCCTCCTGGTCACGCGCAACAAGCTCCCGAGCTACCTCGGGTCGTCGTTCGCGTTCATCGCCCCGGTGACGGCGGCCACGGCATCCAGCGGCATGGGCACCGCTCTCGCCGGCATCGTGGCCGTCGGCGTGCTGCTGGCGATCATCGGCTTCGTCGTGCAGTTCGTCGGCGTCGGCTGGGTCGATCGCTTCATGCCGCCGGTGGTCGCCGGCGCCATCGTCGCGCTGATCGGCTTGAACCTCGCGCCGGCGGCGTGGGGCAACGTGCAGAAGCAGCCGCTGACGGCGACGATCACGCTGGTCGCGGTCATCCTGTTCTCGGTGCTGTTCCGCGGATTCCTCGGGCGGATCTCGATCTTCCTCGGCGTCGTCGTCGGGTACGTCGCCGCCGGCTTCCAGGATCAGATCGACTGGAAGGCCGTGAACGACGCGGCTTGGGTCGGCCTGCCGGAATTCCACCTCGCGAACTTCACCGCACCCGGCACGTGGGGCGCGATCGCGATGTTCCTGCCCGTTGTGCTCGTGCTCATCGCGGAGAACGTCGGTCACGTGCGTGCCGTCGCCACCATGACCGACAAGTCCGTGAACAAGCAGACCGGCAAGGCCCTCATCGCCGACGGCGCCTCAACGACGCTCGCCGGTGTCTTCGGCGGCTCGGGCACCACGACGTACGGCGAGAACATCGGCGTCATGGCCGCGACCCGCGTGTACTCGACCGCCGCGTACTGGGTCGCCGGCATCGTGGCCATTCTGCTGGCCCTGTCGCCGAAGATCGGCGCGCTGTTCAATACGATCCCGGCGGGAGTGCTCGGCGGCGCGACCACAGCGCTGTACGGCCTGATCGGCATCATCGGCATCAAGATCTGGGTCGACAACCGCGTCGACTTCTCGCGCCCGGTCAACCAGTACACCGGAGCGGTGGCGCTGGTGATCGCGATCGCGAACTTCACGATGGGCTGGGGAGCGTTCCAGCTGAACGGCATCGTGCTGGGCGCGGCGGCGGCGCTGGTGGTCTACCACCTCGGCAACGCGATCGCGCGCTGGCGCAAGACCGGCGCCGACGATGGCGGCCCGATCCCCGCCGTCGGCCCGCTGGGCGGCGATCCGGAGTAGCGGGACCAGCAACCCGGGCAGCAGCTGGACCGGCCAGCTCCCGAGGCCGGGCCGGCCCGGCAGAGACGACGAAGCGGCCGAACTGGTCAACGGAAGCGGCCGGACTGGCCACCCCGGCCCAGGCGTGGCATGGTGAAGCCATGGCCACCGACGAGATCCTCGCGCCCGAGATCGCACGTGCGGCGCGCGCCCTCAGCCGGGTCTCCGCAAAGCACCTTGCAGTGGAAGCCGGCATCGCGAAGCACGACCTCCGCGATTTCGAGCGCGGCAACCGGGAACTGCGCACCGACGACCAGCAGCGCCTCCGCGAAGCGCTCGCCGCGCACGGCGTCGTGTTCATCGCCGACGACGAGGCAGGCGGCGCCGGAGTGCGCCGCAAGTTCAACGCGTCGAAGGTGAGGCGCCTGCACACCTGGGAGGGCGAGGGCGGACCGGTCGCGAACGACCACGTCTGAACCGGGGGAATCGCGGCGGCGGATCCGGCGTTGTACATGCATGTGAATACGACGCCCGACCGGATCGCCGCCGCCACGTCGATGGGCGCGGTGACGCTGCTCGTCGCCGACCTCGACGCGATGACGGCCTACTACCGCGACGCCGTGACCCTTCAGGTGCAGGATGCCGACGGCGAGACGGTGACCCTGGGCCGCGCCGGCCGCCCCCTCGTGATCCTGCGCTACGAGCCCGCGCTGCGGCACGCCCCCGCCGGCGCAGCCGGGCTCTACCACACCGCCCTCCTCTTCGAATCACGCACCGCCCTCGCCGCGGCGCTGTACTCGGTGGCACGGCACGCCCCTGGCACGTTCACCGGCAGTGCGGATCACCTCGTCAGCGAGGCGTTCTACTTCACCGACCCGGAGGGCAACGGCGTCGAGCTGTACACCGATCGCGCGCGCACCGAGTGGTCATGGACACACGGGCAGGTCGAGATGGCCACGATCTTCCTCGACCCGAACGCGTTCCTGCGGGCACACCTCACCGATGATGCGCTGGCGGGTTCCACGGCGCGGGATGCGGCATCCGTCGGCCACGTCCATCTCTCGGTCGGGGATGTCGCCACGGCCAGGGCCTTCTATGTCGACGCGCTCGGCTTCGACACCACCGCGAGCCTGGGCGACACGGCCCTGTTCGTCAGCGCCGGCGGCTATCACCACCACATGGCGATGAACGTCTGGGAGTCACGCGGCGCGGGCCCCCGCATGCCCGCCCTCGGGCTCGGCCGCATCGACCTCGCCCTCCCCGATGCCGACGCGCTCGGGGCCTTGCACGAGCGGCTCCGCGACCACGGGTTCGCCGTCCGAGACGACGGCCGCACGCTGAGCTTCGACGACCCCTGGAACAACGCCCTGCTCGCGACGGTCGGCTGACGGGTCAGGCCGAGGCGCGGACCACGAGCTCGGCCGACAGGATCGTCTCCCGCGGCGGGTGGGCGCCGGCGAGGATGTCGAGCAGCACGTTCGCCATCGTCTGGCCCTGCTCGAACGACGGCTGCCGCATGGTCGTCAGGGCCGGCGTCACCGACGTGGCCACGGGAGAGTCGTCGAAGCCGATCACCGCGACATCGTCCGGCACCCGCAGCCCCTCGCCGGCCAGCACGGTGAGCACCCCGCGCGCCATCAGGTCGCTGGCGACGAACACCGCGTCGGGCGCCGGGCCGCGTCTGAGGACGTCTCGCATCGCCTGCGCTCCCCCGTCGGACGTGAAGCCGCCATCGGCGATCGGCCCCTCCTCCAGCCCCGCGGCGGTGAGCGCCTGCCGGTAGCCCTCGAGCCGGTCGACGCCCGCCGGCATCGTCAGGGGCCCGGTGATCATGCCGATGCGGCGGCACCCCCGAGAGATCAGATGCTCGGTGGCCGCCCGGCCGCCGGCGATGTTGTCGACGTCGACGTAGTGGTCGCCTTCACGATGGTTCACCGGACGGCCGCCGTAGACGACCGGCATGGTCGCCGCGATGCGATCGATGAACGTGTCGCTCGTGTGGTGGGACACGATGATCGCGCCGTCGACGTTGCCGCCGCGCATGTAGCTGGTCATCTTGTGACCCGGGTCGTCGCTCGCGATGAACAGGTTCAGCACGTAGTCCGATTGGACCAGCCGCTCGTTGATCCCCGACACGACGGCGGCGAAGAACGGGTCTCCGAAGAACCGCGTCGTGTCCTCGGGAACGACGAGCCCGATCGCGAGGGTCTGCCGGCTCGCCAGCGACCGCGCGGCGCGGTTGGGCACGTATTTCAGCTCGGCGATCGCCCGTTGCACGGCTTCGAGCGCGGCCGGGCTCACGGCGGTCGAGCCGTTCACAACGCGAGAAACCGTGGAGCGCGACACCCCGGCGGCCGCGGCGACCTCTTCGATCGTCACCGTCGCGCGGGTCGCCTGGTTCGTCGCGTGCTTCACAAGCGGGATGCTACCGGCCCGCGCCGGGGACGGGTTCCTCCAGCGACCGCGCCGCGATGATCCGGGCGTACTCGAGCGCGCTGTCCTTCAGCGTGCGCTCCTGGGTCTCGTAGTCGACGCGGACGATGCCAAACCGCTTGTCGTATCCCCACGCCCATTCGAAGTTGTCCATGAGCGACCAATAGAAGTAGCCGCGCACGTCCACGCCGGCGTCCACCGCGTCGAGCACGGCCGCGAGGTGCGCTCGAACGAACGCCGCACGGTCGGTGTCGTGGACCGCGCCGTCGGTGACCACGTCGTCGTAGGCGGCACCGTTCTCCGTGACGTAGAGCTTCACGCCGGCGGGCCCCGCGTCCTCCTCGGACAGTCGCCTCAGCAGCCGGGTCAGGCCCTCGGGCTGCACCTCCCAGCCCTGGCTCGTGCGGCGCAGTCCGCGCTCCACGGCGTGGATGCCGGCGTCCGACGGATAGGGGCTCCGCCCCGCGCGCGTGGTCGCCGGGGCGCTCACGACCGGCGGGTGGTCCGGCGCCGTCGCCGAGACGAGGTCGCCGTGGTAGTAGTTCACGCCCTGGGTGTCGATGGGGGTGGCGATCGTCTGCAGGTCTCCCTCGTGGATCGCCTCTTCGAACGTGCGCACGGCTGCAGCATCCACCGCGCGGATGTCCTCCACGACGTCGGCTGGATAACTGGCGCGGTAGATCGGGTCGAGGAACCAGCGGTTGAACTGCCCGTCCACACGGCGCGCCGCGTCGAGATCCCGAGGATCCGCGGGGTCGGCGGGGTCGGCGACCGTGTGGTTGAGCGTGATACCCAGATCGAGGGATGCGTCGCGGTCGCGCAGCGCCCGGATCGTGGACCCGTGCGCGAGCAGGAGGTGGTGCGAGGCCAGCAGCCCCTCCTCGATGCTCGTGTGGCCTGGCGCGTGCTCGCCCCCGGTGTAGGAGAGGAAGGAGGCGCACCACGGCTCGTTCAGCGTCGTCCACACGTTCACGCGGTCGCCCAGGGCATCATGCATGTCGAGTGCGTACTCCGTGAACCTCTCCGCGGTGGAGCGGACGGTCCATCCTCCCTGCTCCTGCAGCGCCTGCGGGAGGTCCCAGTGGTACAGGGTGAGCCACGGCAGGATGCCGGCCCCGAGCAGCTCGTCCACGAGGCGCGAGTAGAAGTCGATGCCCTTCGGATTCAGCGCGCCGCCGTCGGGGCGCACCCGCGCCCACGACGTCGAGAACCGATACGTCTGCAGTCCGAGCCGCTTCATGAGGGCGACGTCGTCACGGTAGCGGTGGTAATGGTCGCACGCGACATCGCCGTCGTCTCCGCCGTGCACCGCGCCGGGTACACGGCAGAACGCGTCCCAGATCGAGTCGCGGCGACCGTCCTCGTGGGCGGCGCCCTCGATCTGGAAGGCAGCCGTGGCAGCACCGAACAGGAAGTTCTGCGGGAAGGGGCGAGTGCTGTCGGTCATAGTGGCCGGTCCTCTCTCGGTGGCGGGCGTGGCGGTGAACGACATCCTCAGCCTCTCACTGTGCCCACGGTCGAGGCATAGACACACGTGCCGTCCAGCTTATGAGAGCGCTCCCATAGCCGTCAACGCCAGCACGCTGACGTTCGCCGGTCAAGGAGCATGGTCGTGCGGCGGAGCGGCGGAGCCCGCATCCTCCGCATACGCGCTCAGCTCGTCGAGGAAGCGGATGACGATCTCCCGCTCCGGCGGCGTCAGCGATTTCGCGACCTCGAAGCGCTGGGCATGCGTCTTGCCGACCGTGTCACGCACCTCTCGGTGCGTGCGGTCGGTGATGCGCACCACGAGCGCGCGGCGGTCGGTGGGGTGCGGCGCGCGCTCGATGTGGCCGGTGCGTTCCAGGCGGTCGAGCAGCTTGGTGGTCGACGCCGTCGAGATCCCGAGGTGCTCGGCCAGTGCGCCGGGCGTGACGAGCCGCCCCTCGTGCTTCGCCGCGACGAGATAGCGCAGCGCCTCCATGTCGGTCTCGCCGAGCCGCATGTCTCCGCGCGTGCGGGCGCTGAGCGCGCTCTCGGCGTCGCGCCAGCGACTCATCCCGGCCATACGCGCACGATCTGGGTCATCTCGGCGTCGTCGATCCCGGTCGTGTCGACGAGCTCCTGATCGGGGTCGATCACGCGCGGGTCGAGCATCCGGTCCCTTCCCCGGTGGTCGCGGCGATGCGTGGGCATGGCCGCAGTCTATTCAGCGGGCGCCGTCACCCGGCCGTCGTCCCAGGCGACGCACCGTAGACTTGGCATGCACCCCTACCCGCGACATCCGGAGCCTCGAATGCCCACCATCGTCGTCGACGTCATGCCCAAGGCCGAGCTGCTCGATCCGCAGGGGAAGGCGGTCGCCGGGGCCCTCGCACGCATCGGCGAGGAGGCGTTCAGCGCCGTCCGCATCGGCAAGCGCTTCGAGCTCACCGTCGACGGACCGGTCGACGACGAGACGCTCGCCAAGGCCGAGAAGATCGCCGCCGACATCCTCTCGAACGGCGTGATCGAAGACGTCGTGGGCATCGAGGTCGTCGAATGACCACCCGCATCGGCGTCATCACGTTCCCCGGGTCGCTCGACGACCGCGACGCGCAGCGTGCGATCGCCGTCGCGGGGGCCGAGCCGGTCGCGCTGTGGCACGGCTCGCACGACCTGCAGGGCGTCGACGCGCTCGTGCTGCCGGGCGGCTTCAGCTATGGCGACTACCTGCGTTCGGGTGCCATCGCGGCACTGAGCCCGATCATGTCGGAGGTGAAGGATGCCGCCGAGCGCGGCATGCCCGTGCTCGGCATCTGCAACGGATTCCAGATGCTCGTGGAGGCCCACCTGCTGCCGGGCGGGCTCATCCGCAACGCGAACCAGCAGTTCGTGCGCCGCGATCAGAAGCTGCGCGTCGAGAACACCGCCACCGCATGGACGACGGCATTCGACGACGGGCAGGAGATCGTCATCCCGCTGAAGAACGGCGAGGGTGGGTACATCGCCGATGGCGAGACGCTGAACCGCATCGAGGGCGAAGGGCTCGTCGCGTTCCGCTACGTGGGAGTGAACCCGAACGGATCGCTGAACGACATCGCCGGGCTGACGAACGAGCGCGGCAACGTCGTCGGGCTCATGCCGCACCCCGAGCACGCCGTCGAGCCCGGATTCGGGCCCGACACCGCCGCGGCCATGCGGTCGGGCGTGGATGGACTCGGCTTCTTCACCTCCGCGATCGCCGCCGCCGTCGGCGCCGCGGCCTGACGCGACGCGCGCACCGCGCCGGAGCGTGGTTGACTGAGCGGAACGGAGGTGACCCGTGTCGCAGAAGATCTCTCTCATCGCACAGGCCCGGCAGGAGCTCACGCAGGCCGCCGGCGCGGCGAGCGGTCGCAGCGCCAAGACCGTCTACGGCGGGCACGAGCACGCCCTGCGCCAGACCGTCATCGCACTGCTCGCCGAGCAGCGGCTCGAGGAGCACAACAACCCCGGCGAGGCGACGGTGCAGGTGATCAGCGGCCACATCCGGCTGATCGCCGGAGACACCGTCTGGGAGGGCCTGCCCGGCGACCACCTCATCGTGCCGCAGGCGCGGCACTCGGTCGAAGCCGTCGAGGACTCGGCGATCCTGCTCACCGTGGTCAAGACCGCCTGACCCGGAGGTAGCGTGGGGCGCATGGCCCGTCTCGTCGTCACCGTGCCCACCGACCGTCTCGCCGCCGATCTCGGCGCCATCGACGACGTCGAGGTGCTCGTCTGGCCGATGGACGGCCCCCCTCCGCGCGACGAGATCGACATCGTCGTCCCGCCGTACATGTCCCACCCGCGCGACGGGTTCGGATACCTGCGCGACGTGAGGACGCGCCTCGTGCAGGGGCAGTCGATCGGATACGAGAACGTCGTGACGCAGCTTCCGCCCGGGCATGCCTTCGCGAACGCGGCGACCGTGCACGAGACGTCGACGGCGGAACTCGCGGTCGGCCTCGCGATCGCCGCGCAACGGCAGATCCCGGGCTTCGTGCGGGCGCAGGATGAGCACAGCTGGGCGCCCGTCTTCGCCGAGAGTCTCGCCGACCGTCGCGTGCTGCTGCTCGGCTACGGCGGAGTCGGGAAGGCCATCGCGGCACGCCTCGCGCCCTTCGAAGTCGAGCTCACCGTGGTCGCCCACCGCGCCCGCACCGAGGAGGGCGTGCGCGTCCACGGCATCGATGAGCTTCCCACGCTGCTCCCCCAGGCGGAGCTCCTGATCGCGGCGCTCCCCGGCGGCGACGAGACCCGGAGCCTGATCGACGACGAGGCGCTGGGGCTGCTGCCCGACGGTGCGCTCCTCGTCAACGTCGGGCGCGGCCCGGTCGTCGATACGGATGCGCTCGTCGACCATGTCCGCCGGGGGCGGATCCGCGCGGCGCTCGACGTCGTCGACCCTGAGCCGCTGCCCGCCAACCACCCGCTGTGGGAACTGCCGGGAGTGCTCATCAGCCCGCACGTCGGCGGAGCGTCGACCGCCATGCTGCCACGCATCGCCCGGCTCGTGCGCACGCAGATCGAGCGGATGCTCGCCGGCGAGCCGCCGCTCAACGTCGTGCTGCCGGCATCCTGACGCGGGTCCTCACTCGCCCGCGTGGAGTCCCGCCTCCTTGGCGGTGACGACCCGACGCGCGGCGTCGTCGACCTGCTGCGCGAACGCCGGATCGTTCCGCGCGTGCGTCAGCACCGCGTCGTACATGCTGGGCAGCAGCCGCGGTCCGCTCGAGACGAGCACGATGTCGCAGCCCGCCGCGATCGCCTTCATCGCCCGGCCGCCCGGGGAGTACCCGGCGACGGCCGCCGCGGCCGAGAGGTCGTCGGTGATGACGACGCCGTCGAAGCCGAGCGTGCCGCGCAGCAGGTCCGTGATGACCTTCGGGGAGAACGCGGCAGGAGCCGCCGGATCGATCTTCTTGTAGACGGCCGTCGACGCCATGACGAGCGCGGGCCCCGTCGCAAGCAGCGTGCGGTAGACCTGCACGTCTGGCGAGTCGACGCCGACCACGGTGTCGACGGCGGGGGCGAAGTCGGTGTTGGTGGACGTGCGGCCGAGCCCCGGGAAGTGCTTGAACGTCGGCATGACGCCGGCCCGCCGCATCCCCTCGGCGAACGCCCCGGCTCCCGCCGCAACGCTCTTCTCGTCGTACCCATACTGCCGGTGAAGCAGGCCGATCGGCTTGTTCTGCGCCGCGGTGTCGGGGCTCGTCACGATGTCGGCGACCGGAGCGAGGTTGAGGTCCACGCCGGCGCCGACGAGCTGCGCGCCCCATGCGGCCGCGTCGTCCTCCAGCGTCGCGGGCGCCAGCTCGCCCTGCGTCAGCGCCGACGGGATGGGCGTGAAGCCCGAGCCGGAGAGCACCTGCACATCGCCGCCCTCTTGGTCGGTCGCCACCCACAGCGGGATGCCGTCGGGATGCGTCAGCCCGGTGAACCGGTCGACGAGGGCGCGCGTGGCGGCGAGGCTCGACCGGGTGCCGCTGTGCAGGAACACGCCGCCGACGTGCCGTGTCGTCACCGCCTCGATCGCGCCGGGTTCGGGTGAACCGGTGCCCGTACCGACCATGAACAGCTGCCCGACCCGCTCGGGGAGCGTGAGGTCGGCGATCGGATCCGCCGGAGTGGGAGTCGGCGTGGTCGCGCTCGGCATCGGCGTCGTCGGCGTCCGGCTCGGCGGGGGGACGGCGGCCGGTGCGCATGCGGTGAGCACGCAGGCCGTCACGAGCAGGGCGGTGGCGCGAGCGGATGCGGCGATGCGGGAACGCATGACCCCAGTGTGGTCGATCGGACCGGCCGCCGGAGAGGACCTACGCGGCGAAGACGCTGTGCACGTCGCCTACGATGTCGCGCCCGCCCAGGGCGGTGAGCTCCATGAGCACCGACGTGCCGACGACAGTGCCGTCCAGCTCTGCGATGAGCGCGTGCGCGGCGCGCAGCGTGCCGCCGGTGGCGAGCACGTCGTCGACGAGCAGCACGCGCATGCCGGGGCGGACGTCGTCGTGCACCTCGATCGTTGCGGTGCCGTACTCCAGCGCATAGTCGACGGATGCCGCGGGCCGCGGCAGCTTGCCCGCCTTCCGGATCGGGATCAGGCCCACCTCAGCGGCGATCGCGACGGCACCGGCGAGGAGGAACCCCCGCGCCTCGACGCCTGCGACGACGTCGAACCGGCCTGCGAACGGCTCGATCATCGCGTCGATCGTCGTCCGCAGGGCCGCAGCATCCGCCAGCAGCGGGGTGATGTCGCGGAAGAGCACACCGGGCTCGGGGTAGTCGGGGATCGTGCGGATGAGACTCTGGGCGCGGTCAAGCTCGTCGGACACCCGTCCACTGTACGCGCCGCCCCGCCGCGGCCCGGACGGGGTCGGCGGGCTCAGGCGAGCATGTCCTTCACCATCGGCACGACCTTCTCGCCGTACAGGGTGATCGAACGCAGCTGATCGGCGTGCGGCACCGGTTGGTCGTATTTGAAGTCGAACCGGTCGACCGTGAGCGTCTGGAGCGTGCGGACGATCTTCCGCGCGACCGTCTCAGGACCGCCGACGTACAGCGCACCGCTGTCGATCTCGCGCTCGAAGTCGCCCGGTGACGGCGGCGGCCAGCCTCGCTCGCGGCCCATCTGCGTGCGCATCGCCAGCCACCCGTCGTGGACGATGGCGCGTGCCTCCTCGTCCGTGTCGGCCACGAGACCGGGCGAGTGCACCGCGACCGGCCGGTGTTCGATGCCGAACTCGTCCTGAGCCCGCTCGAACAGGTCGATGTACGGGGCGAATCGCGCAGCCGGACCACCGATGATCGCGAGGAACAGGCCGAATCCGTATTTCGCGGTCCGCACCACCGATTCGGGACTGCCGCCCACGCCGACCCACGCGTTCATCCCCTCGGCGGTCGTCGGGAAGACGCGCTGCTGAGTCAGAGGCGCTCGAGTGGTGCCCTGCCAGGTGACCGGCTCCTCGGCGAGAAGCTCGGCCAGCAGCGCGAGCTTCTCGTCGAACAGCACCTCGTAGTCGTTCAGGTCGTAGCCGAACAGCGGGAACGACTCGATGAACGAGCCGCGACCGGCCACGATCTCCGCGCGGCCGTTCGACACGGCGTCGAGCGTCGCGAAGCGCTCGAACACCCGCACCGGGTCGTCGGAGCTGAGCACCGTCACGGCGGAGCCCAGCCGCAGCCGCTCGGTGCGCGACGCGATGGCGGCCAGTACCATCTCCGGACTCGACACCGCGAAGTCGGGGCGGTGGTGCTCCCCCACGCCGAAGAAGTCGAGACCGAGCTCGTCGGCGACCACCGCGTCGTCGACGAGGTCGCGGATGACCTGGGGATGCGGGAGGGGAGCGCCCTCGGCGTCGCGGGTGACCCCGCCGAACGTGTCCAACCCGAATTCGATGTCCGTCACGCCTCGATCAACCGCCCGACGTCGTCAACGATTCCCATCCGGCTCCGGCGCCCCACCGGGCAAGCCCTGGCCGACGACAAATGTAAGCGCTTGCACTACAGTGATCGCATGACTTCCCCCGTGCTCGACGTCGACCTCGCCCTGCCCACGACCGAAGGCGCCGAGTGGTGGCGCTCGGCCGTGATCTACCAGATCTACCCCCGGTCGTTCGCCGACAGCAACGGCGACGGCATGGGCGATCTGCCGGGCATCACTGCGCACATCGACGATCTGAAGGCGCTCGGCGTGGACGCGCTGTGGCTCTCGCCGTTCATGACGAGCCCGCAGAAGGACGCCGGGTACGACGTCGCGGACTACTGCGACGTCGATCCGCTGTTCGGCACGCTCGACGACTTCGACGCCATGCTCGCCGCCGCGCACGAGCGCGGCATCCGTGTGATCGTCGACCTCGTGCCCAACCACTCCTCCGACCAGCACGCCTGGTTCCAGGAGGCGCTGAAGGCCCTCCCCGGCAGCGCGGCGCGCGCACGCTACCTGTTCCGCGACGGACGCGGCGAGCACGGCGAGCTGCCGCCGAACAACTGGGAGTCGGTCTTCGGCGGCCCCGCGTGGACGCGCGTCACCGAGCCCGACGGCACGCCCGGCCAGTGGTACCTGCACCTGTTCGACTCGTCGCAGCCCGACTTCGACTGGACGAACCCCGAGGTGCGCGCCGAGTTCGTGCGCATCCTGCGCTTCTGGCTCGACCGCGGCGCCGACGGCTTCCGTGTCGACGTCGCGCACGGCCTGGCGAAGAAGGACGGTCTGCCCGACTACACCCCCTCGCCCGACGGCGGCTCCATGGGCGGCGACGAGTCGAACGTGCCGTACTGGGGTCAGCCGGGCGTGCACGACGTGTACCGGGAGTGGAATGCGGTGCTCGCCGAGTACGACGGCGACCGCGCCCTCTGCGCGGAGGCCTGGCTTCCCTCCCCCGCGCTGACCGCCCAGTGGGTCCGTCCGGGCGAGATGCACCAGGCGTTCAACTTCGCGTATCTGGAGACGGACTGGGATGCGTCGGCTCTGCGCGCCGTGATCGATGAGTCGCTGCGCGACTACGGCGCCGTCGGCGCGCCGAGCACCTGGGTGCTCTCGAACCACGACGTCGTGCGCCACGCATCCCGCCTGGCCCTCACCGCCGAGAACCCGCAGGGCCACGGCATCGGCCCCGACTCCCCGGGCCAGCCCGATCCGGTGCTGGGCCTGCGTCGCGCCCGCGCGGCGACGACCCTGATGCTCGCTCTCCCCGGCTCGGCCTATCTCTACCAGGGCGAGGAGCTGGGGCTTCCCGAGGTCATCGACATCCCCGACGACGCCCGCCAGGACCCGACGTGGTTCCGCACGAACCACGAGCGGTACGGCCGTGACGGCTGCCGGGTCCCTCTTCCCTGGGTCGCCGACGCTCCCGCCTACGGCTTCAACGCGACCGGCCGGTCGTGGCTCCCGCAGCCGCCGGAGTGGGCTGAGCTCGCCCGCGACGTCGAGGCGGCGGATGCGTCGTCCACCCTGTCACTTTACAAGAGGCTGCTGGCCGAACGTCGTGCCCGATCGCTCGGCACGGGCGGCCTGGGGTGGACCGACTCCCCCGCCGACGACATCCTCGCATTCCGGAACGGGAATGTGACGGTCGTCGCGAACACCGGCCCCACCGCTGTGCCGCTCCCGGCGGGACACGTCATCCTGGCGAGCGGCCCCCTCGACGGCGACCTGCTCCCCTCCGACACCACGGTCTGGCTCGAGACCGCCTGATCGAGACCAGCCGGAACCCGTTCCGGCGCGACGGGAAGGACATGCCATGGTGAGCATCGACGAGGTGGCCCGACTCGCCGGTGTGTCCACCGCGACCGTCTCGCGCGCCCTCAGCGGACGCGGGCACGTGTCGGATGCGTCGAAGGAGCGGGTCGAGACTGCGGCGACGACGCTCGGCTATGTCGTGTCGGCATCGGCCTCGAGCCTCGCGTCGGGCCGCACCCGCAACATCGGGGTGCTCGTGCCGTTCCAGAAGCGGTGGTTCTTCAGCACGGTGCTCTCCGGCACGTCGGCCGAACTCATGCGGAACGGCTACGACCTCACGCTGTACAGCCTCGCGGAGGACGTCGAGCTGCGCCGCAGCATGTTCGACACCCTGCTGCGCCGGCGGCGTGTCGACGGGGTCATCGCGGTGTCGATCGAGCTCGACGATGCCGAGATCGAGCGCCTGCTGGCCCTCGACATGCCCGTCATCGCCATCGGCGGCCCCGACCCCCGTCTCGTCACGCTCACCGTCGACAATGTGCAGGTGGCGCGCCTGGCCACGCAGCACCTCCTCGCGCTGGGTCACCGCGACATCGCGCACATCGGGGCGAGCCCCGAGTTCGACCTGGATTTCCACATCCCGACGCAGCGGCGTCAGGGCTTCGAGCAGGCGCTCGAGGAGGCCGGCGTGGACGTGCGCTCCACGCTGTTCGAACCCGCCGACTTCACGATGGAGGGCGGGTTCCGCGCCGCGAAGCAGCTGCTCGGACGCCCGGGCACCCAGCCCACCGCGATCTTCGCCGCGTCGGACGAGATGGCGATCGGCGCGCTGCTGGCGGCACGCGAGCTGGGCTTCCGCGTGCCGGAGGACCTCTCCGTGGTCGGCGTCGACGGGCATGAGCTGGGCACCTTCTTCCAGCTCACGACCGTCGACCAGTTCCCCCTGCAGCAGGGCTCGCGGGCGGCCGAGGCGATCCTCGCCGCGCTTCACGGCTCCGGCTCGCCGGCGCCCGGCGAGCTCCCGTTCGAACTCGTCGTGCGCGGCACGACGGCACGGCCCCGCGCCGAGCGCGCGGCCGTCTGACCGCCGCCGAGCGACACGCCGATGTCCATCGGATTGCAACTGCCGCCCGACCGGCGTAGTGTCGCCCGCCGTGACGAATGAGAGTCGCGACGCGACCCCGGAATCCCCTGCGGTCAAACGCATCCTGATCGGCGACCCGCTCGCCTCGCAGAACGCCGACGAGCACCTGCTGCCCAAGCGCATGGCGCTGCCGATCTTCGCGTCCGACGCCCTCAGCTCGGTCGCGTACGCGCCGCAGGAGATGCTGATGATCCTGCTCACCGGCGGCCTCGCGTTCCTCGCGTTCGCACCCTGGGTCGCCGCGGCCGTCGTACTGCTGCTGACGGTGATCGTCCTCTCCTATCGTCAGCTCATCCGCGCCTACCCGTCGGGCGGCGGCGACTACGAGGTCGCCCGCACCAACCTCGGCGAGGTGCCCGGCGTCGTGGTCGCCTCGGCGCTGCTGGTCGACTACGTCCTCACGGTCGCCGTGTCCACCGCATCCGGCGTCGACAACATCATCTCCGCGATCCCCACGCTGAACTCGTGGCGCGTCGAGCTGTCGGTGGCATGCGTCCTCGCGATCGTCCTCATGAACCTGCGCGGAGTGCGCGAGGCGTCGCGCGCATTCGCCATCCCCACCTATGTCTTCATCGGCTCGGTCGGCGTCATGGTCGTCACCGGCCTCGCCCGCACCGCGCTCGGCGCCGCGCCGGTCGCGTCGAGCGCGGAGTACTCCCTGCACGCGCAGAGCCTGACGCAGGCCGCGGTGATCCTGCTCGTGCTGCGTGCGTTCTCCAGCGGATGCTCGGCCCTCACCGGCGTCGAGGCCGTCTCCAACGGCGTGCAGGCGTTCCGCAAACCCAAGATCCGCAACGCCCGCACGACGCTCGCGACGATGGGCGCGATCGCCGCCCTCATGTTCGCGGGTCTCGTCGCCCTCGCTCTCATCGCGCACGTGCAGTACGCCGAGAACCCGTGCGACCTCGTCGGGTTCGACTGCACATCGTCGCCGCAGCCGAGCCTGATGGCGCAACTCGCCGCCGCGACGTTCGGCACGGGCTCCATCCCGTTCTTCATCGTTCAGGCCGCGACCGCGTGCGTGCTGCTGCTGGCGGCGAACACCGCGTTCAACGGATTCCCGCTGCTCGGCGCCGTGCTGGCGCGCGACGGGTACGCACCGAAGGCGCTGAACACCCGCGGCGACCGCCTCGTCTACTCCAACGGCATGATCCTGCTGGGCATCGCGGCGGTCGGAGTGCTGCTCGTCTACCAGGCGAACCTGACGAGCCTCATCCAGCTGTACATCATCGGCGTGTTCGTCTCGTTCTCACTCGGGCAGATCGGGATGATCCGGCACTGGATCCGCGGACTGCGCCGCATCCGCGGACTGCCCGACGAGGCGCAGGCGCAGCAGTCCGCGCGGCGTCAGGCCTTCAGCTACCGCAAGGGGCTCGTCATCAACAGCCTCGGCGCCACGCTGACGATCACGGTGCTCGTGATCGTCACGATCACGAAGTTCACGCACGGCGCGTGGCTCGTCTTCCTCGCGATCCCGATCCTGGCCACGCTCATGATGGGCGTGTACCGCTATTACCGCGACGTCGAGCACGAGATCCGGATGGACGACACGGTGCACTTCGGCGCCGAGGGCGATGTGGCGATCGTGCTCGTGAACCGGCTGCAAAAGCCCGTCGTGAAGGCGCTCGACTATGCGCTGGCCGCCAAGCACTCGAAGACGCTCGCGCTGCACGTGGCCGTGACGAAGGAGGAGTCGGCGGCGCTGCAGCGCGATTGGCAGGCGCACGGGATGCCGGTGCCGCTCGTGACGATCGAGTCGCCGTTCCGCAGCTACGCCGGGCCGATCATCGAGTTCATCACTCAGTACCGCGCCGAGCACGGGTCGAGCGTCATCACCGTGTACCTGCCGCAGTACATCGTCGGGCACTGGTGGGAGGGCATCCTGCACAACCGGCGAGCGCGGCGCATGGCGCAGCAGCTCATGCTCGTGCACGGCGTCACGATCACCCTCGTGCCGTGGCTGCTGGACTCGTCCGAGCTGATCTACGGTCGCCGCTCACGTCCGCTGCCCGGTCAGGAGCGGGCGGGCCGGCCCTACGAGCCTCGGGCGAGGTCGAGGGCCTAGGCATCGCCGGGTGCGCGGCACGCCGACTCACCCGAGCACCTCGCGCAGCCGGGCGGCGAATGCGGGCGGATCGCTCGGCATCCCGGGCGACTCGGTGAAGCCGCCGTGGTGGCTGGGGAAATCGGTGACCGGGATGCCGATGGCCGCCGCGACGGCGCGGCCGGCGCGCGCCGGCATGGTGTCGCCGGACTCGACGCCCGCGCCGATCACGAGCCGGTCGCCCATCCCGCGCAGGGCTTCCGCATCCGGTCGATGGTCGAGGATCGACGGCATATTGCGGAACAGCGGATTCGTGCGGATGCCGTCGTCGTCGGGCGACATGCCGAACATCGCGGGGTCGGGCGCGGGCTGGGCGAGGTAGTCCGCCCCGACCTCGCCCTCGGACATCACGAACCGGATGAACTTCGCCATCGCCGCGCCCTCGCCCTGGTCGGCGTACGTGCGCTTCAGGTCGGCCACGACCCGGACCACCGCGGCCTCGTCGGGGAGACCTACTGCGGTGGCCGGTTCGTGGGCGATCGCTCGCCGCACGTCGTCCGGGTGGGTCGCGAGGAGCGCGAGCAGGTTCACGCCCCCGCCGCTCGTCCCGAACACGTCGACGGGGCCGACACCCAGCGCGGAGATGACCCGGTGAAGGTCGTCGGCATGCTGTTCGACCGTGATGTCGGCGGTGCCGACGGGATTGCGACCCGCGCCGCGCGGGTCGTAGGTCACCACCGGTCGGTCGGTGAAGAGTCCCGCGAGCGTGGTGAAGCCCGACGCATCCATCGGCGCGCCGAACAGGAACAGCGCGGGCCGTTCCGCGGTCGCGGCGGCGAGGTCCCCGCGGACGTCGTAGGTGATGGCGTCATCTGCGTCGCCCACGACGTGGGTCGCCAGGGCGCCGATGGTTGTGTCGGTCATGTCGTCGTCCTTCGCTCTTGTTCCGTGATCAGGCGGGCAGCAGTTCGCGCTCGAGGCGCTGGTAGCTGGTCTCCATGCCGTCGGCCATGCCGGTGGCGAGAACCATGTCGCGGGTCGCGGCATCCGGGTATTCGATGATCAGGGTGAGCAGCGTCGCACCGTCCTCCTCGTACAGCTGAAGGTCGTTGATCGTCGACGGGAAGTCGGTGCCGGTCATGTGCTCGGTCGTCACAGCGCGGCGGGGCGCGTCGCTCAGCAGCGTCTCGCCGTCGAACCCGAACGGCTCGCCCGCGGTGCCCTCATCGGGTGCCCACGCGTACCGGTAGGTGCCGCCCGGCGTGGGGTCGACGTCGCACACCGTCATCCGCCATCCGTCGGGGCCGAGCATCCAGCGCTTGATGAGGTCGGGCTCCTGATGCGCCCGCCAGACGAGTTCGCGCGGTCCCTCGATGAGTCGAGTGATGCGGACGTGCTGGTCGTCGAGCACCTCGACCTGCGTGCCCTTGCCGGCGGCGTAGTCGCGCAGGTCCTGGAGGACGACGTCGAGCTGGCCCATGGCCTGGCGGGTGCCCTCGACCATTCCCATTCCGACGGCCTTCTCGAGCGCCTCGAGCGAGTCGAAGTACGTGACGCCGTTGAGCCGCGTGCCGGTCTCGGTGGGCTCGAACGCGAACACCATCCGCATCGCGGGCATGGCGTCGGTGAGGTCGCCGTTCTCATCCGCGAAGCCGTCGAGCACTTCGAACGAGCGCGGCTCGTCGATGCTGAGGAACTCCCAGCGGCCGCGCGACGTCTCACCGCGCGGCCCGGTCATCGCGTACTGTGCGAGGCCGCCGGGGGCGAAGTCGAAGCGGGTGAAGGTGGCCGGCCAGCCGGGAGGGCCCCAGAACCGCTCGAGCTGCCGGGGATCGGTGAACACCTGCCACACCCGCTCGGGGGTGGCGGCGAAGTCGGCGACGATGTTCATCGTCAGCTTCTCGGGATCGCTGGTGATGTCGGTGACAGGCATGACTGCTCCTTCTTCGGGGCTACTGCTCGATCGGTGGTGTCTCGGCGTCCTCGGCGAGCAGCGCGTCGATGCGGTCGATGCGGTGGCGCCAGAGGTCCTGGTAGCGCTCGAGCAGCTGCTGCGCCCGGGCGATCATCGCGGGATCGGTGCGCACGAGTCGCTCCCTTCCCTCGGCCCGCTTGACGATCAAACGGGCGGCTTCGAGCACAGCGACATGCTTCTGCACCGCCGCGAACGACATGTCGTAGTCGGCTGCGAGCGCCGACACCGACTGCTCCGCACCGATCGTGCGGCGCAGGATGTCGCGCCGGGTCGCATCGGCGAGGGCCCGGAAGATCCGGTCCACCTCCGCGTCGCTGAGCTCACGTTGTATAACCATTTGGTTGTACGTTACGCGCGGTCGGGGCATCCGTCAAGGCTTTTCTGCGGCGTAGCCTGGAGGGCGTGACTTCCCTTGCCGACACCGGCACCTTCGACGTCGCGGCGGTGCGCGCAGACTTCCCGATCCTGGGTGAACAGGTCGGCGGTCGTCCGCTCGTCTACCTCGACTCGGCGGCGACGAGCCAGAAGCCGCAGCAGGTCCTCGACGCCGAGATCGCCTTCCTCACGCGCGGCAACTCTGCGGTGCATCGCGGCGCCCACACGCTCGCCGCCGAGGCGACCGAACTCTTCGAAGACGCCCGCGCCGCTGTGGCCGGCTTCGTCGGCGCCTCGCCCGACGAGCTCGTCTGGACCCCGGGCGCGACGGCGGCCCTGAACCTCGTGGCGTACTCCCTCGGCAACCGGGGCCGAGGCGACGCATCCCGCTACGCCCTCACCGAGGGCGACGAGATCGTCGTGACCGAGGCGGAGCACCACGCGAACCTCATCCCGTGGCAGCAGCTCGCCGCCCGCACCGGGGCGACGCTGCGCCACATCCCCGTGCGCGACGAGGGCACGCTCGACATGACCGCGGCGGCCGAGATCATCGGCGACCGCACCCGCGTCGTCGCCTTCGCGCACGTCTCGAACGTGCTGGGCATCGTCAACCCGGTCGCCGAGCTCGTCGCGCTGGCCCGCGCCGCCGGCGCCTTGACGGTGATGGATGCGTGTCAGTCGGCGCCGCACCTGCCACTCGATCTGCCGGCCCTCGGCGTCGACCTCGCCGCGTTCTCGGCGCACAAGATGCTCGGCCCCTACGGCGTCGGCGCGCTCTACGGCCGCGCCGAGGTGCTCGATGCACTGCCGCCGTTCCTCACCGGCGGCTCGATGGTCACCACCGTGACGCTCGACCGTGCGGAGTTCCTGCCGCCCCCGCAGAGGTTCGAGGCCGGTACCCAGCCGGTGTCGCAGGCGATCGCGTTCGCGGAGGCGGTCCGCTATCTCGATGCCCTCGGTATGGGGGCCGTGCACGGCCGGGAACGCGAACTCGAGCGGCGCCTGCGCGACGGGCTCCGCGCCATCGACGGCATCCGGTTGCTCGGCGATGCGGCCACCGCCGAGCGCATCGCCCTGTGCGCCTTCGACGTCGCCGGCGTGCACGCCCACGACGTGGGCCAGTTCCTCGACGCACGCGGCATCGCCGTGCGCGTGGGCCACCACTGCGCGCAGCCGCTGCACCGCCGCATGGGCATCACGGCCTCGGTGCGCGCGAGCGCCGGCGTCTACACGACGGACGCCGAGATCGACGCGCTGCTCGACGCCGTCGCCGAAGTGCGCGGCTACTTCGGGGCCGACCGATGAGCGACCTCGACGATCTGTACCGGGAGCTGATCCTCGACCACGCGAAGCGCCGTGTCGGCGACGGACTGCTCGACCCCGACGGCGCGCCCAGCGCCGACCATCACGAGCGCAACCCGATCTGCGGCGACGAGCTCACGCTCCGCGTGCGCATGGACGGCGAGCGCATCCGCGATGTGTCGTGGACCGGCGAGGGCTGCTCGATCTCGCAGGCGTCGGCCTCGATGCTCAGCACACTCGTCGCCGAACGCGAAGAACTCACGCGAGACGACGCATCCGCCCTCATCGCGCGGTTCCGCGAGGCGCTGCGCTCGCGCGGCGCGATGGAGCTCGACGAGGAGACGTTCGAGGATGCCGCGGCCCTCTCCGGCGTCTCGAAGTACACCGCCCGGGTCAAGTGCGCGATGCTCGCGTGGGTCGCACTCGAGGGCGCCCTCGCGCAGATCTGACCCCGGAGGTTCGGCGCGGGCTTGCGACTAGTCCACTGGACCGCGGTGGCTGCCGACAACATGCGGAGATCTCACGAAAGACGGAGCCGCGGGGCAGTTTCCCTCCGCCTTTCACGAGGTCTCCGCCTTCGGCGCGCACCCGGCCAGCGCATCCGGGCACCCCGGACCGCGGTGAGCCCGCACAGGGCCAGCAACTAGAATCGACGTGTCCGGCGCCCGCGCGACCTCTGGAGCTCAGCCGCATGACCACCCACACCAAGGCGCCCATCGCCGACACCGTCGAGAACGCGATCGCGACTCCCGAGAAGGAGCAGCCGTACGCGGCACTGGGTCTGAAGCCCGACGAGTACGAGCAGATCAAGGTCATCCTCGGCCGCCGGCCCACGAGCGGCGAACTGGCGATGTACTCGGTCATGTGGAGCGAGCACTGCTCCTACAAGTCGAGCAAGATCTACCTCAAGCGCTTCGGCCAGAAGGTCACCGATCAGATGCGCGAACGGCTCATGGTCGGCATGGGCCAGAACGCCGGCGTCGTCGACATCGGTGAGGGCTGGGCCGTGACCTTCAAGGTCGAGAGCCACAACCACCCGAGCTACATCGAGCCGTTCCAGGGCGCCGCGACCGGCGTCGGCGGCATCGTCCGCGACATCATCTCGATGGGCGCCCGCCCCGTGGCCGTCATGGACCAGCTGCGGTTCGGCGCCATCGACGACCCCGACACCGCGCGGGTGGTGCACGGCGTCGTTGGCGGCATCTCGTTCTACGGCAACTGCCTGGGCCTTCCCAACATCGGCGGCGAGACGGTGTTCGACCCGGTGTACCAGGCCAACCCCCTCGTGAACGCCCTCGCCGTCGGCGTCATGCGGCACGAGGACCTCAAGCTCGCCAACGCCTCCGGCGCCGGCAACAAGGTGGTGCTGTTCGGCGCCCGCACCGGCGGCGACGGCATCGGCGGCGCATCCATCCTCGCGTCCGACACGTTCGCCGCCGGAGGGCCCACCAAGCGCCCGGCGGTGCAGGTCGGCGACCCGTTCGCCGAGAAGGTGCTCATCGAGTGCTGCCTCGAGCTGTACCGGGACGAGCTCGTCGAGGCGATCCAGGACCTCGGCGCCGCGGGGATCTCGTGCGCCACGAGCGAGCTCGCCGCCAACGGCGGATCGGGCATGCGCGTCGACCTCGAGAACGTGCTGCTGCGCGACCCCACGCTCACGCCCGAGGAGATCCTCATGAGCGAGAGCCAGGAGCGGATGATGGCGATCGTCGCTCCGGAGAAGCTCGACGCGTTCCTCGCCGTCACCGGCAAGTGGGATGTCGAGACCAGCGTGCTCGGCGAGGTCACCGGCGACGGACGGCTGCAGATCTTCTGGCACGGCGAGCAGATCGTCGACGTCGACCCCTCCACGGTCGCCGTCGACGGACCGGTGTACGAGCGGCCCGTCGCCTACCCGAGCTGGATCGACGCGCTGCAGCAGAATGCCGCCGGCGCCCTGGAGCGTCCGAGCGACCCCGAGACGCTGCGCGCCCAGTTCCTGCAGCTCGTGGCGAGCCCGAACCTCGCCGACACGTCGTGGATCACGAACCAGTACGACTACTACGTCGGCGGCAACACCGCCCTCGCGTTCCCCGACGATGCCGGCATGATCCGCGTCGACGAGAACTCCGGTCTCGGCTTCGCGATCGCGACCGACGCGAACGGCCGCTACTGCCAGCTCGACCCGTACCAGGGCGCGAAGCTCGCCCTCGCCGAGGCGTACCGCAACGTCGCCGTGACAGGGGCGGTGCCGGCCGCGGTCACCGACTGCCTCAACTTCGGCAGCCCCGAGAACCCCGAGGTGATGTGGCAGTTCTCGCAGGCGGTCGACGGGCTTGCGGACGGATGCCTCGAGCTCGGCATCCCGGTCACGGGCGGGAACGTCAGCTTCTACAACCAGACCGGCGACACGCCCATCCACCCGACCCCCGTGGTCGGCGTGATGGGCATCATCGACGACGTCGCCCACCGCGTGCCGAGCGGCTGGCAGGACTCCGGCGAGAACATCTACCTGCTCGGCGTGACCGCGACCGAACTGAGCGGCTCGGCGTGGGCGGCCACGGTGCACGGCCACCTCGGCGGCCGGCCGCCGGCGGTCGACCTCGACAACGAGAAGCGGCTCGCGCAGCTGCTGCACGCGGCGAACGATCAGAACCTCATCTCCAGCGCGCACGATCTGTCGGAGGGCGGGCTCGCGCAGACCCTCGCCGAGGGCGTGCTGCGCTTCGGCGTGGGTGCCCGCGTGTGGCTCGACGAGATCATCGAGCGCGACGGGGTGGATGCGGCATCCGCCCTGTTCGCGGAGTCGACGGCGCGCGTGATCGTCACGGTCCCCCGCGAGGAGGACGTGAAGTTCCGCGGGCTGTGCGACGGGCGCGGCTACCCGGTGCTGCGCATCGGCGTGACCGATCAGCCCGGTGCGGAGGCCGGTCTCGAGGTGCAGGGGCTGTTCACCGTGACGGCCGCCGAGCTGCGCGCGACGTCGTCCGCGACGCTTCCGGCCGCGTTCGGCCCGACCGTCGTCGAGCCCGCGCTCTAGACTGAAGACCATGTCGGACGACGAGGAATACGGTCTGCTGAGCGAGAAGCGGCAGCGGCGCATCAAGGTGACCGCATGGGTGGTCATCGTCGCGCTCATCCTCGTCGCCGGCGGCGCGACGGTGCTCGCGCTCCTGTTCGGCTGACATCTTCGCCTCGCTGGCGCCTCTGTTGGGCTGGCGTCTCCCGTCGGTCTGACGTCGCACGTCCGGAGCGCGTTGCCCGCTCATCCGGCCACTGGTCCGCTGTGAACGCCGCTGCAGCCGAGTGCCCCGTGGGTACGATGGCCAGATGGACTTCTTGAAGTTCCTCGGCGACTACTGGTGGCTGATCTTCCCCATCATGGGGGTCGCCGGCGGCGCCGCGAAGACCTGGGAGCGCAGCGCCAAGGCGCGCCACGAGCGCCGGCTCGAGACGCTGCGCGCGAAGGCCGAGATCAAGTCGGCGCAGGCCGAGGCCCGCGCCCTGGCCCGGCAGCGACCCGCACGGACGGCGCAGCCCGTCGAGCCGTCGCACTCCGAGGTCCTGCAGCGGCTGTTCGCCGCGCACGACGAGGTCACCGCCCGGTGGCTCGATTACGAGCTGGATGTCGCGAAGCTCATCGCGTTCCCGGCCATGAGCGACGGACGCCAGGAGCTGACGGCGGCGTTCCTCCGCGCGAAGAAGGTGGCCGACCGGCTGCGGCCCGCGTCGGCCGACCAGCGTGTCACGAAAGAGGAGCTCGACGAGTACCGCAACGCCGTGACCGATTACGAGGTCGCCTTCGACGTCGCCGAGCGCGACGCGCGCCGAATCAAGGACTCGTCGTTCTCGGCGGCGGAGCGCAAGCGGCTCGACACCGCGAAGCAGCTGCTCGGCGTCGCGGTGGATCAGGCTGCCACTCCCGCCGAGCGCCAGGTGGCCTACAAGCGCGTGCGGGAAGAGCTCGACGGCCTGATCTCGCTCTCCGACGAAGCCGTCGAGGTGCTCGAGAAGAAGGTGGCGCTGCAGCTGCCGGCGGGGAGCCGCTCGTTCGGGGCGGATTCCGCCGCGAAGACCGCGCAGAACGTGCCCCAGATGCAGGAACCCGCCCCACAGCGAACGGAGACTCCGGATGCGACGCCGTGGCCGGTGCCGCGCCGCGACGGGTCAGCGCCGCGCCCCTGATCCGACGTTGCGGCTGGGATCGGCCCTTCGACTCGCTGCGCGGTTCCTGAGCGAGGGACGAAGTCCCGAGTCGAAGGGCGGCTCAGGGACCTGGCGGGTTCGCTGCGCGGTTCCTGAGCGAGGGACGAAGTCCCGAGTCGAAGGGCGCCCAGGGACCTGGCTCCGGCTCCTGTCGGGCGGATCCGTCAGCTGAGGACCGCGTCCAGGCTCGGGTGCAGGTGCCGGGTCGTGAGGACGGATGCCGCATGGCGCGCCCCGGCCTGGAGCGCCTCGGGCAGATCGGCGCCGTCGAGGGTGGCGTCGAGCGCACCGGCCATGAAGGCGTCGCCCGCCCCGTTGGTGTCGACGACCTCGACCGGCTCCGCGGCGACGCGGTGCACCCGGCCGGACGCGTCCACTCCCACGGCACCGTCGGCACCCAGCGTGCAGACCGCGATCGACGCCCCGCCGTCGATCACCGAGTGCAGGAACGGCAGCGGATCGCCGATGCCGTCGGCGTTCATGAACACGGCGTCGGCCGCCGCGATGAACGGCCGCTGGAAATCGGCGACCCCGTCGTAGTCGTGCACGTCCGTCCAGGTCGGGCGGCCGGATGCCTGCGCCGCAGGGATCAGCCGGCGCGCCTCCGCGGCGAGGTCGAGCACGATGACGGCGGCGTCGGCCATCGCGGCGGCTGCCGCATCCGGCGTGCCCGATTCCGCCTCGCCCGGCGCCGACAGGTACAGCGACACCCGCTCCCCCGCCGGGGTCATGAGGTTGAGGTGCCGCTCGGTGGCCTTCGTCGGGCCCGTCATGAGCTCCACGCCTCCCGCTCGCAGGGCATGCGCCACCCGTTCGCCGTCGGTGTCCGCACCGAGCAGCGCGTACAGCACCGTGCGACGGCCGAGTCCGGCGAGTCCAAGCGCCTTGCCAGCAGACGTGCCGCCGATGGTCTCGTGCTCGGCGAGCGCGAACTGCATGTGCGGCACCGGGTCGGGCAGCCGGTCGAGCAGGACGATGCGGTTCCAGGAGGCGGGTCCGGCGATGAAGACGTGGTCGCTCACCGCTCCATCCTGCCGTGCGCGACCGACCCCGGCCGCACGCCCCCGCACACAGGACCGCTCACCTGTCGCGAATCGACCTTCCGCCGGTGCGGGACGGTCGATGTGCGACAGGTGAGCGGGCCCCGTGGGCAGGCGGGTCAGGAGGTCAGGGAGTCGACGTAGTCCTGGTTGTCGGCCATCCACTTCTTGACGATCTCGGGGTACTCGCTCTGCTTGTGCTCCTCGCGGAACATCACGTTCTCGAGCGAGAACAGCAGGTCCGAGTCCATCTTGAACGCGGTGAACCACTTGTTGGCGTCGGCGAAGTCGTCCTTGAAGCCCGTGCGGGTCACGGTGTGGATCGACTCGGCGGCACCCAGGGCGCCCTTCGGGTCCTTGAGGTCCTTCAGGTCGTACGCGTCGTACGCCCAGTGCGGACGCCACAGCGTGACGGCGATGTCGTCACCGGCATCGAGCGCCTTCTTCAGCTCGGCGAGCATGGCCGGCGTCGACGAGGTGAGGAAGTCCATCTTGTCGAGGCCGTAGCCCGGGATGACCTTGGTCTTCATCGCCTCGGTGAGACCCGCGCCCGGCTCGATGCCGACGATGCGGTTGCCGAACTCGTCGGCGTGCGCGGCGAGCTGATCGATCGAGTCGATCGGCGCATCGGCGTTCACCGCCAGGGTGAGCTTCGCGTCGTCGTTCCACGACCCCACGTCGACGAGGTCGTCGCCGTACTTGTCGAAGTAGCTCTTGTGGGTGGTCGGCAGCCAGCCGTCGAAGGCGACGTCGAAGTCGCCCTTGGCGAGGCCCGCGAACACGGGACCCGCGTCGGCGTACGTCAGCTCGACGTCGTAGCCCTTGTCCTCGAGGATCTGCTGCCACAGGTACGAGGCGGCCTCGCCCTCGGGCCATCCGTTGAACACGCCGACCGTGATCGACTTGTCCTGCGTGTCGCCGCCGGCCTTGTCGCCGCCGTTGCCGCCGCTCGCGGCCGAGCCGGCGCAGCCGACCAGGGCGACGCTCGCGGCCACGCCCATGGCGAGGGAGCCGAACAGTGTGCGCTTCTTCATGTGATTGATTCCTTTCCTCCCGTGTGCTGTCACGGGTGTTGGGGAGAACCGCGACGTCAGCCGCGGATGCGACGGCGCGTGCGGCGCCGAAGGGTGGGGTCAGACCGTCGCGGGGGTGCGAGTGGCGGATGCCGCGGCCTGCGCTGACTCGTCGGCCGGCGCTGCCGCCGACACGGTCTTGCGGCGCGGGCGCTTCACGGCGCCGAAACCGCTCGTCACCCGGTCGAGGATCATCGCGAGGATCACGACCGACAGTCCCGCCTCGAATCCCAGGGAGATGTCGGTGCGGCTCAGCGCCTGGATGACGTCCTTGCCCAGTCCGGGGGCGCCGACCATGCTGGCGATCACGGCCATCGACAGGGCGAGCATGATGACCTGGTTGACGCCGGCCATGATGGAGGGCATCGCCAGCGGCAGCTGGATCTGGCGCAGGATGCGTCCCGGAGTCGCGCCGAATGCGTTGCCCGCCTCGACCACCTCCTGGTCGACGCCGCGGATGCCGAGCTCGGTCAGACGGACACCCGGAGCGACCGCGAACAGGATGGTGGCGACCATTCCGGGCACCACGCCGATCCCGAACAGGAAGATCGCGGGGATGAGGTAGACGAACGCGGGCATCGTCTGGAGGAAGTCGAGCACGGGTCGCACGATCTTGGAGACCGTCTGCGACCGGGCCGCCCAGATCCCGAGCGGGATCGCGATGATCACCGCGATGACCACGGCGACCAGCGTGAGCGCGAGGGTGTCCATCGCGTTCTCCCACTGGTCGACGGCCACGATCACCAGCAGCCCGATCAGGGTGCCGATGGCGAGCCGCAGGCCCTTCGCGAGCCACGCGACGGCCACGAGGGCAGCGGCCACCACGGCGGCGTTCCAGACATCGAGCGGCACGGTGAACCAGCCGCCGAGGTCGACCACCAGCAGCGCGATGCCCGCGACCAGGCCGCCGGTGCGGCCGCGGGTGAGCCAGGTGACGCCGCCGAGCACGACGGCGACGACGATCATCGCGACCAGCGACGGCGTGCTGAACAGCCAGTCGACGCCGTCGTAGAAGGCGGAGAAGATCGTCGCGATCACGTCGAACAGGCCGCCCAGGACGGCGGTGATCCAGCCGATCAGCGTCTCGACGACGTCGCCGAGCGGAATGCGGAACATGTCCATCAGCGCTCACCGCCTTCCGCCGTCGCGAGCTCTTCGCCGGCGGCTCCCGTGGCGGGGGCATGGGCGCCCTTCGACTCGGGACTTGGTCCCTCGCTCAGGAACCGCGCGGCCGGGTCGAGGTCGCGCAGCTCGGCGGCCAGCTCCAGCGCGGTGGCCGGGATGACGTCGATGGTCCCCGTCGTGCTCGGCACGTTTCCGAGCGCCGCCAGCAGCGTGATGCGTGGAATGACCCCGAGCAGGCGTTCGTCCTCGCCGACGACCGGGAGTGCGCCGGGGCTCTCGACGGCGTGCTCGACGATGTCGGTGAGGAGGTCGTCGGGGCCGACGCCGTGCCGGCTGCGGTCGGCGATCGTGCGCAGGTCGGTGGTGCCGGCCTTGGCCGCGCGGATCACCGACCGATCGGTCACCGTGCCGACCAGGCGCCGGTTCTCGACGACGAAGACCTCGTTGACGAGCTCTTCGCGCATGACACGGAGCGCGCCGCGGATGCCCGCGGTGACCGGCACCGCCAGCGGCCGCTCCATGACGGCGCTCGCGGTGAGAACCCGCGCGCGATCGACATCCTGCACGAACTGCGCGACGTAGTCGTTGGCGGGATCGGTGAGGATCTCCTCGGGCGTGCCGTTCTGCACGATGCGCCCGTCGCGCATCACGGCGATGCGGTCGCCGAGGAACATCGCCTCGTTCAGGTCGTGGGTGATGAAGATGATCGTGCGCCCGAGCTCGCGCTGGAGCTCGACGAGCTGCTCCTGCAGCTCACGACGGATGAGCGGGTCGAGGGCGGAGAACGCCTCGTCCATGAGCAGGATGTCGGTGCCCGCCGCGAGGCCGCGGGCGAGTCCGACGCGCTGCTTCATGCCGCCGGAGAGCTCGGAGGGCATCGCGTCGACGCGGTCGCCGAGACCCACCCGCTCGAGGATCTCCCGGGCGCGCTCTCGGCGCTCGGCCTTGCCGACGCCCTGGATCTCGAGCCCGTAGGCGGCGTTGTCGAGCACCGTGCGGTGCGGCAGCAGTGCGAAGTGCTGGAACACCATCGACATCGACTGGCGACGGATGCTGCGCAGTTCGGCCGGGTTCGCCGTCGTGACGTTGGCGCCCTTCACGAGCACCTCTCCCGCGGTCGGGGTCAGCAGCCCGTTGAGCATGCGGATGATGGTCGACTTGCCCGAGCCCGACAGGCCCATGATGACGAAGATCTCCCCCGGCTGCACGGTGAAGCCGGCGTCGATCACGGCGGCGGTGCCGGCGTCGGCGACCTGCGCCCGCGTCTCGCCGGCCTTGAGCCGACGGACGGCGTCCTTCGGGTTGCGCCCGAAGACCTTGTAGAGGTTCTTGGCTTCGACGGCAGGAGGCGTCGCGGCCTCGGCGGGAGATGTGCCCGCCACTCCGGCGGAGGAGGATCCCGCCGCTTCGACGGAGGAGGATTCTGTCACGTTGCTTGGCCTCGGCAGCCGCGGTGCGGCTGCATTGGTTACGCCCGGGTGACGATCTTCGGCGCGCTGTCAGGCAGTCTGCTGCGTCGGGTCTCTCTCGACAGCGCACGTCGGCGACAAGCATCGGGTCCGTCGCCCAGACCGTCGACCATACGCCCTCTCGCGGTGCCTCCGGGGGCACATGCGACCCGGGCGCGGACTGGTCGTCAGGGCACGAAGCCCACCGATCGACCGTACGGGAGTGACCCGAAGGGATGCAAACCCACCACCCTTCGACATTCGCATTCCCGCTCGGGCGTTGACATCCCCGGCGTTCCATGGTTAGTTACTGGAGTAGGTAACCAATTGACCAGGGAGTGATGTGGTCGACGAGGGACGTGCGCTCTTCCTGCAGATCGCAGAGCGCGTCGAAGACGCCATCATCGACGGCAGTCTCGCCGAAGAGGCACAAGCGCCGTCGACCAACGAACTGGCGGCGTTCCACCGCATCAACCCCGCGACCGCGGCGAAGGGAGTGAGCATGCTCGTCGACAAGGGCGTGCTGTACAAGAGGCGCGGGATCGGCATGTTCGTCGCGCCGGGCGCCCGCCGTCGGCTGCTCGACGAGCGGCGGCAGGCCTTCGCCGACCGCTACGTCGAACCCCTCATCGCCGAAGCCCGCAAGATCGGGCTCGGGCCCGCAGACTTGGGCGCCCTCATCCTCGAGCGCGCCCGCACCACCGAAGGGAGCACGCGATGACATCCGTCATCGAAGTCGACCGCCTCACCAAGCGCTACGGTGCCACGACCGCCGTCGACGAGGTCAGCTTCACGATCTCGAAAGACGTCATCTACGGCCTCCTCGGCCGCAACGGCGCCGGCAAGACGACTGTCATGTCGATCCTCACCGCCCAGAACTTCCCGTCGGGCGGCCAGGCACGGGTGTTCGGCGAGCGCCCGTACGAGAACGCGCGGGTGCTGCAGCGCATGTGCTTCGTGCGCGAGAGCCAGCGCTACCCGGACGACGCGAAACCACCGCACGCGTTCGCCACGGCTCGCCTCTTCTTCCCGAACTGGGATCAGGTGCTGTGCGACCGCCTCGTGGCAGAGTTCCAGCTGCCGATGAATCGCCGCATCAAGAAGCTTTCCCGCGGTCAGTTGTCGGCGGTCGGCGTCATCATCGGCCTCGCGTCGCGCGCCGAGATCACGTTCTTCGACGAGCCGTACCTGGGGCTGGATGCTGTCGCCCGGCAGATCTTCTACGACCGCCTCCTCGAGGACTACGCCGAGCACCCGCGCACGATCATCCTGTCGAGCCACCTCATCGACGAGGTGTCCAACCTCATCGAGCGGGTGCTCGTGATCGACGAGGGACGGATCGTCTTGGACGAGGCGACCGACGACGTGCGCGATCGTGCCGCCACGATCGTCGGAAACGCCGCGGCCGTGGACGCGTTCGTCGCCGGCCGCGAAGTGCTGCACCGCGAGACGCTCGGCCCGATCGCCTCCGTGACCGTGCTCGGCGCGCTCGGTCCCGACGACCGTGCTGCGCTTGCGGCAGCCGGCCTCGAGTCGGGTCCGGTCTCGCTGCAGCAGCTCATCGTCCGGATGACCCAGCACGCGGCGGATCGGCGCCGCATCGAGGAAGGAGCGCTGCGATGACCGCGCTGGCACCCGCGAGCCCCGTGGGAGGCCGCATCCTGAACGTCGTGCGGATGCAGCTGATCAACCGCATGACGTTCGTCTGGATCCCCCTGCTGATCCTCGGCTCGGTGTTCCTGTTCTCGCTGCTGATCTGGGCGATGATCCCGTACGGCGGCATGAAGTACTCGGCGGGCGCCCAGGCACTCATCTGGTACTTGGTGGCGGTCGGCATCCAGTCCCTGACCCTGACGTACCCGTTCTCGCAGGCGATGAGCGTCACCCGGCGGGAGTTCTTCCTCGGCACGTACCTCACCGCGGCGCTGAGCGCGGCGCTCCTGGCCGTCGTGTGCACGCTCGGCGGGTTCATCGAGCTCGCCACGAACGGGTGGGGCTTGAACGGCTGGATGTTCTACATCGATTGGATGTGGTCGGCGGGTCCCGCGGGTGCCGCCCTCATGGTGTTCGCCGTCGCGATGCTCACCTTCACGGCCGGGTTCTGGGGCGCCACCGTGTACAAGCGGTTCGGCGGACTCGGCCTGACGGCGGTGCTTGCGGGGATCGGCCTGCTCCTGATCGGCGCCCTCTGGATCATCGGCCGGCTCAACGCCTGGGGAGCCGTGTTCAGCTGGCTCGGCGGACTCGGCGTCGTGTCGCTCGCCCTGTGCGTGCTGGTCGTCGTCGCAGCACTGGCCGCGACCGCGTACGGGATGCTGCGCCGGCTGGTGCCCTGACACCCCGCCGCCTGCGCCGAGTTGCCCCTCCGTCGCGCGAGTTGCCCCTCGGTTACGCGAGTTGCCCGTCGGTTCGCCGAGTTGCCCCTCGGTTCGCCGAGTTGCCCCTCGGTTACGCCAGTGGCTCCTCGGTTCCGGGGTCAGTCACCCTCGGCGGCGGCCTCGTGGTGCCTGATGACCTCGGCCACGACGAAGTCGAACCACTTGTGAGCGAACTCGGGATCGAGGTCGGCCTGTTCGGCGAGGCTGCGCAGCCGGGCGATCTGCTGCTCCTCGCGAGCAGGATCCGACGGCGGCATCCGGTGGACGGCCTTCAGGCGACCGACCTGCTTCGTGCACTTGAATCGCTCGGCGAGCAGGTAGATGAGGGCGGCGTCGATGTTGTCGATGCTGCCGCGCAGGCGCAGCAGCGTGGCAATCGGGTCCTCTGTGGAAACGCGGTCGTCTGCGGCGTCGGTCATGGCATCCTCCCTGCGCGCGAGGCGCCGTTCGAGGGTACCGCGGGCTTCCGGTGCTCCTCGCTTGCGTGACATCCCGCGGCATCCGTCCCCGTCGCCCGTGGCCTGCCCATAGAGTGTGCGCATGACCGATGCAGCCGAGACCTCCGGTGTCGCCGCGCCGTCCCATGCCACGGCCGAAGCCGACGCATCCGTGTCGCCCCCTCTTTCCGGCGGTCCGGTGACGGATGCCGTTGCGGAGCGTTCCGGAGAGGCCCCGCCCTCGCGCACCTTCTGGGCGAGCCTGAATCATCCGTTCGGGGTGGGGTTCTTCGTGACGCTCGGAGCGCTCGTCGCGGTCGTGCTGGGCCTTGCCGTGTCGAACCTGTCGACGGTCATCATCTACGTCGTCTTCGCGATGTTCGCGGCGCTCGGTCTGGATCCGGTCGTGCGCTTCCTCGAGCGCCACAAGGTGTCGCGCGCGTGGAGCATCGTCATCGTGTTCACGGCGTTCGCGGTGATCATCGTGGGAGTTCTCTGGCTGATCATCCCGGTGGTGGTGCAGCAGATCACCCAGTTCGTCCGCGACATCCCGTCGATCATCGCCGACTTCCAGGCCTCGGCGTTCTACGGCTGGCTGCAGGACACCCTCGGCGACCAGGTCGGCGACATCATCAAGCAGGTGCAGGGCTTCCTCACGAACCCGGCGAACATCGCGGCGATCGGCGGCGGCGTCGTCAAGGTCGGCATCACGATCGGCACCACGATCTCGGCGCTGATCATCATCCTCGTGCTGAGCCTGTACTTCCTCGCGTCGCTGCCCTCGATCAAGGAGTCGTTCACGCGGCTGGCACCGGCGCGCAACCGCTCGCAGGTCGGCTCGATCACCGAGCAGATCACGAGCTCGATCGGCGGCTACCTCGGCGGGATGGTGGTGCTCGCCTTCTTCAACTCGATCGTCGCGGGTCTGCTGTTCACGATCCTGGGGCTTCCGTTCCCTCTGCTGATGGCCGTCGTCGCGTTCACCATCACGCTGATTCCCCTCGTGGGTTCGGTGCTGTTCTGGATCACGGGCTCGCTCATCGCCCTGTTCTCCAGTCCGCTGTCGGCGCTGATCTTCGCGATCATCTACCTCATCTACATGCAGATCGAGGCCTACGTGCTGACCCCGCGCGTGATGAACAAGGCCGTCTCGGTTCCTGGTTCGCTCGTGGTGATCGGGGCGCTCGTGGGCGGCACCCTGCTCGGCCTGCTCGGAGCCCTCGTGGCGATCCCCGTCACGGCATCCATCCTGCTCATCATCAAGCAGGTCGTCATCCCGAAGCAGGACGCGAAGGTCTAGGACTGCGCAGGGTCCTGCCGGGCGGCCGCCTCAGGGCAGGGGCAGCAGGCAGGTGGGCGACGGCACGTCCGCGCGGTGCCGGACCCGGCCCGGCACGCCGGTGCGCTCGTCCAGAGTGAGCGATGCCACGTCGTTCGAGTGCTGTCCGGCGACGAGCAGGGTGTCGCGCGCCACCATGTGGTAGCGCGGCCAGTCCACGCCCGATTCGATCAGTGCCACCGGCTCGAGCGCCGACCCATCGTCACGCACGCGGAGGGTGCCGAGCGTGTTCGACCCGCGCACCCCGGCATAGAGGAAGGAGCCGTCGCGCGACATCGCGAGCTCGGCCGCGGCGTCGCCGTCGAGTGTTCCGGCGTTCACCGGCGTGCCCCCGACCAGCCGCCACGCGCCGGATTCCTCGCGGGCGAGAACGAACACCTCGCACGACAGCTCGGTGATCACGTAGAGGTGACCGCTCGGGTGCATGAGCATGTGCCGCGGACCGGTGCCGCGGGGCAGCACGACCTCGCCGACCGGGCGCAGGCCGTCGGCCGTCGGCCGCCAGAACCTCACCAGGTCGAAGCCGAGGTCGGTCGTCGCGAGAAGTCCGTCGGCCAGGAACATCGCCTCGTGCGCCCGTGAGACCCGGTCGTCCTCGCCGTGGTCCTCCTCGCCCTGTTCGCCGGCGTCCACACCCCGTGTGAACAGCTGACCGCCGAGGGCGCGGGCAAGGTCCGCTCCCTCACCGGCGCCCGCCGGACCGAGGACGGCGTCGGGGCCGTAGGGGTCGGTCGCAGGCTCCGCAATGAGCGGGTTCGACGGACGGCCGTCGGCATCCAGCGCCATGCGCACCACCCGGCCGTCACCCCAGCATGAGGCGACGAGCGAGCGGCCGTCGGGCGCGACAGCCACATGGCACACGAGCTCGCCGGCGGGCACCTGGTCGCCGAGGGGAGTGAAGGATGCTTCGCCCGTGCGCGCGAACGCCCGCACGGCGCCGGCTGCCTCCAGCGACGCGTAGACGACATCGAGGGTCGGATGGCGAGCGATCCACGAGGGCGAGCCGTCGGTGGCGACGGCGTCTCCGACGAAGGAGAGCGGTCCGCCGGCGAGTCCGTCGTCGGCTGCACCGGCCAGCAGGATGCCGAGGCCGCTCGCGGCCCCCTTCATGTCGGCGGTGTAGCCGCCCGTGAGCAGACGCATCAGACCAGATCGTTCCGTACGATGACCGCGTCGCGCGCCGCGCCGACGCCGATGACCGAGATGCGGGTGCCGCTCATCCCCTCGAGGGCGAGCACGTAGTCCTGCGCCGTCTGCGGCAGCTCATCGAAGCTGCGAGCGGCCGAGATGTCCTCGCTCCAGCCGGGCAGGTACTCGTAGATCGGGGTCGCGTGGTGGAAGTCTGACTGGTTGACCGGCACTTCGTCGAAGCGCGTGCCGTCGACGTCATAGGCGACGCAGACCGGGATCTGCTCGAGACCGGTGAGGATGTCGAGCTTCGTCAGCACGAGGTCGGTGATGCCGTTGATGCGTGTCGCATAGCGGGTCACCGGCGCGTCGTACCAGCCGACGCGGCGCGGGCGCCCCGTCGTGGTGCCGAATTCGAAGCCGCGCGAGCGCAGCCACTCCCCCGACTCGTCGAACAGCTCGGTCGGGAACGGGCCGGAGCCGACGCGGGTCGTGTAGGCCTTGACGATGCCCACGATGCGGTCGAGGCGGTTCGGGCCGACGCCGGAGCCGGTCGCGGCGCCGCCCGCGGTCGCGGACGACGACGTCACGAACGGGTACGTGCCGTGGTCGATGTCGAGCATCGTCGCCTGGCCGCCCTCGAACACGACGACATCCCCGGCGTCCAGTGCGTCGTTCAGGAGGAGAGAGGAATCGGCGACCATCGGGCGCAGCCGGTCGGCGTAGGAGAGGAGGTCCTCGAGCACCTCGTCGCAGGTGATCGCGCGCCGGTTGTAGACCTTGAGCAGCAGGTGGTTCTTCTGGTCGAGAGCGCCCTCGATCTTCTGGCGCAGGATGTTCTCGTCGAACAGGTCCTGCACGCGGATGCCGACGCGGTTGATCTTGTCGGCGTACGTCGGGCCGATGCCGCGCCCGGTCGTGCCGATCTGGCGCTTGCCGAGGAAGCGCTCGGTGACCTTGTCGAGGGTGCGGTGGTACTGCGTGATGATGTGGGCGTTGGCGCTCACCTTGAGACGGGAGACGTCCACGCCCCGCGCCGACAGCGCCTCGAGCTCGGCGAACAGCACCTCGAGGTCGACGACGACGCCGTTGCCGATCACCGGCGTGACGCCGGGGCTCAGGATGCCGCTGGGCAGCAGGTGCAGGGCGTACTTCTCCTCGCCCACCACGACGGTGTGCCCGGCGTTGTTGCCGCCGTTGAACTTGACGACCCAGTCGGTGCGATCGCCGAGGAGGTCGGTGGCCTTGCCCTTTCCCTCGTCCCCCCACTGGACTCCGACGATGACGATTCCTGGCATGAGAGGGCCCCCGAGAGAAGTTGGAACGGCTTACGCCCCATCCTATCGAGGAGGCTCCGACAGCGTCTGAAAGGGTCGCACCGTGACCGGCTCCGCACCCGACGTCACGGCCCCGGGAGCAGCATCGCCCGCTCAGTAGACTGGAGGGCATGTCGAAGGTCCTCCAGTCCCTGCCCGTCGGCGAGCGCGTCGGCATCGCCTTCTCGGGAGGCCTTGACACCTCCGTCGCCGTGGCCTGGATGCGCGACAAGGGCGCGATCCCCTGCACGTACACCGGCGACCTCGGCCAGCCCGATGAGACCGACATCGAGGCGATCCCCGGCCGCGCCACCCAGTACGGTGCGGAGATCTCCCGCCTGGTCGACTGCAAGCGCGCGCTCGTCGAGGAGGGCTTCGGCGCCCTCGCGTGCGGCGCGTTCCACATCCGGTCGGCCGGACGCACGTACTTCAACACCACGCCGATCGGCCGGGCCGTCACCGGCACGCTGCTCGTGCGCGCCATGAAGGAGGACGGCGTCGACATCTGGGGCGACGGATCGACCTACAAGGGCAACGACATCGAGCGGTTCTACCGCTACGGCCTTCTCGCCAACCCCAGCCTGCGCATCTACAAGCCGTGGCTGGACGCCGACTTCGTGAGCGAGCTCGGCGGCCGGAAGGAGATGAGCGAGTGGCTCGTCGCCCACGGCTTCCCGTATCGCGACTCCGCCGAGAAGGCGTACTCCACCGACGCGAACATCTGGGGCGCGACCCACGAGGCGAAGACCCTCGAGCACCTCGACGTGTCGCTCGAGACCGTCGAGCCGATCATGGGCGTGCGGTTCTGGGACCCGTCGGTCGAGATCGAGGCAGAGGACGTCACCGTCACGTTCGAGGCCGGACGCCCTGTCGCGCTCAACGGGCGCGAGTTCGGGGATCCCGTCGATCTCGTGTTCGAGGCGAACCGCATCGGCGGACGCCACGGCCTGGGGATGAGCGACCAGATCGAGAACCGCATCATCGAGGCCAAGTCGCGCGGCATCTACGAAGCGCCCGGCATGGCGCTGCTGTTCATCGCGTATGAGCGCCTCGTGAACGGCATCCTGAACGAAGACACCCTCGCGACGTACCACGAGCAGGGCCGTCGACTCGGGCGGCTGATGTACGAGGGCCGCTGGCTCGAGCCGCAGTCGCTCATGCTGCGCGAGTCGATCCAGAAGTGGGTCGGATCGACGATCTCGGGCACCGTGACGCTGCGCCTGCGCCGTGGCGAGGACTACACGATCCTCGACACGACTGCGCCGAACCTCTCGTACGCCCCCGAGAAGCTCTCCATGGAACGCGTGGGCGACGCGGCGTTCGGCCCCATCGACCGCATCGGTCAGCTCACGATGCGCAACCTCGACATCGCCGACTCCCGCGGGCGCCTCGAGCAGTACGCCGGGATGGGCCTCATCGGCGGCGCGACCCGCGAACTCGTCGGCGTGCTCGAGCAGGGCGCTGCCGATGAGATCTCCGAGGCGGGCACCGACACGCAGGAGGCGGCGGCAGCGGTGAACGAGGCCGTCGAGGGCGCTGCGTTCGACGCCGGCACCGACTGACGCCGCCACGTGCGCGGCCACCCCGCACCCTGGCCGAGAATTTGCACAGCATTGTGCATTCTGTTTGTGCACAGCGGTGTGTAAGTTCTACCCTTGAGTGGTGACCACACCTCCTCCTCCCCGTCGCCGCGACGCCGCCGAGAACCGCGCAGGCCTCCTCGTCGCCGCCGTCGCGGTGCTCGCCGACGACCCCAACGCGTCGGTCGACGCCATCACGAAGGCGGCCGGGCTCACCCGTCGCGCCTTCTACGGTCACTTCGAAGACCGTGAGGCCCTGATCGCGGCGGTCATCGCGGCGGGAGCCGAGCGCTTCAATGCGATCGCGGATGCCGTCACCGACGACGATCCCCGCGAAGCGCTCGCGCACCTGGCGCGCGCACTCTGGAGCGAAGCGCAGCACGTGCACGCGGCGGCCGCCATCGCCCTCAACGACCGGCTCGTGCATCGCACGGCCGATGCGCTCTCGCCGGTGCGCGCGCGCCTCGTCGAGATCTGCGAACGCGGTTACGAGCGCGACGTGCTCCGTCGCGACATCCCGCCCGCAGTCACCGCCCGCCTCGTCGAAGAGGCGGCGCGCGGCGCCATCACCGGTCTCGATCCAGCCCTCAACGGCGACCACGAGCTCGCCGTGCGGGCCGTGCTCGGCGCTGCCGGCCTCGGCTGGCGCGAGGTCGACCAGCTTCTCACCGACTCGCCGTCTGTTCCGGAGGACCGCGCATGAGAATCGAGCTGCAGGATGTCGCCAAGGGCGACGCGCTGCCACCAACCTCCACGTCCTTCGCCACGGGCACCGCGACGCTCGTGGAGGCCGAGACCGAGCAGCGGCCCACGGTGCTCGGCCTCATCGCCTCCGGCCGGATGAAGCCGGCTGGTGGCACCGTGCTGCTCGACGGCGAGCGCGACGACGCCGCCATCCGTCGCATCACCGCCCTCGTCGACGCGCCCGACGTCTGCGATCCGGCGCCCGATGTCGCGGTCCTCGGTCTCGTCGAAGAGGAGCTGATGTTCGCCGGGCGTCCCTCGAATCCGGTCTCGGCCCGCCGCTGGCTGAGCGACAACGGATACGCGGAGCTCGGGCGGCTGCCGATCTCCGATGTCGCACCGCGCGACCGCATCGCCCTGCTGCTCGAGCTGACCGCGCTGCGCCGTCGCGTCGAGGCGATGGTGCTCGTCTCACCCGACCGCCACGGCGGCGACCCGAGGGAGTGGTGGCAGATCGTCGAGGAGTTCGCCGAACGCGGGTACGCGATGCTCGTCGTCGCGGGAGCCGCGTCTGCCGCCGTACTCGACGGCCTCACTCCGAGCGAAGGAGATTCCGCCCAGCGGAGGGCCGGCATGGGGGCGGGCGCCCTTCTCTCGGCCGATTCTCCTTCTCTCGAGGAGACGACGGTGGTGGACGAGGCGGCCGTGGCCGGCGAGGCGACCCTGGCCGACGAGTTGACCCTGGCCGGCGAGGCGGAGCCCGACACCGCGACGGAGCTCGATGCGGGGACGGATGTCTCGGCCGAGACCGCGACGGAGCCGGACGCCAGGACGGATGCCGCAGCCGACGCCGCCGACCAGCAGCACGATGATGCCGCGGTCACTCCCCTCGGCCACGACGGCCGGCCCCCGAGGGAAGGGGATTCCGCCGAGCGGAGGGCGAAAGCGGCCCGGAAACACCTTCTCCCGGCTGATTCCCCTTCTCTCGACGAGACGGCCGATGGCGCGGCCGACCGTCCAGGCGGCGCGGCCGACCGTCCAGGCGGCGCGGCCGACCGTCCAGACGACACGGCCGACCGTCCAGACGACACGGCCGACGGACCGGGCGATGCCGGAGACGACACCTCTGAGACCGGGGAGAACCGATGAAGATCCCGGCGATGATCATGGCCGAGCTTCGTCGGCTGACCTCGACGAAGATGGCGATTCTCGCGCTCGTCGCGCTGATGGCAGTGCCCATCCTCTACGGCGGCCTGTACCTCTGGGCGAACCAGAACCCGTACGGAAAGTTCAGCGAAGTGCCGGTCGGCCTCGTCGTCGACGACGAGGGGGTCGCGGCATCCGGCGACACCGACGCGGTGAACTACGGCGATCAGGTCGCCGACGAGCTGCTCGAGGGCAGAGCCTTCGACTGGCATCGGATGAGTGCCGCCGAGGCCGAGACCGCCCTGCACGACGGCGAGGTCGACTTCACCGTCACGCTGCCGAAAGACTTCTCGGAGGCTCTCACGAGCGTGGCGGGCGACGACCCGCATCAGGCGCGGATCGAGCTCGAAACGAACGACGCCGGCAACTACCTGGCCTCGTCGATCGGCGACCAGGCGGTCGAGAAGATCCGCCGTTCGGTGGCCGAACTCGTCGGCCGCGAGGCGGCGAGCCGCCTCCTGACGGCGCTCTCCGACGTGCGCGCCAGCCTCGGCGACGCCGCCGACGGCGCCGCGAAGCTGACCGACGGTGCCGGCTCCGCCGAGAACGGCGCCGGGGCACTTCACGACGGCGCATCGCAGCTCGTCACGGGAACGAAGAAGCTCGCCAGCGGCGCACATCAGATCGCCGACGGATCGCAGCAGCTCGTCACCGGATCGCAGAAGCTCTCCGGCGGCGCCCATCAGGTCGCCGACGGAACCCGTCAGCTCGCCGGCTACGCCGACCGGGCCGGGAGCGCCGTGCAGGCGGTCACCGACGCGCTGCCGACGGCACGCGCCGACATCGCGAGGGTCCTCGCCGACAAAGGCCTCAGCCAGGCGGAGATCGACGATGTGCTGGCCACGCTCGACCCGCTCGCCGACAAGGTGCGCACCGGCGATGCGAAGGTGCAGGCCGCCGTCGGCAAGGTCGGCCAGCTCGCCGCCGGCGCCGATCAGGTCGCGTCGGGGGCGGATCAGCTCGCGTCGGGATCGAAGCGGGTCGCCGACGGCGCATCGCAGCTCGCCGCGGGCACCGACAGCGCGGTGACGGGATCGACGAAGCTGCGCGACGGCGCGGCCACTCTGCAGAACGGGCTCGCCACGCTCACCGGTGGCGCCGCGACGCTGCGCGACGGCCTGCGCGACGGGGTGCAGCAGATCCCGTCCTCCACCGCCGACCTGCGCGCCCAGCAGGCGAAGACGATCTCCGATCCGATCCAGATCGAGTCGTCGAAGGTCGCCGAGGCGTCCAACTACGGTGCCGGCCTCGCCCCGTTCTTCGCCGCTCTTGCGGGATGGATCGGCATCTACGCCCTGTTCCTCATCGTCAAGCCGATCTCACGGCGGGCGGTCACGGCGCTCCGCCGGCCCATCGCCGTGACGATGGCGGGATGGCTCACGCCGGCGGTGCTCGGCGGCATCCAGATGGTGGGCCTGTTCGGCGTGCTGGCGCTCGCGCTCGGCTTCGGATTCGCGAACCCGTGGGGAACGCTCGGCGTCATGGTCGCAGCATCCTTCACCTACGCGGCGATCATCCTCGCGCTGAACGTCTGGCTCGGATCGGTCGGACAGTTCCTCGGCCTCGTGCTCATGGTGCTGCAGCTCGTGACCGCGGGCGGCACCTTCCCGTGGCAGACGCTGCCGGCGCCATTGGCAGGGCTGCACCACGTGCTGCCGATGGGATTCGTGGTCGATGCGATGCGCCAGCTCATGTACGGCGGCGACCTCGCCCGCGTCGGCGGCGACCTCGGCGTGCTCGCCATCTGGCTCGTCGCCTCCCTCGCCCTCGCGGCGATCGGAGTGACGCGGATGACGCACCGGCGCACCCTGCGCGATCTGCGGCCGAGCCTCATCGGCTAGCAGGGGCGATCCCGAGCGGAGTTCGGGTTCGCCGGCAGCTTCGCTACGATGCGAGGACGCCCCGAACGACCCGACGTCCGGGCGCGCCGGTACCGAAAGAGCGTCAATGCCGAAACGATCGCCCGCGTCACCATCGACGGCCTCCGGCCGACCCGAGACCGATGCCCCACCCGCATCCCGCCCGGGACGTTCACGCGGCCGAACCGTCGCGATCACGGCGTACGCGGTCCTCGCCGGCCTCGTGGCGATCGCCTTGATCGCGGCGGGATTCGTCGCGTTCACGATCCAGCGCTCGTTCCCGACGCTCGACGGAGAGGTTCGTGCTGCCGGGCTGCACGACAAGGTCACCGTGCTGCGCGACGACCGCGGCATCCCGACGATCACCGCCGACGACGAGCACGACCTGTTCTTCGCCCAGGGGTACGTGCACGCACAGGACCGCTTCTGGGAGATGGACTTCCGCCGCCACGTGACCAGCGGGCGGCTGTCGGAGCTGTTCGGCGCCTCGCAGCTGCCGACCGACAGGTTCCTGCGCACGCTCGGATGGCGCAAGGTCGCCGAGAAGGAGGTCGAGCTCCTCTCCGACGAGGCGCGCGCCTCCTATCAGGCGTACGCCGACGGCGTGAACGCCTATCTCAAGGACCACAGCGGCGCCGCGGTGTCGCTGGAGTACGCGGTGCTCGGCCTGCAGAATGCCGACTACGCGATCGAGAAGTGGACGATCGCGGACTCCCTGTCGTGGCTGAAGGCGATGGCCTGGGACCTCCGGTCGAACCTCGGTGAGGAGACATCCCGCGCCCTGCTCGCGTCGCACTACACGGCTCACCAGATCGGCGAGCTCTTCCCAGCGTACCCGTACGATCAGAACCCCGTGATCGTGCCGACGATCACCTCCGACGCGCCGGCGGCCCACGCATCCGCCGTCGAAACGGCATCGGTGCAGTGGTCGCAGGTCGACAACGTGGTCGAGGCGGCGAGCGCGCTCATCGGCCCCGTCGGGGAGAGCGTCGGATCGAACTCGTGGGTCGTCTCGGGCGACCTGACCGAGTCGGGCAAGCCCCTGCTGGCGAACGACCCGCACCTGGGCGCCGCGATGCCGAGCGTGTGGCATCAGATCGGATTGCGGTGCCGCACCATCTCGGCGGTGTGCCCGTACGACGTCGCGGGGTTCGGCTTCTCGGGTATGCCGGGAGTCATCATCGGCCACAACCAGAAGATCGCGTGGGGCTTCACGAACCTCACGACCGACGTCACCGACCTGTACCTCGAGAAGGTGCAGGGCGAGAAGTACTGGCGCGACGGCAAGCTCGTTCCGCTGCAGATCACCCGCGAGATCATCAAGGTCGCGGGCGGGAAGGATGTCGATCTCGAGATCCGCTCGACGAACAACGGCCCGATCATCTCCGACTCGGGCGACTACGAAGCGATCGCCGCCGACCCGCACACCGGAACCGGCGGCACCGTCGCTCCCCCGTCGAACGCTCCCGAGGGGCAGACGGCCGTCGCGCTGAAGTGGACGGCGCTCACTCCTGGCACCACGGCCGAGGCGATCTTCACGCTCGACAAGGCGCAGGACTTCGCGGCGTTCCGCGCCGCGGCGCAGCAGTTCGACGTGCCAGCGCAGAACCTCATCTACGCCGACGTCGACGGGAACATCGGCTACCAGGCACCGGGCAAGCTGCCGATCCGGGGCAAGGGCGACGGCTCGATGCCGCAGCCCGGGTGGGACTCCGCCTACGACTGGAAGGGCTTCATCCCGTTCGAGAAGCTTCCGGTGTCGTACAACCCGGATTCGGGGTACATCGTGACGGCGAACAACGCGATCGTCGGGAAGGACTACCCCTACTTCCTCACGAACGACTGGGACTACGGATGGCGCGCAGCGCGCATCGTCGACCTCATCGAGCGCACCTCGGCGTCGCACAAGCTCACCGTGGACGACATGCGGGCGATCCAGGCCGACACCGACTTCTGGATCGGCAAGAAGCTCATCGCCGCGTATTCGAAGCTGACGATCGACGATCCCGACGTGAAGGGCGCGCTGAAGCTCTTCGACCTGTGGGACGGCCACAACGAGGCCGACTCCCCCGCGGCCGCGTACGCGAACGTGATCTGGGACGAGCTCGCTCAGGACCTCTTCTCGCGCCGCGAGCACCCGGCTCCGGTCGGCGGTCAGGATCGCCAGTTCCTCGTGGTCGACAAGCTCCTCGGCGAGCCCGCCTCCGCATGGTGGACCAACGAGAAGATCGGCGTGAACGGCATGGACGAGATGCTGACGAAGGCCGCCACAGATGCGTACAAGCGGCTCGTGAAGCTGCAGGGCTCTCAGGTCGACGGGTGGTCGTGGGGCGGACTGCACACCCTCGAGCTCACCAACGCCACGTTCGGCACTTCGGGGATCGCGCCGGTCGAGTGGCTCTTCAACCGGGGGCCGTTCCCGGTGGGCGGCGGATCATCGGTCGTCAACGCGACGGGATGGACCGTCGGGGGCGGGTTCGACGTCGTCACTGTGCCGTCGATGCGCATGGTGGTGGATCTGTCGGACTGGGATGCGTCGACCTGGAACAACCTGACCGGCGAGAGCGGGCACGCGTTCCACCCCAACTACGATGACCAGGTGGAGGCGTGGCAGCACGTCGAGCCGCTGCCGTGGGCATATTCGCGCAAGGCCACCAAGGCCGCTGCAACCCACACCCTGGCCCTGACGCCGTAGCGCTCACTCGGATGCCTGGGCGAGCGCCCTCCGTCAGGTCCCTGAGCGCCCTTCGTCTCGGGACTTCGTCCCTCGCTCAGGGACCTGACATCGTAGCCACACCGTCAGGTCCCTGAGCGAGCGCAGCGAGTCGAAGGGCCGGCGCGCCCTACTGCCCGGGCCGACTTGGCGCGGGTCGGCAGCGCGTCTATCGGTCGTGCGAGGGCCGCCTCGGCGGCATCGTTATCCGACCGGAACAGGCGCTGCGCATCCCAGCCACGTGGGCGTCGCAACGACGCACCGGCCCACGGACACGCCGCTTGTTATCGAACCGTTATCACCGGCCTGCCAGGGACCTCGGATGAACCGTCCAGAAACGCCCCATACCGTGGACCGGTCCGCCGCACGGCGCCCGAGTCGCGGGGTGGATGTCTCGGTTCGGCCCGTGGTCGAACGACATCAGCAGCCGGATGACCCGGTCATCGTCCCTGCGCTCAGGCGCAGCGGGCGTGCGTCGCGCCGAGACGACCAGCCCGCCCGGGCTCGCGTCCGCTGAACGCGAGCCCGTCGCCCCGGAGATCCGCAAGGCCTCCCCCACGCACGGCGGGACAGCACGACAATCGGAGTCCCGTGCGCCTTCGCACCCTCACCCTTCCCCAGAAGTCCCTGCTCGCCGCGGTCTCCATGGCCGCCACTCTCGGGGTCGTCGCGGTTCCCGCCAGCGCCGCCACCCGCGACCCGGCCCCCACACCCGAATCCCACGCGGCCGCCGAGCTCCGCCCGGTCGACCAGAACGCCGCCTACTTCGCGAGCGTCGCCCGCGGCACCGCCGACCTCGCCGAGGGCAAGGTCAACACCGGCAACCTCGACGTGCAGATCGCGCTCGTTGAGCAGTCCGCCGACATGACGCCGGCCACGGCCCGCACGCTCACCGACGACCTCCGCGCGATGACGGCATCCGTCGCGGCGCAGGTCGTCAGCTACGACAAGGAGCAGGCCCGCAAAGCCGCCGCGGCGAAGGCCGCGAAGATCAAGGCAGCCAAGGAGGCAGCCGCCCGCAAGGCCGCCGCCGAGCGCAAGGCGGCCGCCGCCGCGAAGGCCGCCCGGCAGTCGTCCTCCGCCGGCGCGCCCGCCTCGACCGGCTCGGTGTCCTCCGCCGGCAACTCGCCGTCGGCCGCCCGGGCCTACGCCCGGAGCCTCATGTCGAGCAAGTACGGCTGGGGCGGCGACCAGTTCTCGTGCCTCAACTCGCTGTGGAACCGCGAGTCGGGGTGGCGCGTGCACGCCGCCAACCCGAGCGGTGCGTACGGCATCCCGCAGGCCCTCCCCGGGTCGAAGATGGGCGCCGGCTGGCAGAACAGCGCGCAGGTGCAGGTCTCGTGGGGGCTCGGCTACATCAAGTCCCGCTACGGCACCCCCTGTGGCGCGTGGGGTCACTCGCAGTCGACCGGCTGGTACTGACGCGCACGCCGCGGCCGCGGCATCCCGTCGCCCCCTACCGGTGAGGGTACAGCTGGTGGACGAAGGTACGGGAACCACCCACACCCTCGTCCACCAGCTGTACCTTCGCGGCTGCGGGCCCGGCGCGAGCCGGCCCGCCCGGTCGGGCTCGTCCCGGCTCGAGCAGCCGGCACCGCGTCACGACACGTCGTGGTCGGTATCGGCCTCGGCGAGCTCGTCGACGATCATCTCGTCGTGGGCGACGCGTCCGTTGCGGTAGGCCTGGCGACCCACCATGTGCGCGGCCAGCGGCGCGGTCGCGAGCTGGACAACGACGACGGGAACGAGGAACGCGGTCACCGGCCACGACCGCAACGCGAGGGCGATCGCCAGGCAGATCAGCATGAGCCCCAGCACCTGCGGCTTGGTGGCGGCATGCAGCCGCGTCGGCACATCCCGGAACCGCACCACGCCGACCGCGGCGGCGAGGCACAGCAACGCCCCGACGAGCACCAGGATGAGCGCGACCGTGTCGAGCACGGCGTTCAGCACAGACGCATCCATCACTGATCCTTCCGTGCCACGAAACGGGCGATCGCGATGGATCCGAACACTCCCACCGCCGCGATGATCAGCAGGATCGGGAGCGTCTGGGTGTGCCGGTTGATGACCATGTCGGCGCCGAGCGCGCAGAGCACCTCGGTCAGGAGCACGTCGGCCGCCACTGCGCGGTCGAGGATCGACGGTCCGCGCACGATGCGCCACAGCGTGACGAGCGCCGCCGCCGCGAAGACCACCGCGATCACCCACACCAGCCAGCTCATCGCTTCGCTCCCCTCACCTGGTCGATCTGGGCGCGCGAGCCGACTGCCCGCACGATGCGCTCCTCCCAGCGCAGCACGCCCTGACGCTGCTTCTCGACGTCCTTCATCGACCGCACCCCGATGAAGTGCAGGTACAGGATGCGGTTGTCGCGGTCCGTGTGCACCACGAGGGAGCCCGGGATGAGCGACGCCGTCACCCCGACGTGCGTCATGATGAGGTCGTCGTCGGTGCGCAGCCGCACCGCGATGATCGCGGAGCCGGGCTGGCGGCGGAAGTCGAACACCTGCCATGCGACCGTCAGCGAACTGACGACGACAGCGCCGAGGAACTCGACGACGTAGACGAGGCCCCACCAGAGATTGATGCGGCCGGAGAGCTCCACCGGCGGCAGCTGGAACACCCGGGTCACGACGACGGCGACGATGAGCCCGGTGACGAACGCGAGCACCGTGAACTGGCCCCACAGCAGCATCCACAGGGCGATGAGCCATACGAAGAACGGCAGCTGGCGCCACACCGTCTGCACGAACCTCATTCCGCCACCCCCTCGTGCAGCTGCTCGAGGTGCACGGGCTGCGAGATTCCTGCGCCGATGCGAGAGCAGAGGTCGTAGAGCGGACCGGCGAAGACCGTGAGCGCGAGGGTCACGGCCACCATTCCGGCCGTCGCGGCCGTCATGATGCGCGGGATGGCACGGCGCTCCGTCTGCACGCCCGCTGCCGGTGCGCCCTTGAGGTACGCGACCCGGTCGAGCGTCTCGGTCTCGGCCTCGTCGGGCTCGTCGTCTTCGCGCCAGAACGAGAGGTTCCAGGCCCGCATCAGCGCGTACAGCGTGAGGAGGGAGGTGAGGATGCCGCCGACGATCAGCACGATCATGAGCGGCGTGCCGATCTGCGCGGCCGCGTCGAACAGCGCGTACTTGCCGATGAAACCCGAGAACGGGGGAAGGCCCCCGAGGTTGATCGCCGGGATGAAGAACAGCACCGCGAGCACCGGCGCGGTGCGCATGAGGCCCTTCACCTTGAGGATCGATGTCGATCCGGCACGGCGCTCGATGAGGCCCACCGCGAGGAACAGCGTCGTCTGCACGACGATGTGGTGCACGATGTAGTACGCCGTCGCGCCGAGGCCGGCGGGCGTCGCGATCGCCAGGCCGAACACCATGTACCCGATGTGGCTCACGAGGGTGAATGACAGGATGCGTTTCAGCTCCGCCTGCGCGAGCGCGCCGAGGATGCCGACGACCATCGTCGCCAGGCCCACCCAGAGCAGCAGCGTGTTGATGTCACTCGAGGCGAACAGCTGCGTCTCGGTGCGGATCATCGCGTAGACGCCGACCTTCGTCAGCAGTCCCGCGAACACCGCGGTGACCGGCGCCGGCGCGGTCGGGTACGAGTCGGGCAGCCAGAACGAGAGCGGGAAGACGGCGGCCTTGATCGCGAACGCGATGAGCAGCATGAGGTGCAGCACGAGCTGCGTCGACGGCGGCAGCTGGCTGATCCGCTCGGCGACCTGCGCCATGTTCACGGTGCCGACCGCGCCGTAGATCATCGCGATCGCGGCGAGGAACAGGATCGACGAGACCAGCGACACCACGATGTAGACGACGCCGGTGCGGATGCGCGACTCGGTGCCGCCAAGTGTGATGAGCACGTACGACGCGACGAGCAGGATCTCGAACCCGACGTACAGGTTGAACAGATCGCCGGCGATGAACGCGTTGAAGATCCCCGCCGACAGGATGAGATACGTCGGATGGAAGATCGAGACCGGGGTGTCATCGTCGTTGTCGGCCGACCCCTGGCCCACCGAGAACAGCAGAACCGCGAGCAGCACGACGGCCGAGACGCCGACGAGCAGCGCCGAGAGCCGGTCGACGTACAGCACGATGCCGAACGGGATCGGCCATCCCCCGACCGAGACCGCGAGCGGGGTGTCGGATGCGTCGACGGCCACGAGCAGCACGGCCGAGATCACGACGACGGCGGAGAGCGTCACGACGGACGTCGCGATCTGCACGCGGCGGCGATGTGCGGCGATGAGCGTCACGGCGGCGCCGAGCAGCGGCAGCGTCACGATCAGGGGGATGAGTCCGTTCATCGATCACCTCGATCCACGGGAGCGTCGTCGTCGATCGCGGCGTGATCGCGGTGGTGCAGCACGGTGATCGGGTGCGTCGAGGTGTCGACGAAGTCGGTGGAGATCTCCTCGTCGGCGTCTTCGACCTCGACCTCGTCGTCCAGCACGTCCTCGTCCGCGGCGCGACCCGTGCCGCGCAGCGCCAGGTCGTCCTCGTCGTCGGGCAGCGTGTCGGCCTGGCCGAGCTGCCAGGAGCGATAGATCAGTGCGAGCAGGAACGCCGACACGGCGAACGTGATCACGATGGCGGTGAGGGTCAGCGCCTGCGGCAGCGGGTCGCTCATGTCGCCCTTGTCGGCCTCGCCGAAGAACGGTGCGAGCCCCGGGCGGCCCATCACGATCAGCAGCAGCAGGTTGGCCGCATTGCCGAGCAGCAGGAACCCGATGAGCACTCGCGTGAGGCTGCGCTCGAGCATCGCGTAGACGCCGCACGCGAAGAGCACCGCCATGATGACGATCAGGATGCCGCTGACGCTCATCGTGCTCGCACCTGACGCTCGTCCTCCTTCGCCGACTGAGCCTGCCGGTCGACCTCAGCGCCGAGGCTGCGCAGCACATCGAGCACGAGCCCGATGACCACGAGGTACACGCCGACGTCGAAGATCGTCGACGTCACGAACTCGACGTGACCGAGAACCGGGATGTCGGCGCTCAGCACCGCACTCGTGAGCGGCGCCTCACCGAGGAAGACAGGGACGACGGCGCATGCGACGGCGAGCGTCATGCCGGCGCCCAGCAGCCGACCCGCGTCGGTGGGCGCTGCCGCACCGAGCTCGTACCGGCCGCCGGCGATGTAGCGCATGACCAGCGCGATCCCGGCCACGAGGCCGCCGGCGAAGCCGCCGCCGGGCAGGTTGTGGCCGGCGAACAGCAGGTACAGCGAGACGATGATGATCGTGTGGAAGAGGATCCGTACGATCACCTCGAGCATGATCGAACGCTCCTCCGCCCGCACGCGCTGGCCGCCCACGAGCCACGCCCGGCGGCCCTGCGCGCCGGGCGCATCCTGCCGCTGCAAGCCGTCGGCCGTCTCGACGAGGGGGCGGCGGGAGCGGCCGACGTCGGCGGGCAGCGCCGAGGTGGATGACAGCACGTCTGCCCGGTGGGTGACGAAGACGAGGGATGCGACGCCGGTCGCCGCGAGGATGAGCACCGACAGCTCCCCCATCGTGTCCCATCCGCGCAGGTCGACGAGCGCGACGTTCACGACGTTCCTGCCGTGGCCGAGGGCGTACGCGAGCTCGGGGAAGCTGTCGGAGATCGGCGCCTCATCCCGTGCGCCGGTCGCGACGACCGCGACGGCGGCCATTGTGAGACCGACGGCCGCGCCGAGGACGGCGCGGGCGAGGGGCACGACCGACTCGTGGTGCTCGCCCATGCGCGACGGGATGCGTCGCAGCACGAGCGCGAACGAGATCATCGTCACGGTCTCGACGAGCACCTGCGTGAGGGCGAGGTCGGGAGCGCCGCTCGTGGCGAACAGGATGATCATGCCGAGGCCCGTGACCGACACGAGCACGACGCCCGTGTACCGCTTGCGCGCCCGGACGGCGATGAATCCGGCGATGATCATCAGCGGGGCGACCAGCAGCTGCACCGGCGACTGCCACAGATCGAGGCGGGCGCGCCACTGTGGGCTGGCGAGCAGCACGGTGCCCTCGGCCACGACGAACACGATGAAGATCGTCGCCACATACAGCGGCAGCGACCCCCGCTGGGTCGTGCGGGTGACGGCGACTGCGACCCGGGCGATCAGGCGCAGGGCGAGGTTGTAGAGCTCGACCGCCGTGAACGGCAGCACGCGCCGGCGGCGGTCCCACCCGATCATGCGGGCGCCCCAGAAGACGAGCCCGCCCAGGACGAGCGTCGAGAGCGAGATCCACAGCGCGGGACCTGCGCCGTGCCACAGGGCGAGGTGTTCGGCGTGGGGCGACATGACGCCCGGAGTCGCGGCGGGCACGGTGTCGGCGTAGAGCGCGAGGACGGAATCGAGCAGGGGCGCCGCGAAGCCCGCGATGATCGAGAGGGCGGAGAGCACGATCGGTCCGGCAACGAAGCCGAGCGGCGGCCGCGGCCATTCCGTATCGGGCATACGCGCGCCGCGGGGGGCGGGCTCGGCCGACGCGGACGTCTCCTCGTCGCCCTCCGGGGCGGGAACGGGAACCTTCTTGCGCCAGAACGCGCCCCAGACGATCCGGATGCCGTACGCCGCGGTGAGCGCCGAGCCGATGACGACGCCGACGAGGGCCACGACCCCCCATCCCGCTCCCCCGGCCGACTCGTGAAGCAGCGTGGTGAGCACGCCCTCCTTCGCCACGAAGCCCACGGTGGGGATGACCCCTGCCATCGAGCACACCGCGATGATCGTGAAGCCCGCCAGCACGGGCGCCTGGCGGCCGAGCCCCGAGATCTCGCGGATGTCGCGCGTGGACAGCTGCCGGTCGATGACACCGACGACGAGGAACAGGCACGACTTGAACAGCGCGTGACTGACCAGGAGAGCGAGACCCGCGAGCGCGGCGCCGCGGGTGCCGAAGCCGAGAACGGCGGTGAGGAAGCCGAGCTGGCTGACGGTCCCGAACGCGAGGATGCGCTTGAGGTCGGTCTCGCGCAGGGCCTGCACGCCGCCGAGCAGCATCGTGAAGATGCCGAGGGAGACGAGGATCGGCCGCCACGGGCCGGTGTCGGCGAAGGCCGGTGCGAGGCGCGCGATGAGGTAGACGCCCGCCTTCACCATGGCCGCCGCGTGCAGATACGCGCTGACCGGTGTGGGGGCGGCCATCGCGCCCGGCAGCCAGAAGTGGAAGGGGAAGATCGCGGACTTGCTGAGCGCGCCGACCAGGACGAGCACGATCGCCGCGTCGACGACCGGCCCGCTCGGCGGGTGCGCGACGATGCCCGACAGGCTCGTCGTGCCCGACTGCACGACGAGGAGCACGACGCCCACGAGCATGACGAGCCCGCCGACGGTGGTGACGAGGAGCGCCTGCAGAGCCGAGCGGCGACTCGCCCCGCGTCGATGATAGAAGCCGATGAGCAGGTAGCTGAGGACGCTCGTGACCTCCCACAGCATCACGAGCACCACGACGTCGTCGACGAGCACCAGACCGTACATGGCACCGGCGAAGCCCAGAAGGACTGCCGAGAACTGACCGACGCCCTGCATCGACGAGCCGTCGAAGTACCACCGGCAGTAGAACAGCACGATCGCGCCCACGCCGGTGACGACGAGGGCCATGACCCAGCTGAGTGCGTCCATCCGCATCGTCAATCGGATGCCGAGGCTGGGGATCCAGTCATATGCCTCGAACGGAATCTCACCGCCGAGCACGGCCGGAGCAAGGAGCGCCGAATGCAGGAAGGCGACGAGCGGCAGCACGGCCGCGGCGAAGAACGCGCGGGGACCCCAGAGGCGGACCAGCACCGGCATGACCATCGGAACGAGGGCGAACGCGGCGAGGAGGATCAGCACGCGGCGGCCTCCTTGCAGGGTCGGGGGTCGCCCCCATTCTACGGGCCGTCGCCTCCCGCACCCGCGCCGTTCTGCAATGAATCAGCGCGCGGTCGACGTGTTCCCGGCTCGGAATGTGCACGTGAAGCGGAAGGATGCCGGGCTGCCGCCGTCGAGCATGGCCGCGATCGCCTGGCCCGCCATCCGTCCCTTGTCGGCGGCCGGCTGGACCATCGTCGTCAGCACGTACGGCGCGAGCCCGTCGACGTTCACGCCGTCGAAGCCCGTCACGCTGACGTCGTTCGGCACCCGCATGCCCGCCTCCTCGGCCGCACGGATCACTCCTGCCGCGAGCAGATCGCTCTGCGCGAGCACCGCGGTGGGCTGCGCGGCCGGGTTCGCGAACAGCACACGCCCCGCGATGAGCCCCTCGTCGATCGAGCTCGCTCCGGCAGCGAAGGCGGGAGCACCGGCGTACACGTCACGGAATCCGGCGAGCCGGTCACGCGTCACGTCGACCGTGAGCACATCGCCGTCGCCGTGCCATCCGCGTTCGCCCCGCGCATCCCGCGGAAGAGTCACCATCGCCACGTGCTCGTGCCCGAGCGAGCGGACATGACGCGCCATCTGCTCCTGCGCCTCGCGGTTGTCGAGATTGACCTGCGGCACTCCCTCCCCCGCGTCGCCCTCCACGACGACGACGGGGATGCCGCGCGAGCGGAGTATCCCGAGCGATTCCCGCATCCGCCCGTTGCACCCGACGAGAACGGCGGCGTCGAGCGGTGCGGTGGTGAGGCGGGGCTCTCGCGGGCGGCTCTCCGGATCGTCGCGCGTGTGCTCGTCGGCCGCATCGTCCTCCCGCAGCAGGAGCAGGCCCGCGCCGAGCGGCGCGACGCCCTCCGCGATGCCGTCCATCATGATCCGGGTGACCGGGTCGAGGAACACCGTGCGCAGCGCACCCTGGAACACGATGCCGACGATGCCGCTGCGCCCGCGGCGCAGGGAGGCGGCGCGCGGGTCGGGGCCGGTGTAGCCGAGCTCCGCTGCCGCTTGGAGCACCCGCTCACGCGTCGCATCCGACACCGGCGTCTTGCCGCTGAACACGACCGAGGCGGTCGACGCCGCGACGCCGGCGGCCCGCGCCACATCGGCGATCGTCGCTCTGCGTATGCTCATCGCTCCCGATGCTACCCGGCGATCTCGACCTCCGGCCGGGCGGGGAACCGCGCGCTCCGAATCGATTCGGTACACTGACCCGATGGATCTCGTGCTGACCCACTCCCAACTCGTGCGCTGGCGCACCGCGGTCTTCGCGATCTTCCTCGCCAGCGGACTGAGCATCGCGACGTGGTCCGCGCGGGTGCCCGCGATCCGCGACACCCTCGGGATCAGCCGCACGGATGTCGGTCTGATGCTGCTCGTCGGCGGAGTCGCGTCGATCCTCGGCCTCTCGGTCAGCTCGGTCGTGCTGGCCCGGCTGGGCGCACGCCGCGGCATGCTCGTGATGATGGTGACGTTCGCGGTCGGAGTCGCCCTGATCGGCCTCGGCGCCGACGTCTTCCACTCCTGGATCGCCGTCATCGGGGGACTCGTGCTGTGGGGGTTCGGCAACGGCTGCCTCGACGTCATGATGAACGTCGAGGGCACCGCGATCGAGAAGCAGTTCGGGCGAACCCTGCTGCCCCTCTTCCACGCGTTCTTCAGCTTCGGCACCGTGATCGGCGCCGGCCTCGGCGTCGCCGCCATCGCGCTCAAGATGGTGCCCGCCGTGCACCTGCCGATCATCTCCGCGATCATCGTGGTCGTCGGCATCGTCGCGATCGCGAACGTGCCGGCGCGCGAGGCGACGATGGACGAGGCCGACGCTCACGCGCAGAAGGAGGGATGGCGCGAGCGTCTGCATCTCGCCCTGTCGGCATGGAAGGAGCCGCGCACCTACGCGCTCGGACTCATCATGCTCGGGATGGCGTTCGCCGAGGGTGCGGCCAACGACTGGCTCGCACTCGGCGTGGTCGACGGGCACGACGCCCCGCAGGCGATGGGCGCCGCGGCCCTCGCGACGTTCTCGGTGTGCATGACGGTGCTGCGGGTGCTCGGCGGACCGCTCGTCGACAGCATCGGCCGCGTCGCCACGCTGCGCATCCTCGCGGTGCTCGCCGGCGGCGGGCTGCTGCTGTTCATCCTCGCGCCGAACCTGCCGCTCGTCTTCGTGGGGGCGGCGCTGTGGGGCATGGGCGCATCGCTCGGCTTCCCGCTCGGCATGTCGGCGGCCGCCGACGATCCCGCGAAGGCCGCCGCCCGCGTGAGCGCGACGGCGACGATCGGGTATGTCGCGTTCCTCGCGGGGCCGCCGGTGCTCGGTTTCATCAGCGATCACATCGGGCTGCTGAACACCCTGTACATCATCGTCGGCCTCATCGTGCTGTCCGGCTTCGCCTCGGGCGCCGCTCGTCCGATCGCCGGCTCGACGGTCGGCGCCGGGCATTCCGAGCGCAGCGACCGCCGCGACTGAGACCCCGCGTCCCCGCCGCGGGGCGCCGCGGGCACCCGGCCGACGCGAGAGGTCAGGCCACGGGAGCCGCTCACGCCCGCCGATACGCCGCGGCGGTGAGCAGCGCCACGACGAGGTGGACCACCCCGATCGCGACGGCCGCGACGACGACCGATGCCCAGGCCGACGCATCCGCCCCGCCCGTCAGCAGATGCCCGAGCACGACCGTCGCGCTGATCGCGCCGAGGTAGCGCGTGGACTGCAGCAGGCCGGATGCGACTCCCACCGCATCGCGCGGCGCCGAACGGCGGACCCCCTCGGTGAGCACGAGCGAGCCGATGCAGTAGGGGATGCCCATGAGCCCGGCCATCAGCAGCATGAACACCGGCGCGGTCGTGGCCACGCCGATCCAGAGCGACCCCGCCGAGACGAGCAGCACGATCGCCCCGGTGACGAGCACGGGGGCGAGTCCCCGGCGGTCGATCGCGCGTGCCACGAGGGGGGCGACGGCGATCGTCATGCCCGACAGCGGAAGCATGAGCACGCCCACGATCGCGGTCGAGTACCCGCCCGCCGACTCCAGCAGCTGGGGGAGCCCGAAGAACGCGAGGTAGTACAGGGCGCTGAACACCGTGAACCCCACGTAGCTGAGCGTCAGCGCGCGATTCGCGGCGAGCATGCGCACATCGATGAACGGCGCCCGTGCGCGCAGCTCACGCCAGACGAACAGGCCCAGCGCGACCACTCCGATCACCAGCATCGGCCAGAGCGCCGCGCCGGCAGCACCGAGCAGCACGATGAGCAGCGTCACGGCTGCGCCCGCGAACGCGACCACGCCGGCCGGGTCGAGGATGCGCACGACGGCAGCGGCGGTGACGGCCGTGCGCGGGGTGTCGCGCGGCGCGAGTATCCACACGCTCACGAGAGCAGCGACGCCGAGCGGCACGTTCACGAGGAAGATCGCCGGCCAACCGGCGAGCGCGATCAGCAGACCGCCGACCACGGGGCCGAGGGCGGCGGCCGTCGTGTTCGCGACCTGGATGCGGGCGAGCAGCCGTGGGGGAGTGGTGCCGGATGCGGCGGCGAGCGGTCCGACGAGCGCGACGGCGGCGGGGAAGGCGACCGAGGTGCCGAGGGCGAGGATGCCTCGCGCGATGAGCACGAGCGCGAACCCGCCGAGCGGGGCGATCACGCCCGAGGCGATCACGAGCACCATGCCGGCGCAGAAGATGCGCCGCGCCCCGAACGCGTCGATGACGCGGCCCATGAGCGGCTGGCCGATCGTCGACGCGATGTAGAAGACGGTGATGACCCACGTGACGTCGGCCACGCTCACGCCGAAGTCGTGCTGCAGCGACAGCAGCGCGACCGCGATCATCGACGAGTTGAGCGGATTCAGCGTCGTGCCGAGGCTCAGAGCCGCGACGGCGAGCGCCGCGCGCCGTGCCGCGCCCTCGTTCGCCTCGGTTCCCACCCGTCGATCCTCTCGCATCGCGCGGGTAGGCTCGTCGGGTGCGTCTTGTCATCGCCCGCTGCTCCGTCGATTACCGTGGCCGTCTCAACGCGCACCTGCCGCTCGCGACGCGCCTGCTGGTGCACAAGAACGACGGCAGCCTGCTCGTGCACTCCGACGGCGGATCGTACAAGCCGCTGAACTGGATGAGCCCGCCGTGCAGCCTCGTCGTCGAGGAGCCGGGAGAGGATGCGTCGGCCGCCGGCGTGGTCGAGCAGTGGCGCGTCACCCACCGCAAGTCGGGCGATGAGCTCGTCGTGCAGATCTATGAGCTCGTGCACGACTCCGACCACGAGCTCGGCGTCGACCCGGGCCTGGTGAAGGACGGGGTCGAGTCGGATCTGCAGCGGCTGCTGGCCGAGCAGGTCGATCTCATCGGCGCCGGGCTGCAGCTCGTACGGCGCGAGTTCCCCACGGCCATCGGCCCCGTGGATCTGCTGCTGCGCGATCCGGCCGGCGGCACGATCGCCGTCGAGGTCAAGCGCCGCGGCGACATCGACGGCGTCGAGCAGCTCACCCGCTACCTCGAGCTGCTCGGCCGCGATCCCCATCTGGCGCCCGTGACGGGCGTCTTCGCGGCGCAGGAGATCAAGCCGCAGGCCAAGGTCCTCGCGGCAGACCGCGGCATCCGCTGCGTCACCCTCGACTACGACGGGATGAAGGGCATCGAGTCGGGGGCGCCCCGTCTCTTCTGACGCCGTACCGCATCGCTGGTCCGTTCCCCTCGGCCTGCCCGGACCGTCGCCCCGTGCCCTATTGGACTGGACCGTTCCCCTGTCGCAAATCGACCTTCGTGGGGCCGCTGAACGTCGATTTGCGACAGGCGAGCAGTCCCAGGCGCCGCCGTGCTGTGCGTGCAGATGGAGTCTCGGCCCGCGGGAGGCGCCGCGGGCGCACCGCCTAGGCTGGACCCATGCCCGCGCGATCCCCTTTCACCTGCATCCTGTGGGATGTCGACGGCACGATCGTGGACGCATCCGAGGGCATTCTGCACCGGCTCACGATGGCTCTCGAGCACTTCGGTCACCCCGCGCCGACCCGGGCGGAGCTCGTGCACTGGATCGGTCCGCCGATGTTCGAGTCGATGCAGACGAACCTCGGGGTCACCCCCGAGGAGGCCGCCGAGGCTGTGACCTACTACCGCGAGATCGGCAAGGCGCACGGATACACCACCGGTGCGCGACTGTTCGCCGGCGTCGCCGACCTGATCGCCGACCTCGATGCCGCCGGGATCCCGCAGGCGACGGCGAGCTCTAAGCCCGAGGTGCAGGTCGTCGCGCTCATGGAGCACTTCGACGTCGCTCGGCACCTGGTCGCGATGGCCGGTGCGACCCCCGACGAGCGCACCCTGAGCCGCAAGGCCGACATCATCGGCGAGGCGCTGCGCCGGCTCGAGGCCGCCGGCGCCGACACCGAGCGCCCGGTGCTCATCGGCGACCGACACCACGACGTCGAGGGCGGTGTCGAGCAGGACGTCCCGGTCATCTTCGTGCGCTGGGGCTTCAGCTGGCCCCACGAGTCGGAGGGCGCACAAGCGGCGGTCGAGACGGTCGACGAGCTCCGCGCGCTGCTGCTGCTCCCCGCGGAGGACGACTGACATGGATGCCGCAGCCGTCGTCGGCGAGATCCTGCGGTGGCTCGTGCCGGCACTCGTCGTGTTCGGCGTGGCCGCCCTCGCCGGCATCGCGATCGCAGTGGCGGTGCGCGCGTCGCGTCGTTCTCCCCGCGCGAAAGCCGCCGCCGACGCGGCGCGCGTGGCCGCGGGGCAGAGTCTGGTGCGTCTGGACGACGAGGTCGAGGAGCTCGATCTCGAGGTCGGCCTCTCCGGTGCGCTGTACGGCGGCGGGGCCCCGGCATCGCTGCGCCGGGCGCGGATGACGGGCCAGACCGTGCGCGATGCGTCGTTCGCCGACTACGCCGCGCTCGACGATGCCGGCTCGCTCATGCCCGGCGAGGCGCAGCGCCGCGCGCAGCGGATCACAGCCCGCATCGACGAGGCGCTGGGCGTCATCGCGCGAGCGCGTGCCGACAACGAGCAGTGGATGCGCGAGAACACGTCGGCCGCCGCTCAGGTCGACGCCGCGCGGGGCCGCTTGGACCACGTGCGGCAGGAGATGGGAGATCCGACCGCGCTGCTCGACGAGCTGCGCGCGCGATTCGACGAGAGCGAGTACACGGATGCGTCGGCCGCCGCATCCGCTGCCGAAGCACAGGTCGACGAGGCGCAGGTGCTCCTCGACCGCGCCGCAGAGAGCGCACACGACCCGTCGCGGAGCGCGCTGAGCGACCTCACCCTGGCGGAACGCCGCGTCCGGTCGGCGCAGTCCCAGATGCGGCGGCTCGAGACGGTGCATCGGCTCGTCACGCAGGCCGCCGCGGCACTGCCCGACGAGATCGAGGCGGCGCGCGGCGCCATCCGTCAGGCGCTCGTGACGCGCGAATCCCTCGAGCCGGATGCGTCACAGCGGCTCGGGGCCGCGATCGACGACGCCGAGGCGGCCTTGGCGAGGGCGCAGGGCGATGGACAGCGTCGGCCGCGGGCGACCGTGGACGCGATCGCGCGGCTGCGCGACCGCCTCGACCTCGCTCTCGGCGATGCGCGGACGGCACAGCAGCGACTGCACGGGGCGCGCACGGCGCTGCCGGGCACGATGGCTGCGGCGCAGAACGCGGTGGCGCAGGCGGAGGCGGCCGTCGCGACCGCCGGCGTCGACGCACGGGTGCGGCTGGCGTCGGCGCAGCAGGAACTCGCAACGGCACGGCAGCTGGGCGATCCGGTGGAGGCGCTCGACGCAGCGAGGCGCGCCATGCGGCACGCCGAAGACGCGCAGGCGCTGGCATCCTACGATCGGATGTCGACGCGTCGCTGAGGCGCCTGCGCGTGCGACGGCGCCCTGCCGCGCAATCTCGTCGCGGAGATCAGCTGCGGCAGAGCGCCGTCACGATAGTCACACGGGACGGATGTTCTCCGCCTGCAGACCCTTGGGGCCCTGTGCGACGTCGAACTCGACCCGCTGGTTCTCCTCGAGGGAGCGGTAGCCGTTCGACTGGATGGCGGTGTAGTGCGCGAAAACGTCCGCGCCGCCGTCGTCAGGAGCGATGAAGCCGAACCCCTTTTCGGAGTTGAACCACTTGACGGTGCCCTGCGTGCTCATGTACTGCCGTTCTTTTGCATTTCCGGCGCACGGTGCGTCGGATTCCCTCAACCGTAGTCAAACGAGGGTCGGAACGGGAGAGTGATATCAGATGGTGACAGAAATGTTGCATGACCGGAACACCATGAGACGCCCGGGCCGGGCCTAGGGCCAGAACGACCCGGGCGTCCACGGATCCCCCCGGATAGGCCACGCGAAGCGCGGCGTATCCACTGTACTGATATATCGGCCCGAACGGCTGCTGACTCCGTCGCATCATGACGTGGTCGCCGCGACCCGCAGGTGCGGATACGCCGGGGCGTGCTCTTGATACGCGGGACTGATATATTCCGAGCCATCCCCAGTGCTCTTGTTGACTCCCGGACGGCCCCAAACGCCCGGATCCACGATTGAGAAATGACTTGGGTTGTCCATGACCAGCGATGTTGCTTTTGCGCCGCTTGATCCGCGGGGTGCCGTCCTCGGCGACGAGGTGTACCACATTCTCGGGGAGGCGATCCTCGACGAGCGTCTCGCTCCGGGGGAGAGGCTGCGCGACGTCGAGCTCGCCGAGAGCCTGGGGGTGTCACGCACGCCCGTGCGCGAGGCGCTGCAGCGGCTGGAGCGCAGCGGACTTGTCGAGGTGTCGGCGAATCGGTGGACGCGGGTGTCCGTCCCCGACGATTCGATGCGCGCGTCGACGCACGAGTTCGTCGTCTATCTCATGGGCGCGGCGGTGCGGATGACGCTCGCGCGCTGCAGCGACGAGAAGCTCGAGGAGCTGCTCGACGGGATCGACGACATGATCGGGGCCTCGACGGCGGGCGATCGCGGCGAGCTGATGCGGGTGAGCATCGCGTTCTTCGTCGCGGCGACGTACGCCAGCGGCAATCGCGCGCTGCAGAACACCCTGGAGGAGAGCGAGTTCGCGCTGCGGCGGAATCTCCGGGGATGGTCGCCAAGCATCGATGACGAGGCGGAGCGCACGGACATGTATCGCGTGTTCCGGGACGCCGTCGCGGCTCGGGACGGGGATCGAGCGGAACGCATCCTGCGCCTGCAGCACGGCCTGGGCTGATTCTCGCGCCGCTCGACCGTCTGCGGCGCCCCTCTCGCGGCGGTCGACCAGGAGCCGCAACCTTTCGCGTCGCCGGGCCGCGCAGGTACCGTGGGGCCATGGCCCACATCGAGCTGCGCGACCTCGAGGACGACGATCTCGACGCCGTCTTCGACATGATGGCCGACCCCGAGGCACGCGAGATGGCGGCGTTCACGTCGACGGACGGCGCGGACCGCACGGCCTTCGACGAGTGGATCGCACGGCAGCGCTCCCGATCCGACGTCTCGATGCACGTGGTGACCGAACGGGGCGGATTCGCGGGCATCGCGGGCAGCTTCACAGTGGACGGCGACCGTGAGGTGACGTATTGGATCGCGCGGCACGCGTGGAGGAGGGGCGTGGCCACCGAGGTGCTGCGGCTCCTCGTCTCGCGGGAGTCGACGCGTCCGCTGTACGCACGGGTGGCGGCGCACAACCCGGCATCGATCGCGGTGATCGAGCGCAACGGGTTCACGCAGGTGTCGCGGTCGGCGCAGTTCGCGCCGGCGCTTCAGCGCGAGGTCGACGAGCTGGTGTTCGCCCTCATGCCCGTGCTGGAGTAGCCCTTCTCATTCGGCTGTCGAGAGCGGATGCTTGTGCCATGACGGGATTCACTCCCGACAACGCGTTCAGCGGCTTCAGCGTGAACGACGCGGCCGCCGCCAAGTCCTTCTACGGCGAGAGGCTCGGGCTGGAGGTGGTGGAGAACGCGATGGGGTTCCTTGAGATCGTGCTGGGTTCGGGGGCTCGCATCCTCGCGTACTCGAAGCCCGACCACGAGCCGGCGAGCTTCACGATCCTCAATTTCGCGGTGCCGGATGTCGACGCGGCGGTGGATGACCTCAACTCTCGTGGGGTCGTGACCAAGATCTACCGGGACCCCGACTTCGGCACGGACGAGAAGGGCATCGCGCGCGGGAATGGGCGCGGTCCCGACATCGCGTGGTTCCGGGACCCGGCCGGCAATGTGCTGTCCGTACTGAGCGCCTGACCGTTGGGCCGCCGGGCGGCGGCGCCTTCACCCGAACGGGTGAATCTTCCGCAAGTCAACCCCTGGCCGACGCCCGAATGCGATGCTGAAGATAGAGGGAAGAAGAGCTTCTGCACCGTTGCAGGCGCACTCCGACCGGTCGGCGACGACGAGATTCAGAGGTCCGGAGCTTCTCGCACAGAGAGGTGGACTGTCATGGATGGCCATCAATCGAAACCGTTCGCGTTCAATCTGCAGAACGCGACGATCCGCGAACTCCTGGTCGAGCTCGAGAAGGTCGGCTGGGAGCGGGAGCGCGACGACTGCCACCGGTTGCGCTCACGTGAACGGATGCTGACGGCCGAGCTCTCGCGTCGGCGTCAGGCGTTCTCGCCCGAGGCCGAGTCATCGGACGGATTGGAGCAGTCCTTCGGACCAGGGGATCCCGCACCGTCGCGCAACTGATCCCGCGCGAGAGGTGCGGCGCACGGCGCTCGCTGCGGCTGACCAGGCCTCTTCCGTCTGTGCTCGAGGGGGGACTTGTCCCTACGGCGGTTCTCGTCGACATCCTGACGGACAATGAGAAAAGGCCCCTGACGGGACCTCTTCACATTCGTGCGCGAGGGGGGACTTGAACCCCCACGCCCTTGCGGGCACTGGCACCTGAAGCCAGCGCGTCTACCTATTCCGCCACTCGCGCGAGACGAGGTCGCCCTCGTACTCAACCTCACGAGGATAACACGCATGCGACGTGGCCTCGAACGCGCCGCAGCAGCGAGAACTCGCCCGACAAGCGCCTGCGAGAACCCCTGCCTGTGGACTGAATCCATGTCGTCTTCAGCCGGTATGGCTAGCATGTAGCCACTGATCAGCCTGCCTGAGGAGCCGCGTGGGACTACTTGACAGCTTCGAGAAGGGTCTCGAGCGTGCCGTGAACGGCGCGTTCGCAAAGACCTTCCGCAGCGGCATTCAGCCGGTCGAGATCGCGTCAGCCCTGCGCAGCGAACTCGACAAGAAGGCGGCCGTCGTGTCACGCGACCGCATCCTCGTGCCCAACACCTTCGCCGTGCGCCTCGCTCCCGCCGACGACGAGAAGATGGCCGCGATCGGCTCTGCCCTGATCACCGAGCTCACCGAGATCGTGCGCACGCACGCCGCATCCCAGCACTACTCCTTCGCCGGCCCGGTCTCCGTCACCCTCCAGCGCGACGACGCCCTGTCGACCGGCACCCTCCGCGTCTCCTCACGCAACGCCGAAGGGACCGTCTCGTGGCGCGGCGTCGTCGACATCGCCGGCACGCGCCACCCCCTCACCAAGGGCCGCACCGTCATCGGGCGCGGGAGCGACGCCGACATCACCGTGGCCGACTCCGGAACCAGCCGCAAGCATGTCGAGATCCTGTGGGACGGCGAGCGCGCGATGGTGCGCGACCTCGGCTCGACCAACGGCACCAAGCTCGACGGCCGCCAGGTCGGCGAAGCACCGCTTCCCCCCGAGTCGACCGTCACGATCGGACGCACCGACATCGTCTTCCGCGTCGTGCCGCAGACGATCCCCGCCGCGCCCCGCACCTCGGCGGCCGACGCCGCGACCCGCCTGTTCGACGGGGGAGGCGCCCGATGAGCGAACTCACGCTCCTCCTGCTGCGCATCGGATTCCTCGTCCTGATGTGGTTCTTCGTGTTCTCGGTCGTCTACTCCCTGCGCGCCGACCTCTTCGGCGTGAAGGTGCGCAAGATGCCCGAACCCGCCGCCGCCGCGGCCCCCACACCGACCGCCGGCCCCGCCGACGCCACGATGCCCGTCCAGGCGATGAAGACGCCCGCGCCCGTCGGCGGCACCGCCACCACCGCCAGCGTCTCGCGCATCGTCATCACGAGCGGCCCGAAGACCGGTCTCGAGCTCCCGCTCGGCAACGAGCCGCTCACGATCGGCCGCTCCAGCGAGTCGGGCCTCGTCATCCGCGACGACTACACCTCCAGCCACCACGCACGGCTCGTGCTCTGGGGCGACACCTGGATGATCCAGGACCTCGACTCGACGAACGGCACCTGGCACGACGGTCAGCGTGTGGCCTCCCCGGTTCCCGTGACGATCGGCGCGCCCATCCGGGTCGGCGCGACGACCTTCGAGCTGCGGAACTGAGGCCGCACCCGACATGGTCTTCCAGGGTTCGAGCGCCGCGCTCAGCCACACCGGCAAGGTGCGGTCGAACAACCAGGACTCCGGCTACGCCGGGTCGAACCTGTTCGTGGTCGCCGACGGAATGGGCGGGCACGCCGGCGGCGACGTCGCCTCGAGCCTCGCGATCGCACGCCTGGAAGACCTCGACCACACCTACGAGACGCCGGCCGCCGCGGAGCGCGCCCTCGAGCAGGCGATCACCGCCGCCGCCGGCGACCTGATCGACACCGTCAAGGCGAAGCCCGAACTGGCCGGGATGGGCACCACCGTGTGCGCCATCATCATGGTCGACGAGTACGCCGTGATCGCCCACATCGGCGACTCCCGCATCTACCTCTACCGCGACGACGCGCTCACCCAGATCACCACCGACCACACGTTCGTGCAGCGGCTCGTCGACTCCGGCCGCATCACCCCCGAAGAGGCGCGCTACCACCCACGCCGCTCCGTGCTCATGCGCGTGCTCGGCGACATGGATGCCGACCCCGAGGTCGACACGTTCATCATGCCGACGCATCCCGGCGACCGCTGGCTGCTGTGCTCCGACGGCCTGTCCGGTGTCGTCGACGACACGCACACCGGCAAGACGCTCGCCCTCGGCCTCGCCCCCGGCCGCACGGCCGACATGCTGCTCAAGCAGGCGCTCGACGGCGGCGCCCCCGACAACGTGACGATGGTGATCGTCGACGTCGGCGGTCAGCATCCGCTCGTCTCGGGCACCCCCACGATCGTGGGCGCCGCGTCCACCCCGCAGGGCGTCGAGATCCCGCCGACGCGACCGGGCCGCGTGTCGTGGCTGCACCTGAACCGCCAGGCGGCCAACGAGCCCACGCACTATGAGCCGGCTGCCGAGGAGTTCCTCGAAGAGCTCATCGAAGAGGACCGCCGTCGCGCGCGCCGCCGGCGCATCGGCTGGATCGCCGGTCTCATCCTCGTTCTCGCCCTCATCGGCGGAGCGCTGTTCGGTGCATACCAATGGACGCAGACCCGGTACTTCGTCGGCGCCGACGACGACAGTGTCGTGATCTTCCGCGGCATCCAGCAGTCGATCGGACCGATCTCGCTCGCGACGCCCTTCGAGGACACCGGCCTGCCGCTGTCGGCCCTGCCGGAGTTCGAGCAGCAGGTCGTGCAGTCCACGATCTCGGCCGGGTCGCTGCAGGACGCCGAGCGGATCGTCGACCAGCTCCGCCAGAACATCGGAGGTGACTGATGCGCACGCCACCGGGAGGGGTCACCCCCGTCCGCACCGAGCCGACACCCGCACCGGCGCCCGCCGCCGACACCGCCGTACTGCGCGCGCTGCGCAAGATTCGCGTGCCGCAGACGCAGCGCAACCGCGAACTCGCGCTCCTCGTGTTCGCATTCATCGTCAACGGTGCCGCGGTCGTGCTGGTGCAGCTGGGAGCCGCGAACGAAATCGACCCGAAGTTCCTCTACTACCTCGGCGTCCTCACCGCCCTCGCCCTCGCCCTGCACATCACCCTGCGCATCGTCGCACGCGACGCCGACCCCTTCGTCGTGCCCATCGCGACGGTGCTCACCGGCCTCGGGCTCGCGGAGATCTATCGGATCGACGTGGCGAAGCACCTGCACGGATGGGCGGCTCTCTCGATCCGCCAGCTCGCGTGGGCCGGCATCGCGCTCGTCGGCGCGATCCTGCTGGTGATCCTGCTGCGCAACTACCGCATCCTGTTCCGGTACACCTACATCTTCGGCCTCGCCGGAATCGTCCTGCTCGTGCTGCCGATCGTCCCCGGGCTGGGCACCGATGCCAACGCCGACGTGTGGGTCTCGCTCGGCATCTTCTCCTTCCAGCCGGGTGAGCTCGCCAAGATCTGCCTCGCGATCTTCTTCGCCGGCTATCTCGTGCGCACGCGGGATGCGTTGACCTCCGTGGGCACGCGGTTCCTGGGCTTCACGTGGCCCCGCGCCCGGGAGCTCGGCCCGCTGCTCGTCGTCTGGCTCGTCTCGCTCGGCATCATCGTGATGCAGCGCGACCTGGGGACGGGGCTTCTCATCTTCGGGATGTTCGTCGCGATGCTGTACGTCGCCACCGGCAAGACCAGCTGGGTGCTGATGGGCGTCGTGCTGGCGGTGGGCGGAGCGTTCCTCGCATCGCGCGTGCTTCCCTATGTGCGGGGTCGCTTCACGAACTGGCTCGACGCCTTCAACCCGGCCCTCATGGACAACAGCAGCTATCAGCTGGTCAGCGGCATCTTCGGGATGGCCAAGGGCGGACTGATCGGCACCGGGCTCGGCCAGGGCCGGCCGTACCTCACTCCGCTGTCGCAGAGCGACTACATCTTTCCCAGCCTCGGCGAGGAGCTGGGCCTGTTCGGCCTGTTCGCGATCCTCGCCCTGTACATGGTGTTCACGAGCCGTGGCATCCGGATCGGCCTGAACGGTCAGGACGACTTCGGCAAGCTGCTCGCGGTGGGCGTGTCGTTCACGATCGCGCTGCAGGTGTTCATCATGGTGGGCGGCGTCACGCGGCTCATCCCGCTCACCGGCCTGACGACGCCGTTCCTCGCCGCAGGTGGCTCGTCGCTCGTGGCCAACTGGCTGATCGTCGCGATTCTGCTGCGGGTGTCGGACGCCGTGCGCTCACGTCCGAGGGTGGTGATCGGCTGATATGACGATGCGGAACGCATTCGGCGCGCCCGCCGCGCGCCAGTCGCCCGAAGGGGGCGACCGATGACGAAGGAACTCCGGCGCCTGTCCATCATCATGCTGGCGATGTTCCTCGCGCTGTTCTGCTCGACCAGCGTGATCCAGGTGGTGCAGGCCGACACGCTCGCGCAGAACGAGGCGAACAAGCGCACGCTGTACGACTCCTTCGACGTGCAGCGAGGATCGATCATCGCGAGCGGCAAGGCCATCGCGTCGTCGGTGCCCTCCAAGGACATCTACAGCTGGCAGCGCCAGTACACCGATGCGCAGATGTGGGCTCCGGTCACCGGTTACATCAATCCCGTGCTGAACTCGACCACCGGCATCGAGAAGGCGATGAACCAGCAGCTGTCGGGCACCGGGAACTCGCAGTTCCTCACCCGCATCGAGCGCATCGTGACCGGCCAGCCGGCCCGCGGCTCCAATGTCGTGCTGAGCCTCGACACGTCGGTGCAGAAGGCGGCCTACGACGCGCTCGGCAAGCTGCAGGGGGCCGTGGTCGCGATCGAGCCGAAGACCGGCCGCGTGCTCGCGATGGTGACGAGCCCGAGCTTCGACACGAACAAGCTCGCCTCGCACGATCCGGACGCGGTGAACAAGACCTACGACGCACTCGAGGCCGATCCGACGCATCCGCTCTACAACCGCGGCATCGGCGGCAACCTCAACCCGCCCGGCTCGACGTTCAAGATCGTGACCGTCTCGGCCGCCCTCGCGTCCGGCGACTTCACTCCGCAGTCGAAGCTGCCGAACGTCGCCCGCTACACGCTGCCCGGCACATCGACGCAGATCCGCAACGACACCGGCGGCACGTGCGGTCCTGGCAAGGAGGTCACGATCGCGGATGCGCTGCGCCTCAGCTGCAACATCCCGATGGCCGAGCTCGCCGTCAAGGTCGGCCACGAGGCCATGCAGGCCGAAGCCGAGAAGTACGGCTTCAACTCGTCGTTCGAGCTGCCGTTGAAGTCGACGCCGTCGACGTACCCCCGCACGGCGACCCCCGACCGCGTCGCGCTCAGCGGATTCGGCCAGGGCGACGTCACCGCCACGCCGCTGCAGATGGCGATGGTGTCGGCCGGCGTCGCGAACGGCGGCGTCGTGATGAATCCGCGCATGGTCGACCAGGTCGTCGCCCCCGACCTGTCGGTGCAGCAGACGTTCGACAGCACCCAGTTCGGCCGGTCGCTGGATGAGGATCTCAACCAAGAACTCGTGCAGATGATGGTGGCGAACGTCAGCAGGGGCATCGCGACCAATGCAAGAATTGACGGGGTCGACGTGGCGGGCAAGACCGGGACAGCGCAGAACGGCGATGACCGGCCGTACTCGCTGTGGTTCACGGGTTTCGCGCCCGCAGAAGACCCCCAGGTAGCGGTGGCTGTCGTCGTGGAGAATGGCGGGGGCGTCGGGCAATCGGGCAGCGGCAACTCGATCGCGGCACCGATCGCGAAAAAGGTCATGGAGGCGGTGTTGGGTAAATGAGACCGACGCAGGGTGTCACCTTCGGCGGCCGCTACGAGCTCGACTCACGCATCGCCATCGGCGGGATGGGCGAGGTCTGGGAAGCCACGGACCACGTCATCGGCCGCACCGTCGCCATCAAGATCCTCAAAGACGAGTACATGGGCGACCCGGGCTTCCTCGAGCGCTTCCGCGCCGAGGCCCGCCACGCCGCCCTCGTGAACCACGAGGGAATCGCGAGCGTCTTCGACTACGGCGAGGAGAACGGCTCGGCCTTCCTCGTCATGGAGCTCGTCCCCGGTGAGGCGCTGTCGACGATCCTCGAGCGCGAGACCACGCTGTCGACCGACAAGACCCTCGACATCGTCGCGCAGACGGCCGCAGCGCTCCAGGCGGCGCACGCCGCGGGTCTCGTGCACCGCGACATCAAGCCCGGGAACCTGCTGATCACGCCCGACGGCCGTGTGAAGATCACCGACTTCGGCATCGCCCGCATCGCCGACCAGGTGCCGCTCACGGCGACCGGTCAGGTGATGGGAACAGTGCAGTACCTGTCGCCCGAGCAGGCGTCGGGTCACCCGGCGTCGCCCGCCACCGACATCTACTCGCTCGGCATCGTGGCGTACGAGTGCCTCGCCGGAAAGCGCCCGTTCACCGGGGAGTCGCAGGTCGCCATCGCGATGGCGCAGATCAACGACCAGGCGCCGCCGCTGCCGGCGACGGTCGCCGTGCCGGTGCAGAACTTCGTGATGTCGATGATCGCGAAGAAGCCCGAGGACCGGCCGGCGTCCACCGCGATCGTGGCGCGCGCCGCGACCGCGCTGCGACGCGGCGACATCGCCGCCGCGGTTGCCGCCGTGCCGGCGATCGGCGCCGGTGTGGACGATGCCACCCAGCTGCTCACACAGGCCGGCGCGACCTCGGCGACGACCCGCCTGATGCCTTCCGCGGTGCCCGTCGAACCCGCCGCGGCCGAGCAGCGTCCGCCCAAGAAGCGCAGCCCCTGGACGTGGCCGCTCATCGCGCTCATCGCGCTGCTGATCATCGTGCTCGCCGGCACGCTATGGGCGATCTTCGGTCAGCCGAGCGGCGGCGGCGACCCGTCGAAATCGCCGAACACGCCGTCCCGGGAGACAACCCCGAGCGTCTCGCAGACTGAGACGGCGGCACCGGTGAACGTCGGGGCACTGGGTCTTGAGAGCATGAGCTGCGACGACGCCGCGGCGACGCTCACCGAGAACGATCTCGTTCCGAAGCGTGAGGAGGGCTCGCCCGCTCCGTCGAAGGACAAGGTCGGCTACGTCGAGAAGGTCTCCAACACCGGGAACGCGACCCCCGGCGACACGATCACGCTCACCTGCTACACGGCGCAGACCGAGATCACGACGAAGCCGAAGGCCGCCACGATCACGGGCGAGGACGGGCAGGTCGTCGAAGGCGGGCACGCCATCGTCACTCTTCCCGACTTCACCTGCCCGAGCGGTACCGGAAACCTGAGCGGCTACACCGTCACCGCGACGAACGGCCAGTTCATCAACGGGTCGAACTCCGGCAACACCTCGACGATCACCACCGGCGCCTCGCCCGGCGACCTGCAGCTGACCGTCACCGGGAAGCCGGCCGACACGCTCACCGTGTCGTACACCGCCACGTGCTCGGGTGGGAACGGCGACCTCACCTCGCCCTCGTCGCCCGACAAGTCGGTGACGATCAACCCCGCGCCGTCCCCGTCCACACCACCCGCCGAAGGACAGGGCGACGGGACCGTTCCCGAGCCCGGCACCACCGACCAGCCCTGACAAAGGCGAGTCGGAGCCGGTCGATTAGGCTGGCATCTGTTCCACCCCAGGGAGTCAAGTGTCAGCCGAACCGCGCGTGCTTTCCGGCCGCTACCGTGTCGACGAGCCCATCGGGCACGGCGGCATGGCGTCGGTGTACCGCGGCTACGACCTGACGCTCGGTCGCCCGGTCGCCATCAAGATCCTCAACAGCGAGCTCGCTGCCGACAGCGCGTTCCGCACCCGCTTCCGCCTGGAGGCACAGGCGGCCTCGCGCATGTCGAGCACCTCCATCGTGCGCGTGTACGACGCGGGCGAAGACACCGAGGTCGACGAGAAGGGCACGGCGCATCCGCTGCCGTACATCGTGATGGAGCTCGTGCAGGGGCGGCTCCTCAAGGACATCATCGCCGACGGCCCGGTGCCCATTCCCGATGCCGTCCGCTACGTCGACGGCATCCTCGAGGCGCTGGAGTACTCGCACCGCGCCGGCGTCGTGCACCGCGACATCAAGCCCGGCAACGTCATGATCACGCCCTCCGGCCAGATCAAGGTGATGGACTTCGGCATCGCGCGCGCGGTGTCCGACTCGTCGTCGACGGTCGCCGAGACCACGACGATCCTCGGCACCGCCGCATACTTCTCGCCCGAGCAGGCGAAGGGCGATGTCGTCGACGCGCGCGCCGACCTGTATTCCACGGGCGTGGTGCTGTACGAGCTGCTCACGGGGCGGCAGCCGTTCCGCGGTGAGTCGCCGGTCGCGGTCGCGTATCAGCACGTGAGCGAGGCGCCGGTTCCTCCCTCCGAGCTGGTCGACACCGTGCCGCCGGCCCTCGATGCCGTGGTGCTGCGCGCCCTCGCGAAGGACCCGTTCCAGCGCTTCGCCGACGCCGGGGCGTTCCGCCGGGCACTGGATGCGGCGGCCAGCGGCGAGAGGACGACCCAGCGTCAGGTCGACACGCTCGCTCACTCGCTCTACGGCCCGGACCCGCGGCAGGCGGCTGAGACGGCTCGTTCCCTGCGACAGCTGAGCTCCGACCCGACCATGAAGCGCACCCAGGCCGGCCCGCCGGCGGCGTGGATCTGGGCTGGCGTCGCTGTGCTGGCGGTGCTGCTCATCTCCGTGCTGATCTGGGTGATGACGATACGCCCGGGCAGCGTCGTGCCCAACGGCTCGCGGATCGTGCCCAGCGTCGTCGGGATGACATACGACGAGGCGAACGGCGCACTCGCGAAGGACGACCTCATCGCCTACCGGGTGGATGAGCCCAGCGCCGACGTCGCGGCGGGCGACGTCATCCGCACCGACCCGGAAGCCGGTACCCCCCTCGCCCGCGACTCGCGCGTCACAGTGTACGTGTCGAAGGGGCCCGAGGAGACGAAGGTTCCGAAGCTCGTGGGCCTGTCACGGGCGAAGGCCGAGCAGGCGCTGGCAGACGCAGGGCTGCAGCTCGGGCAGGTGCGCCGTGAGGACGATCCGGATGCGGCGGCCGACACCGTGCTGAGCACCGCCCCCGAAGAGGGGGCGACTGCGGCGAAGAACTCGGTCGTCGACCTCGTCGTCGCTACCGGCACCGTCACCGTCGTGGACATGACGCAGAACTACACGCTCGACGACGCGAAGGCGGCGCTCGAGGCGCTCAAGCTGAAGGTCACGGTGCAGGACGATCCGAGCTGCGCCGCCACCGATCCGCGCACCGTGAAGTCGCAGAATCAGGGCCCCGGCGAGGTGCCGATCCACTCCGAGGTCACCCTCGTCTCGTGCTCCGGCACCGGCGACACAGGCGAGGGCGACGGGCAGGGCGCCGAAGGCTCCGGCGACTGACCTTCAGCGCCGGACCGTCATCCGCGCGCCGCAGGCTGCGGCATCCGTCATGCCCGTCGTGGACAGCCAGTTGCCGAGCAGCAGGTAACCTCCGTCGGTGAGGACGCTCTCGGGGTGGAACTGCACCCCGGCGATCGGCGCATGCCGGTGCGCGAGGCCCATCACCGTGCCCGACGCGGTGCGTGCGGTGACGACGAGCTCGTCCGGTACTCGCGTCACGGCGAGAGAGTGGTAGCGGCCGGCGGCGAAGGGCTGCGGCAGGCCGGTGAAGACGCCGGTGCCGTCGTGCCGCACCTGGGACGCGATGCCGTGCATGAGTTCGGGCGCCTCACCCACCTCGCCGCCGAACGCTTCGGCGATGGCCTGGTGCCCGAGGCAGACGCCGAGAAGCGGAGTTCCGGTGGCGAAGGCGGCGCGGACGACGGCGACGGATGCGCCGGCCCGGGCCGGCGTGCCTGGTCCGGGTGAGATCAGCACGCCGTTGAAGGGGGCGATTGTCGCAGCTGCGGCGTGCGGCTCGATCGCATCGGCCTCCACGAACGTGACCCGTGCCCCGAGCTCGATGAGCTGGTCGACGAGGATGTGCACGAAGCTGTCATGATTGTCGACCACGAGGATGTCGGTCATCGTGTCGTGCTCCTCGCCGGGGGCGCTGCCGTCGCCGCAGCCGCGGGGCTGATCATTGGACCGTCACGTCCTGCGGGTCGATGAGCGCGCTCACCCACGGGAAGACGTAGAAGAAGAGCCCGTACAGGATCGCCGCGGCCGCGACGAGCAGGATGAGCACCCGCAGCCACCACGGACCGGGAAGGATGCGCCAGAGCGCCGCGTACATCAGCTGCCTCCCTGCAGTGCTGCCGGCGGGCCGTCGGCACGCGGCGTGAACGAGTCGAAGACGCTGTACGCCACGATCCGTTCGGACTTGAAGTACATCGGACTGCAGCTGGTCATCGTGAGATAGCGGCCGTCGGCCTTGACGCCCGGCTGCTGCGGCACGGGCAGCAGCACATCGACGGCGTCGGGTTTGACGTACTCGAGGTTGCGGAAGCGGTACGTGTACCAGCCGGCCTTGGTCTCGATGACGATCGCGTCGCCCAGTCGCAGCTTCGCGATCTCGTTGAACGGCTTCCCGAATGTGGTGCGGTGCGCGGCGAGCGCGACGTTGCCGACCTGGCCGGGCATCGGGCTGCCCGGGTAGTGTCCGATGCCGATGGGGTCGAGCGTGCGGGGCCGGGTGACGCCGCCGGCGATCGGCACTGCATAGTCCGCCCCGAAGCGCGGGATGTGCATGACGCCGAACACCTGCGCGTCCTTCGGCTCGGGCAGGACCACGGGGGCGACAGGCGTCGGAGACGGCGCGGCGGTCGGAGCCGCAGTGGGCGTGGCCGTCGGCGTCGGGGTGCCGTACGCCGCTGCCCAGTCCTCGCTGATGCTGTGGCCGGCGGCGTTCTTCTCGGCGGCGCCGATCCAGTCGCCGATCCACAGCTGCCATGCCACGAACAGCAGAACGAGCACACCCGCGGTGACCAAGAGCTCGCCGAGCACACCGGAGACCGTGGCGCCGCTGCGACGGCGGGCGCTCGCGGCGCCGCGACGTGGCCGCCGCGACCCCCCAGCATCCGAGCGATCGGTCACACGGGGAGTCTAGTCAGCTCGGCCGGACGCGGACGCGTCGCGGTCGCGGTTGTTCAGCAGGTGCAACGGCGGCGGGTTCGGTGCCGGAGGGCCCCTCCCCGTAGAATGCTCGTATGGCACGATCTGGCAAGGACGACGAGCGGCTCTCCGAGCGCCCCGTCGAGCGCACCCCAGGTGAGGCGGCGCCCAACCCCGTGTGGTTCAAGCCGATCATGATCGGCCTCATGCTCCTCGGACTCGCCTGGGTGCTGGTCTTCTACCTCAGCGGGTCGACCTTCCCGATCCCCGGCCTCGGCGCCTGGAACCTCGCGATCGGCTTCGGCATCGCCTTCGTGGGATTCCTCATGACCACGCGCTGGCGCTGACCCGAATTACACCCGTGTGATTCATCCCCACCTGGGGATGAACCTGTGGATAACTTTCCTGGCGTCGCAGCCGCGTCACCGGCCGGATCACAGGACTGCACCAGTCTGCGACATCCGCGCCATCGAATCGTGGAGCACTTTCCGCGAACGGGCGCCGTCGGGATGTGGCATGCGGCCCGGGCTTCCCGAGGCCGCACCCGCGCTTCGTCAGACGTAGAGGACTGCGGGGATGACGAGCAGACCGAGCAGGACGACGGTCAGGGCGACGAGCAGCACGATCTGCAGCCGACTCTGACGGGCCGCGCGAGTGCGCGCGTAGATGAACCCGACGGCACAGCCGGCGATGAGGCCGCCCAGATGCGCCTGCCAGGAGATCTGCACACTCGCGAGCGATCCCGACAGCAGGCCGATCACGAACGGGAACGCGAAGTTGATCGCGATGATGATCGCGATGCTCGCGACGTTCGCGCCGATGTGCCGCCCGATCACGAGCAGAGCGCCGAACAGACCGAAGATCGCACCGGATGCCCCGACGACCCACGTGCCCGGGGCGAGAAGCGCGACCGCCACCGACCCGCCGATCCCGGAGATCAGGTACATCACCACGAACCGCGTGTGGCCGACGAGCGGCTCGAGGATCCGCCCCATCATCCACAGCGCGAGCATGTTGAGCCCGACGTGCAGGAAGCCCGAGTGCACGAGAAGCACCGTCAGCATCCGCCACGGCTCGAAGCTGCCGAGCTGCGGGATGAGGAAGGCGCTGTTGAGCGCGAGCCAGCTCTGCACCGGCGAACCGGGGATGAGCTGCGCGAGGTAGGCGGCGATGGTGAGGCCGACGATCCAGTACGTCGCGAGGGGCCGGCGGTCGGCGGGGGCGGCGACGGTCGTCGAACGTCGCCCCCAGCGCCGCTCAGCCTTGCGCTGCGCGCTCGATGCGCCCTTCTGCTGATCGCGCAGGCATTCCGGGCAGATCACGCCGACCGGCGCGGGGTTCTGGCATTCCGGGCAGATCGTGCGCAGGCACCGTTGACAGAGCACGAAGCTCTGCCGGTCGGGATGCCGGTAGCAGAAGTTGTCGCGGTTGCGGGCGAAGTCGGCCGACGTCATGCGGTCAGGAGCCGGTCCTCAGGCTGCGGCGACGTCGATCGACGAGATGACGACGGGCTCGAGCGGACGGTCCTGCGCACCCGTGGGCACCGCGGCGATCGCGTCGACGACGGCGCGGGATGCGTCATCCGCCACCTCACCGAAGATCGTGTGCTTGCCGTTCAGCCACGGGGTCGGGTCGGTCGTGATGAAGAACTGCGAGCCGTTGGTGCCCTCGACTTCGCCGGTGATGGCGTTGCGGCGCAGGCCGGCGTTGGCCATGGCGAGCAGGTAGGGCGAGCCGAACGAAAGCTCGGGGTGGATCTCGTCGTTGAACGAGTAGCCCGGGCCGCCGACGCCCTGGCCGAGCGGGTCGCCGCCCTGGATCATGAAGTTCGGGATGATCCGGTGGAAGATGACGTCCTTGTACAGCGGACCCTCGCCGGGCTTGCCGGTGCGGGGGTCGGTCCAGCTGCCGGAGCCGTCGGACAGGCCGATGAAGTTCTGCACGGTGCGCGGGGCGTGGTCGCCGAAGAGGTTGACGACGATGTCGCCGTGGTTGGTGTGAATCGTGGCGACAGCGGTAGCAATGGGCATGGGATTCATTGTCTCAGAGATATCTCTTGATGTTCCGCAAGCCCCTTTCTCTTCAGGATGCGTCTGGCAAGATGAGAAAGCACACGACCCAACGACAGGGAGGGCATCCCGTGAGCCTCAGCCGCAAGCGCAAGAAGGAACTCCGCCATCTTCAGGACCAGGCGAACAAGCTGTGGTCGTCGCAGCAGGTGCTCGTGGGCGAGGCCGCGTCGGTCGCCCGTGAGGCCGGCCGTCAGCTCGGCAACTACAACCGTGAGCACCTCGCCCCCGCCGTCCAGGCGAACTACGAGAAGTACGCCGCCCCGTACGTCGACAAGGGCGTGAAGACCGCGCAGCACGTCTTCAACGACACGGTCATCCCGGCCGCCGGAGCCGTGGTCGGTTCGGCGATGTCGGTGTGGGATGCCGCGAACGACACGCGCTCCAAGCTCGCTGCCGGCCGCGGTCTCTCCCTTCCTGACTTCGACTCGCTCGCGAAGAGCGCCAAGAAGAACAGCAAGAAGGCGTCGAAGAAGCTCGCCGCCGCCAAGATCCAGCCGGCGAAGCAGGGCATGGGCGCGGGCGGTGTCATCGCGATCCTGCTCGGTGTCGCTGCGGCGGTGGGCGTGCTCTACGCCGCCTGGCAGACGCTGCGCGCCGACGACGAGCTCTGGGTCGCCGACGACCCGCTGCGCGCCCCCGAGGCGTGACCCACGGTCAGGCCCCTGAGCGAGGCCGCGCAGCATGACCCAGCATGAGGTCCCTGAGCGAGGCCGCGCAGCGGCCGAGTCGAAGGGCGAGCGACACGACGACGCCACCGGGCGGGTGCGGGAAGCCGCATCCGCCCGCGGTCTTTCCATCGAGCTGCGCGAGCGCCCCGTGGCGCGGAGCCTGCCGGAGGCGGCGGCCCTCCTCGGCCTCGAACCAGCCGATATCGTGAAGACCCTCGTCGTCAAGCGCAGCGACGACTCGTACCTCTTCGCACTCGTGCCCGGCGACCGCGCGATCTCATGGCCGAAGCTGCGCGCCGTGGTCGGGGTGAACCGGCTGCGGCTGCCGGAACCCGAGCTGGCGCTGCACGCCACCGGCTACGAGCGCGGGACCATCGTGCCCATCGGCAGCACGCACGACTTGCCCATATACGCCGACACGTCGATCGCGGGCCGCCGCATCGCAATGGGCGCGGGCGCCCACGGCTACAGCCTCTTCGTGGATGCCGACGCCCTCATCGCGGCGTACCAGGCGACAGTCGCCGACATCACGCAGCCGCTGCCTGCTCCCGATCGGTAGTCCGGCCTCTCTCCGGTCGTTGCGCGAGCCGCCCGTTGGTCGTGAGCCAACCGGCCCCGGTCGTCGAGCGAGTCGAAACGACGCCGCCTCCCCGCGACATCCTCAGAACCCGATCCCGGCCATCCTCAGTGCGATGTCGACGAGCTTCACGCGCTGCAGCGAGCGCACGCTCCTGAGCGCGAACCAGTCGGCGCGATCCGTCGATCCGTCGATCTCGTTCCTCTTCTTGCCGCCGACCACGCGCGCGCGGTACACGATGCGGAGGGTGTGCAGCGGCACGCCGGCACCGGGCGTCACGCGCCGTCCGGCGGGGATGACCCGGGAGTGGATGCCGAGCAGCTCGCCGACTTCGGCCTTGTACCCGGTCTCCTCCCGCACCTCGCGGCGCACGGCGTCGACGGGATCTTCGCCCTCTTCGAGCCCGCCGCCGGGCATCGTCCACGCGGGGCGGCGCCCCTCGATCCAGTGTGAGAGCAGGAGGCGGTCGTCGTCGATGATCACGGCGTAGGCGGCGACGCGCAGGTCCATGACTACACCCTAGGATGCGGCGGACCTGTGACGCCTGAGCCGGCGCTGTGTGCCCGTGCGGTGGCTAGAGTGCAGATGAGGAGTGTCACCCATGGATCCGCAGAGGCAGCATCGTCGCACCGAGCCGGCACAGGCGGCACCGCCCACCCGCGTGTGGCCGGTCGCCTGCTGGATCTTCGTGCTCGCTGCGATCGGTGTCGTCCAGATCGTCCGTATGCAGTGGTTCGACGCGGGGGTGTTCTTCGTGATGGCGACCCTGGTGAGCCTCGATGCGCGCGGCGGGCTGATGCGGCGGAACGTGCGGCGCATCGGTCTGCCGTGGATCGCCGGCGGCGCTGCTCTGGTCGGGGCGGCGATGTGCTTCCTGCCCCGGCACAGCCCGGGGATGCAGGTCCTCACGGTGGCGGTGGGAGCGATCGCCGTGATCCTCGCGTTCACGGGTGCCGCCGTCGCACACCCTGAGCTGGCCGCGCCGCTGGGCAGCGGCATCCGGCGTCTGGCCCTCGCGTGGGCGGTGATCGTCGTGATCGGATGCGTGTGGGAGCTCGTGCAGTTCATCCTCGGCCTCGTGCAGCCGACGGCGACGTGGTTCTCGCTGAGCGATCTGCTGAATCCGGCCGTCACGACCGTGCCGGGCAAGGTGCTCTTCGTCGCGCTGTGGCTCAGCGGCGGCGTCTGGCTGCTCCGGCGGGGAGGCACACGATGATCGTGATCAGCGCCGGCGCTTTCCTCGCCTGTGCGGCGGCACTCGCCGTGGCGGGCTGGCTCATCGGGCGGCGGTATGCCGACGCATCCGTCACCGCCCTGTTCGATCGGCTGATGACGCAGCGGTCGGTACGCCTCGCGGTGATCGTGATCTGGTGGTGGCTCGGGTGGCACTTCCTCGCCGGGCAGACCCTGTAGCTCGACGAAGCCTGGCGGCGGCCGCGACAGCGCAATAGCGTGGGGAGATGAGCTTCGCCGCGGGTGTCCATGCCGCACGTCTCGATCGCGCCCGCCGGCTCACCGGCGAGGCCGGCCTCGCTGCCGTCGTGGTCAGCGCGGGGCCCGACCTCACGTATCTCGTCGGGGTCGAGGGCGACACGATCGAGCGGCTCACCGCGCTGATCATCCCCGTGGAGGGGCCCGCGACGATCGTCGTGCCGCGGATGGAACTCGCGAAGGTGCGCGATACCCCCGTGGGCGATCTGGGCGTGCGGCTCGCCGATTGGGTCGATGGCGACGATCCCTATGAGCTGGTCGCGGCGGCGGTGCCCACGGGCGCGACTCGAGTCGCCGTTTCGGACGCACTGCCGGCACTGCACGCGGTGCCCCTCGGCGAGCGGCTCGACGTGCGGCTCGAGCTTGCGACGCCGGTGCTCCGCGAGGGCCGCATGGTCAAGGACGACGCCGAGATCGCTGAGCTCCGGCGAGCCGGGGAGGCCATCGATGCGGTCCACCGGCAGGTTCCGGAGCTGCTGCGCGCGGGCCGGACCGAGCGCGAGGTGGCCGCCGACATCGCGGCAGCCATCGTGGAATCGGGCCACCGCACCGTGGAGTTCGTGATCGTCGGCTCCGGCCCGAACGGTGCCGACCCGCACCATGAGGTGTCAGACCGGGTGATCGAGGACGGCGACATCGTCGTGGTCGACATCGGCGGCGCGGTGCCGTCGGGGTACAACTCCGACAGCACGCGCACGTACGCCGTCGGAGAGCCGGACCCCGAGGCCGCTCGGTGGATCGAGGTGCTGGTCCGAGCCCAGCAGGCGGCGGTCGATGCCGTGCGGCCCGGTGTCACCGCCGAGAGTGTGGATGCGGCAGCCCGCCGCGTTCTGGCGGAGGAGGGTCTGGCCGACGCGTTCCTGCATCGCACCGGCCACGGCATCGGCCTGTCGGTGCACGAGGAGCCGTACATCGCCCCGGGCAACGACCTGGTGCTGCGGGAGGGGATGGCCTTCAGCATCGAGCCCGGCATCTACTTCCCCGGCGAGTGGGGTGCGCGCATCGAGGACATCGTCGTAGTGACGGCCGACGGCTGCGAGCGGCTCAACGTCACTCCGCATGAGCTCACTCCAGCCGGGCGCTGAGCCTCACGCGACGGAAGAAGTCGGGGCCCACGTCACCGGGTCAAGCGGGTCAGCGGTGCCTCCGCATCAAGGCCTGAGAGCTTGTCGGGGTTCGCGACCGAGAACACCTGCGTGATGCGACCGTCCTCCACCGTGAAGCTCACGGCGGCCAGCAGCTCGCCACCGACCCGGATGCCCGCGGCGAGCATGCCGTTGATGCGCAGAGGCACGACAGCGAACGCCGTATCGAGCTTCGCGATGCTGCCCTGCAGGAAAGCCACCACCCGGTCGGCGCCGTGCAGCGGGCGCCGCGCCGCGTGCCGCACGAGCCCTCCGCTGTCGGTGACCGACACCACGTCGGGGGCCAGCACGTCCATGAGGCCCTGCACGTCGCCCGAGTTCATCACTCCGATGAAGCGCTCCACGGCGAGGTCGTGCTCGGAAGCGTCGACCGCGATGCGCGGCCGCCTGGCGGCGACGTGATCGCGCGCGCGGTGCGCGATCTGACGCACCGCCGCCGACGACTTGCCCACCGCGTCCGCGATCTCGTCGAAGGGCACGTCGAACACCTCGCGCAGCACGAACACGGCGCGTTCCGTCGGCCCCAGCGTCTCGAGCACGGTGAGCATCGCGAGCGACACGCTTTCCGCGAGCACCACGTCGTCGGCGACGTCGGCCGACGTCAGCAGCGGCTCCGGCAGCCACGGACCGACGTACTCCTCGCGTCGGCGCGACGCCGCCCGGAGGAGGTTCAGGGCCTGCCGCGTGACGATCCGCACGAGATACGCGCGCGGATCCTGGATCCGCTCGCGATCCACCTCGTCCCAGCGCAGCCATGACTCCTGCAGCACGTCCTCCGCATCTGCGGCCGAGCCGAGGATCTCGTATGCGACCGTGAACAGCAGCCGACGATGGGTGACGAACGGATCCTCCGACTCGGCGGCGGGCACGGTGCTCATGCTTGCGACGCTACGCCGGCCGGCGTGGCGGTGGCCAGCGGCGCGAGGCCACAGGCGTCGGCGAAGCCGTCGGAGTGGATGCCGAGGGCGATGTTCATCCGGGCCGTCGCGTTGAGGTAGCCGACCTTCGCGGCGAGCTCGAGCAGCGCCGGTGCGCCGATCTCGGCGAGGAGCTCGTCGGACAGCTCGTCCGTCACCGCAGGCGGGGTCTGGCTCATCGCCTCGGAGTACTCCAGCACGAGGCGCTCGAGCCGGGTGAACCGGGTCGACTCACGCCAGACCGGCACTTCGCGCGCCTTGTCCTCGTCGAGGCCGTGATCGTGGGCCATGAAGTAGTGCAGGTCGAGGCAGAAGCTGCAGCCGACGGTCGCCGCGGCGGCCATGGTGGCGAGGGTCGAGAGGCCCTTGTCGAGCTCGCGCCACTTCTCGGTCTTCCCGCCGAACTTCATCATGTCCATCATCACCGGCCGGTGCTGCCACAGCACGCCAAGCGAGTCGGGCACGAGGCCGAGCTTGCGCCTTGCCACGGTCTTCACCACGGCCCCGAACGGGCCGGTCACCTCGACCGCGGGGATCCTGGTCGTGTTCGTCATGATCTGCTCCTTCCGCGACGCGCTTCTCGCGCCTTCGAACATGGAGACACCGCTCGGCCGCGGAATGTGACATCCCGGCCGCGCGCTCTGCGACACGGAGCTCGACGGCGACGAAGGCTTGGAGCAGAAGAGGATGGTTTGACGCGCATGGCACGCCCGGCCCCATCCAGACGCCTTGGCCGATAACCCGCGAGTTCGAATCGCCCTACCGATAACGCAAGAAGAGCCGACCCATGCGGGCCGGCTCTTCTCACGTTGTGGAGCCTAGGAGTCCCCGGCGCTGCGCGCCGTGGGCCCATCGAACGCGGCTGCGCCGCGAGTTCGAATCGCCCTACCCGATAACGCAAGAAGAGCCGACCCATGCGGGCCGGCTCTTCTCACGTTGTGGAGCCTAGGAGTCCCCGGCGCTGCGCGCCGTGGGCCCATCGAACGCGGCTGCGCCGCGAGTTCGAATCGCCCTACCCGATAACGCAAGAAGAGCCGACCCATGCGGGCCGGCTCTTCTCACGTTGTGGAGCCTAGGAGATTCGAACTCCTGACATCCTGCTTGCAAAGCAGGCGCTCTACCAACTGAGCTAAGGCCCCGAGAGGTGTCGTGTGGGGGTACCAGGACTTGAACCTGGGACCTCTTCATTATCAGTGAAGCGCTCTAACCGCCTGAGCTATACCCCCGGGTGATGACATGCACTGTCAACCTCCAAGAGATTACCCGAATCGCGGCGATTTTCCGAATCGGGAAGGGCATGCGAACTTGTGGCGATCGGGGTCGCTTGATTCACTGGTGCGATGAGCGACAGCGCCGCGATGCACGCGGGAGAAGCCCATTCCGACCGCATCGGGCAGCGGCTGAACTGGCTGCGTGCGGGTGTCCTCGGCGCGAACGACGGCATCGTCTCCGTCGCCGCCGTCGTGGTCGGCGTCGCCGCCGCGACCCCCGATCTCGGTGCCATCTTCACCGCCGGGATGGCGGCCCTCGTCGGCGGAGCGGTCTCGATGGCGCTCGGCGAGTACGTCTCGGTCAGCAGCCAGCGCGACACCGAGCGCGCCCTCATCGAGAAGGAGCGGCGCGAGCTCGCCGAGATGCCCGAAGAGGAGCTCGCCGAGCTCACCGAGCTCTATGAGAACCGCGGCCTCAGCGCCGAGACCGCACGACGGGTCGCCGAGGAGCTCACTGCCCACGACGCCCTCGCGGCGCACCTCGAGGTCGAGCTGCACATCGACCAGGACGACCTCGTCAACCCCTGGCACGCGGCGCTCTCCTCTGCGGTGTCGTTCACGATCGGCGCGATTCTGCCGATGCTCGCCATCCTGCTCGTTCCCACGCCCGCTCGCATCGCAGTCACATTCATGGCCGTGCTGGTCGCGCTCGCCTTCACCGGCACCGTGGCCGCCCAGCTCGGCGGTGCACCGAAGCTCAGAGCCATGGCGCGACTCGTCATCGGCGGCGCGCTCGCGCTCATCGCGACGTTCCTCATCGGGATGCTGCTGGGCACCACCGGCATCGCCTGACTCCCAGCGACCGCAGCGCGCTGCGGCCCACCGGCGGAGATCTCGCGAAAGGCGGAGCCGAGTCGCGGCATCCGTCCGCCTCTCGCGACATCTCCGCCTTTCGTGCCGTGCGCGGGTCGGCAAACGCCAACGCCGGCCCCACAAGGAGGACCGGCGCTGGATGACGCGGTTCAGTTCGAGGTGAAGCCGATGAGCAGGCCGCCCGTCACCTTCACGGCGAGGTTGTAGAGCCCCGCGATGACGGCGCCCATCACCGTGATCACGATGAGGTTCAGGATGGCGATGATCGCCGCCATCGCCATCACCTGCGGCAGGCCGATGATGGCCGACAGGGCCACGCCGCCGTCGGAGACGCTCTTGAACAGCTCGTCCGCCTTGCCGACCAGCCCGGTCGCGGTGACCACCATGTAGATGAGGAAGAACGCCACGATCGTGACGACCGCGACCGCCACGGCAGCGAGGAACGACAGCTTCACGGCCGACCAGAAGTCGACGTACACCAGGCGCAGCCGCACCTGCTTGGCGTTCGTCTTGTGAGTCGACTTCTTGGCAAGTCTGTCGGCTACGGTGCTCATGCGTCAGTACTCTCTTCGGGGGTCGGGGAGGAAGGCTCAGTGGTAGCCGCTGCCGCGTCCTCGGCAGCGCCGTCCGGGGCGCCCTCGGTCTCGCCCAGTCCGCGTTCCGAGTTGCGGGCGATCGCGATGATCCGGTCATCATCACCGGGGCGGGCGAACACGACACCCATGGTGTCGCGGCCCTTGGCGGGCACCTCGGCCACGGCAGAGCGTACCACCTTGCCGCTGGCAAGAACCACAAGGATCTCGTCGTCCGCGTCGGCGATGAGACCGCCCGCCAGAACGCCGCGATCGTCGTTCAGCTTCGCGACCTTGATGCCGAGACCGCCGCGGCCCTGGACGCGGTATTCGCTCACCGCGGTGCGCTTCGCGTATCCGCCGTCGGTGACCACGAAGACGTAGCCCTCGTCGGTGACGACCGATGCCGACAGCAGGCAGTCGTCGCCGCGGAACGACATTCCTTTCACGCCCTCGGTCGAGCGTCCCATCGGACGCAGCGCCTCATCCGTCGCCGCGAACCGCAGCGACATGCCGTGCCGGCTGATGAGCAGGATCTCGTCGTCCTCGTCGACGAGCAGCGCGCTCACGACCTCGTCGTCCTCGCGCAGCCGGATCGCGATGATCCCGCCCTGACGGTTGGTGTCGTAGTCGGTGAGCCGGCTCTTCTTGACGAGTCCGCTGCGGGTGGCGAGCACCAGGTATGCCGCGTCGTCGTACGTGCGCACCTCGAGGATCTGCGCGATCTTCTCGTCGGGCTGCAGCGCAAGCAGGTTCGCGACGTGCTGACCCTTCGCATCGCGCCCGGCCTCCGGCACCTCGTAGGCCTTCGCGCGGTACACCCGGCCCTTGTCGGTGAAGAACAGCAGCCAGTGGTGCGTCGTCGTGACGAAGAAGTGCTCGACGACGTCGTCGGCGCGCAGCTGGGCGCCCTTCACGCCCTTGCCGCCGCGGTGCTGCGAGCGATAGTTGTCGCTGCGTGTGCGCTTGATGTACCCCTCGCGTGTGACCGTGACCACCATCTCCTCTTCGGGGATGAGGTCTTCGATCGACATGTCGCCGTCGAATCCGGGCAGGATGTGCGTGCGCCGCTCGTCGCCGAACTTCGCGACGATCTCGCCGAGTTCGTCGCGCACGATGCCGCGCTGGCGCTCCGGGCTCACGAGGATCGCATTGAAGTCGGCGATCTGCAGCTCGAGCTCCGCCGCCTCATCGATGATCTTCTGCCGCTCGAGGGCCGCCAGGCGCCGCAGCTGCATCGCCAGGATCGCGTCGGCCTGATCGGAGTCGATCTCGAGCAGATCCTTCAGCCCCTCGCGCGCCTCGTCGACGGTCGGCGAACGGCGGATCAGCGCGATCACGTCGTCGAGCGCGTCGAGCGCCTTGAGGTAGCCGCGCAGGATATGCATGCGCTCCTCGGCCTTGCGCAGCCGGTACCGCGTGCGCCGGACGATGACCTCGATCTGGTGCGTGAGCCAGTGCGTCACGAAGCCGTCGAGCGCCAGGGTGCGCGGCACCCCGTCGACGATCGCCAGCATGTTCGCGCCGAAGTTCTCCTGCAGCTGCGTGTGCTTGTACAGGTTGTTCAGCACGACCTTGGCTACGGCATCCCGTCGCAGCACGATCACGAGGCGCTGCCCGGTGCGGTCGCTGGACTCGTCGCGGATGTCGGCGATGCCGGCGATCTTGCCGTCGCGCGCGAGGTCGCGAATCTTCACCGCGACGTTGTCGGGGTTCACCTGGTACGGCAGCTCGGTGACGACGAGGCAGGTGCGGCCCTGGATCTCCTCGACGTTCACGACCGCGCGCATCGTGATCGATCCGCGACCGGTGCGGTAGGCCTCCTGGATCCCGCGGGTGCCGAGGATCTGCGCCGCCGTGGGGAAGTCCGGGCCCGGGATGCGTTCGAGCAGCGCCTCGAGAAGCTCTTCGCGGGTTGCCTCGGGGTGCTCGAGCGCCCAGAGCGCGCCGGCGGCGACCTCGCGCAGGTTGTGCGGCGGGATGTTCGTCGCCATGCCTACCGCGATGCCGACCGAGCCGTTCACCAGGAGGTTCGGGAACCGCGCCGGCAGGACGACCGGCTCCTGCGTCTGACCGTCGTAGTTGTCCTGGAAGTCGACGGTCTCCTCTTCGATGTCGCGCACCATCTCGAGCGCGAGTGGAGCCATCTTCGTCTCGGTGTATCGAGGAGCCGCCGCGCCCTGGTTGCCGGGAGAACCGAAATTGCCCTGGCCGAGCGCGAGGGGATAGCGCAGCGACCACGGCTGCACGAGGCGCACGAGGGTGTCGTAGATCGCGGAGTCGCCGTGCGGGTGGTATTGACCCATCACCTCGCCGACGACGCGCGCGCACTTCGAGAACGACTTGTCGGGGCGGTACCCACCGTCGTACATCGCGTAGATCACGCGGCGGTGCACGGGCTTGAGACCGTCGCGCACGTCGGGCAGCGCACGCCCGACGATGACGCTCATCGCATAGTCGAGGTAGCTGCGCTGCATCTCGACCTGGAGGTCGACCTGGTCGATCTTTCCGTGATTGTGCTCGGGGGCCTCGGCGGGCCGGTCGTCGTCAACCATGTGTTCTGCTCTCTCTGCGTCGTTTCGTCTCGCTTCGCTCGCTCAACGACCCGGGGGCCGTGGAGACGAAACGCCTAGATGTCGAGGAAGCGCACGTCCTTGGCGTTGCGCTGGATGAAGCTGCGGCGCGACTCGACGTCTTCACCCATCAGCACGGAGAAGATCTCGTCGGCCGCGGCGGCGTCGTCGATGGTGACCTGACGCAGTGTGCGCGTCTCGGGGTCCATCGTCGTCTCCCACAGCTCCTTGGGGTTCATCTCGCCGAGACCCTTGTAGCGCTGGATGCCGTTGTCCTTCGGGATGCGCTTGCCGCTCGCGAGCCCGTCGGCCAGCAGCGCGTCGCGCTCGTTGTCGGAGTAGACGTACTCGTGGGGGGAGTTGGTCCACTTGAGCCGGTACAGCGGCGGCATGGCCAGGTACACGAAGCCGGCCTCGATGAGACCGCGCATGTAGCGGAACAGCAGCGTGAGCAGCAGCGTCGTGATGTGCTGGCCGTCGACGTCCGCATCCGCCATCAGCACGATCTTGTGGTACCGCGCCTTGTCGATGTCGAAGTCTTCGCCGATGCCCGTGCCGAACGCCTGGATCATCGCCTGGATCTCATTGTTGCCGAGAGCGCGATCGAGGCGCGCGCGCTCCACGTTCAGGATCTTGCCGCGCAGGGCGAGGATCGCCTGCGTGTGCGGGTCGCGGCCCTGTACGGCCGAGCCGCCGGCGGAGTCGCCCTCGACGAGGAAGATCTCGCTGATCGAGGGGTCCTTGCTCGTGCAGTCCTTGAGCTTGTCGGGCATCGATGCCGACTCGAACACGCTCTTGCGGCGTGCGGTCTCGCGCGCCTTGCGCGCCGCCATCCGTGCGGTCGCCGCGTCGATCGACTTGCGAATGATGTTCTTGGCCGCGGCGGGGTTGCGGTCGAACCAGTCGCCGAGCCGGTCGCCCACGACCTTCTGCACGAACGCCTTGGCCTCGGTGTTGCCGAGCTTGGTCTTCGTCTGTCCTTCGAACTGCGGCTCGGAGAGCTTGACTGAGATCACGGCCGTGAGACCCTCGCGTACATCATCGCCGGAGAGGTTGTCATCCTTCTCCTTCAGCAGATTGTTGGCGCGGGCGTACCGGTTGACGAGGGTCGTCAGCGCCGCACGGAAGCCCTCTTCGTGCGTGCCGCCCTCGTGCGTGTTGATGGTGTTGGCGAACGTGAACACGTTCTCGGTGTAGCTCGTGGTCCACTGCATCGCGACCTCGAGCGAGATCTTGCGGTCGGTGTCCTCGGATTCGAAGTCGATGATCTCCTCGTGCACGTGCTCCGACTTGCGCACCTTGTTGAGATATCCGACGTAGTCGACGAGGCCGCGCTCGTAGAGGAACCGGTCCTGGCGCTGCGACACGATCTCCTGGCCGTCGACGTCCTCCACGATGATGGCCTTCTCGCGCTCGTCGCGCAGCGAGATGCTCAGTCCTTTGTTCAGGAACGCCATCTGCTGGAAGCGCAGCCGCAGGGTGTCGTAGTCGAAGTCGATCGTGTCGAAGATCGAACCGTCGGGCCAGAAGGTGATGGTGGTGCCCGTCTCCGAGCTCTCCTCATCCTTCTCCAGCGGGCCCTGAGGCGCGCCGCCGTCGGCGAACGTCTGCCGCCAGACGTGTCCCTCGCGCTTCACCTCGACCTCGAACCGGGTCGAGAGCGCGTTCACGACGGATGAGCCCACGCCGTGCAGCCCACCCGAGACGGCATATCCGCCGCCGCCGAATTTGCCACCGGCGTGCAGCACCGTGAGGACGACCTCGACGGTCGACTTCGACGGGTCGGAGGCGTGCGGAGCGACGGGGATGCCGCGGCCGTTGTCGACACACCGGATGCCGCCGTCGGCCAGGATCGTGACCTCGATCGTGTCGCAGTATCCGGCGAGGGCCTCGTCCACGGAGTTGTCGACGATCTCCTGCACCAGGTGATGCAGGCCGCGCTCTCCGGTGGATCCGATGTACATGCCGGGGCGCTTGCGCACGGCTTCGAGCCCTTCGAGCACCTGGATGGCATCGGCACCGTAGTCGGTCTTCGGCGAGGCGGGGATCGGGGTCTCCTGCGCGGACTCGTTCTCCGGTGTGTCTGACGTCATAGAATCCGCGCTCCCGATCTCAAGGCCTACCGATCCATGTTACCAGCGCCACCTCTGGAATGGAGCGTGTACGGCCCTGTGCCGCGCCGAAATCGCGCGAGCCGGTCGCGGACGTACCTCAGCCGTAGGTATCGCGTGGACCGCGCCCTGGAACGGCTCTGGGACCCCATTTCCAGGAGGGGACGTCGGGCCCGATGAACCGGATGCTGTCGACGCCGGCGTCAGGGTACCGCCGGAGGATCTCGGTGAGGATGTGCGCGCGCATGAGCTGGAGCTGCTTCGCCCACGCCGTCGAATCGCACTGAACCGTGAGCAGTCCCTCGCTCAGGGCGACCGGCCGGGTGTGCTGCGCGGTCTCGTCGCCGGCGACCTCGCCCCACTGTCGCACCAGGTCGGCGCGGGCGAGCTGGGATTCCCACCCGGACTCGCGGGTGAAGGCGACGACGACGTCGCCGAGGCCGCGCGGGTCCCGACCCCTCGTGAAGGGCTGGTTCTCGTCGTCGTCGTTCCGGCGTCGCCGCCGCCGCTTCGCGCGAGCCGACGGTTCGAGGCCCCGGAGCCGCAGATAGGTGGCAAGCGTCTCGGGCAGGTCGTCGGCGTCAGCGGGCATCGGCGACCTCCGTCTCGACGGGCGGTTCGGTCGCGCGGGACGGTTCGGTCGCCGCAAGGGGTTCTGCGGGATCTGCGGGAGCGGGCGCTTCGGTCCCGACGAGAGGCTCCGTGGCGACGATCGTCCCCGCTTCGACGCGCACGACGTGCGCGCGCAGCGCGTCGGGCACATCCGGTTCCACGGCAGCCGTCACGATCACCTGCTCGTACTCCGATGCCAGCGTGGCGAGGCGCTGGCGACGGTCGGCGTCGAGTTCGGCGAACACGTCGTCGAGGATTAGCACGGGATCGCCGAGCCGCGACTCCGCACGCAGCAGCTCGGCGGACGCGAGGCGCAGGGCGAGCGCGACCGACCACGACTCACCGTGCGATGCGTAGCCCTTCACCGGCAGGCCCCGCACACGGAGGACGAGGTCGTCGCGATGAGGACCGACGAGCGTGATGGCGCGCTCGAGCTCCGCCGAACGCCGGGCCGCCAGGGCCGCGCGGAACACGTCGGCCGTGTCGCCGATCGCGCCCGACTCGGACGCGTCGTCGCCTTCCTCCGGATCGACGCCGCGCACCGACAGGGCCCATTCGAGCTCCGGCGCGTGATCGGCGCCCGCGATCGCGGCGTAGGAGCGCGCCATCGGACGGGCGAGCTCCGCGGTCAACGCCATCCGTGCATCGATGACCTGAGCGCCGAGCGAGATGAGCTTCTCGTCCCACACGTCGAGAGTGGAAAGCTGGTCGCCGCGGATCCCGCGCGCGCGAGCCGATTTGAGCAACGCGTTGCGCTGTCGGAGCACGCGGTCGTAATCGGCGAGGACGCCGGCCATGCGCGGAGCACGCTGCACGAGCAGCTGGTCGACGAAACGGCGCCGAGCCGAGGGGTCGCCGCGCACGATCTGCAGGTCCTCCGGGGCGAACAGCACGACCTGTGCATATCGCGGCAGCTCGGCGGCCTTGACGGGCGCCCCGTTGACCCGCGCCTTGTTCGAGCCCTGCTTGTTGACCTGCACCTCGAGGAGCACGCGTCGCTCGCCGTGTGCGAGGCGCGCCCGCACGATCGCCGCATCCGCACCGTGCCGCACCATCGGCGCGTCGGATGACACGCGATGCGAGCCGAGCGTGGCGAAGTACGCGATCGCCTCGGCGAGGTTCGTCTTGCCCTGACCATTGCGCCCGACGAAGACGTTCGGCCCGGTGCCGAGCGCCACGTCGGCGGCCGCGTAATTGCGGAAATCCACCAGGCTGAGCTGCTCGACGATCACCGGATCAAGCCTACCGAGGCCCGCCCCCATCCCCGCCTGTTCGCCGGCTCCACATGAAGCAGCCTGCTCCACATCAAACCGACGCACGTTCGATGTGCAACGGGCGATTTCATGTGAAACCGCGGGACTGCGGGATGCGTGGAGGCGGCGGCCGCGGCGGGGGTCGTTCAGCGCAGGAGGAGGTTGGGCTGGAGGAGGTAGCGGAAGGTGTCCTCGCCGCCCTTGTCGACCGAGGTCTGCGGGGTGATGAGCACGGGGCTCAGCTTGTTCTGGTTCTCGGCCGACGTGAACGTGATGCGCGTGAACTCGCTCCGCACGGCGCCGAGGGCCTCGAGCAGGTACTGCGGGTTGAGGCCGAGCGTGACGTCCTCGCCGACGAGCGTCGCCTCGACGGTCTCGTTCGCCCGCGCCTGCTCGGTACCCGACGCATCCATCGACACACTGTCCGGCGTGAACGTGAACCGCAGCGGCGCGGAGCGGTCGAGCACGAGCGACACGCGGCGTACGGCCTCGGCGAGGTCGGCGGTGTTCACGACGGCGTGATGTTCGGTCTGCTCGGGGAACAGTCGACGCACCGGGGGGAAGTTGCCCTTGATCAGCAGCGAAGTGACGGTCTTGTTGCCCGACGTGAACGCGATGATCTCGCGGTCACCCGATCCGGAGAACGACACCGAGATGTCACCGCCGTGCGAGAACGTCTTGCCGACCTCGGTGAGAGTGCGGGCCGGAACGAGTGCCGAGGTGCTGTCGTCGGACGCTGCTGCGCCGCCGTCCCACGGGATGTCACGCAGCGCGACCCGGTAGCGGTCGGTGGCCACGAGGCTCAGCTGGGTACCCGACACCTCGAGTTGCACACCCGTGAGAACCGGTGTCACGTCGTCGCGGGACGCTGCGAAAGCGACCTGCGAGATGGCGGTGGCGAATTCGTCGCCGGGCACAAGCCCCGAATCTCCGGTGACCTCGGGGATCGCCGGGTATTCCTGCACCGGCATCGAGGCGAGCATGAAGCGTGCAGAGCCGCACGTCAGCGCGATGCCGTCTTCCTCCACCTCCATCTGGATCGGAGCATTCGGCAGACGGCTGGCGATGTCGGAGAGCAGACGACCGTGCACGAGGATCGTGCCCGGCTCGTCGACGTTCGCCTCGATCGTCGTGCGCGCCGAAGCCTCGTAGTCGAACGCCGACAGTGAGAGGCCGTGATCGCCGGCTTCGATGAGGACGCCGGCGAGGATCGGCTGCGGATTGCGCTGGGGCAGGAGCTTGACGACGAACGAGACGGCTTCGCTGAAGACATCGCGACCTACGTGGAACTTCACTTGCGCTCCCTTGACATGGGCGTGGGTTTACTCATGCTAGTGCCCTCGTCGCGCAATCCCGATGCCTGGATCTCCGGGCGGTCATCCACCAGCCGACGCGTACAGGGTGATCGGATGGCCCCTTGGATCGTTAACTCTTCGTCATGGTGTTAACACCTGTGGGAACTGTGGATAAGTCGGTGGATCGTTTGCGGCAGTAGGAAACTACATTCGTGTGAGTTGTGGATGTCCTGCGGAATCACGGGGGACGCGGGGGCGAGCGCAAAATCCCCAGCGCCGGAGTTATCCACAACGATGCGTCGATCGCTCACAGGGAATGACACTCGACGACGTGTTCTCCACAAGTTATCCACACTGTGCAGAACGCGGATTCTGGCGGTGACGGCACCCCAAGTCAAGGACGGATTCCGGCATACGCACGACGGCCGAACGTCGAGCGCCCCGGCTCGGAGAGAAAGGCGAGTCAGCGACGGCCGAGCTGCGCGGTGATGTCGGTGACGTGGTTGTAGATCGAGCGACGCTCCTTCATGAGGTCGCTGATCTTCTTGTACGCGTACATCACGGTGGTGTGGTCACGGCCGCCGAACAGCTGCCCGATCTTCGGGAGCGAGAGGCTCGTACGTTCGCGGCATAGGTACATCGCGATCTGGCGCGCCTGGGCCACCGCCTGCGAGCGGCTGGAGCCGTAGAGGTCGTCGACCGACAGTTTGAAGTACCCGGCGGTCGCGGTGATGATGTCGGTCGGTGACACCACGTTCGCGTCGTCCTGATCGACGATGTCGCGCAGCACGGTCTGGGCGAGGGACATGTCGAGCGTGGAACGGTTGAGGCTCGCGAATGCCGAGACGCGGATGAGAGCGCCCTCGAGCTCGCGGATGTTCGACGAGACGACCGTGGCGATGTACTCGAGCACCTCGTCGGGGATCTGCAGTCGCTCGCTCTGGGCCTTCTTGCGGAGGATGGCGATGCGGGTTTCGAGATCGGGCGCCTGCACGTCCGTGATGAGACCCCATTCGAAGCGGGATCGCATGCGGTCCTCGAACCCCGTGAGGTGCTTCGGCGGCACGTCACTGGTGATGACGACCTGCTTGTCGTGGTCGTGCAGGGTGTTGAAGGTGTGGAAGAACGCCTCCTGCGTCTCGGCGCGTCCCTGAAGGAACTGGATGTCGTCGATGAGCAGGATGTCGACGTCGCGGTAGCGTGCCTGGAACGCCGAGCCGCGGTTGTTGGCGATCGAGTTGATGAAGTCGTTCGTGAATTCCTCGCTCGACACGTAGCGCACCCGGATGCCGGCATACATGCTCTGGGCGTAGTCGCCGATCGCGTGCAGCAGGTGCGTCTTGCCGAGTCCGGAATCGCCGTAGATGAAGAGCGGGTTGTAGGCCTTCGCCGGTGCCTCGGCCACGGCGACCGCCGCGGCGTGAGCGAACCTGTTCGACTGGCCGATGACGAAGCTGTCGAACGTGTACTTGGGGTTCAGACGGGTGTCGTTGCGTGTGCTGCTCTGCACGGTCGGCGCCGACTCGGAGCGCTCGGGGATGATGGGCGCGGCATCGATCGTGGGCGACGGGGAGGTCTGGGCCGGAATCGACGCCGTGAGGTGCGCGTCGGTGATGTCCGGGTTGACGACGACCCGGAACGACGTGACGCCGTCGCCGGCGTGCTCGAGCGCTTCCATGATCGACGCGCGCATGCGCTTCGTGATCTGACCGGCTGTGAGGTCATTCGGCACATCGATGTACAGGATCCCGCCCATCACCCCCTGCGGGACGGCGAGGTGGAGGAAGCCCCACATCTGCGGGGTGATCCGGTCGTCGGCCTCGAGCAGGTGCAGTACCGTGCTCCAGACGGGAACGTCGGGATCTTCCTGCGGTGCCATGGCCCCCCCGGCTGTTTTGTGTTACAGGCGGCGGGCGCGCCTCGGCCTGTGGATAACTTGCTCGGAGCAACGCTAGTCAGCCGCTGCTCGCAGAGCAAACTCCACTGTAGAACCGGGCCGCGCGTCGTCTCCAGCGATAGCACCAGGCTGTGGATAATGTGGGAGCGCACTCCCCGGTTTGAGATATGGGCACTGTGGACGTAGCCTTAATCGGTTGACTTATGCCATTTGGGCAGAGTCCCCCATTCGTCGTCTCCGGGCACGTGACCCGGTGAACCTCCGGAGTGATTCCATGAGCAAGCGCACCTTCCAGCCCAACAACCGTCGCCGCGCCAAGAAGCACGGCTTCCGCGCTCGCATGCGCACCCGCGCCGGTCGCGGCATCCTCTCGGCTCGCCGCGCCAAGGGCCGCAGCGAGCTGTCGGCCTGACCCGATCCCGGTGCTCGCGAGGCCGAATCGTCTGACCCGCGGTGCGGAATACAAGGCCGTCGTCCGTCGGGGCGTGAAGTGTGCCGGTCCGAACACCGTGATGTACGTCGTGTCCTCTGAGGAGGAGCGCGCGGCGCGCTTCGGCTTCATCGTGAGCAAACAGGTCGGTACGGCGGTCGTGCGCAATACGGTGCGCCGCCGCCTCAAAGCCGTGTGCGCCGGTGCCCTGCCGCAGGTGCGCGAGGGAGCCGACATCGTCATCCGGGCGCTTCCGGGTGCCGCGCGCGCGGACTTCGCCCAGCTGCAGGCCGAGGTGTCGCGCTGCCTCGCACGGAGAGCCGCCGCATGAGCGCCACGACGCTGCCGACCGCGTTCGTGGGAGCGGGAACGTTCCGACACACCGGTGTCGGCGCGACCCTCCTCCTCATTCCCCGCAACGCAGTGCTGGCGATCCTGCATGCATACCGGGCGACCATCTCGCACACCTACGGCGATGTCTGCCGGTACTACCCGTCGTGTTCGGCATATGCCGTCGGCGCGGTGCAGCAGCACGGAGCACTGAAGGGGGCGGCGCTTGCGGCGCTGCGCGTCGCACGGTGCCACCCGTGGGCTGCCGGCGGCGTCGACGACGTGCGCCCGCACGAGCACTATCGCTATGAGCTGACTCCGCACGGATTCGTCGTGCCCCCCAGAAAGGACTGATCCGTGCAGGATCTGCTGTTTCTCGCAACGAGCACGCCCGCCGCCCCATCCGGCGGCGGTTTCGATCCGCTCGGCTTCATCCTGTGGCCTCTGAAGTGGCTCGTCGAGCTTGTCCTGGTCGCGTTCCACGCCCTGTTCACCTTCATCGGGATGGACCCGGCTGGTGGTCTGACCTGGGTTTTGTCCATCATCGGCCTCGTGATCGTCGTGCGTGCGGCTCTTGTTCCGCTGTTCGTCAAACAGATCAAGAGCCAGCGCAAGATGATGGAGATCGCGCCCGAGCTCAAGAAGATCCAGGAGAAGTACAAGGGCAAACGCGACCAGCTCTCGCGTGAGGCGATGAGTCGCGAGACCATGGCCATGTACAAGAAGAACGGCACCTCGCCGGTGTCGGGCTGTCTGCCGATCCTCGTGCAGATGCCGGTGTTCTTCTCGCTGTACAGCGTGCTGTCGTCGATCAAGACGAACGCCGAGGCGAACCACGGCGGGATCTTCTGGCTCACGAACGAACTGACTCAGGAGTTCTACAACGCGAAGCTGTTCGGCGTGGCGTCGCTGCACGAGTCGCTCCAGGGCACGCTCGAGGTCAAGCCGGAAGGCTGGCAGACCACAGTCACCATCATGGTGACCCTCGTCGTGCTGATGATCGCGTCGCAGTTCTTCACCCAGCTGCAAATCGTGTCGAAGAACCTGTCGCCCGAGGCCAAGCAGGGCCAGGCGTACAAGATGCAGCGCATGATGGTCTACGTCCTGCCGTTCGCCTTCGTCTTCTCGGGCGTGTTCTTCCCGCTCGGCGTTGTCATCTACTGGTTCACGAGCAACATCTGGACCGCCGTTCAGCAGTTCATGGTCATCCGCAACATGCCCACGCCGGGATCGCAGGCGGCCAAGGAGCGCGAGGAGCGGCTGGCGAAGAAGGGCAAAGCGCTCGATGCCAGCGGCAAGATCATCCCCATGGAGAAGTACGTCGCCGAGCAGCAGCGCCTCTTCGAAGAGGCCGAGCGGGCCAAGGCTCAGGCACCGAAGCGGCAGCAGCCGATGAGCAAACAGCGTGCGAAGAAGCAGGGGCAGAAGCCGAATCCTTCGGGATCACCCGGCGGAACGTCCACCTCCTGACCCGATCCGAAGGAAGTCATGTCAACGACAGCATCCCCGTCGCCGGCCGAGTTCGACGAGCGCGCGGCGACCATCGAGCAGCTCGAGCAGGAGGGCGACGTCGCGGCCGACTTCCTCGAGGGCCTGCTGGACATCGCCGACGTGGACGGCGATCTGACGCTGGATGTGCGCAACGGGCGCGCGTACGTGTCGGTCGAAGCTGACGACGTAGCCGATCTCGGCGACCTTGCCGAGCCTGACACTGTGCAGGCCATCCAGGAGCTGACCCGCCTCGCGGTGCAGAACCAGACCGGCCGTTTCTCGCGCCTCATCCTCGACATCGGCGGATCGCGCGACGCGCGTCAGCGGGAACTCGCACAGTTGGTCGACCGTGCGATCGCGCGGCTTGACGACGGTGCGTCGCAGGCCTCGCTTCCGGCGATGTCGAGCTATGAGCGCAAGCTTGTGCACGACATCGTTTCGGAGCGCGGTCTCGTCTCCGAGTCGTACGGCGAGGGCGCGGATCGTCACACCGTCATCCGGCGTGCGTGACGTTTCACGTGAAACGCCATGACTGACGAGCTTTCCCCTCTCGAAGAAGAGCCGGCAGCGGCGGCGCAGGTCTTCGGCGATAGGGTCCATCTCGCGCGGCGCTTCGCCGGCGCGCTTGGCGAGCACGGCGAGGAGCGCGGCCTCATCGGGCCGCTCGAGCGCCCGCGACTCTGGACCCGTCACATCCTGAACAGCGCGGTCATCGCACCGTTGTTCTCCGGCCGGGTCGCCGACGTGGGATCGGGGGCCGGCCTGCCGGGCTTGGTGCTGGCGATCGCTCGGCCCGACGTCGAGTGGGTGCTCATCGAGCCCATGGAACGTCGGGTTGCATGGCTTCGAGAGCAGTCGGATGCGCTGGCGCTCGCGAATGTTCACGTGGTTCGGGCGCGCGCTGAGGAGTACCGGCCTCACTCACTGTTCGATGCGGTCACCGCCCGGGCGGTGAGCGCGTTGCGTACCCTCCTCCCCCTTACTGCACCGCTCGTCCGTGATGGTGGTGAACTCATTCTGCTCAAAGGCAACAGTGCCCCCGCCGAGATCGAGGCGGCGCAGAAGCAGCTGCGGAAGTTCAAGGTCACCGACGCGCATGTCGAGGTTGTCGGTGAGGGCGTCGTCGACGAGCCATCGCGCGTCGTCCGCGCCCTCGTGCGGGCGTGACCGACTGTTTCACGTGAAACGCACGCCGTCGAGGTCGCATTCCTCCTGTGCGCCCCGCCCCGTGATGGTGAGGTGCCTTGTCGTTCAGTGTTGCTGAGGTGCCGACGCGTTCGCGATGCGTGGACCGAGAGCGCGGCTCACTGACCGTCATGCGGCGTGACGTTTCACGTGAAACACGATGTTTCGGCGTGTGGCCGCTTCACTCGCCGCGACTGGCCGCGGCTACTGTGGGGCCGCTGGCATGTGTGGCGCGGCGTGCCTCGGCCGGCCCGGGCACGGTCGGTGCGTCGGTCCCCGAAGCGCTCATGAACGCCAAGGACGACGATCACGCATCATGGGCGTCACGTTTCACGTGAAACGGTAACGCCTGTGCGCGGGGTGCTCGCAAGGAGCGCACAACGATCACTGGGCGCCGAGAGTGAGAGGTACGGAGGGTGGAGTTCACGTGAAGCGCCGCTCCTTCCCTCGGCTTATGCGTGCACGCGGTCAGTACGGGTCCTCCTCGTTCACACAGCTGCCGACGCCTCGATGCCGAGAGTCCGTCGCCAGGCCATATAGGGGACTCCCGCGTTGCACCGCGAACGGGGCCTGGACCGGCAGGCTGCTCCAGACGTCCCACCGCTTCTACGAGGCATGCAGCGTTTCACGTGAAACGGTCACAGAGCCGCAGTGTCCGGTGGCGAACAGGGGCGGGATCAAGCGGCACACGGGCCGGCCCATGTGTCCGTAGCGCCGGACCGCGGAGGCGCGGCTCCGCGGTCCTCGTGCGCGGTGGACAGCCGGCGGTCATCATCCGTGGCAATGCGCGATTCGAACCTTATGGAAGTGCGCCGGTCGCGGCATCCGTTTCACGTGAAACTCCGAATCAGCGGGGCCGCCCCCAAGTGCGCGCGCAACTGAGTGAGCTCTTCGGTGGGACGCGTACCGGCAGGTTCGTCGTCGATGTCGACGCGGGTCCAGGCGTCCGGCGATCGTGGTGCTCATCTGCCAGCCGACCGAATCAGCGGCACCACGTACATGGGAAGCGCTGCGGGAGCGGCGCCCACGACGGAGCAACTCCCGCGCATGGCGGTCCGTTGGCGTCGAGAACAACCGTTTCACGTGAAACGGCGCACACTCGTCCGTCGCGAGCCCCGCGGAAACGGTTCAGCCTTCGACACCCGATGAACAGGGAAGGTCGCAAGCGCCGATTAGACTGGACGAGGTCGACGGCACGCGAAGAGGGAGTGTGTTTCACGTGAAACAATCCGAGAACTCGGACACCGCCACATTCGACCCCCTCACCGACAGCCCCATCGCTCGCGAACTCGCGGACCTCTCGGCGCGACGCAAGTCCCTCGAGGCCACGACGGTGGCTCTTCCCGGCGTCACCCGCGTGATCACGGTGTCGAACCAGAAGGGTGGTGTCGGCAAGACCACGACGGCCGTGAATCTCGCTGCCGCCCTGTCATCGGTCGGCGCACGAGTGCTCGTCATCGACCTCGATCCGCAGGGCAACGCATCCACCGCTCTCGGAATCCCGCACAGCGCCGAGACTCCCAGCGTGTATGACGTGCTGATCGATGAGTTCCCCATCTCGGATGTCGTTCAGACCAGCCCGGAATCCGATCTCCTCCAGTGTGCGCCGAGCACGATCCACCTCGCTGGAGCTGAGATCGAACTGGTCTCACAGGTCGCGCGGGAGCACCGTCTGCGCACCGCTCTCGAGGATTACCTCGCGTCCGTCGACGTCAAACCCGACTTCGTCATCATCGACTGCCCCCCGTCCCTCGGTCTGCTCACCATCAACGCCTTCACCGCGGCCGACGAGGTGCTCATCCCCATCCAGTGCGAGTACTACGCGCTCGAGGGTCTCAGCCAGCTTCTCGGCAACGTGCGGATGATCCAGAAGCACCTGAACCCCGCGCTCCACGTCTCCACGATCGTCCTCACGATGTACGACGGCCGGACGCGCCTTGCCCAGCAGGTCGCCGACGAGGTCCGGGCTCATTTCACGGATCAGGTGTTGGGGACCGTCATTCCCCGTTCCGTGCGGGTGTCCGAAGCGCCGAGCTTCGGTCAGACGGTCATCGCGTACGACGGTCAGTCGGCCGGAGCCATTGCCTACCGCGAAGCCGCGGTCGAGATCATCCAGCGATACGAGAAGTCGCACGCAGAGGCGACAGCGAATGAAGGAGGCGCCTGATGGCGGCCAAGCGGACAGGACTCGGTCGGGGGATCGGGGCACTCATTCCCACGGGAGAAGCAACCCAGGAACGACCCGTCGACGTCTTCTTCCCCGGTGCAAGCACCCGCAGCACCACCGTCAAGAGCAAGGAAAAGGAAGCCCCGGCCTCCGACGCCGCCGGCACCAAGGACGAGCCGGCATCCGGAGCGCCTCAGGATGCTGACACCGCCGACCTCGTTGCGGTTCCCGGAGCGCGACTGATCCACGTGAATCCCCTGGAGATCGTGCCCAACCCGCGCCAGCCGCGAACCGTGTTCGATCCCGACGACCTCGCCGAGCTCATCCACAGCGTCCGGGAGTTCGGCGTGCTGCAGCCGGTCGTCGTCCGCCAGAACGCCGACGGCGACTATGAGCTCATCATGGGCGAGCGCCGAACCCGCGCGGCTCGCGAAGCCGGCCTCGAATCGATTCCGGCCATCCTGCGCGACACCGCCGACGAGCACCTGCTCCGCGACGCTCTCCTCGAGAATCTCCACCGCTCCGAGCTCAACCCGCTCGAGGAGGCATCCGCGTACCAGCAGCTGCTCGAGGACTTCGGCATCACCCAGGAGGAGCTCGCCGGCCGAATCGGCCGCTCACGCCCGCAGATCAGCAACACCATCCGGCTGCTCAAGCTGCCCGTTCCCGTACAGCAGCGCGTTGCTGCGGGAGTGCTGACCGCCGGCCACGCCCGCGCGATCCTGTCCCTCGAAGACACCGATTCCATGCAGCGCCTCGCCGACAAGATCGTGAACGAAGACCTCTCGGTGCGGGCCGCCGAAGCTGCGGCGAAGGCGAAGGATGCCGGAGCCAGCCGTACGGCACCACCGAAGGCGGGAGCACGCAAGGCGTATCTCGACGATGTTGCTCATCGGCTGGGCGATCGGCTCAACACGAAGGTCAAGGTCTCTCTCGGCGCTCGAAAAGGCCAGATCAGCATTGACTTCGCCACGATTCAGGACCTCAACCGGATTCTGGACGAACTGGGGGAGTCGACGTACGGCGCATGACGCCGAGCCGCAGCACAGCGTGCCCGCGTAGGCTGGGACGATGACCGACCGAGCAGACGACGCCCGTGACGTGAGCATTCCGCGTCGCGCGAGCCTGGAACTGCTGCGCGCGGAAGCCGCCGACGAGCTGGCGGTGCTCGTCCAGGAGCGTCTGCTCGGCGGTGAAGACCCGTGGGACTTCATGGAGGATCTGCCCACGGTCGATGAACTCGTCGTCCTGACCCTGCGCGCGGAGAACATCGCGGCAAACGGCGGCGTGCGACCGAACGCGAGCCGGCACTACCGGGTGCTGCGGCAGATCTCGATCGAGTACCCCGCGCTCACCCCCGCCGTATGGCGGCTGCTCGGGGAAGCCAACACGCACCGCCGCTGGGATGCGGTCGTGCAGGCCGACGCATCCTGAACCACGACAGCCTGCCGGCGTCCCTGATGCGGGAGTCCGACTCATCCTGCCCCAGCGCGCGCATCCGCTGACGCGCCGCACGACCAGACCACGGTGATCGCCGATCGGCGTACGGTGGGGACCGGCGACCCGCCCGCGGGGACGGGCCGTGACATCGAATCACACGAGGAAGTGTCACCGATGAGCAGCACGAAGAGCGAGCCAGAACCCGTCACCGGAACCTTTGAGGCCGCCGACAGCGGCCTCAAGCGCAGACTCTCCCTGACGCAGCTCCTGCTCCTCGGCGTCAGCGCGCAGATCGGCTCGGGCTGGCTCTTCGGCGTCCTCGCCGCCGCCGGCGTCGCGGGTCCTGCCGCCATCCTGTCGTGGATCATCGCCTCCGTCCTGGTGTTCCTCATCGCGCTGACGTATCTCGAACTCGGCGCGATGCTGCCCCGCTCGGGCGCGATCGTGCGATACACGTATCTGACCCATGGCTCACTGTCGGGCTGGATCATCGGATGGGCGTACTGGCTGTCGGTGGTGTCCATCCCGCCCATCGAGGCCGAAGCCACGCTCACCTACATCGGCGGGCGCTTCCCGGAGCTTCACCTGCTCACGAACGTCGATGGCGTGGATGTGCTGAGCTGGCCGACCGGGATTCTCGCCGGCTTCGCGCTGATGCTCGTCTTCTTCGCACTGAACTTCTTCGGTGCCCGCTTTCTGGCGGAGTCGAACCGCTGGGTGACCCTCTGGAAGATCGCACTACCGACGCTGACCTTCATCTTCCTGTTCTTCATCCTCAAGGGGCAGAACTTCACGAGCTACGGCGGCTTCGCGCCCCTCGGTGTCCCGCCGATCTTCCACGCGATCGCCACGACGGGCATCATCTTCTCGCTGCTCGGATTCCGGCAGGCGCTCGACTACGGCGGCGAAGCGCGCAACCCTCAGCGCAACGTTCCGCTCGCGACCATCGGATCGATTGCGATCCCGGCGCTCATCTACACGCTTCTCCAGATCGCGTTCATCGGCGCGCTGGACTGGAAGGACATGGGCCTCGCTCCCGGCTCATGGGACAAGCTCGTATCGGGGGGATGGGCCGACGGCCCGCTCTTCCATGCGCTCGACTCGGCCAACATGGCGGCTCTCGCCGCACTCGGCACGTTCCTGTTGATCGATGCCGCCGTCTCGCCGCTGGCCACCGGCTGGGTATACCTCGGAACCGGCGCGCGCACCGGGTACGGACTGGGTGTGCACCGCAACATCCCGAAGGCGTTCACCGCGAACAATCGTTTCGGCATCCCCTGGCTGCCGCTGGTGGTCTCCGCCGTCGTCGGCTGTGTGTTCTTCGTCCCGGCGCCCAGCTGGTACCAGCTCGTCGGCTTCATCAGCTCCGCCGCCGTGCTCACTTACATCATGGGCGGAGCCGGCCTGCCCGTGCTCCGACGAACCGCTGCATCCCTCAAGCGCCCGTTCCGCCTCAAGGGATACCGGTTCTGGTCACCGGTGTCGTTCCTCGCGGCGGTGCTGATCCTCTACTGGAGCGGATTCTCGACGCTCGCGAACGTGATCACGGCGACGTTCGTCGGCCTGCCGTTCTTCACCGCCTATTTCGCCTGGAAGCACAAGTGGATGAATGCCGCTTCGAGCATCATTGTCAGCGTCGTGTTCTTCGTGCTCTGGATCTGGGTGGCGGCGGCCGGCGGCTGGGTTCTCACGACCGGCGGTGGGCAGCGGCCCGGCGGCTGGCCGTTCCCGGTCTACTACCTCGCCTTCTGTGCGCTCGTCGTCGCTTTCTGCTTCGCGGTGTGGGTGACGAGCACGCTGGAGGCGCGGCAACACGTCACCGCGAACTGGTGGCTGATCTGGCTCTTGCTCGCATCACTCCTCATCGGCTACCTCGGCGAGTACGGGCCGATGACGCCCCCGGCGCTCGGCTACCCGTGGGGGATGCTTGCCGAGGTGGTCGTGGGTATCGTCGCATACGTGTGGGCCGTTCGGACCGGATTCGCGACCGACGAGATCAAGGACATCGTCGCGGCCGCCGGTGCGTCGGACGGCGCTGTCGAGGCGAGCGTCGAGGCGGACCGACCGTAGCCGAGTCGCGGACAGACCTCTGACCTCACCGTGCATGCCGACGCTGGCATATGACAGCCCCCGCGACGAGAACGTCGCGGGGGCTGTGTGAGAGGAACCTCAGCGGAGGTACTCGGCGAGGTCCTGCTCGAGTGCGAACTTCGGCTTCGCGCCGATGATCGAGGTCTTCACCTCGCCGTTCTGGAACACCTTCATCGCGGGAATCGAGGTGATCTGGTACTTCATCGCCAGATCAGGGTTCTCGTCCACGTTCAGCTTGACGATCGTGATCTTGTCCGAGTTCTCGCTCGCGATCTCGTCGAGGACCGGCGAGACCATGCGACACGGGCCGCACCACGCAGCCCAGAAGTCGACGAGGACGGGGCCATCAGCCTGCAGCACGTCCTGCTCGAAGGTGGCGGATGTGGTCGCCTTGGCGGTCATGTCTCTCCTTGGGGTGGTGGAAGTCGTTCACCTGCTGTAACGCTGACGCGGGGTGGTTTGTTCCGGTCAGACGGCGGACGCCGTGGCCGCCGGTCGACCGCCGATCTCGTCGGAGTCGACCTCGGGCGCCCCGGCCTCGCCGAGCACGGCCAGGTAGTGCTCGGCGTCGAGCGCAGCGACGGTGCCCGAGCCCGCGGCCGTGACGGCCTGCCGGTACGTCGGGTCGATGACGTCACCCGCCGCGAACACCCCGGCAGCCGATGTGCGAGACGAGCGCCCGTCGACCCAGACGGTGCCGGCGTCGGTCAGATCGAGCTTCGAGTGCACGAGGTGGGTCCGAGGGTCGTTGCCGATTGCGACGAACACGCCCGTCACCGGGAGCTCGCGGCGCGAGCCGTCGACGGTGGACTGCAGAACGACACCCGTGGTGGCGTTCTCACCGAGGATGTCGACGACCTCGCTGTTCCAGACGAACTCGATCTTCTCGTTCGCGAACGCGCGCTCCTGCATGATCTTCGAGGCGCGCAGCTCGTCGCGGCGGTGGATGACGTACACCTTGGAAGCGAAGCGGGTGAGGAAGGTCGCCTCCTCCATGGCCGAGTCGCCGCCGCCGACGACGGCGATCTCCTGCTCGCGGAAGAAGAAGCCGTCGCAGGTCGCGCAGTACGACACGCCGCGACCAGAGAGACGCTCTTCTCCCTCGATGCCGATCTTGCGGTAGGCGGAGCCGGTCGCGAAGATGAGCGCGTCCGATTCCTCGACCTTGCCGCTGCCCAGGGTGACCCGCTTGACCGGGCCCGCCACGTCGAGTTCGACGGCGTCGTCATAGGCGATCTCGGCGCCGAACTTCTCGGCCTGAGCCTGCAGCTTCGCCATGAGTTCGGGGCCCTGGATGCCCTCGGGGAAGCCGGGGAAGTTCTCCACCTCGGTGGTGTTCATCAGCTCGCCGCCCACGTCGACGCTGCTCGCGATGACGAGCGGATTCAGGTTCGCCCGCGCCGCGTAGATGGCGGCGGTGAAACCCGCGGGGCCTGATCCGATGATGATGAGCTGACGCACTGTATCTCCCTGTCTGCAGACGGTGCATCACCGTCTGGATGCCTCAACACATCGTAACCGCGGGGCATTCCAGCACCGGGAAGCACTCCCGCGACCGGGCCTACTTCTCGTTGTCGCCATCCGGCGCGAGGCGGGCCCTGGCGGTGGTGTCACGCCCGTGCGCGTATTCGTCCGGCTGATAGACCACGACCTGGGGACGGATGTGCGTGAGGTAATCCCAGCACCACGACACCACGGCACCGATGCGCTGCCGCATCCCCGACAGCAGCACGACGTGAACGCCGAGCCACGCGAGGAACGCGAGGGGTCCTCTCATTCCGACCCTCTTGGGCCCGATCTCCGCGACTGCGGCACCGCGGCCCACCATCGCCATGATGCCCTTGTCGCGGTAGTGGAAGGGAGTGCGGGATCCGCCGTGCAGATCGGCGAGGATGTTCCGGGCCGCCCATGAGCCGGCCTGCTGCGCCACCGAGGCGAGCTGCGGCATGCGGTTGCCCGACGCATCCGTCAGATTCGCTGCGTCACCGAGCACGTACACGCCCTCGACGCCTGGCACCGTGAGATCGGAGTTCACGTCGATCCGGCCCCCCTTGCCCTGCGGCAGGCCCGACGTCCCGAGCACAGAGCTGGCCTTGAGGCCGCCGGCCCAGATCACCGCGGGGCTCTCGATGGTCGTTCCGTCGGCGAGCGTCACGCCGGTCTCGGTCACCTCGGTCACGCCGCTGCCCAGCTTCACGCGCACGCCGATCTTGCCGAGCCGTCTGTGGGCGTAGTGCTGAGAGTCGGTGCTGAAGGGGCCGAGCACGGTCTTCACCATGTCGACGAGGTACACCGTGCAGGCATCGGCGAACTGCGGCGAGAAGTACTTCGAGACGACGTAGTCGAAGTTCTCGGCCAGTGCACCCGCGGTCTCGACGCCGGTCGGCCCCGCGCCGACGACCACGACCGAGAACGGATCCGGGCCCTGCACGTCGGCGGCCCCGTCGAGCATGCCGAGCATCCGCGAGGCGAGCGCCGTCGCATCGTCGACCGAGTACAGGGGATACGCGTGCTCCTGTGCGCCCGGAGTGTTGAAGAAGTTCGGCTCCGCGCCCATCGCGAGCACCAGGATGCCGCCCTGGAATGTGGATCCGTCGGCGGTCGTGACGGTGTGCTCGGCGGCGTCGATCTTCGTGACTTCGTCGATCTTCAGCTGCACACGACGGTGCCGGTGGAAGATGCCCCGCAACGGGCGGGCGACATCGGCGACGGAGATCTGGGCGGTCGCCACCTGATACAGCAGCGGCTGGAACTGGTGGTACGGATGCTTGTCGATCAGCAGCACGCGGACGCCGTCGCGCGCGAGCCGCGTCGCGGCCGCGATTCCGGCGAAACCGGCCCCGACGACAACCACGTCATGCGTCATCTTCTCGGCCATGCGTTCAGAGTAGGCAGGACGGATGCGTCGACAAGGTGGGTTGCGATGTCGGCGCCGAGCTTGTAGGGCCTCAGCGGCGCACGAGCCGCCGCACCGTGTCGAGCGCCGGGCGCAGTTCGGGTGCGCGCAGCAGCGCGAGGAAGGCGACGTAGACGACGAGGGCCACCAGGCCGATGACGGCCGTTCCGATCGCGCCGAGGAGGATGCTGCTGGCCATCCACCCCGAGATCCCGCCCGAGAGCACGAAGACGCCCCAGCCGACGAGGGCTGCCGGAATGGCGGCGAGCGTGAAACGGCCGAGGGCGAACATCCACGAGTGAGCGCCGAGATCACCGATCTTGCGATGCAGCAGCCACGTCGCGAGCACCAACTGGACGATCGCCGCGAAGGACTGCACGAGGGCGAGGCTTGCGGCCAGCAGCTCGATGCGCACGACTGCTCCAGCCGCGTAGGTCCCCGCGATCACGATGCCCGACTGCACGATCGTGAACAGGAACGGGGTCCGCGTGTCGTTGTACATGTAGAACGTGCGCTGGATCGTGAACTGCACGGCGTTCGGAATGAGCCCGACCAGGAAGGCCACGAGAACCAACGCGGCCGCGGCCGCGGTCTCGGGGGTCTTCGTGAACATTCGCGCTGCGGGAATGGCCGCCGCGGCGAGGGCGAACGTGGCGAAGACGATGAACACTCCGACAGTGCGGATGCTGCGGCCGATGTCCGTACGCACCTCTTCATGCCGCCCTGCGGCGGCGTGCTCGCTGAGTCGTGTGAAGTAGGGAGTGCCGATCGAGAGAACGATGAGCGAGTACGGGATCATGTACAGCAGCCACACGTTCTGCGACACGAAGATGCCCGGGTGGCCTTCCGCGGCGTCGGACAGGACCCGTGACTGGATGAGCCCGGCGATCTGGCCGAGCAGCACCATGAGGAACGTCCAGCCGGCGAGGCGACCGATCCTGTTCAAGCCCACACCACGCCACTGGAAGTCGGGTCGAAGCCTCAGGCCGGTGCGAGGCCAGAATGCGATGAGCACCCCCGCCTGCACCGCGATCCCGAGAGTCGCTGTTCCGCCCATGAAGGCGATGCTCGCGGGCGTCCACGCGACCACGGCGCCGATCGGCCCGAAGAGGCCGATGAACGCTCCGAATCCGGCGATCGAAACGATGTTGTTGATGATCGGCGCCCAGGTGAACGGTCCGTAGATCCGCCGCGCATTGAGCGCTTCGCCGACGAGGGCGTAAAGCCCGTAGAAGAAGATCTGCGGCAGGCACCAGTATGCGAACGCCGTGGCAAGGGCCTGCTGGTCGGGAGTGAATCCGTCGGCATAGAGCTGTACAAGCAGCGGTGCCGCGAGCATCGCGAGGACGGTGACGACCAGAAGGACGACCGTGCCCAGGGTGAACAGCTTCGAAATGAAGGCGCGCCCACTGTCGGGATGCGACGCCGCCTGCACGATCTGGGGAACCACGACAGCCGCGAGCAACCCGGTGGAGATGATCGCGTAGATATTGTTCGGGAGCTGGTTGGCGACGCCGAACGCGTTCCCCGCGGCGCTCAGTGCGCCGCCGAGCGCCGCAACGAGCACGATCTGGCGGAGGAATCCGGTGAGCCGCGAGACGACCGTTCCGGCTCCGATGAGCACGCTCGCGCGGCCGATGCTCGTCACAGGCTCTTCCCGTCGTCGTCGGTGGAGGGGGCGTCGTCATCCGCCGCAGCGTCGGCCGCGGCATCCGTGTTCTTCCTGCGTCGTGCGAGCACGGTGCGAACCAGGCCGATCACGAGGAACCCGCCGATCGCGATCCCGAGCGCGGTGAGGCCGATCGCCTCCCACTCGGCGTGCACCGTGACGTCGACCGCCTGCGGCGAGCCGATCTTCACCCCGGTGGGGCTGCGCAGCTGCAGGTCGAGGGTGACCTCGCCGTTGCCGATGCGCGCACGCACCGGGACAGGCGCACGGGTGGTGCTCGACGCGTGCGCGGTGACCTCCGTCACTGTCTGCACCTCGAGGCGAAGGTCGTCGGGTCGCGTGATGAGAGTGAGGTTCACCGGCCACGGCAGGTCATTGCGAACGGCGAACGGCAGTGTCGCGACCGTCCCCGCGAGGTTGATGCTGCTCGTGGGTGCCACGGAGACGGCGCCGAGCGTCGTGACGGTGGCGGCCCGGTGTTCGGCGATCGCCGTCGTCCAGCCGGTGGCGTCGTCGAGCCAGCCGCCGCCCATCAGCTGCAGGATCGTCGCGCGCTCGGGGCCGGTGAGGAGGGTCGGGTCGTCGAGGATCGAGGAGAAGTCACCGAGCTCGCGCTCGTCCCGGAGAAGCTGTCCGAGGGCGCCCACGCGCGCCGCGTCGCCCGACCCGTCCGTGATCGTCACCGGCTTCGCGGCCGCGGCGGTGAGCGACGCGAGCGTCGCCGGCGTCGTACCCGGGGCGCCGGTCACGGCTTCGACGGCCGACGAGAGGCCAAGGCTCGAGCGCAGGGCCGACCGATCGACGGCCACCAGCAGTGGCGCACTGCCCGCCTTCGCCGCCGCGAGCTCGAGGTACGCCGTCGCGGCCGACAGCGACGACCCCCGCACGGCCGGGTCGTCTTCGATCGACGCGGCCTGCAGCGCCGTCGATGTCGCCGAGTCGTACACGAGCACGTCCGCCTTGCCGGCGGTGCCGTGCGCGGCGGCGACACCGGTCGCACCCGACGCGGTCGAAGCAGAGGGGATGAGCGTGACGCCGGAGTCGCTGCCGCTCGAGCGGCCACTCAGCGCCGTGACGGACTTCGCGTCGGCTGTTCCAGTGAACGGCCACATGACGGCCGCGCGCGTGTTCTGACCGAGGAACTGCAGGGACTCGAGCGACGGGTACACGGGCTCGTTCGGCCCGGTCGTCTCGGTCGGGCTCGGCGTCGGGCTGGGTGAGAGACCGTCGGTCGCACCGACATCCGCGGGGCTCGGCACGCCGGGCTCGGGCGTCGCATCCGGATCGGGGATGAAGTCCTCGGGCTTCATGTACGACTGCAGCGACGTGGGCTGCAGGAGGGACGAACGGCCGTCGGCGAGCTGCGCCGCAACATCGGCATCCCCGAACTGCAGCGCGAACCGCTCGTTCGGCAGCACATCGAGGCGGGCGAGCCACCGAGTCGCGGTCTCGGGAGCCGAGGTTCCCAGCACACGGATGGCGGCCGGGATCGCCGGATCGATCGCGAGGATCGCCGACGTTCCCGCGACGGAGTTCAGCTGCGCCGTCAAGTCACCATCGGGCGCCGTGAGGGCTGTCAGCTCGTCGGCCGTGAGCAGGCCGGCGCTCAGCGGACCGGCCGTGATCGGAACGACCAGCCCGACCGGGGTGCGGCTCGTCGCATGCGGGTCGGGCACCACGACGACGCTCGTCGCTGTGCGGCTCTGCGCGGCGCCGCGGATCGTCGCAGAGATGCGGTGCACGCCCGGCGTGAGTCCCTTCAACGCCGGATCGTCGGCCGGAACGGAGACCATCGTCGCCTGCGTCTGGCCCGAGTCGACAGGGTCGATGGATGCCGTCGCGAGCGTCTTCATCGCCGCGTCGGGCGCCGATCCGCCGAGCCAGGCGGACAGCGCCGCTCGGTCGGTGATCGTCCCGGTTCCGATCTGCAGCGTCACATCGGATCCCGACAGCGCCGAAGCGGTGCCGTTGCGCAGCGTCGCCCACACCGAGAGCGAGCGGTCCTCGCGGAGGATGCCGTTTCCGGTCGGCGAGACGTACGCCTCCACCTCCCCGGAGAGGGTGGGTGTCGGCGTGGGAGTGGGGGTGGCGTCCTCCGCCTGTGCGGGAGCCGCGAAGAGCGGCCCGAGCAGGAGAGCCGCGATCGCGACCAGCGACGCGAAGCGCACCCGATTGCCGGTCCCGTTGCGCCGGCGTGCTGCAGGTCGAACCCGTGTGCGCGGGGTCACCCCGGGCTGCGCACCTCGACCTTCACCGGGGTCGACGCGGGCGCGCGGGTCGGGCCGCGAAGGGAGAGCGGCCCGTGACGCGCGCGTAGCGGGGTCGGAAGGTGTCACGGACATGGTGGTGAACCGTCCGCCCGGCACGAGACCGGCGGACTCGGTGCGATTCTACGGGGGAGGTCTCGGTGGCCGCCGAGTGCGCGCCGGCCGACGACGCTTCCCGGTGCCGAATGGAAGCGGGGCGGATGCGTCGGGCGGGCTGTGGCCGCACAGCGCGGCGCCGACCCGGCCGACGGAGGGGTGACGCCGCCATCGAGGCGCGGCGGTCGAGGGACCGGCGGTGCGATGGATGCCGCGCGGACCGCGCGGCGGTTGAATAGGCAGATGACCACCCCCGATCCCGCCGTCTGCCGATCCCTCGCCGCCGACCTCGACGCCGCCGGATACCGCACCGACGCGGTGCGCTCGGCGTGGGGAGACGCCGCCGACGGCGCGATCGGGCGGGGACACGCGCTGCCCGCCCGCCGTGCGCTGGCCGGCGACTCCCGGCCGCTGGCCGTCGTGGCACGGCTGTTCGGCCTCGCCGACGACGTGGCGGCGGCCGAGGCATCCGCTGTCTTCGTGCAGACGGGGATCGACGGGCTCGTTGCCCTCGGCCTCGCCCAGCGCGACGGCGACATGATCCGCCCCGTGGCGCTCATCCGGCCGCAGTCGTTCGCCGACGAGCACGGCGAGGGCGAGTGGTGGATCGCCAGCGACCTCGACGAGGCGGCCCTCGGCGGCCCGCTTCCCGAGGACCACGTGCTCGGCGTCGGCGGCGCGTCGCTCACCCTCGCCGGAATACAACTCACCTCGCGGGTCGAGCGGGCGCTCGATGTCGGCGCCGGCTGCGGCATCCAGAGCCTGCGCGCGCGGCGGGACGCCGCATCCGTCGTCGCCACCGACGTCTCTGAGCGAGCTCTCCGGTACACGAGGCTGAACGCGCTGCTGAACGGCGTCGAGGGCATCGAGACGCGGCTCGGCGACATGTTCGCACCGGTCGCCGGTGAGCGGTTCGACCGGATCGTGTCGAACCCGCCGTTCGTCATCACGCCGCGGACCGTCGACGTCCCCGCCTACGAGTACCGCGACGGCGGACGCGTCGGTGACGGGCTCGTCGCCGAGTTCGTCACCGGTGTGGGAGTGCATCTCGCAGCGGGCGGCACGGCGCAGCTGCTCGGCAATTGGGAGAGCCGTGGCGGTCAGTCGGGCCTCGACAGAGTGCGCAGTTGGGTGGAGTCGTCGCCGGTGCCGCTGGACGCCTGGGTCATCGAGCGGGAGCTGCTCGATCCGGTGGCATACGCCGAGCTGTGGATCCGCGACGGCGGGACGGTTCCGGGAACGCCGCGCTACGACCGGCTGCTCGGCGCGTGGCTCGACGACTTCGCCGCGCGAGGCGTGACCGAGATCGGCTTCGGATACATCGTGCTGCGTCGCCCCGCGACGGGGACGCCGACGCTCGCGCGCTACGAGCGGATCGCGCAGCCGATCGCCGAGAGCGGGCTCGGAGTGCATCTCGGCCAGGCGCTCGCCGCGCACGACCGGCTCACCGCTCTCGACGACGCGGGGCTCGCTGCATCCGTGCTGTCCGTCGGCCCCGATGTGACCGAGGCGCGGCACCACCTGCCCGGGGCCGAAGCGCCGAGCGTCATCGAGCTGCGCCAGGGTGGCGGGTTCGCCCGGGCGCTGGAGGTCGACACGGCGCTCGCTGCCCTGGTCGGCGCGTGCGACGGGGACCTCCCGGCCGGCGCGCTCATCGACGCGATCGCGCAGCTGCTGGAGGTCGACCGGACGGCGCTCCACGCCGATCTCCTGCCGCGCGTGCGGGAGCTTCTCTTCACCGGTTTCCTCTCGTTCGTCTGAGTCCGGCACGCCCGGCCATCTCGCCGTCCTCCCCGCCCCCGGGGATTGCGGCGAGATCGTACGACTTCGCCGAATGAACACCACTTCGCGCGCGGGATGATGTGCAGTGGACGGAATCGTACGATCTCGCGGGAGGGGAACGGATCGCGACGCTGCCCGGCGTCCGCGCGAGGTTAGGCTGGAATCCATGCTGAACATGGCTGAGGGTGTCGCGCGCCTCAATGCGCTCGCCGACGCTCCCGCCGTCGCAGCGCTCGGCGGCGCGTTCGCTGCGGCGGGCCGCCAGCTCGCCCTGGTCGGCGGTCCCGTGCGCGATGCGCTCCTCGGCCGCGACACGCACGATCTCGACTTCACGACGGATGCCCGGCCCGACGAGATCCTGCGGATCGTCAAGCCGATCTCGACCGCCCAGTGGGACATCGGCCGCGAATTCGGCACGATCGGCGCCCGCATCGCCGGCGAGCAGGTCGAGATCACGACGTACCGCGCCGACAGCTACGACGGTGTGACGCGCAAGCCGGTCGTCGCATTCGGCGACACGATCGACGGCGACCTCGTCCGGCGTGACTTCACCGTTAACGCGATGGCGCTGCAGCTGCCCGCGCGCACGCTGGTCGACCCGACGGGCGGCGTCGAAGATCTCGTGCGCGGCATGCTCCGCACGCCCATCGACCCCGCGATGAGCTTCGGCGACGATCCGCTGCGGATGCTGCGCGCGGCGCGATTCGCCTCGCAGCTCGAGTTCGACGTCGACCCTGAGACGCTCGACGCGATCGAACGGCTGCGCGAGACGATCCAGATCGTGTCGGCCGAGCGCATCCAGGCCGAGCTGATGCGGCTTCTCGCGACAGAGGACCCGAGCCGAGGCATCCGGATTCTCGTCGACACCGGGCTCATGGCGCAGTTCCTTCCCGAGGTGCCGGCCCTGCGGCTCGAGATCGACGAGCACCACCACCACAAGGACGTGTACGAGCACTCGCTCACGGTGCTGCGTCAGACGATCGACCTCGAGCACGAGCGGCATCCGGGGCAGGCACCCGACCTGCGCCTGCGGCTGGCCGCGCTGCTGCACGACATCGGCAAGCCGGCGACCCGCAAGCTCGAGCCGGGCGGTGCGGTCACCTTCCACCACCACGACATCCGCGGAGCGCGGCTGGCGCGGAAGCGGCTCAAGGAGCTGCGCTTCGACTCCGACACGGTCGCGACGGTGACGACGCTGATCGAGCTGCATCTGCGGTTCTTCGGGTACGCCGAGGGGGCGTGGACGGATGCGGCGGTCCGCCGCTACGTGCGCGATGCGGGGGACGAGCTCGAGCGGCTGCACATCCTGACGCGCGCCGACGTGACGACGCGGAACAAGCGCAAGGCGCGCATGCTGGCGTCGGCGTACGACGACATCGAGCGGCGCATCGACGAGCTCGCGACGCAGGAGGAGCTCGACGCGATCCGTCCCGAGCTCGACGGAAACCAGATCCAGCAGATCCTCGGGATCAAGCCGGGCCGCGAGGTCGGCGAGGCATACCGGTTCCTGCTCGATCTCCGGCTCGACGAAGGAATCCTCGGTCCGGAGGAGGCCGAGCGCCGGCTGCGCGAGTGGTGGGCCGCTCGCGGTTGATCGACGGATGCGGCACGAACCACGAACGTTCCACGCCGTGCCCGACGTCATCTACAGTGACGACACCGGAGAGAACGGAGCTCGAGCCATGGCGCAGCAGCACATCGGGATCGTGTGGAACCCCTCGAAGACGAGTCGTGACGAGCTCGACGCCGCGCTGCGCAAGGCGGGAGCCGACCCCGACGAGGTGGACTGGTTCGAGACCGAGGAGGACGACCCCGGCCGCTCGGCCACGCGCGACGCGCTCGCCGCCGGAGCCGACCTCGTCATCGCGGCAGGGGGCGACGGCACGGTTCGCGCGGTCGCCGAGGAGCTCGCCGACTCGCACGCGGATGCCGAGCTCGGCCTCGTGCCCCTCGGGACCGGCAATCTGCTCGCCCGCAACCTGGGCATTCCGCTGAACGATGCGGCCGCCGCGATCACCCGCGCCCTCTCGGGTGAGGCGTCGCCCCTCGACATCGGCTGGGCCGAGGTGACGTTTCCGACCGGGACGCGCCGCCACGCATTCGCGGTGATGGCAGGGTTCGGCATCGATGCGCACATGATTATGGAGACCGACGACCGGCTCAAGGACAAGGCCGGATGGCTCGCCTACGTCGAGTCCCTCGGTCGGGCCGTGTCGGCCAGCACGGTCATCGACGTGCGCCTCGCGATGGACGACGGCGACGCCGAATCCGACAGGGCCCACACGGTGATCGTCGGCAACTGCGGCACGCTGCAGGGCGGGATGACGCTTCTGCCCGACGCCGACCCGACCGACGGCGAGCTCGACCTGCTCGTCCTGCACGCCGACGGCGTGAGCGGATGGCTCGACACGCTGCGCACCGTCGGCTGGGACAACGGCATCAAGCGCTTCTTCGTCCGCGGCGACGACTCCGCCCACAGCAACGACAGCACGACGCACCGTCGGGTGACCGCCCTCACCGTCGAGCTCGACGAGCCGCGTGTCTTCGAGGTCGACGGCGACGACCTCGGTGAGGTGACGCGCGCCGTGATCTCGGTGCAGCCGGCGGCCGTGCGCATCCGCTGACCGGCAGTCCCTCCCGGCGGTCCCTCTCAGGCCGGCTGACCTACAGCCAGCCGTTCTCCTCCGCGATGCGGGCTGCATCAGCCCGATTGCGGCCCCCCGTCTTGCCGATCGCGCTCGACAGGTGATTCCGCACGGTGCCCTCCGACAGGTGCAGGATGCGGGCGATGTCGGCGATCGAACCCCCCGACCGCGCCGCCTCGAGCACATCGGTCTCGCGCTCCGTGAGCGGCGAGTCGCCCTGCGCGAGCGACTCCGCGGCGAGCATCGGGTCCACCACACGCAGCCCCTGCGCCACCCGGCGTACGGCGTCTGCGAGCTGTGCGGCGGGAGTGTCCTTCACGATGAAGCCGGAGGCGCCGGCCTGCATCGCGCGCTTCAGATAACCCGGTCGGCCGAACGTCGTCACGATCAGCGCCTGGCACGCCGGAACCTCCGCCCGCAGCCGCGCCGCAGCCGCGATCCCGTCGATCCCCGGCATCTCGATGTCGAGCAGCGCGACGTCGGCCTGCGAGCCGAGCGCCGCGGCCACGACCTCGTCGCCCCGGCCCACCTCCGCCACCACGTCGATGTCGCGCTCCAGCCCGAGCAGCGCCGAGAGGGCGCCGCGCACCAGCGCCTGGTCGTCGGCGATCAGCAGCCGGATCACAGCGTCACCTTCAGACTGAAGCCGCCGAGGTCGCTGCGGCCGATCGTCATGCGACCGCCCGCCGCCTCGACCCGCTCGCGCAGGCCGGCGAGCCCCGTCGAGGACGCCCCGGCCGTCACGGGACCCACTCCGTCGTCTGCGATCTCGATCGACCCGGCGCCCAGTCGCACCTCGCAGCGCTCGGCGCCCGAGTGGCGCACGACATTCGTCACACCTTCGCGGACCACCCACGCCGCGAGTTCCCGGCGCGCGCCAGGAACCGCATCCGTCGCCCGCGGAAGCTCCGCGTCGATGCCCGCCGCCTCGAGCGCCGCCGTCGCGGCGACCAGTTCACCGGCGAGCGTGACACCCCGAGCCCCCGCGACAGTCGCCCGCACGTCGGCCAGTGCCGCACGCGCCAGCTGCTCGATCTGCGCGACCTCCGCCTTCGCCCGCGGGGGATCGGCGTCGATCAGCCGGTGCGCGAGCTCGGACTTCACGGTGATGACCGTGAGCGAGTGACCGAGGATGTCGTGGATGTCGCGGGCCATCCGCCCGCGCTCCCGTTCGGCCGCGAGGAGCTCGAGCTGATCCTGCGTCGCCCGCAGCTGGTTCATCGCGGCGAACGTGCGGGCGAAGGCCGCCATCATCAGCGAGATCGAGAGGATGATCGCCGGCACCCACAGATCGTCCTCGGAGAGACCGTCGAGGAGCCAGCCGAACCACAGCCCGCCCACGGCGAGGGCGAGGATCCCGAGGAACGTGACCCGCCAGCTCAATACCATCATGCCGAGGGCGACGCCGATGTACGTCCAGAGACCCCGGACGCCCCAGCTCAGCCACGGCATGAGGGTGAACGACAACGTCAGGAGGACGAGGACCGGGATGCCGCGCAGCCGCGCGGGCAGCGCCCAGCCGATCGGGACGACGAGGAGGAACGTGAGCCCGAACACCACGGTGAGCGCGATGCCGATGGTGGCTGAAGCGGCGGAGCCGGCCCGGTCGAGGACCTCCTGGCCGGTGCCGATGAGCCAGAGCAGGGACATCGTGCCGCCGATGTACCAGCTCACAGTGCTGCGCGACCATAGCGCGTCGGGGAGGCTCACGAAGGCCGCGCCGCCTGCCGCCCGCGGACGCACCGGCCAGGGCGGCCCGCTGTGCGCCACCTCGCGGCGCACCGCATCGTCGTCGATCTCGTCCCGCATCATCCTCACCTTAGTTTCGGTGTTCTGCACCGTCGTACGCGAGTCACCCCGCGGTGACGGAGGGGCAACTCGCGCAACCGCGGGGCAACTCGCGCAACCGAGGGGCAACAGGCGCAACGGAGGGGCAACTCGCGCAACGGAGGGGCAACTCGCGGTAGTCGCGCTCTCGGGCTCAGACGCGCTTGGTGTCGCGGCGGAACAGCAGCACGGTCCCGGCGACGAACAGCGCCAGCCACAGCAGCACGTTCAGGAGCGCCGCGAGGTCGAAGCCCTCCCCGGTCAGCGGCGCCCGGCTGAGCTCGCCGATGCCGAACACGGGCGTCCAGGCTGCGACATCCTGCAGCACCTGCGGCATCATGCTCACCGGGTAGAACAGGCCGCCGATGAACGCCAGGAACACGATCACGAGGCTCGTCAGCTGCATCGCGTTCTCGCCCGGCACGAGGTATCCCATCATGAGACCGAGCGCCGTGAACACGGCCGCGCCGAGGAGCCAGGCAACGAGGCCCGACGCGATCCACTGCGACCAGCTCATGTGCACGCCGGTGAATGCTCCCGCCAGATATGTGGCGACGATCGCGAGGAGACCGAACAGCATTCCGGCCACGACCTTGGTCGCCACCGCGGCGGCAGGGTTCAGCGGCGTGAGGCGCAGCTGCCTGCTCCAGCCGAGAGACCGCTCGACCGCGACGGCGGCGCCCGACGCGGTGGCCGACATCATCGCGCCGTACACCGCCATCGACACCATGAGATACGCCGCCACAGACAGCCCGCCCTGTGCGATCGGCTGGTCGTCCATCAGCGGGGTGTTCCGCTGCGGATACCCGATCATGAGGTACATCGCCACGGGGAAGACCACCGTGAACACGAGCGTGCGGTAGTTGCGGAACCGGCGCTTGAGCTCGATGCCGAGGAATCGCAGGTTGAAGCCGCCGAACGGCGGCACACGACGTTCGAGGGAGACGGGGGCGATGGCGGTCATGAGGCCGCTCCTTCCGAGGTGAGGGCGAGGAACACGCTCTCGAGGTTCTGCGACGAGATCTCGAGGTCGTGAGCGGCGGTTTCGGTGAGCAGATGACGGGCGAGGGCATCGGAGTCGGTCGTGCTGATCGCGACGCGGTCGCCCTGCACCTCGACGTCGCGCACTCCGGCGATCGCAGCGAGCGCGACCGGGTCGGCGCCGGGCAGGGCCGCTCGCACGACGCGACCCGCGACGAGGTTCTTGATGTGTGCGGTCGTGCCGTCGGCGACGATGCGACCGTGGCTCATCAGCACGATCCGGTCGGCGTACGCATCCGCCTCTTCGAGGTAATGCGTGGCGAACAGCACCGTGCGACCGCGATCGGCGTCGGCGCGGATCGCCTGCCAGAACGAGCGGCGGCCCTCGACGTCCATGCCCGTGGTCGGCTCGTCGAGGATGAGCAGCCCCGGGTCGCTCAGCAGCGCCATCGCGAAGCGCAGCCGCTGCTGCTGGCCGCCGGAGCACTTGCCGACCATCCGGTCGCCGATGGAACGGATGCCGGCGCGCTCGAGCACCTCGTCGACGGGCCGGGTCTCGGCGAACAGGCTCGCCGTGAGCTCCACCGTCTCGCGCACCGTGAGGTCCTTCAGCAGTCCGCCCGTCTGCAGCACCGCCGACACGTAACCGCGTGCGATGGCACCGCGCGGGCTGGTGCCGAACACGCTCACCTCGCCGGCGTCGGGGCGCGACAGTCCGAGGATCATGTCGATCGTGGTCGTCTTCCCGGCCCCGTTCGGTCCGAGGAAGGCCACGACCTCGCCCGGCGCGATCTGCAGGTCGACGCCGTCGACGGCGCGCACCTGACCGAACTTCTTGACCAATCCGCTTGCCGCGATCGCCGGCGCCGCGCCGGCGGCGGCATCCTTCGCGGCGGGCTCTGTCATTGCTGTCGATTCCATGCCTTCATGCTCCCGGCCGGGCACGATCCGGCCCGCACACTCCCGTCACGATGTGGCCGTGACATCCGTCATGCCCGGCTCGCCGGGTTCTGGCGCGACATGGGGGCCGAAACCAGATCGTCATCTCGGACCCGTCGTCGTGTCCCTAGACTTTGGGAATCGGCGGACAACCCGAGACGCCGCAACCCTCGAGGACGAGGAAAGGTGAGAAATGCGAAGGATGCTCGCTCTGCCCGTCGCGGTCGTCGCGGCGGCGCTTCTGCTGACGGGATGCGTCAACAACGAGGCGTCGGAGAACCCGAACCCGGGAGGCGGCGCCACCGGCGCCAGCTCGGACGGCGCGAACCCCTACGGCGTCACGAAGGATGACGCCCTGGCCAAGACCCTGCCCGAGTCGGTGGCGAAGGCCGGCGTGCTGCAGATCGGCACCGACCCCACCTACGCGCCGAACGAGTACAAGGACGACGCGGGCAACCCCATCGGCTGGGACATCGATCTCGCGAACACGATGGCCGCGAAGCTCGGCGTGACGGCCAAGTACACGACGGCGAAGTTCGACAACATCATCCCGTCGATCGTCGGCGGCAAGTACGACATGGGCGTCTCGTCGTTCACCGACACCGTCGAGCGTGAGAAGCAGGTCGACTTCGTCAACTACTACAGCGCCGGTGTGCTGTGGGCGTCGCAGAAGGGCAAGGACGTCGACCCCAACAACGCGTGCGGACTGAAGGTCGGCGTCGAGGCGGGCACGTACGAGGACACCGAGGAGCTCCCCGCCAAGTCGAAGAAGTGCACGGATGCCGGCAAGCCCGCGATCCAGGTGCTGAAGTACGACGGTCAGGACCAGGCGACGAACGCCCTCGTGCTCGGCCAGGTCGACGCGATGAGCGCCGACTCGCCGATCACCGAGTACGCGATCCACCAGCAGTCCGAGAAGATCCAGGCCGCCGGCGAGACGTTCGACGTCGCACCGTACGGGTTCGCCACCACCAAGGGCGGCGAGCTGACCGACGTCATCAAGAACACGCTGCAGGCGCTCATCGACGACGGCACCTACCTGAAGATCCTCACGAAGTGGGGCGTTGAGGACGGCGCCGTGAAGGCGGCCGACGTCAACGCGGCGTCGAAGCAGTAGCCCATGAGCGACACCGACCGATCGGCGTCGGATCCGGCGGGGGCCGGGCGCACACCGACCCCCGCCGACACCGGCACGATCCCGACCGAACGCGGCGAGGCCATCAAGGCGGTGCGGCTGCGGCATCCGTGGCGCAACACGTTCGCCGTCATCCTCATCATCCTGGTGGTGCTGTTCATCCTCGACGCCGCGCAGCGCCAGCCGTTCCAGTGGGACCTCGTCGGCAAGTACCTGTTCGACACGCGCGTCACCCAGGCCGCGATGGTCACCCTCGCGCTCACGGTGCTGGCGATGCTGTTCGGCATCATCCTCGGCCTCATCCTCGCCGTGATGCGGCTGTCGCCGAACCCGGTGCTGAAGTGGATCGCGTGGGCGTTCCTGTGGGTCTTCCGCGGCACCCCGGTGTACGTGCAGCTGGTGTTCTGGGGCCTCGTCACGCTGATCTACAAGACGATCATCGTCGGCATCCCGTTCGTGCACACCTGGGCGGTGATCCCCATCACGTGGACGCCGCCGCTGTTCCTCATCGCCGTCGTGGGCCTCGCGCTGAACGAGTCGGCGTACATGGCCGAGATCGTCCGCGCCGGCCTGCTGTCGGTGGACCCCGGGCAGGAGGAGGCGTCGCGCGCGCTCGGCATGTCGTGGGGGCAGACGATGAGCCGCATCGTCATCCCGCAGGCGATGCGCGTGATCATCCCGCCGACCGGCAACGAGGTCATCTCGATGCTGAAGACCACGAGCCTCGTGGTCGCCATTCCCTTCACCGCCGACCTGTTCGGCCGCACACGCGACATCTCCGCGACGATCTTCGCCCCGATCCCGCTGCTGATCGTCGCGTCGGTCTGGTACCTGTTCTTCACCTCGGTCCTGATGATCGGGCAGTACTTCGTCGAGAAGCGGTTCGCGCGCGGCACCGACCGCAGCCGGCCCGTGCTCGCCGGTGACGGAGAGGCGATCGTGGTCGGCATCGAGACGGGAGGAAAGGGATGACCGCGCTCACCGAGCAGGCGCCCATGGTCGAGGCGCGCATGGTCTCCAAGAGCTTCGGCAGCAACGAGGTGCTCAAGTCGATCTCGCTGCGCGTGGAGCGCGGACAGGTGATGTGCGTCATCGGGCCGTCCGGCTCCGGCAAGTCGACGTTCCTGCGCTGCATCAACCACCTCGAGCGCATCGACGCCGGCCGCCTGTTCGTCGACGGCGAGCTGATCGGGTACCGGCAGCGCGGCGACCGCCTCTACGAGATGAAGCCCGCGGAGGCGGCGAAGCAGCGCCGCGACATCGGCATGGTCTTCCAGCACTTCAACCTGTTCGGTCACATGACCGCGCTGGAGAACGTGATGGAGGCGCCGATGCGGGTGAAGGGCGCGTCGAAGAAGGATGCCGCGGCCCGCGGCCGCGAGCTGCTGGGGCGCGTCGGGCTCGGCAACCAGATGGGCCACTACCCGGCCCAGCTGTCGGGCGGGCAGCAGCAGCGCGTCGCGATCGCCCGAGCGCTCGCGATGGACCCGAAGCTGATGCTGTTCGACGAGCCCACGAGCGCGCTCGATCCCGAGCTCGTCGGCGAGGTGCTCGACGTGATGCGCGAGCTCGCGCAGTCGGGCATGACGATGGTCGTCGTGACGCACGAGATGGGGTTCGCCCGCGAGGTGGGCGACTCGCTCGTGTTCATGGACGGCGGCGTCGTCGTCGAGGCCGGCGACCCGCACGAGGTGCTCACCAACCCCCAGCACCAGCGGACGAAGGCCTTCCTCTCGAAGGTCCTCTGAGCCGCCGCATCCCGCGTCATTCGTTCGGCGGCTCGCCCCGCGTGCCCTGCCGGCTTCACATGAAACCGCCGGATGCACATCAACCTGGCGTCGGGTCGGTGTGCGCCAGGCGACTTCATGTGAAACAGCGGATGCGTGGGGCGGCCGGCTCGAGTGAACCGGCCGCCCCACACCTTCTGCATGAGGCGAGGCGTCAGCGGCGCACGGTGATCCGCGCGGTCTTGGCGACGCCGGTCTGCGCGCCGGTCACGGTCGCCTTGAGCACCTGCTGGCGGCCGGCCGGCACCGGCGCCGTGAAGGTGGCGGTCACAGTGCCGTCGATCACATCGACTCGCTGCGTCTGGTCGCCGATCGTCACGGCGGCCTGACGGTCGCCCGCGAAGCCGGCGCCGCGCACGGTGACCCTCTTGCCGGCCTTCGCGAAGCCCGACGCGACACTCGCCCGCTTGCTCAGTGCCACGGCATCCGTCGTCAGACCCAGCGCCCGGCTCATCGTGCCGAAGTTGTCGGTCTGGTCGGTGAGTCCGACCACGTTGGCGGCTCCCGGACCGTAGCCGGCGATCCGCACCTGCGCGCCGGTGTGCTGCTGCGAGCTGCCGGCCTTGTTCGTGCCGTACGACACCTTCATGACGGTGCCGTCCACGGTGGTCAGCGCCGTCGAGAGGGCCGTGGGCGGGGTCGAGTCGACGATCTGGCTCGTGTGGGCGTGGTCGGCCGTGACGAGCACGAGGGTGTTCCCGTCCTTCTTCGCGAACGCGAGCGCCGCCTGTACCGCCTCGTCGAGATCGAGCGTCTCGCCGATCTGTCCACAGGCGTCCGCGGAGTGGTCGCGCTTGTCGATCGAGGCACCCTCGACCTGCAGGAAGAAGCCCTTCTCACGCTTCTTCGCGCCGGCGGCCAGCAGATCGATGGCCTTCGCCGTCAGAGACTTCAGGGAGAGCTTCGTGGAGAGCCGATCGGGGTTCGCCGTGCAGGTGGTCGGCGTGTCGGCGCCGCCCACCGTCGCCGTGGTGGCGGCGTAGCGCGTCGGGAAGTTGCCGTCGGTGAACAGCCCGAGCAGCGGCTGCGTCTGGTCGGCCTTCTTCACCGACGCGAGCGCCGCGGCATCCGTCACCACCCGGTACCCACGCGCCGTCGCCTGCTGGAGGAGCGTCGACCCTTCCCACTGCCCGGCCTTCGCGGTCTGACGGAACGAGGCCAGCCCGCCGCCCAGCACGACATCGGCGCGCGTGTCGAGCAGCTGCTCCGAGATCGAACCGAGCCCGCCGGCGGCGAGCGCGTCGGCACCGCATGCGGCGCTGTCGGGGCCGAAGCATCCCCGATCGCCCACGTGCGCGAGCTGCACGGCGGGCGTCGCATCCTGGATCTCCGCCGTCGACACGTCGCCGGTGCGGTAGCCGTTCGCCTTCGCGAGCTCGAGCAGGCTCGGCAGCGGGGTGCCGTCGATGTCGACCGAGATCGCGCCGTCGTAGCTCTTGCTGCCTGTCGCCCAGGCGGTTCCGGTGGCCGCCGAGTCGGGCACGTAGTCGGGCTTGCCCTTGTTCGCCCCGTCCTTGTAGACGGAGTACGTGGTGTACGAACCTGTCAGCGGCAGCGCGTCGATGCCGGGCAGCGTCCCGGCCGCACCGTACGCATAGTTGCGCGCGACGGTGATCTCGGAGTCGCCCATGCCGTCGCCGATCAGCAGGATGACGTTCTTGGCCTTGCCGCCGACGATCGCCCGCCGCACGTCCTGCGTCTTGTCGTGCGTCACGCGGTGTGCGTCGGTGGTGAAGGCGCTCGATCCGAGTGCAGCGCCGGCGCCGAGGGCCAGCAGCGAACCGGCGGCCACGGCGGATGCCGCGACCAGAGCGACGACACGTCGCGCACCGGCCTTCGACGGAGTGGGGATGGGGGTCATTCGCGTGCTCCCGTTCTCAGTGTGGATGCCGGAACCCGGCTCGCTCAGACCATCGGGCGGGGGCGAACAACGGGTGGCCGCCAGGTGGCGCGGCGGGGAAGGAGTGGCGAAAGGACCGTGAGCGACGGATGCCGGGAGTTGCGGTCTGATCACGGATTCGGCGTGGTGATTGCCCGATGCAGTCATGCGCATACAGGATGGGGGGCATCGGGCCTCGCCACCCTGCGCGGTCCTTCCTTTCACACAGAGGTAACGACTATGTCATCGAAGACATCCACGCGCGGGCGCGTACTGTTCGCACTCGGGGCCCTCAGCGCCTCGGCCGTCGTGCTCGCCGGTTGCGCCGGCGGTGGCGGCAACAACCCCACGAACGGCGGAGGCGGCGGCTCCGCCCCGCTGCTGGTCGGCACGACCGACAAGATCACGTCGCTCGACCCGGCCGGTTCCTACGACAACGGCTCGTTCGCCGTGATGAACCAGATCTACCCGTTCCTGATGAACAGCAAGTACGGCACCGCCGACGTCACCCCCGACATCGCCACCTCCGCCGAGTTCACCGCTCCCAAGGACTACACCGTCAAGCTCAAGCCGGGCCTGAAGTTCGCCAACGGGCACGAGCTCACCTCATCGGATGTGAAGTTCTCGTTCGAGCGGGTGGCCAAGATCAACGACCCGAACGGGCCGGCCTCGCTGCTGGGCAACCTCGAGAGCATCGACACGCCGGACGACACGACGGTCGTGTTCCACCTGAAGAACCCGAACGACCAGACCTGGCCGCAGGTGCTCTCGAGCCCCGCCGGCCCGATCATCGACGAAGAGGTCTTCGCCGCCGACAAGGTGACGCCCGACGATGACATCGTCAAGGGCAAGGCGTTCGCGGGCCAGTACGTGATCAGCTCCTACAAGGTCAACGAGCTGATCAACTACAAGCCCAACAAGGACTACCAGGGCGAGCTCGGCGCCCCGGAGAACAGCGACGTCACCGCCAAGTACTACGCGGATGCGTCGAACCTGAAGCTCGCGATCGGCAACGGCGACATCGACGTGGCCTTCCGCAGCCTCTCGGCCACCGACGTCGACGACCTGTCGAAGAACGACAAGGTGCAGATCGTGAAGGGCCCGGGCGGTGAGATCCGTTACATCGTGTTCAACTTCAACACGATGCCGTTCGGAGCGAAGACGCCCGACGCCGACCCGGCCAAGGCGCTCGCCGTCCGGCAGGCGATGGCAGACCTCATCGACCGGCAGAAGCTCGCGACCGACGTCTACAAGGACACCTACACGCCCCTCTACTCGTATGTGGCGGACGGCATGACCGGCGCCAACACCGCGCTGAAGGGACTGTACGGCGATGGCAACGGCGGCCCCTCGGCCGACAAGGCCAAGCAGCGTCTCGAGGCGGCCGGCGTGAAGACCCCGGTCACCCTGAACCTGCAGTACAACGGCGACCACTACGGTCCGTCGTCGGGCGACGAGTACGCCGCGATCAAGACGCAGCTCGAGCAGGGCGGTCTGTTCAAGGTCAACCTCGCGCAGACCGAGTGGGTGCAGTACTCGAAGGACCGCACCGCCGACGTCTACCCGATGTACCAGCTGGGATGGTTCCCCGACTTCTCCGACGCGGACAACTACCTCACGCCGTTCTTCACGAAGGACAACTTCCTCGCGAACCACTACGACAACGCCGACGTGCAGGCGCTGATCGCGAAGGAGCAGACCGAGACCGACGCCGACGCGCGTGCCAAGGAGATCGGTCAGGTGCAGGACCTCGTGGCCAAGGACCTGTCCACCCTGCCGTACCTGCAGGGCACCCAGGTCGCGATCGTGGGCAAGGACGTTCAGGGCACGACCCTCGACGCCTCGTTCAAGTTCCGCTACGCACCGCTGCACAAGTAGCACTCCCGGTCGTTGAGCGAGGAGCGCAGACGAGCCTCGCTCAACGACCGTGTGCGCCATGAGTAAGGTTCACGCATGACCACCGTCGTCGAAGACGCCGACCTCGCCGCCAAACCCGTCCGCGCTTCCAGCGGCGGGCTGTGGCGGTTCATCCTCGTCCGCCTGCTGCTGATCATCCCGACCGTCTTCATCCTCGTGACGACGGTGTTCTTCCTGATGCGGCTCACGGGCGATCCCATCACCGCCGCCCTCGGCGGCAAGCTGCCGCCCGCGCAGCTCGCCGAGCGCATCCACGAGGCCGGGTACGACCGGCCGCTCATCGTCCAGTACTTCGACTACCTCGCCGGCGTGTTCCGTGGCGACTTCGGGACGACCCTCACCGACCACCGGCCGGTGACCGAGATCCTGCTGCAGTACGGGTCGGCGACCCTCGAGCTCGCGTTCTACGCCCTGATCGTCGCGTTCGTGCTCGGCATCCCGTTCGGCCTCATCGCCGCCTACAAGCGCGACCGCTGGCAGGACGCCGTGCTGAGGGTCGGCGCGATCCTCGGCTACGCCACCCCGATCTTCTTCCTCGCGATCCTGCTCAAGCTCGTGTTCGCGGTGCAGTTCAACATCCTGCCGGTCTCGGGCCGGGCCAGCACGCGCACCGAGCTCATGCTGCAGACGATCGACCACCCCACCGGCATCTACCTCATCGATGCGATGCGCCTCGGAGATCCGGATGCGGTGGCCGACGTGCTCTGGCATGCGGTGCTGCCGGGACTCGCCCTCGGCATCCTCACGGCCGGCATCTTCCTCCGGCTGGTGCGCATCAACGTCATCGGCACGCTCGGCGCCCAGTACGTGACATCCGCCCGCTCGCGCGGCGTCGGCGAGTACCGGCTCCTCACCAAGCACGCCTACCGGCCGGCGCTCATCCCGGTCGTGACGCTCATGGGCCTGCAGATCGCGGCCCTGCTGGCGGGTGCGGTGCTGACCGAGACGTCGTTCGAGTGGAAGGGCCTCGGCTTCATGCTGGCCGACTACCTCAAATCCCGCGACTTCGTCGCCGTGCAGGGCATCGTCATCATGATCGCCGTCGTCGTGGCCGTCGCGAACTTCGTCGTCGACGTCATCGCCGTCGTGATCGACCCGCGAGTGAGGTACTGAGATGACCGTCCAGGACCCCACCCCCACGGGTGCCCTCGACCCGATGCCGACCGGCACGCTGCCCGCACGCGTCGAGACGGCACCGCGGCCGCTGAGCGACCGCATCCCGGTCGTCTCGCACCTCAAGCACAGCATCGGCTGGCAGCGCGCGATGCTCGTGGTGGGCCTCGTGCTCACCGGCCTGTTCGTGATCGTGGCGGTGCTCGCTCCCTGGCTCGCCCCGTACGGCTATGCCCAGCGGACGACGGATGCCGGCGCCGACTTCGGCACGCTGCAGCCCCCGAGCGCACAGAACCTGCTCGGCACCACCGTCAGCGGATTCGACGTGCTCTCGCGCACCATCTGGGGTGCCCAGACAGCGCTGCTGGTGATCGTCTGCGCCATCGTCTTCTCGATCTTCATCGGCATCTTCATCGGGCTGCTGTCGGGCTACTTCGGCGGCTGGCTCGACCGCATCCTCGTCGTCATCGCCGACGCGATCTACGCGTTCCCGTCGCTGCTGCTCGCGATCGTGATGGCGATCGTCATCAGCCACGGACAGTCGACGCTGTGGGGCGGGATCCTCGCCGCCGCGATCTCGATCACGGTGGTGTTCGTGCCGCAGTACTTCCGCGTCGTGCGCAGCGAGGTCGTGCGCGTGAAGGCCGAGCCCTTCGTCGAGTCGGCGAAGGTCATCGGCGTGCCCACGCTGCGCATCCTCATCCGTCACGTGCTGCGCAACGCGACGCGCTCGGTGCCGGTCGTCGTCACGCTGAACGCGTCGGAGGCGGTACTGACCCTCGCGGGTCTGGGCTTCCTCGGCTTCGGCATCGAGGCCACGGCGGCGAGCGAGTGGGGCTACGACCTCTCGCGCTCGGTCTCGGATGTCACGAGCCACATCTGGTGGACGGCCATTCCCCCGGGCGTCGCCATCGTGCTCGTGGTGCTCGGCATCACCCTCGTCGGCGAGAGCCTCAACGACCTCAGCGACCCGCGGCTGCGCCGCCGCCGCCGCGCGGTCGCGAAGGACGCCGCTGCGGCGGGGCCCGAGGACCTCGGTGCCGGCGTCCCCGGCTCGGAGCCTCTCGGTTCCGCGGCGCTCGAGGAGGACGTCCGCGGGCTCGACGCGCAGGTGAAGGGAGCCGAGCGATGAGCGCACCGGTCAGCGACGTGGGCGCACGCGACTTCGAGACGCGGGATGCGGCATCCATCCGCGATCTGAAGGTCACGTTCGCCACCGACGGAGACCCCGTCGTCGCCGTGAACGGCATCTCCCTCGAGGCGCACGCCGGCGAGGTGCTCGCCATCGTGGGCGAGTCGGGCTCGGGCAAGACCGTGACGGCGAACGCCCTGCTCGGACTGCTGCCCGAGACCGCCACGCTCCAGGGCGCCCTGATCATCCGCGGGCGGGAGGGCGGCGACACCGACGTCGTGCACGCGAGCCACGCGCAGCTGCGGGCGATGCGCGGACGCGACGCGGCCATGGTGTTCCAGGAGCCGTCGACGGCGCTGAACCCGGTGTTCACGGTCGGGTTCCAGATCGCCGAGGGGCTGCGCGCGCACCACCGCATCTCCAAGCGCGAGGCGCGCGAGCGGGCGATCGACATCATGCGCCGCGTCGGCATCCCCGATCCCGAACACCGCGTCAACGACTACCCGCACCAGTTCTCCGGCGGGCAGAAGCAGCGGATCGTCATCGCGATGGCACTCGTGCTCGACGCGGGGCTGATCATCGCCGACGAGCCGACCACGGCGCTCGACGTGACGGTGCAGGCCGAGATCCTCGACCTGCTGCGCACCGCCCGCGACGAGTTCGGCGCGACCGTCGTGCTGATCACGCACAATATGGGCGTCGTCGCGGACCTCGCCGACCGGGTGGTCGTGATGTACCAGGGCGACATCGTCGAGCAGGCGCCCGCGCGGGAGCTGTTCGCCGACCCGCGCGAGGAGTACACGAAGAAGCTCCTCGCCGCGGTTCCGCATGTCGGACGGGGAAAGAGCGCCACACAGCCGGCGGGGCTCGTCCCGCCGTCGTCGCCGCCCGAGGGTTCGCCGGTGGTTGCGAAGGATCTGCAGATCGCCTACCCGGGTCGCTTCGGGCGCGCCGGCGTCGTGGCGGTCAAGGGCGTCGACTTCTGGATCGCGCCCGGCGAGGTGGTGGGGCTCGTCGGCGAATCGGGGTCGGGGAAGACCACGATCGGCCGCGCGATCGTCGGGCTCACGCAGGTCGTGGGTGGATCGCTGAAGGTGCTCGGGCACGAGATGCGCGGCACCTCGATGCGGTCGCTGAAGAAGCTGCGGCCCGATGTCGGATTCGTGTTCCAGGACCCGGCGACGAGCTTCAATCCGCTGCTCACGATCGCGGAGTGCATCGCCGAGCCGCTCGTCGTGCACGGCCGGGCCGCGAATCCGCGTGCCGCCCGCGCTCGCGTCGACGATCTGCTCGACGCCGTGCACCTGCCGCGGTCGTTCGGCGACCGGTATCCGCACGAGCTCAGCGGCGGCCAGCGGCAGCGCGCGTCGCTCGCACGGGCGATCGCGCTGCGGCCGAAGCTGCTCATCGCCGACGAGCCGACGAGCGCTCTCGACGTGTCGGTTCAGGCGCGGGTGCTCGAGCTGTTCGCCGAGCTGCAGGCCGAGCTCGGCTTCGCGTGCCTGTTCATCAGCCACGATCTCGCCGTGATCGACGAGGTGGCCGACCGGATCGTCGTGCTGCGGCACGGCACGATCCGCGAGCAGGGCACCACGGCGCAGATGCTCGGCGATCCGCAGGACGACTACACGCGCCGGCTGCTCGCGTCGATCCCGGTGCCCGACCCCGACCAGCAGGCTGCGCGCCGGGCCGCGTGGGAGGCGGCGGAAGCCGCCGACACCGAGGCCCGCTGACCTCCGCGGCGCGGCCCCCTCGACGCGTCCGTTCGCCCCCCGCTCCTTCGTCGAAATCGTACGATCTCGCCGAGCGCACATCATTCTGCACGCAGGATGATGTTCCTTCGGCGAAGTCGTACGACCTCGCGTCAGCTCTTCGCTTTCACATGAAGTCGCCGATCCCACATCAACCCGACGCCGGTTCGATGTGCAACGGGCGATTTCATGTGAAGTCGACGGAGGGGAGGCCGGGGCGCACACGCGCCGAACTGACGCGGGTCAGGCGGGGCGGGCGCCGGTCGCGATGAAGCGGTCGAGGGCGGCGGCAGGGCCGGCGATGTCGATGCCGCGCTCGGCCAGCCAGGCGTCGTTGCAGTAGGTGTTGCGGTAGCGGTCGGCCGAGTCGCACAGGAGCGTGACGACGCTGCCGGTCTCGCCCGCCGCCCGCATGTCGGCGATCAGGCCGAACGCCGCCCACAGATTCGTGCCGGTCGACGCGCCCGCCCGATACCCGGTGCGCGCCGCGATGAAGCGCATCGCGGCGATGGATGCGGCATCCGGAACCCGCACCATGTGGTCGACGATCTGCGGCAGGAAGCTCGGCTCCACGCGCGACCGGCCGATCCCCTCGATGCGGCTCGGCGCATCCGTCGTCACCGACAGGTCGCCCGTCGCCCACGCGTCGAGGAACGCGGAGTTCTCCGGATCGGCCACACACAGCTGGGTGGGATGCCGCTGATACCGCAGGTACCGGCCGATCGTCGCGCTCGTGCCACCGGTGCCCGCACCCACGACGATCCAGCGCGGAACGGGATGCCGCTCCTTGGCGAGCTGCTCGAAGATCGACTCCGCGATGTTGTTGTTGCCGCGCCAGTCCGTGGCCCGCTCCGCGAACGTGAACTGGTCGAGGTAGTGGCCCCCCGACTCGGCAGCGATGCGCGCCGCCTCGGTATACACGGTCGCGGGGTCGTCGACGAAGTGGCACCGCCCGCCGTAGAACTCGATGAGCGCGATCTTCTCCTGTGTCGTGGTCTTCGGGATGACCGCGACGAACGGCAGCCCGAGCATGCGCGCGAAGTACGCCTCCGACACCGCCGTCGAGCCGCTCGACGCCTCGACGATCGTCGTTCCCTCGACGATCCACCCGTTGCACAGGCCGTAGAGGAACAGCGAGCGCGCGAGGCGGTGCTTGAGGCTCCCGGTCGGATGCGTCGACTCGTCCTTGAGGTACAGCTCGATGCCCCACTCGGCGGGCAGCGGCACCGTGAGCAGGTGCGTGTCGGACGAGCGGTTCGCGTCTGCCTCGACGCGGCGCACCGCCTCGCTGACCCACTCGCGCGTCGCGCGGGCCTCCTGCAGATCGGGCATCGCCGGCTCCCTTCCGCCCGCGAGCCTAACCGACCTCACGTCGTGGCCCGCGTTCCGCGGGGTTCGCGGGGAGGAATAGCACAGAGAAGCGCTTCTGTCTGCCCCTTTCCCACAGTGCCCTCGCGGCTCTAGCGTCGGCGACGCCGGGACCCTATCCTCGGCCCTAGAAGCGGAAGCCGGAGAACCCGAGAGGGGACGCGGATGAATCAGCGCAGGCGCGAGGCCCTGACCGGGTACCTCTTCATCTCGCCCTGGATCATCGGGTTCCTCGTGTTCACCGCCGGCGCGATGATCTACAGCCTCTACATCTCCTTCACGAACTACAACCTCGCCAACGGACGCGCCACCCCGGCCGGCTTCTCGAACTACGCCGAGCTGTTCCAAGACCCCAAGGTCGCCCTCTCGCTCGGCAACACTCTGTTCTACGCCGTGCTGGCGGTGCCCGCCGAGATCCTCGTCGCCCTCGGCCTGGCGCTCGTGCTCGACCGCATCACGCGCGGCTCCGGGTTCTTCCGCACCGTGTACTACCTGCCGAAGATGACGCCGGCGGTGGCCACCGCATCCGTCTTCTTCCTGCTGCTGAACGGCAACTCCGGCGCGGTGAACGAGTTCCTCAGGCTGTTCGGCATCCAGGGTCCGCAGTGGCTCGTCGACCCGGCGTGGGTCAAGCCCAGCATCGTGCTCATGACACTGTGGACCGTCGGCGGAACGATGGTGATCTTCCTCGCCGCGCTGAAGAACGTCGGCGCCGAGCTGTACGAGGTGGCCTCCCTCGACGGCGCCGGGCCCATCCGCAAGTTCTTCTCGATCACCCTGCCGATGATTTCCGGCGCGATGTTCTTCAACGTCATCGTGCTGTCGATCGCGGCGTTCCAGGTGTTCGACCAGGCGTACGTGCTGTTCTGGCGCGACCAGACGAACAGCTCGCCCGACTCGTCGCTGTTCTACGCGATCTACCTCTTCCAGCAGGCGTTCCGCCAGTTCGACTTCGGGTTCGCTGCGGCGATGGCGTGGCTGCTGTTCGTCATCATCCTGATCATCTCGCTCATCCAGACGAAGGTCGGGAATCGGTTCGTCTACTACGAGGGGAGCCGGTGATGGCCGTCACGCAGCAGACGATCGGAGTCGCAGCACCCGCCGAGGCCGAAGCGGCGGTGCTGGCCGCTCCGCAGCGCAGGGTGCGACGGATCTGGCGACCGCAGACGTTCCTCGGGCGCTTCATCCTCATCGTCGTGGCGCTCGCGGTCACGTGCCTGTTCCTGTATCCGTTCGTGTGGCTCATCGCGGCGAGCCTCAAGCCCCGCGGCGAGGTGTTCGACAACCGGCTCATCCCGAAGACGTTCCAGCCGCAGAACTACGTCGAGGTGTGGAATCAGCTGCCGCTGATGAGCTGGCTGTTCAACAGCATCTCGATCGCGCTGCTCGCCGCCGTCGCCGTCGCCGTCTCGAGCTCGATCGTCGCGTTCGGGTTCGCGCGGTTCCGCTTCCCCGGCCGGCAGGTGCTGTTCGGGCTCGTGCTCGCCACGATGATGCTGCCGGGCGCCGTCACGATGATCCCGATCTACCTCATCTGGAAGGACCTCGGGATGCTCGGCACCTGGGTCCCGCTGTGGGGGATGAACCTGTTCGGATCGGCGTTCTACATCTTCCTGCAGCGGCAGTTCTTCCTGGGGTTGCCGAGCGACCTGTTCGATGCGGCGAAGCTCGACGGCGCGGGAGCGTGGGCGCAGTTCTGGCGCATCGCGATGCCGCTGTCGATTCCCTCGTTCATCATCGTGTTCCTGTTCGAGTTCCAGGCCAGCTGGAACAACCTGCAGGCCGCCCTCATCTACCTGAACGCGGGGTCGCCGTCCGACTTCACGGCGCCGCTGGGCATCGCGTACGCGATGACGAAGTACAGCCCCACCGCGGGCGGGCACGGCGACTACCAGTACGTCATGGTGGCGGCCCTGCTGGTGACCTTGCCGATGCTGATCCTGTTCGCCTTCGGCCAGCGGTACTTCGTGCAGGGCATCGCGACGACCGGAACAAAGGGTTAGCACAAGCCCGGCGCCGCCGGGAGAAACGGAGAACGACATGCGCAAGCGCATCACCGCCGTCGCCGCCATCGGCGTCGGCCTGCTCGCTCTCACCGCCTGCGGTTCGGGCGGAGGAGGCGGGGGCGGGGGCAACGACAACGGGACCGACTTCAGCGCGAAGCCCGCAGGGACCCTCAAGGCGTGGGCCTTCGACAACGCCGACGACGTGGGCAAGGCCCGCCTCGACTACGCCGCCGGTCAGCTCAAGGGCGTGACGGTCGACCTCGACGCGACATCCTTCGACGCCCAGAAGTTCACCACGCGGATGGCCTCCGGCAACGTGCCCGACGTCGTGCAGATGGACCGGCAGTTCGTTCCGCAGTACGCGGCGCAGGGGCTCATCGAGCCGCTCGACGCGTGCTTCGACGCCCAGAAGGTCGACCCCTCCAAGCGGTGGTACCAGTCGGTCGTCGACGATGTGAAGTACGACGGCAAGACCTGGGCCGTGCCGCAGTTCTACCAGCCGCCGGCGATCATCGTGAACATGAAGGTGCTGGATGCCGCGGGTGTCACGCCCGATCAGATCGACACGTCGAAGCCCGACGTGCTGCTCGCCGCGATCGGCAAGATGTACAAGTCGTCGGGCGGCAACCCCACCACCCTCGGGTTCGACCCCGTCGCCACTGGGCAGCCGCAGCTGTGGGTGCTCAGCCAGGGCGGCACGCTCGCCGATGACACGGGCAAGCCGACGCTCGACGACGCGAGCAACGTCGCCGGCGTCGAACTGCTCAAGAAGATCGTCGACGCGCAGGGCGGATTCGCGAAGGTGAAGAGCTTCACCGACTCGTTCGACACGTTCGGGGACAACAACCAATTCGTGAAGAACCAGGTCGGTGCGCAGGTCAACGCCCAGTGGTACCCGAACGTGCTCGCGCCGTACATGGACAAGATCGACATCCGGGCGGTGCCGTTCCGCGGCTCCGACGGCAAGCCGTTCTCGGCGGCCGGCGGCTCGGCGTTCGTCATCCCCACGGGGGCGAAGAACCCGTCGGCGGCGTGCGCGTGGATGAACGCGCTCACCTCGCCGGAGGCGTGGATGGCAGCGGGCGAGGCCCGGGCCCAGACCCGGGAGAAGGACGGCGGCGTGAACACCGGCCTGTTCACCGGCTCGCCCGAGTCTGACAAGGCGATCCGCGACAAGTGGGTGAAGCCCTCCGGCAACAAGGACTTCGACCAGGTGATCAGCACCTACTACGACGTCGTCGACTACGGCACGACGTTCGGGTCGTCGCCGGCCGGGCAGACCATCAACACCGAGCTGACGAACGCCGTCACGCAGGCGCTGCTGGGACAGAAGTCGGCCGACCAGGCGCTGAAGGACGCCCAGGCCGCCGCGATGCGCGCCTACGACAAGGCGACCGCCGGCAAGTGACCGGAGGCGGCCCTTCGACTCGGGGCTGCGCCCCTCGCTCAGGGACCTGACACTCTCGGGTCCCTGAGCGACGCAGCCCCGGACACCGTCAGGTCCCTGGGCGCCCTTCGACTCGTCGCTGCGCTCCTCGCTCAGGAACCGCGAAGCGAGTCGAGGGGCCCGGCCGCGCCGCACCTCCGCGCGGCGGCCGGTGTCGATAGCATCGCACCGTGACGAACGACGACGCCCGGCTGCGGATCTTCGGCGCCGAGCGCGCCAAGGCGTTCATCGACGCCGTCGTCGCGATCGCGATGACCCTGCTCATCCTGCCGCTGATGGACAGCGTCGGCGACGCCGGCACGGCACAGGAAGGCACGTGGGCCTGGATCGACGATCACCAGTGGCAGCTCATCAGCTTCGTCATCAGCTTCGCCGTGATCGCGAGCTTCTGGGTCAACCAGCATCACCTTTTCTCACGCGTCGAGCGCGTCTCGAATGCATTGCTCTGGGTCTGCATCGCGTGGCTTCTCACGATCGTATGGATGCCGGTCGCGACCGCGCTGACGGCGGTGATGTCGAACGACGAGGCGCTCGTGAAGGTCGTCTACATCGGCACGATGATCGCGACGAGCCTGCTCGCCCTGCTCCAGCGGGTCGTGCTGCACCGCGACCCGACACTGCACTCCATCGACGACACGATGCTGCGGCGCGGCATGGCCGTCGACATCGCGATGGCGATCCTGTTCGCCGCGTCGCTCGCGGTCGCGATCCTGCTTCCCGCTGTCAATTACTTCGCGCTGTTCCTGCTGTTCCTGACCGGCGTGCTGCAGCGCGGCATCGCCCGTCTCATGGGCGTCACGCGCCGCTCCACCGGCGGCTGAGGCTCACAGCCGCATCCAAGTGGAGAGCACGATCCAGGCGATCCCGAACAGCACGACGCCGACGATCGCCACCACCGATGTGCTGCGGCGCAGCCGGCGCCCCTCGGGAGCGACGCCCGGCGGAGGTGGAGGCCTGAGCAGGGCCGCTGGAGGGGCGAACGGATGCGCCGGCGCGGCGCTGACGGCTGTGGCGGACGGGGCGACGACCCCGGCGGAGGCGGCGGCCGACGCATCCGTCGTCAACCGGTCGTCGCGCCAGCGCGCCCACTGCGCGAGCTTGTCGAGGATCGCCCCGACCGTCGCGAACAGCCAGCGCCACGTCGCGGGATCGAGGGTCGACAGGTCGCGCTGGGCGTAGAGGAACAGCCAGTCGTCGACGATCTCGACATCGAGCGCCGCGGCGTGGTCGATGAACCGCGCCATGATGTCGGGCGTGAACAGGTACAGCGCATCCTGCTCGTAGCCCGCCGGGCAGAACAGAGAGAAGTGCCGATCGAAGTCGCCCTCGAGCGGCAGGCGCTGGGCCCGCGCGAACCGCTCCGGCAGGTTCGACCCGAACAGGCCGTTGTTGCTGGTGGCGTCGAGCACGATGTTCGGCAGCGGCACGTCCAGCTTGATCGCGACGTACCCCCAGCGGTGGGTCGCCTCGCTCTTGCCCGACCCGGTCTTGTACGTGTAGTTGCCGAACTCGACGAAGCGCGGCTGTCGGCCCCGCACGAGGTTCGAGGAGTGGCGGGAGTGGCCCTGCTGGAACACCATCCCGGGCAGCTGGGGATCCTTCACGCCGACGTCGTACGTCATGCCGTTCGCCCGCGCGAACTGATCCAGCCGGTAGGCGCGCACCGCACTGCCTGCCCCGAAGACGCTGCGGAGCACCGCGACGAGGCCGGCGACGATCGCCGCGAGGAACACGAGCGGCACGAGGAGGAACAGCACTCCCATGCCACCGCCGATGTGGACGCCCGCGCTGAAGAAGCCGGCGATGACCTGGGTTCCCACGCCGAGGAAGACGACTGCGAACAGCACGACGAAGACGCCGCCGATGATCTGCGTGGCCGTCGAGCCGGTGGGTCGCACGGTCTTCCAGAAGGCGCGCGCCGCGCGCTTGTCGACGGGCGCTGTGAGGGCGTCGAAGGATGCGGTGGCCTGGCTCATCGGTTCACCTCGTCGCCGTCGCAGCTGAGGTGCGCGTCGGCGGGGATCGCGGACGCCTCGAGACGCGGGTCCGCGACGATCGCGGCGACCAGCTCCTCGCTGCCGGCGACGATCGTCGAGTCCCAGTCGATCTCGCTCACCATGACCCAGGCGTGGTCGTCGGGCCAGACGAGGTTGGGCGATTCGGTGGGCGGCACCCACCCGTGCTTCTCGTAACCCGCCTGGTCGAACCAGGGGACCGACTGGCTCCAATGCGGATCGGTGAACTCCCGCGCACCACCGCGGAACAGGACGTAGTCGCGCCCCGGCAGGCTCAGACGCGACCCTCGAGAGATCTCGTCTGAAAGAACGCCCGGCTGCCAGGTGGGTTTTCGGAACACATCGTTGAACACGTCGCGGCCCGTGTGAGCGAGGAACTCAGCGTGGCGGGGCTCCGCATCGGCATCATCGCTGAGCGTGATGAACGTGCGTGACGGGCCGTACCCCATTCCACCGGTGAGCCCTCCCCAGCCCTCCCATACCGCTGCATAACCGGAGTTCGGCGTCGTCGTGTGAGTGGTGAGCACGCCGGCGAGTGCCGCGAGCGTCTCGGCGCCCAACTGCCCCTGCTGGGGGTCCGAGTACCGCCAGCCGTCCGCGTCACGCGCCGACCCGCCGCCGCCGTAGGGATCGTCCTTCCCGACCAGCCGCTGCCACTGTGCGAGCGGGTGCATCATCGTGCCGAAGGCCGTCGCCACCTCGCCCCAGCCGATCTGCTCGGTGTCGATCTCGGGGGGACGTGCCGAGAAGGCCTCCCAGCCATCGCGGTCGTCGTCGTGAGGCCATGTTCGGCCGACCGGCCGTTCGCGCATGGCCGGGTGGAACACCCGCGCGTAGGCGGCGAAGCCACGCGGCACGACGTCGTGCATCGTGTACCGCCAGGGGTCGTCGATGCGCTCACGCAGCCAGTCGCCGGCTGCGACATCCGCTGTCCACTCCATGGGCACAACCGTACCGGCCGCACCTCCTGTGACACGCGCCGTACCGAGTCTCACAACAGGCCGCCGCGCGCGTGCCCTCAGCCCGGCGTAGCCTGGCGGCGTGACGGTGATCATCGCGTTCCTCGCCAACGTCCTCGTCGCGATTGCGAAGACGGTCGCGGCGGTGCTGACGACGTCGGCCTCGATGGTCGCAGAGGCGGCGCACTCGTGGGCCGACGCCGGCAACGAGGTCTTCCTGCTCATCGCCGACCGCCGCGGGGCGCGACCGAAGGACGAGCGGCATCCGCTCGGCTACGGCCGCAGCGCTTTCGTCTGGTCGATGATCGCCGCGTTCGGCATCTTCACCGCCGGCGCGATCGTGTCGATCATGCACGGCGTGCAAGAGCTCACGGCGGCCGAGCCGGTCGAGGATCCTGCGATCGCGTACATCGTCCTCGGCGTCGCTTTCATCCTCGAGGGCCTCTCGTTCATCCAGGCGTTCACCCGGTCGCGCCGCCTCGCACGCGAGCGCGGAGCGTCGACGTGGGACTTCGTGCTCGACACGAGCGACACGACCCTGCGGGCGGTGTTCTTCGAGGACGGGGCCGCCCTCATCGGCCTCGTCATCGCGGCGGGTTCGATCGGGGTGCATCAGCTCACGGGCGACGCCGTGTGGGATGCCGTCGGGTCCATCCTGGTCGGGCTCCTGCTCGGGATCGTCGCGGTGATGCTCATCCAGCGGAACATGCGCTTCCTCGTCGGCACGACGGTGTCGTCCCGCGTCCGCGCGCGGGCGGGCGCCGCGCTGCTCAGCATGCCCGAGATCGAGCGCCTCACCTACCTGCACCTGGAGTACGTCGGCCCGAACCGGCTGTTCGTCGTCGCCGAGGTCGATCTCGCCGGCGACGCCCGCGAGCACGACGTCGCCCTGCGGCTGCGCGAGATCGAGCGCGACCTGGAGAAGCAGGACATCGTGGAGACCGCGGTGCTCTCGCTCTCGGTCGCCGATGAGCCGTCGCTGCAGTTCGACCAGGATGGCGGCATCCGATAGACTGTCAAGGTTGTCTGGCGTGCACGCATGCCGGATGACGTGCACCACACCCTCCTGCTCACGGGAGATACCCGCGAGCCGCTAGTCCGAAGGAGGTGGGTAAGTGACGCACCAGTACGAACTCATGGTCATCCTGAACCCTGAGATCGATGAGCGCCAGGTCGCAACGCACCTGGACAAGTTCCTCAAGGTCATCACCGACGCTGAGGGAACGATCGAGAACGTGGACATCTGGGGCCGTCGCCGTCTGGCGTACGAGATCCAGAAGAAGACCGAGGGCATATACGCCGTCGTCGACTTCACCGCCACGAGCGAGGCGACGCAGGAGCTCGACCGTCAGCTCAAGCTGAACGAGCTGATCATGCGCACCAAGATCCTGCGCGCCGAAGAGGCCATCGCTCAGGTGGCCGCCGAGAAGAAGCGCTCCGAGGCGAAGGCGGCCCGCAAGGCCGCTGCTCCGGCGAAGGCGTAACGACGATGGCCGGCGAAACGATCATCACCGTGGTGGGAAACCTCACGGCCGACCCGGAGCTGCGCTACACGCAGTCGGGTCTGCCCGTCGCGAACTTCACGATCGCATCGACGCCGCGCACGTTCGACCGCCAGGCGAACGAGTGGAAGGACGGCGAAGCACTGTTCCTCCGTGCCAGCGTGTGGCGCGAGTTCGCCGAGCACGTCGCCGGATCGCTGACCAAGGGCTCCCGCGTCATCGCGACCGGTCGCCTGAAGCAGCGCTCCTACCAGGACCGCGAGGGCAACAACCGCACCTCGATCGAGCTGGAGGTCGACGAGATCGGCCCCTCGCTGCGCTACGCGACCGCCCAGGTCACTCGCGCGGCCTCATCGGGCGGCGGAGCTCCGCGGCAGCAGCAGGTCTCGGAAGAGCCGTGGTCGACCCCCGGGTCGAACTCCGGCGCCGACGCCTGGGCGGCGCCCGGCAACTACGGCGACGACACGCCGTTCTGAGTCGGCTCGGGTCACGGTCGCGAAGCGACCTTGACGCGAGATCGACTCAAGGCTGAGCGAGCCCGCGCGAAGCGCGAGCGAGTCGAAGCCTCAAGCGAGCGAGTCTGCGCCAGGCCGAGGCATCCCTCACAAGAACTCATCTGATCTAAGGAAACAACATGGCTGGAAAGTCGAGCGGCGACCGCCGCAAGCCGCGGAAGGGCGCGAAGAACGCCGCTCCCGCGAAGTCGATCCGTGTCGGCGTCATTGACTACAAGGACGTCGCCACCCTTCGCAAGTTCATCTCGGAGCGCGGCAAGATCCGCGCCCGTCGTATCACCGGTGTCTCCGTGCAGGAGCAGCGCCTCATCGCCCGCGCGATCAAGAACGCGCGCGAGATGGCGCTCCTGCCCTACGCCGGCGCCGGCCGCTAAGGAGCACCGCAATGGCAAAGCTGATTCTCACGAATGAGGTCGCCGGGCTCGGAAGCGCCGGTGACGTGGTCGAGGTCAAGAACGGGTACGCCCGCAACTACCTCATCCCCCAGGGCTTCGCTGTGGCATGGAGCCGCGGTGGCGAGAAGCAGGTGGCGTCGATCCGCGCCGCCCGTGACGCCCGCGCGATCCACGACCACGAAGAGGCCGTGGCCCTCAAGGACGCCCTCGAGTCGAACAAGGTCAAGCTGACCGTCAAGGCCGGCGCCGAAGGCCGCTTGTTCGGTGCCGTCAAGACCGGCGACATCGCCGATGCGGTCAAGGCCGCGGGTCTGGGTGAGCTCGACAAGCGCAAGATCCACATCACCTCGCCGATCAAGGCCACCGGTGAGCACGAGGCGACCGTTCGTCTGCGCGACGAGCTGACCGCCGTGATCACGCTGCAGGTGGTCGCCGCCAAGTAAGGCAGCAACCGCCGCACGGGCCGTCGACCTCCGGGTCGGCGGCCCTTCGCGTCGGCATCGGGCGCCACTTTCCCGCTGATGCGGCACGTTCTTCCGGAGGGCGCCACTTTCCCGCTGATGCGGCAGGAAAACCGTGGCGCATCAGCGGAGAGGTGTAGCGCCCGGCTGCTCATGCGCCCGCGGTCACGCATCTGCGCCTGTATTCGGCGTCCGCGCCATCGATCGATGGGGCGGATGCCGCGACCTGGCGCGGTCATGGTGAAGACGGATGCGTCGGCGCCGACGCATCCGCTACAGGCCGCGCGCGATCGCCGCGGCGGCGGCGAGCCAGGCGCGCCGGGTGTCGGGACGCAGCGCCTCGTAGGTGATGATGCCGTCGACGAGCGCCGGATCGAAGGGGATCGTCACGACCTCCCGGGCGATCTCGCTGAACCCGTCGGCGACGTGGCGGATGTCGGCATCCGTCGCCTTCGAATCGGCCTGCGTGACGACGGCGACGGCGTTCTCGGCGAGCCGGGCCGACCGCTCATCCCGCTCGGCGAGGCCCTCGAGGAGCAGAGCGCCTGCCTCGGCGTGGTCGTCGCGGGTGGTCGTCGCGACCACGAGCTGGTCGGCGTGGTCGATCATCTGCAGCCACAGCGGGTCGGTCTCGTCGTTGCCGGAGTCGATGACGATGAGCCGGTAGTACTTCGCGGCGACGGAATGGATGCTCGACACGTCGGCGGCGGTGATCCGCTGCTCGCTGGCGAGCACGGCCGGCTTGGAGCGCAGCACGTCGAACTTGTCGGCGGTCTGGTGGTGGACGAAGCGCGCGAGATCCGCTGACTGCGCGCTCGTGCCGAGAAGCCGCCCGGTCTCGGGGAGGAGCTCGAGCAGTGTCGCATCGTGCGGGCCCTGCTCGGTACGCCAGCCCAGCGTGCCGCGGGTCTGGTTGTTGTCCCACGCGAGCACGCCGGCGCCGCCGTGCCGGGCGAAGACCGCAGCGAGGTTGATCGAGGTGGGCGTCTTGCCCGCGCCGCCCTTGCCGTTGACCACTGCGATCGTGCGCGGCCCCGGCCAATGCTGCGACACGGCGTGCAGGTCAGCGCGCTCGGCCCGCTCGCGGGCGCTCGGGGGCACGCGGATTCCCGCCCGGACCAGCGCGCCGCGCCAGCCCTTCGCAGCGGGACGTTCCTCCTGCTCGTGCTGGAGGAACGACGGGCGCTCGCGGCGGCGGAGCGGCTCGGCAGCCTCGGCCGAGGGGTGGATCTCGGTCCGGGGTCCGGCCGCGCCGGCCGGCACCCGAGTCTCAGCGGCGGGCGTACTCGCGGGGACCGGTGCGGCCGCCCCGCCCGCCGGAACCGGTGCCGGAGTCGGAGTCCCGGCCATCGGTGCCGGGGCTCGACCTGCGCCTCCCGGAACCGGAACCGGCGCCGGGGCCGCGCTCGCAGGTACCGGCGTCCGACCGGCGCCCGCCACACCCGGCGCGGGTGCAGAGGCTGCGGGCACCGGGCGACCGGGCGCGGGGACGTCACCGGCGTCCACCAGCGGCGTCGACACCGTCCCGGCCGCCGGCGCGGGCGACCCCGTCGCCGACTCCGGTTCGGGCGTCTCGGATGGCGCGGCCGGCCGGGCCGACGCATCCGCCTGCCCTGACGTTGCGGGCATCGGCTGCGGTACGCCGGGGATCGGCTGGGGCTGCTCCACCACCGTGACGGAGCCGTCTGCCGCGACCAGCAGCTGGACGGCCTCGTCGGGCTCGGTCACCGCGACGAGAACCGGAGATCCGAGCTGCGCCGCGTGGCGGCTCGCGCGGTGCACGATCTCGCGACGCGCGTCTTCACGGCGGGTCGTGCCGACCGTCTCGCTCTGGCCGTCGATCTCGAGCGTCGCGGAGCCGTCCGCGCGGATCGTGGCGGCGATTGTCGTGGCGTTCGGCATGTGCTGCTCCTCAGCGGATCGGGCGGGACCCGGCAGTCGAATGGATGGCGGCCCCAGCTCGCCTCGAAGACCCCCGCGAGTTCTGACAGTGCTGCATGGCACGCATCACCCACCCCCTTCCGCTCTTCCGGTGGAGCCCGGACGGCCCCGGCTCCACCGATCAGAAGCGGTCTCGTCCACAATGGAGCGATCTCCAGAATTTTAGTCTGACCAGACTGGATGATGAGTGCATGTCCGATGGCCCTGCAGAGGCGGCATACCGAGACCACCCAGATCCTTCGCCGGCGTGGCGGTCGTGCTGTGGGTCGCCATGCCGATCATCGCGATCTTCGGCTCCTACTGGCTCATCATCCAAGGGTTGAGCGTCGCGGGCTGCGAGGGCGACTGCCGTGAGGGCTTCATCTCCTTCGCGTATGCGGGGCTGCCGTGGGCGATCAGCGGCTCGTTCGTCGTCGCCGTGACATCCGCCATCGTTCTTGCGGCGTTGCGGCGGCGCGTCGTCTGGGCGCCGCTGGCCGGCACCGCGGTCCTCGTCGGATACCTGGTCGCCGCGCAAGTGGCCCTGCTGATCGGGTTCGCGCCGATGTGGGAACGGAATGCGCGCATCGAGGGTGCCCCTACGTCCCTTCTCAGCGAGCACGGCCCGTGAGACTCCGGGCACGACGGATGCCGCAGCCTGCGCCCTGTGCACAGGCTGCGGCACCTCGTACCGGCGCACTGGGGATGCACCGGGCGCGGTGTGCGGGCGCGCTGGGGACGCGCCCGTCGGATCACGCCGCGCGACGCCTCAGCATGGGAACCATGCCGAGGACGATGAGAACGGCGCCGACGAGCAGCGCCGCGTAGGGGAACGACCCGCCCGTCTCGGCGAGCTCACCGGTGACGGCTGCAGAGGCACTCCCGACAGCCGTGGCAGCGCCGATCACCGTGGCCGACGGGGTTTCGCCGTCGGTTGTCGTGGCACCGGGCTCGTCCGCACCCGGTGTGCCCGGGTCGGCGGTGCCGGGTGTGCCGGGGTCGGTGGTGCCCGGTGTGCCGGGCTCGTCCGGGCCGGGTGTGCCGGGGTCGGTGGTGCCGGGTGTGCCGGGATCGGTTGTGCCGGGGTCCGTCACGGCCGTGTCGCCGACGACCGACACCGCGTTGCCGGCGAGCGTGATGGGCGCCGACATCGGCAGGGCGATCTGCGAACCGCCGAGGAGGCCGGCCAGACGGCCGGTCCTGATCGCGCCGGAAGTGGACACGGGGGCTGTCGGCGCACCGGTTGCACCCGCGGTCCGGCTGTCGCCGACGACCGAGATGGCGTTGCCCGTGCCGGTGATCGGCGCGGTGACCGGAGCCGCCACCTGGGTGCCGCCCGCGATCGCATCGGTGCCGTCCGTCGTGGCCGGCACCGTACCGGTGGTACCAGGCATCGACGCCAGCGAGGCGGTGCTCTCGGCGGAGCTGACGCCCAGCAGGGAGATCGCGTTGCCACCGGCCGTGACCGGAGCCGTGACGGGCGCGACGACCTGGCTGCCGCTCAGGACGCCGTCGCTGCCACCGGTGGTGGTCTCGGGGGACGATGTCGCGGGAGCGGATGCGGCGGCACCTGTCGTGCCCGCCGACGAGCTGTCGCCGAGAACGGAGACGGCGTTGCCACCGAGCGTCACCGGAGCCCCGACGGGCGCCACGACCTGCGTGCCGCCGGCGACTGCATCAGTACCGTCGGTGGTCGTCGCGGCGTTGTCTGTCGTGCCGGTTTCGGCTGCCTCCGCTGTTCCTGTGGTGCTGGAGGTGCTGTCGCCGAGCAGCGAGATGGCGTTGCCGTCGACCGTCGCCGGAGCCGCGACTGGCGCGACGACTTGCGTGCCGCTGGCAATTGCGTCGCCGCCGTCGGTGGTCGCCGCCGGCGTACCGCTGTCGGTCGTCGCTCCGCTCTGGGTCGTCCCCGTCGATGCGACCCCCGTGGCACTGCTGTCGCCGAGCAGCGAGATGGCGTTGCCGCCGACCGTGATCGGAGCCGCGACGGGCGCGACGGCCTGGGTGCCGCTCAACACGCCGTCGACGCCCTCCGTGGTCGCACCTGTCGACGAGCCGCTCGGGGTGGCCGAGGCATCCGTCGTCTCAGCCGGCTTGTCGGACGTGCTGCCGCCGAGCGCCGACACGGCGTTGCCGGAGACCGTGATCGGCGCGCGCACCGGCGCGACGACCTGGCTGCCGCTCGCGGTCCCGTCTGAACCCGAGGTGGTGGCTGACGCCGACGACGGTGCAGGCACCGATGGGTCCGCGGACTCTGTGGGATTCGCGGACGTCGTCGTCGAATCGCCAACGGCCGCGACGGAGAGTCCCTCCACCGTGATCGGCACGTTCACCGTGACGACGGCCTGGGAGCCGGATGCGGCAGCATCGGTGCCCGACGTGGATGCGGCGGGCGCGGGTGCGGTCGCTGCGGGCTCTTCGGCGGAGCCCGATCCCGAACCGGTCGAGTTGCCGACGAGCGAGACAGCGTTGTCGGCGACCGTCACCGGTGCGTCGACCGAGATGAGCCCCTGGGTACCCGACAGCAGGCCGTCGTCCCCCGAGGTTTCGGCCGCATTGGCGACCGTGGCGCCGACGAGCGTGATGCCGCCGGCCAGAAGCGTGCCCAGCAGGGCGCGCTTGACGAACGTGTGCATGAGAGAGTCCTCCTCGGACGTGATCGGATGTCGACGCGCAGCGCGCGCCGGAACGTCTGCCGTGCGAAGGCACGGCCGAGTCCCGATCAGTCGGGGGAGACGTCAGTGGCGAAGAGGGGCGCCGGTGGCGTGGCGTCGTCGTCGGGTCGTCCTCGTCGCGCCCAGGCACGGTGCGCGAAGAAGAAACCGCCGACGAGCAGCGCGGCAGCAGCCGGGCCGGCCCCGGAGGATGCGGAGAACAATGCGCCCGACGGGGCGAGCACGCCGGGCGCGGTGCCGAGCGCAGGCGATGCGGTCCATGCCGGCGCGTGGGCGGATGCGGAGACGATGGACGCGGTGGCGCCGGCCAGAGCGGTGCGCGCGACGTCAGCGAATGCTTGCGCCAGCCACGCTTCGGTTTCGATGACCGTGGCGGCGGAGCTCGCCGGAGCAGGGCTGACAGCGGCCCTCTCGCCCGCTGTGGCGGTCGGAGCATCGCCGAGCGGAGCGCCGGTGCCCACCGGATCCGGAGAGGGGTACGCCTGCTCACCGGGCACAGAGTGCGTGCCGGGAGTGGGATCGGCCGGCCGGACCGGCAGTGTGATCGCGTCGACGGTGCCGCCCACGGCGGTGTGGACAGAGCGTGAGACGTCCGCGACGGCACCGGAGACGGTCGACGTGACGGCGCCGAGCGTGCCGTTCACATCGAGCGGCTTCACCACCGCCCCGACGACCGGCACCTCCTCCACACCCTTCACGACGGGAGCGACGGCGTGCGTCACCTGGGTGACGAGCGACGTGACCGGAGCGGTCGTCTTCTTCACCACCCCCTGACGAGCGGCCTTTTCGACCGGGCGGGTGACGGCGGCCGAGGCATCCGTCACCTTCTTCACGACATTCCGCGCGACGGGAAGTTTCGCGACCGCCTTCTCAGCGGTCTTCGTGGTGCCGGCGACCGCATGAGTGACCGACGTGACGGCATGGTCGACGGCATCGGTCGCCGTTGACACCACCGTGCCGGTGGAGTGCAGCACCGATCCGAGCACGTTCGTGGCCGAAGACTGCGCGGCACCTTCGTCGTCCGCTCGAGTGTCGGCGTGCGCGCCGTGCGCGCCCCAGCCGAGGACGACGACGAGCGCCATCCAGGCGAGCGCGAAGCCCACCCCTGCGGCGGCGAGCAACAGCGCTCGCCGGGCCCTTGACGGAATGTCCACACTCACCTCCCCCTGGAGTGGAACGTTCCGTGCACACGTGGTGCACGTTGTGAAGGCGCCTGGACTGCCGACCATACTCCGACCATCTCCACGTGTCCAGCGCTCACTCAGCTTCCGCGCGCTGAAGCGACATTCGGACTTGCGATCCGCCCAGCACTGTGCATAACTCCGGCCCGCTGCGCAACCTTAAACCGGCACTTCAATCAGAGTTCCATCCACAGGATGTGAAAATGAAAACACGAGGTGAGGCGCCTTAAAAAAGTTCAGGAGCCCGAATTACACAGGTGTTCTCCACAGGCTCTGTACACAGCTGTATCGGCGTTTTTCCCATGCTGTCCACACAGTTATCCACAGGGCGATTTGCAGCGTCCCAACCCGCTCCCTAGCGTGGGCTCTGGTCCATCCGGGGGACGACGCGCCCGTGCGTCAGGCGGATGTCGGAAGCCCGTGGTCTGCTCGGATCAGCGGGCCCCGCCGTCATCGTCTGCTCGCCCGTGAACCGTATCCCTGCGTGCCCGAAGCAACCTGAGGAGGACGACGTCGTGTCGATCACCGACATCTCCGAAGAGCGGATGGGCGCGCCCCGTGAGCACGAGCGCACCCCGCCGCACGATGTGCTGGCCGAGCAGAGCGCCCTCGGGGGCATGCTGCTGTCGAAGGATGCCGTCGCCGACGTGATCGAGAGTCTGCGCGGCGCCGACTTCTACGTGCCGAAGCACGAGCTCATCTTCGAGGCGATCCTCAATCTCTACTCGCATGGTGAGCCGACCGATGTCATCACCGTCACGGACGAGCTGATCAAGACCGGCGACCTGCAGCGGGCCGGCGGAGCCGACTACCTGCACACCCTCACGTCGATCGTGCCGACCGCCGCGAACGCGGGGTATTACGCCTCGATCGTGTCGGAGCGCGCGCTGCTCCGTCGCCTCGTAGAGGCCGGCACCCGCATCGTGCAGATGGGCTACTCGGGTCAGGGCGAGGCGCTCGACCTGGTGAACAACGCGCAGGCGGAGATCTACGGCGTCACCGGCGCCGACGCCACCGAGGACTACGTGCCGCTGACGATCGCCGTCGACGCCGCCGTCGACGAGATCGAGGCGGCGCGTGGCCGCGACGGGCAGATGACCGGCATCCCGACCGGGTTCCGCGAGCTCGACGAGCTGACGAACGGTCTGCACGGCGGTCAGATGATCGTTGTCGCGGCGCGGCCCGCTATGGGCAAGGCGCTTGCGCTGGACACGCCTCTCCCGACGCCCACGGGGTGGACGACCATGGGCGACGTGCAGGTCGGCGACGATCTCTATGGCGCCGACGGTCGCCCGACCCGCGTCGTGGCAGCGACCGAGGTGATGGTGGATCGGCCTTGCTACGAGGTGGAGTTCTCGGACGGCTCGACGATCATCGCCGACGCACAGCATCAGTGGGTGACGGAGACGCGTGCCACCCGCCGGGGCTCTGGCGGTTCCGGAATCGTCACGACGGAGCAGATCCTCCAGACTCTCACCGTCGGCGCCGACGAGCGTGCCAATCACTCGGTGCGGAACGCGGCTCCCCTGCAGACACCGGAGGCCGATCTTCCCATTCCGCCCTACGTTCTCGGCGCCTGGCTCGGTGACGGCCACAATGCCGGTGCGCGGCTGACGAGTGAGAGCGCGGAGATTCCGTCCCTCATCGCGGGAGCGGGCATCCGCGCGGAAGCCCAAGGGAACATGCTGTACGCACTGAAGCTGCAGACCCGGCCGCTTCTCGTCCGCAACTGCGAGGTGTGCGGGACCGAGTTCACGGCACGCCATCCGCATGTCCGCACGTGCGGGCGCGTGTGCGGGCCGAAGAACAAGGGCGCCCACCCGGAACGGCTCACGTGTCCGGACTGCGGAGAGCGGTACTCCGGTGAGGCGCAGCGCTGCGCGCGGTGCCATCGTGAGCACGGATCCTTCACGGCGCTGCTTCGAACCCTCGGCGTGCTGGGCGACAAGCACGTACCGCTGTCGTACCTCCGCGCCTCGGAGAGCCAGCGCCGAAGTCTGCTCGCGGGGCTGATGGATACCGATGGCACGGTGGTCAGGGGCGTCGGCTCCTGCCAGTTCGCGGTGACGAACAAGCGTCTCGCCGATACCGTGTACGAGCTGATCGTCAGCCTGGGGTACCGGTGCGGACGGACGACGAAGCAGGTCGCGGGCCGGACGGATGCGTCGTCGACGTACTACACCCTCAACTTCTCGACGACCGACGATGTCTTCCGGCTCGAGCGCAAGCGCGTTCTGCACGCGCAGGAGCGTCCTTCGACCGCGGTGCGCATCGGCCGTCGGTACGTGAAGGCGGTCCGCCCGGTCGTCAGCGTGCCAGTGCGGTGCGTTCAGGTCGACAACGACGACCACCTGTATCTCGCCGGCGAGTCGATGATCCCGACGCACAACTCCACGCTCGCGCTCGACTTCGCGCGGGCCGCGGCGATCAAGCACAACATGCCGGCGATCTTCTTCTCGCTCGAGATGGGCCGCAGCGAGATCGCAATGCGCCTGCTGTCGGCCGAGGGCGCGATCCCGCTGCAGAACATGCGCAAGGGCACGCTTGACTCGCGCGACTGGACGACGGTGGCGGCGACCCGTGGGCGGATCAACGATGCGCCGCTCTACATCGACGACAGCCCCAACATGACACTCGTCGAGATCCGCGCGAAGTGCCGGCGGCTCAAGCAGCGGGTCGGGCTGAAGATGGTGGTCATCGACTACTTGCAGCTCATGTCGTCGGGCAAGAAGGTCGAATCGCGTCAGCAGGAGGTCAGCGAGTTCTCGCGTGCTCTGAAGCTCCTGGCGAAGGAGCTGCAGGTGCCGGTGGTGGCGCTGTCGCAGCTGAACCGTGGATCGGAGCAGCGGCAGGACAAGAAGCCGCAGGTGTCGGACCTGCGTGAATCGGGCTCGATCGAGCAGGATGCCGACATGGTGATCCTGCTGCACCGCGACTCGGTCTACGACAAGGACACCCGTCCCGGCGAGGCCGACCTCATCGTGGCGAAGCACCGCAACGGTCCGACCGCGACGATCGAGATCGCGTTCCAGGGCCACTTCTCGCGCTTCACCGACATGGCCCCGGTGGGCGACTTCCAGTAGGAGTGTAGGTTCCGCGTGAATTTGGCAAAATCCACCGCCAGATGGCAGTCACATGGCAGCACTGCCAACTAGCCTCAGCTACATCGGCGAATGGGTTGAGCAACGCGCTCGAAGACGAGGTGAGGACTTGGATGCCTGCTAATCGATCACTGCTTGAGAGAGTTGCTCGTGCGCTACTTCCTCAGGCGACAGAAATCTCCCATTTAGGAACTGGCGGCTTCGCCTGCACCTTCAAGATCGCAGACGACCGCGGCGTCGCTGCGCTCAAGATCATTGACCCAGGTCTCTCAGAGGGGTCTGCCCCGAGTCTTGTTGACAGTCGGGGTTTGGGGTGATCAGGCCGCTTCTGCGTCCTTGTAGATCATCTCAAACTCTATGGGGGTGAGTTTGCCGAGGCCGCGCTGCCGGCGTCGGCGGCCTGCGCGAGGTACTGCTGGAGCTCGGAGAGGGTGAGCCGTGCCGTCATCGGGTGGGTCCTTCGGGGGTCTTGCTGGTCATCGGGGTGACGTCGTGGCGGACGGCATGGAGGTGCAATCGATCTGTCAAACTACCGCCCACTTAGCGAGCTCATCAGTGACTGATGGTGCCCCCTTGACGAGCTGCGTGCGCCAATCGAGTTGACGATGGTGTTGAAGGAAGCCGACGACGACAATGTCGTGAACACCAAGCCGGTTCGCCTGTTCCGATACCCAGCTCTGGCGGATTGGGCGGGGAGGGGTGGGCAGTCCGCCGGGGACGGCCCAGTTCCCAGCAAGCTCGTTGGTCGCGCTTTCGTCGCCCAAGGTATGTGCGTCGCCGTCATCAATCAGGATCGTTCCGCCGGGACGCACATCGCCCCGGACGAGGTGTGCGAGTTCGTGCAGCAGCGTAAAGAGGACCTTATCGAGGCGCTTTCCTCGCCCGGAGATTGCGATCACGGGCTGCGTTGCGTCGTCGTCCAAGAGGAAGGTGGCGCCGTTCATCTTGCTGCCAGGGAACGCCTCGACGTAGACGAGCCGAACCCCAACATTGGCGAACAGGGTCGCGAGTTCAGCAAACGCCGAGACGTCCCGCAATGTGCGGGCGAGACCTTTCGCGCGCTCGGCGGCCGCATCAAGATCGAGCGGGGCGACGGTCATAGCGCGTGCCTGTCGACGAGCGACCGCAAGCCACGCCTTTTGGGTGGGGGTAAGCGGCATGTCAGGATTGGAACGTCGAGCAGCGGCAGCGAAGACGGGCTCTTCGTCGATGGAACTAATCTCGAAGAGCTCCCGGATCTCGAGCTCAAGCCCATCAAGACTGTCGGCGGTGAGGTAGCCGCGTTTGCGGAGCACGGCGATTGGCGCCAGCTGGTTCAGTTGGGCCCGTAGCCGCACATTGTGCAACTGCTTCTGGGTCTCGGTGTCCTGTGCTTGGCGGGACAGCAGGTATTGATTCTGCAGATTCAGCCAGAACTCCGGTGATGATCCGAGCGCCGCGGCGATCTGAGCGGCTGACTCGCGGGTGATCTCCTTCTTCCCCGAGATGATCTCGGAGACGAATTGAGTGGGGCGGCCGAGGATCTCGGCGAACTCGGTCTGAGACCAGTGTCGCGCCTCCAGCTCGTCCGCGAGAATCTCGCCGGGTGGAACCCGGTCGGCCAAGTGCTTTTCCATGGTGCTCCTCCTCACTGCTTTTCGACCGCTTCGATGATTGCGGTGGGTGTTCCATCCGGGTCCAGGTAGGAGATACGCAGCTGGTGCGCATCGTCGATCCGGAGTGTCGCGCCGCGCGTCCCGTTCACGACCGTGGGCCGAACACGCAGGCTCAGCAGCGCCTCAAGATCTTCAGGGCGGATCGCTGCATCGATCATCTGAAGAGCGCGCCGGAAGCGGCGCACGACGTGCATAGACCAGCCGCCTGCGGTGGAGTCGGCCTCATACGCGAGGCGTTCCAACGCATCGTCCCCGAACTCTAGTCGCAACGTGCATTCCGCTCTTCACCCCTGAACTGATACCGCCACCATAACCGATGTTGGTGGCGACCCTGGGATCTTCGTCCATCCATCTGCTAGTATCAGTGTATCACCCCTAAGGTGATGACGTGAATACGAGAAACGACTACCAGCAAGGAGCGTCTGATGACAACGCAGCAGGACCTCGCCGTGGCGGGTAACAAGAAGGGCCAGGAGATGAAGATCACGATCGACTCGACGCCGTACACGGTGAGCGACGACGACTGGGAAGCGGGCGCATTGCTGCTGCTCGCTGGCCTGGATCCGGCCGAGTATGACCTGGCGCAGATCAAGCGCAACGGCACGCTGAAGCGGTTCAAGGACCGCCAGATCGTGAAGGTCGAGAACGGTGACGAGTTCGAATCCGTGAAGCAGGAAGGGCCGGTCGCCTGATGGAGGCGCGGCTGCAGGGAGTACGGGGGTTCGTTGCCGGCCTCGCCGAATGGGGAGTCTCGGCGCGTGTGGTCGAGTCCTGGGTCGTGTTCCCCGTTCGGGCGCCAAGCGGACTGCGGGAGGGGGAGGTACTCGAAAGTGCGGTTGCAATGAACGAGCTGGGGTCTTGGCCGCTGATCCCGCCTCACTGGGTGCACTTCCCATCGTCGGTGATCCTCCCGCAGGTGCACCCCGATCAGAGGGATACGCAGCCGGGATGGACGCGACACTCACGCCAGATCGAACGGTGGGAGCGCGTGACCGAGCCCGGACGCGCGTGGCTCGGACACGTGCGGGCCACCCTGGCGGGAGCGTCTGGATGAGCGAGCGGCGCTACTCCGTCGCGATGCCGGCAGTGATCGCCGACGCACTCAGAGCGCATCTGGACCGACCGGATGGACAAGAGGACGTAGTCCTCGCGACCTACGCTCCATCGACGGGGCGGGAACGCACCACGGCTCTGCTGAAGCGCGTATTTCCGCCGCGGCCCGGAGAACGCCATGTGCACGGGAACGCCTCATTCACTTCCGACTATGTGATGCGGGTCACCGAGGAAGCCGCCGCCGCCGGGGAGGGACTGGTGCTGCTGCATTCCCACCCTCGCGGGACGGTGTGGCAATCGATGAGTAAGACTGACCGAGTGACCGAGTCAGGCTACGCGGGGCTCGGAAACACCGCGACCCGACTCCCGGTGATCGGGATGACTTGGGGAGGGGCCGGCAATGTATGGTCGGCACGGTTCTGGTTCTCGCGGACGCGAGTAGTCGACGTCGAGTCCGTGCGCGTGGCTGGGACGTCGTTCGCTCCCTCCTTCAATCCGCTGCTTCTCCCGGCACCACCCACAACATCCGCGCAGATTCGAACGGTGAGCGCATGGGGTCCGGTTGTGCAGGCAGACCTTGCCCGACTCCGCGTGCTGGTGGTGGGCACAGGCAGCGTGGGCCTGGACGTCGCACAGCGGCTCGCCGCGTCCGGGATACGCACCGTCGGGGTGATGGACTTCGACGCCGTAGAACACCGCAATCTCGACCGCATGATCGGTGCCCGCCGCCGGGACGCCAGCGACAAAGTCGCGAAGGTCGAGGTCGCGGCACGTCTGCTCCAGGCACAGGCGACCGCAGCCCAACCGGACGTCCGCCAGCACGAGATGTCGATCTGCGACCCGGATGGGCTGCTAGTCGCGCTGGACTACGACATCGTCTTCTCGTGCGTGGACAGACCCTGGCCACGAGCGGTGCTGAACCAGATCGCCTACACGGATCTCATTCCGGTCATCGACGGTGGCATCAACATCGAGGTCGCTGATGACGGGACCTTCTCTCGGGCGACCGCTCGTGCGCATACCCTCGTGCCGGGTGAGCCGTGCATGGTCTGCACGCGCCAACTGAAGCTAGCCCGAGTGACACTCGACCGCGAGGGGCTGCTTGACGACCCCGAGTATGTTCGCCGGTCCGGGATCGACGTGGAACGCGCTGGTCAGAACGTTGCGACGCTTTCCGCGATGGTCAGCGCACTTCTTCTGACCCAGCTCGTGAGTCTGACCGTAGCGCCGGGTGGCCGAGGCGTGCCCGGCCCACTCTGCTACCACTACGGACCGCAGATCCTCGAGCACCTCGATGATGCCTCCGCGCCGTCGTGCCTGTGGGAGGCGGCTCTCGCCGTAGGCGACGCGCGCGTTCCGATCGCGACGGGACATGCCCATGCTGAGGAGATGATCCGGCAGCGGCGGCGCGCGGCGCGCACACCAATCGGCCGACTCCGTGCGCTGCGACGGGGGCTCGCCGATCGCTGGGTCTACTGAGATCGCACGGCCGCTCCAGGTCGAGCTGGAGTCGACCCCGATCCCGCATCCAGCACCAATCGAACAGCTCATCCCGCTAACTTCTGACCAAACACACGTAACGAGGAGATACCGCCGTGGCGATCCCAGTAAACCTTCCATCCTTCACATGGCCGTCGAAGAAGGCAGCATTCGACGCCTTCAGGTTCCTCCACACCGGTGGTCCTTATGCTCCCTACGACCGCATCAGGTCAAGTCCCGAGTAGTGGTGTAGCGCGGTGTCCTTCGATCTGAGGGGTTATGCGCTGAGTTCGAGGACGGTGTCG